>JAZSBO010000015.1:0-22534 GCA_045602425.1 Paludibacteraceae bacterium | reverse complement strand
ACCGCGAGCAGCCACAAGCATGCTACCTTCTTTGTTTGCGCCAGTGAAACAAGCATCCATAAAGTAAGTGATGTTTGATGCTTTTGTATTTGCCAAAGTGGTATAAAGTGTATTCAAACTATAACAAGTAGTGGTGTTTGTACCTTTGCCGTCCACAGGAACAATATAAGCATCACCAGTTTTCTCATCAGGAATACCATGACCGCAGTAATATACAATGGCTTTGCAACCCTCAAAGTTGTTGAGTGCATATTTCAGCCAATCTACGCCGCCTGAAATTACACCATATGAAGCATTGGCGCAATAACGAATCTGACGCTCAGGAATACCTAAAGTCTTGATACAATACTCTTTGAATATTTCACCATCGTGTGCTGCAAAATTCACATCATCCACAAATTGATACTCCTCATTTGCGATAATCAAAGCGTATGTGTCTTCAGATTTTTTGTTACTTTGAGGAATGTTTTGATCCACATCAGACTTAACAATATTCTTTACAGGCATTGATGATAAGTCATTTGCATAAAAAATGGAGTTACTCTCTTTTAATTTATCAACTAAATAAGTAGAATTTTGTTCAATATAATCTCTAAATTTTTTCATAATATACTTTGTCGCCTCTACTAAACAAACCTCTGAAGTTTTTCCATAATAAAGAGCATAATAAGAACGTCTTTTTGTAGAATATTCATAAGTATCTAAAATATTATTATCTACATCTAAAACCTTAAATGATAAGATTACTTTATGATCGTAACACTCAGAAGGGAAACCCAAAAGATTTAATACCCCACCAGTTATAACTGAAATAAAAAGCGATCCAAAAATAATATTAGAAGAATGTTCAATCTTACAATCAACTTCAATTATTCCTCTTTTTTGTGCCGAAAAATCAATTATATTATGATTTATTTCATTACGAACAATATTATTAACCAAAGAGTAATCATCATTTGTTTTTTTATTTTGAAATATAATATCCATTTTTGGCAACTTTTGATTTATAGGATCATTTGTTGCTTCTGACATAGAAGGTTTATAAACTTTACAACCCAACAAAAACAATAAAATAAAGACAAAACCAAAAAATTTACCATTCATAGTTATTACTTTTTTCTTATTTCAACAGATTTTTCTATCACTTGCATTTGATTATCTTTTACACGATTGCGACGCAACCATTTTTGAAAGTCTTCTATTGATAGTTCAGGAACAAACTCTTCCATATCAGAAATGGGCATGGCAAACTCCTTTTCCGAGAAAACAAACACCAACGTATTAAATTCCTGTTCCTGAATGGTTACCAATATCGTCTCTTCACGGTACGGATAAAGCGGATCTTTTGTCGAAAGCAAAATGCTCGTTTTATTGCGTTTCATTGCCCGTGCTTTCCCGTTTTCCGTCTCATAAGGCATCAAGCACGACACAATTTCCATATTATCATCTCGCAAAAATACCGCCAAATAACCATCTACTGGAGTACGAAACTCTACCGAAAGCCTATCGTTATTCTTAAAACGCTCGCTCTCTATTCCATTACAAAAAACTTTTATCGACAAATCGACTGCAGAACTTACTATCTCACGAGCCTTGCCACAAACCTTAGCTGTTACTACCAACGAATTTTGCTCGTAAGAAATATTTATTTCAGGCTCTTGCGTATCGCCTAACCAATCGCCTTTTACTTCGGTTCCGCCCATCGAAAGAAAATCGGTCTCTGTCTCGCCATTTTTTATATGTGTTGTACTTAAATTGGTTTGCGAAACATTCGTACCAAACTCTTTTGCCATAGCTTCCAAGCGTGCTCGCTCCAAAGCTATACGTTTGGCATCCGCTGGCGATACGTTGTCGGGAGCAACATAACGATACTCCCCACAAACGTTTACAGTCTTTTGCGAATAACACGCAAATGCAATTGATAAAAACAGAATTGAAACGAAGTATTTCATTTCTTAAAATCCTAACATCTTATCTAATTGTCCCGCTAACTTATTGCCTTTTTTCTCTAATTCTTGTTTAACAACCTTTCTTGCAACAGCCTTTGCCATCTCTGCATTATAAAGAATTACCACACGCACTTCTTTGTTCTTATTTTCTAATTCTCTATAAAATTCTTGAACAATAATTACTCGTCCAAGACTTGCAGAAATTTTAGTTTTTGTTGCCTGAACGGTCTCAACAGTTGATTCTGCTTCACCTGGTTCTAATTGAGTATTAGCAAGTTCTGATTCTACAAGACCTGCTATTTCTGATGAAACACTTGACGCTATTTGATTTTTTGCTAAATCTATAGCTTGCATTTTAGCAGCATCATAATTTCTTCCGACAGACATTGCAGAACCTTCAATAAACTTGCTATAGCCATTGTCATCGTATTGGTTTATCATTTCACAATAACGTTCACATTGTCTTTCTACAGTTAAGCTACCTGGAGGGACCAACCAACCTTCTTTTTTTAAAGTCTTTGCTTGTTTTTTAGAGTCTTTTGCACAATTTGTTGCAAAACATGCACTACTTGCTACGAACACAGCCATAGCCAATGTAAAAATTTTTTTAACCATAATTTATTTGTTTAAAATATTAAATACTTGTAGCAAAATAAGAGATTAAAAAGCATATAAAGCCTTTTTTGCGTTGTAGGATACGACACGAAAAACGTGTCAATATTGACACGTTTTTACAATGTAAGACCGAGAATAAAGAGCAAAGAAATCACGCTGTAATAGTCGCGATATACGAAGCAAAAGAAGCGTATCGATAGAGGGAGCACGCAATACACGGTAGAAGTTGGAACGGTCATAACCCAGCTGTCGGGCAAGCCAAGCCACACTGCGTTCTTGTCGCAAAAGTTCGTAGCGAATTTCGTTTCCTATATGTAGCGTTTCTGCCATAAAAAAAGACGTAAACTATTTCGTTTTTAATTGCTTATCAGATTCTGAAGGCTCTGGAAAACCATTGGAGATAATAAGCACGAAACAGCCCACGCCTATTAGCGTGAACTCATCGCCAACTTATTCTCTCTCCAAATAAATTTTCCAGATTTCTCAGAATAGAGAACAAGAGCAATCGCTCAAAAAAAATAAAAAACTGCATCAGCAGTATGTTGCAAAGATAGAAATTTTTAAGGGAGAAAAACGGCAGTATAAAAAAAGGACTTCCACACACAGAAGTCCTCCAAAGAAAATGATGAAAAAAAGATAATAAATCGATTCTTTTTAGTTACCCATTTCGGAATAGAATTTTATTCGAACCAAACGAACCTCTTCTTCCGAGAAATCATTCTCACCCAAAGCCTCCAATGCCAAAGCTACATCGTCCGTTTCTGCTTCTTCTTTGAAATAATCGAAAATCTCTTGTTTATGATCTTCATCCATAATCTGATCCAAGAAATAGTCGATGTTTATTTTTGTACCCGAATAAACAATAGCCTCAATCTCGTTCAGCAATTCGTCAAAATCGAGTCGCTCACGCTCTGCCAAATCGTCCAAAGCTACTTTTCTGTCGATTGCTTGTATAATCGAAACCTTTAGTTTCGATTTATTCGCCACAGTTCGAACTCGCAAGTCTTCAGGTCGCTCAATATCATTCTCCGAAACGTGTTTTTTTATCAACTTCAAAAATTCCTCACCATAACGTTTAGCTTTGCCCATACCAACCCCGGGAATATTCTGCAATTCTTCCATCGTAATAGGGTAAGTGGTTGCCATCGCTTCCAAAGAAGGGTCTTGAAATATCACAAAAGGAGGCAACTCCAACGATTTTGACATCTTTTTACGCAAATCTTTCAACATCGAAAACAACCCGGGATCTATTGCACAAGCAGCACCACCGCGTACAATTGGGGCATCATCGTTGTCTTCTTCAAAATCATTGTTTTCTGTTATTTTAAAAGAAACTGGATTTTTCATATAATCAATACCAGCTTTTGTAACCTTCAAAACGCCATACGTTTCTATATCTTTCGATATATATCCTGCAATCATTGCTTGTCTGATAACAGCAGGCAACAACAGTTTTTCATCGCCAGACACTGTATCAAACACCTCAACTTCATCTAACTTGTAAGATTTGATTTCTGCAGTTTCTTTTCCACACAACAAATCTATAATCACCTCGGTTTTAAATTTTTCTTTTACCAACAATATTGTTTCCAATACTGTACAAAGTAAATCTTTAGCTTCCACTTGTTTTTTAGGATTTAAACAATTATCACAATTTCCACAATTATCTTCTACATACTCCTCTCCAAAATAATGCAACAACAATTTTCTACGACATACCGAAGATTCGGCATAAGCAGCCGTTTCCAACAAAAGTTGTCGCCCGATTTCTTGCTCTGCGACGGGCTTCCCTTGCATAAATTTTTCAAGTTTCTGTAAATCACTATTCTTATAAAATGTTATACATTGCCCCTCGCCACCATCGCGTCCTGCACGACCAGTTTCCTGATAATATCCCTCTAAACTTTTTGGGATATCATAGTGGATGACATAACGTACATCTGGTTTGTCGATGCCCATGCCAAAAGCAATTGTTGCCACTACAACATCAACCTTTTCCATCAAGAAAGCATCTTGATTGTACGATCGAACAGCCGACTCCATACCTGCATGATATGGCAAAGCTGGAATACCATTTGCTTGCAACACCTCTGCTAATTCTTCAACCTTTTTGCGACTCAAACAATATATAATACCCGACTTTCCTGAATTATTTCTTATAAATCGGATGATGTCTTTTTCTACATTTCTTGTTTTGGGACGAACTTCATAATAAAGATTTGGTCGATTGAACGAAGACTTAAAGATTACAACATTTTCCATTCCTAAATTCTTCTGGATGTCATGTTGCACTTTAGGAGTTGCTGTAGCAGTAAGGGCTATAATCGGAGCCACTCCAATCTCTGTTATTATTGGACGAATACGACGATATTCTGGTCTGAAATCGTGCCCCCATTCTGATATACAATGAGCTTCATCTACCGCATAAAAAGAGATTTTCACACGTTTAAGAAAATCTATATTATCCGCCTTAGTCAATGTTTCAGGAGCCACATAAAGTAATTTTGTTTTTCCTGACAAGACATCAAATTTCACCTGTTCTACCGCTTGCGCTGACAACGATGAATTTAAAAAATGAGTTACATTATCTTCTTCACTAAAGTTTCTTAATGAATCTACTTGATTTTTCATCAAAGCAATAAGTGGCGATATCACGATAGCTGTACCTTCCATCAAAAGAGAGGGCAACTGATAACAAAGCGATTTTCCTCCTCCTGTAGGCATAAGTACAAATGTATCATTACCACTCAATACATTTTCGATAATTTCTTTTTGCTGTCCCTTGAAGGTATCAAAACCAAAATATCTTTTTAGTTCATTTACAAGAAAATCTTTTTTTGCCATTCTTCTTTTTATGAATACTTGCTTTATAAAGCAAAATTATAAAGAAAAAAGAAAATGCAAACTATTTTTAATATTAAAATACAAAAGAATATTCAGCAACTTAAAAATCGGTTCTTATTAAATATTATTTCCTATTTTAGCAGAAAAAAAGATATGTTAGTAAAAGTTTTTGGTGCCGCAGTTCAAGGCATTTCAGCAACAATTATTACAATTGAAGTCAATATTTCAAAAGGGATTAAGTTTTTTCTTGTTGGTCTTCCAGACAATGCTGTAAAAGAAAGTCATGAGCGTATCATTTCCGCATTACAATATAATAACATAAAAGTTCCTCGCACGCAGGTTGTTATAAACATGGCTCCTGCCGATATAAAGAAAGAAGGAACTGCCTACGACTTACCATTAGCTATAGGAATGTTAGCCGCAAATGAGACAGTAAAGTCTGATTTATTATCAGATTATCTCATTATGGGCGAATTATCGTTGGACGGCACTCTAAAACCTATAAAAGGAGTTCTTCCTATAGCGATAAAAGCACGAGAATTAGGATTTAAAGGATTTATTCTTCCCAAAGAGAATTGTCGCGAGGCTGCCGTAGTAAACAATCTTGATATACACGGAGCCGAAAATATTACGGATGTAATTGCTTTTCTTAATGGAGAGAAAGATATTGAAAAAACAATAGTCAATACAAGAGATGAATTTTTTACACATTTTGATTTATTTGAAAACGATTTTTCCGATGTTAAGGGACAAGAAAATGTAAAAAGAGCCTTAGAAATAGCTGCAAGCGGTGGACATAACATAATAATGATTGGACCACCGGGAGCTGGAAAGTCAATGATGGCAAAACGATTACCAACAATTCTACCGCCATTTACATTGCAAGAGGCTCTCGAAACGACCAAAATACATTCCGTCGCAGGAAAAATTGATAATAAAACATCTTTAATGTCGAAACGGACGTTTAGGAATCCACATCATACAATTTCTGATGTAGCATTGGTTGGTGGTGGCACATTTCCTCAACCAGGGGAAATATCTTTAGCACACAATGGAGTACTTTTTCTTGATGAACTTCCCGAATTTAAGAGGAGTGTACTTGAAGTATTAAGACAACCTCTTGAAGATCGCAAGATTTCTATTTCAAGAGCAAAATTTACTATCGATTATCCAGCAAGTTTTATGCTTGTAGCAGCAATGAACCCTTGTCCATGTGGTTACTATAATCATCCTGAGAAAGATTGTGTCTGTTCTGCAGGAAGCATTCAAAAATATTTAAACAAAATATCAGGACCTTTACTCGACAGAATTGATATTCATATAGAAATAGTTCCTGTCCCATTTGATAAATTATCAACAATAGTTAAAGCAGAAAAAAGTGCAACCATTAGAGAAAGAGTCATCAGAACCAGAAAGATCCAAGAAGAACGATTTAAGGATATAAAAAATGTTCATTGCAACGCACAAATGACATCATCTCTTTTAAGAAAATATACAGTCTTGGATGATGATAGTAATAAACTATTAAAAATAGCTATGGAAAAACTACATTTATCAGCAAGAGCTTATGACAAAATACTAAAGGTAGCACGAACTATAGCTGACATGGCAGAATCTGAGCATATAAAACCTGAACATATTGCCGAAGCTATCAACTATAGGAGTTTGGATCGTGAAGGTTGGGTAAATAAAAAAGGGAGACTTTGTCTCCCTTTTTTATTTTATAAAATGAATTTCAATATTCCCACAAATCTTGTTCGAAATTTAAGATTTCAGCTTCAATACGAGCTTGCTCTCTTTTAGCTTCTTCTTTGTTTATAATATACTTTTGTAATGTTCTATCATAAACATTCTTATCGTAAAATAAGTAACTTGTATACTCTCTCTGTGCAAAGAAATCATCAAAAGTCATCAATTCTGCATTATTACGACTCGTTGCGTTTATTGCTTCTTGCGACATAAATACTCTCAAGTTATCAAATGGTACCCAAAATAGATTTGAAGCTCTTTCTGTTTGAGTATCAAAATAAATTGGACAAATTGCAATTATTTTCTTATCAAAAGAAGATGAACTTTTATCGAAATACCATACCTCTTGTAATAAATATTTTGTCACTCCTGCACTCAATGTAGAAAGTGTAAAATGATCCATTGTTACCTTTCCATTATCCTCATTTACATAATATTTAAACGACTCTTGGGATTTCAAGAAATAAACAGGATCACAAATATTATCTTTAGTAAATAAAGGAACAATACGTGCTTCTTCTGACAAGTTTACTGTATCTTGATATGCTAACAATTCTTTAGACAACACTTTCGTATACATCAATGTAAACAAGTTTAGGTCTGACGCCATACTATCTTTAGGCAATGGGAAATACAAAGGGTAATTTTGTTTATCTGTCAAATCAATTATACGAAGTACAACCTTACTCCAAACGACATCATCTACACGAGGATTTTTTGTAATAGGTGGTATTTTTGACTCTATACGCTCTACACGTGCTGTATCCGAAAGATTTCCCAATGAATCAAACAAAACTGGCTGATTACTATTATAATCTAAACGAGAAAATGGGTTTTGTGCTAACACACTGCTAAAACAAAGCACCGATAATACAATAAAAAAACCTATTTTTTTCATATTTATATATTTTTAATTAACTGCTATACTTATTGGAGATAATTCACGAACAACGCCATCAGGACCTTTTGCACGAATATCTTCTATTACTAAACGGCTACCACGTTTTTTCCCTTTTATTACAGTCATCTGTGATGGCGTTATTTTATCTGTATTCGAAGATACTGGAGTTACACCACCTGTAGCATCTTGAGCATAAATTGTAAATCCTGTAACTGTAAAATTCGCTTTCAATAAACCGTCTGCATATTGTGCTAATACTCGTTTTGAATTCAGCAAATCGTTTCTTGTTGGCTGTTTATCTGTTGAAGGGCAAAGATAAGTTTCGCCTTGTTTGTCTGTATAAACAAGAAATGCACTTGGATTAGGCAATCGTAAAGTCCTAAATATATGACTTCCCATTTTTTTCTTCCCTGATTCTGTTGTAGCATAAACAGTAAGTTCTACATTTGCTGCAGAAGTTGGCTTACATATCCACGCTTTTTCTTTTCCTGTTGGTTTTACCATTGTTGCTCCTTTAGCTTCTACAATTATATTATCAGAAGAAACACCAGGTACAGCTATATTCAAACGGTTATCAAAGCCTCTATAAACAACATTCATATCTTCATTTGCAATGGTTGCACTTGGCTCTCCTACAGTATAAGTTCTTGAAAATGGGAAACGAGTTGTATCTCCATCATTTGTAGGAAGTGCTATTTCGCCTGTATAAGTATATACACCAGGGGTATTGCATTGCAATGAATAAACATCTGAAGCTAATTGCTTTCCGTTTACAAAATATAAAGGTCGTTTAGTAGAGTCTACAGCCGATAAAAATATTGTAGCATTATATGTTTCTCCAGTCATCATATAATCAGAAGCAGTTGCTACAAAAGCTCCCAATTTATTTACACGAAAATCTCCCGCATCAGTTTGCGATTTCAAATGAGAAATAACTTCTAATTCTGCCAAACGAACATCTGATTGTATCTTTGATAACATTGCAACAGATGCTACTAATGGCATATGGTCAAATAATGAATTTTGCCAAGGAATACTTTCCCCATCGTTATTTAAAGAGGGTTCTGTTGAAAACATTTGACTAAATTCTTTAATTTTAGAAGGGTCGTTCTGTACTTTAGCTATCAAAAATTCTCTGAAAGTAGCGATATTCTTTTCCAAAATATCACCATTACCATTAACAAAAGCGTATTGTCCTCCAACATCTAGATTATCTTTCGATTGTATATCATCAACATCAGCATTTTCACCATCAGCCAATTCTACAATATCTTCTTTAAAACCTTGTAGGTAGTTAAAAATCTCATCAGCTTCTTTTTTAACTTCTAAAGCCTCCTCTAACCAAGGTCCAACCTTTGTAGGATTCAATTCTTTCATTACCTCAAGTTCAGAATAAACAATTCTATTTCGTTCAGTAGTTGCTACTATCGACTGCGAGATACTTTTATTTACTAATGTAAAACCATTTAAGATGTCTGCAGACACATTCAATGCCAACATAGCCGTCAACACTAAATACATCATACCTATCATCTTCTGTCTCGGGGTCTCCGGACAATTAGCTGCTCCACTCATAACCTTCTATATTCCTAAAAATTCTACTTTGAAATAAAATCAATTTAACGCA
The DNA here is from genome assembly GCA_045602425.1 of Paludibacteraceae bacterium. GTDB lineage: Bacteria > Bacteroidota > Bacteroidia > Bacteroidales > Paludibacteraceae > RGIG9608. The sequence goes on along the minus strand of JAZSBO010000015.1, from coordinate 12,849 downwards.
TTTAGCATATTTCCGTAAATACTATTCAAATTAGAAACTTTAGTATTTAAATCTTGTACTCCTTTACTAAAATTTTGCTCCTCAATCAAAATAGTCTCTAATAATGTTTTTAACTGATCAATATTAACGTTCACGCCATTTATAGAAGAACTTAGATTTTTCAATCCATCATTTTGAGAAGAAACTGTTTCAACTTGAGTTCTCAACTCATTCAACTGCAATTCATACACACCATTAATAGACTCAAGATTTTTATTTATATCTTCCACACGTACTAAATAATCTTTTGTTTGAGCAACTACTTTTTCCATATCATCAGATATGCCATTATAAGATGAGGACAATTTCTCACTTGAAACATTCAACAATGTTTGTGATTGTATAAATTTATCTGTTTCAGATGATGCGTTATCCATACTCTTTTTTAATGCATCAACAGATCCAACAATATCAGACAAAGAGGCCAATTTTTCTGCTGTTTTTGCAACAGATTTCACTCCATCCGAAAGCTTTTTTGCATCTTCATCACTCAACACTTGTGGTGATGCTGACATTGATGGAACTCCATTTAGTTCAGCAGTTACATTTTCTGTATTTTTTCTAAATTGAGGGAACACCTTATCCCAATGATATACTTCGTGCGGTTTATCTAAACATCCTATAAGAAACAAAATAGCTTCAGTTCCCATACCAATGCACAACATTACACCAGCACCAGGGAAGTGCATAATTTTAAATAAGGCTCCAACAATAACAATTGCAGCACCTGCCGAATAAACACGACCAACCCAAAGTTTTACAGTTTCACTAGAATTCCACCAATCAAGGAAACTCATCTTTTCTTTTTTCACCTCAATATTTTTTTCTTTAGCCATAACTCTAATTATATCTATCTAAAATTAATCACCTATATAACTTCTCACACAACGGAAACCTACATAAGAACGTCTTTCATATTGATATTCATAAGAACGAACACCACATTGTAAATATACGCCAATATCTTTCCATGAACCTCCACGAATAACTTTCTGTTTCAATTTGTCAGGGTCAGTTTCTTTTGCATTATATTCATAACTTGGATTTAAATCACTCAAAAATGTATTTGCCGAAGAATGATAAGCGGAAGAAGTCCATTCTGCCACATTACCTGCCATATCAAACAATCCAAAATCGTTCGGAGCATAAGTTGCAACACGAGCCGTTAATAAAGAACCATCAACTGTATAATTACCTCTCAAAGGTTTAAAGTTAGCCAAGAAACAACCTTTTTTAGTTCTGATATAATTTCCACCCCATGGGTATAGTGCCACATTTCGACCACCACGTGCAGCATATTCCCATTCAGATTCTGTTGGTAAACGATAGTCATGTATTTGTTGACGTCCTGGTATTGAGCCATATAAACGTGTTCTCCAATCACAGAAAGCAACAGCTTGTTCCCAAGAAATTCCAACTACAGGATATTCGCCATAACCTGGATGTGAAAAATACAATTTAATATAAGGTTCGTTATATGCAAAAGAGAAATCTCTACCCCAACAAATAGTATCAGGATAAATATTTATAATTCGTCTTGAGAAGAACACCTTTCTACTATCCAACGGCTTAATATTTGTCTCATTAACAATACGTCCGTTTTCATCAATATAAGCATTATCAACTCGAACCTTTGCATTAACACGATAACTATTAGTTCGAGGGTCGAATTCATTTGCTCTCTTATTAATTTGATCGTAGTTTCTGTAAGTATATTGATAAACCAATTTAGAAGCATCTAATCCATGATCCTCTTCATAGAACATACTATCTATAATCGTAGCAACTTCCTCAAACTTAGGATCTTTTTTGCTAGCACCCCAAGGTATTTTAGCCTTCCAATTTAAGACTGGAATCGAATCATCTTCTGTTCCTGGCATAAAATAAGTTTGAGGATCAATAGCTCCTAATTTTCTCATCAAAACAGAATCTCTTACCCAATGTACAAACTGACGATATTCTCCATTTGTAATCTCAGTCTCATCCATCCAAAATGCATCTACAGAAACCGTTTTAGGTTGAGTTTGAATTGCCCAAGTTGCAGATTGATCATTAGGTCCCATTACAAACGAACCTTTTTTAACAAATGTCATTCCATAAGGGGCTGTTTCATCCCATGATTTTTGATAAACCCCAACCAACTCGCCTTTTGGCTGAGAACAACCAATAATCAAAAGTGCCATTGCAATAGATACAGAAACAAACAACTGTTTTCTCATAGTTTATATTATTATAATTAAAAATTCACAAAAACCTAACACTCTTATATTTACTATTTTTTTTCTCTATATTAAGTTTAAATTCATAAGATAGGAACAACTCATGAGATCCTGAACTAGCTTTTATAATCTTTGAAGTAGGAAGATCATAAGAATACCCTATCATTAACCCATTCAAAACTCGCAACCCTGCTAACAAACTAACCGCATCTTGTATCCGATAAGATACTCCCCACCAAAACCTTGCCTTATATTCCATTAACAAATTTACATCCATTTGCCAACTGACAAAATCGGTCTTTATCAACATCGAAGGTTTAATCGTGTAATTGGGATTCGGCAACTTAAATTTATATCCACCTGAAAGAGAATATATTCTTGATAAAAAAAACTCAGAATTTTCACCCCATTCAATTTTTGGCTCCGTTAAATGCATAACCGAAAAGCCAACATCGAAATTCGGATGAGAATAACAAATTCCTATATCCATATCAAAACCTATATCAGATTCTTTTGATTTAGGAATTTCTAAATCACTTTGATTATGATACCCCCCTCCTGATGGGATATAAACACTATCACCTTTGATAGTGATATTAGCAAAGCCTAATCTTGTTCCAATACTTAAAAATCCGTCTCCAAGTTTTTGTTTATAAGCATACATAAACCCAACTCTCTGATTAACAAACAGCCCAGAAGCATCGTTTTGAAAGTGAATACCTGCAGCATGATAAGTTTTTTTTATTTTAAAGGGGACATCTACCGAAAAGTCTGTCGTAGAAGGAGCATTCTTCATTCCTACCCATTGCAAACGTTGCATTCCAAAAACTTTCATCATTTGCAGCTCCCCTATCGCTGCTGGATTATACCCTTGTACATTAAACATAAATTGTGTTACCTGTGCATCAAACTGTGCAAAAACTAACACCGGAGAACTTAGCAATACGCCTATTGCTACAAACTTTAAAACATCTTTTAATATTCTCAAAGCACTATCATCTTAATCTTACAAAGGAAACGTAAATATTCAAATAATAGTATAACTTTCAATATTAAAATTAATATTCTTCCTCGTTAAAGAAAAAATCTTCTTTACTAGGGTAATCAGGCCATATATCCTCTATACTCGAATACACATCTCCTTCATCCTCTATTTCTTGAAGATTTTCTATCACTTCCAACGGAGCCCCCGAACGCATAGCATAATCTATCAACTCATCTTTCGTCGCTGGCCAAGGAGCATCTTCTAATTTTGAAGCTAATTCTAAAGTCCAATACATAAAAACTTTAATTTATTTAGTCGCAAAGATAAAAAAATTTTATTAAACAATCTTTTTTACAAGTTTTTTTCTAAAAATAATTAAAACTCCAAAAAACGTGCTAATACAAACAGATAGTCAGACAAGCGATTGATATATTTTTTTACCTCCACAGATATTACCGTTTCTTTCTCTAATACGTATATATTACGTTCTGCACGCCTTGCTATTGCACGACACACATGGCAAAGAGCTGAAATACGATTTGTTCCGGGAACAACAAATCCATTCAAACGTAAGAGTTGGGACGAAACTTTATCAATCGCATCTTCTAATAAAGAGACCTCATTTTCTGCAAGCTGCAACGAATCTGGCAAACTTCTTTTGGTTATATCAGTAGCCAAATACCCTCCTACTACAAATAGATTGTTTTGTATATTCAAAATAAAATGCTGAATATCTTCATCAATTAAATCTGCTCGTAAAAGTCCCAAAAATGAATTCAACTCATCAATCGTTCCATACGCCTCCAAACGAATATCGCTTTTCGGAACACGAACTCCTCCTACCAACGAAGTTTCGCCATTATCACCCATTTTTGTATAAATCTTCATAGTCTTAAAATTCTACAATATAATTTTGTTTTGGCAAATCAGTATTAAAAAACACCAACCCGAAATGATACAAATCTATCGACAAACGGATATCATTCCGTTTTTTTATTTCGTTCCAAGCACATTCCATTTCTGCAGAATAATGTATGTCATCAAACACAAAAATGGTATCTTTATGAGTTTTTTGCAAACATATCTCAAAATATCTCAATGTTGCTTCTCGAGTGTGGTTAGCGTCAAAATAAACAAAATCGAGTTGAGGAAACTTGGCGACAACATCTTTAAGCATTTCGTCAATATTTCCACAAACCACTTCTACATTATCAATTCCCGCATTCTTGAAATTTCTCTCCGCAACATCGCAAAGCGACTTACTTCCTTCCATAGTAACCACTTTTGCGGTAGAAGATGGCTTTGCCAAATACATAGTAGAAACACCAAGCGAAGTGCCTAATTCCAAAATATTCTGCGGTTGAAAAAAATTTACTAAGCGAAACAATAGCTGACCAAACTTTGGAGTTTCTAACGAATTTTTCGCAATATCAGCAATCGAACTTTTACTTTTCTTTCCTGTGCCAAAATCCGTTAATCCTACAATCGTTTTATCTTTCAATAATTTGTTTCGCACTTGCTCTATTTGAGCATAAGCATAAAAAGGTAATTTTTCAAAAATCACATAGTTCAATAAATGAAAAACAAAAGGCGAATGCACTCCAAAACCCTTTCTATGACGAGCTTTGAGTTTATATTTCAGAGAACTTTTTATTTGAAACAACAAATTCATCAAGCCGAATGATTCATTTTACTAACTCGTGCCTTTGCGTAATCGAGTTCTACTTTCAGCGTTTTATTTTCTGTTGAAGGAACTTCAAACATCAAATCCATCATTATTGTTTCCACAATCGAACGCAAACCACGGGCTCCAAGTTTAAATTCTATCGATTTATCAACAATAAAATCAAGCACTTCATCAGCAAACGAAAGTTCGATTCCATCCATTTCAAAAAGTTTGATGTATTGTTTAATAATCGAATTCTTTGGTTCTGTAAGAATATTGCGCAAAGCGTCTCTATCCAACGGATTTAGGTAGGTCAAAATAGGCAAACGACCAATAATTTCAGGAATCAATCCAAAACTTTTCAAATCTTGTGGCGAAATGTACTGAATAATTCTTTCCTTGTCCACATGAGCACTTTTTTGCGAAGCACCATAGCCGACCACTTTTGTATTTAGTCGTTGAGCAATTTTCCGCTCAATGCCATCAAACGCACCTCCGCAGATAAAAAGAATATTTTTTGTATCAACCGCTATCATTTTTTGGTCTGGATGTTTACGCCCACCTTGTGGAGGAACGTTCACTACTGAGCCTTCGAGCAACTTCAACAAACCCTGTTGCACACCTTCTCCCGAAACGTCGCGAGTAATTGAAGGATTATCTCCCTTGCGAGCAATTTTATCAATTTCATCAATAAAAACAATGCCTCGCTCCGCTTTTTTTACGTCGTAGTCGGCCACTTGGAGCAAACGAGTCAAAATACTCTCAATATCCTCACCTACATAACCAGCTTCAGTCAGAACCGTTGCATCAACAATGGTAAAAGGCACATTTAAGAACTTTGCAATAGTTTTTGCCAACAACGTTTTTCCCGTTCCTGTCGAACCCACCAAAATAATGTTCGACTTTTCAATTTCCACATCATTGTCGTCGGCCTTACCTTGCAAAATTCGCTTATAATGGTTGTAAACCGAAACCGAAAGATATTTTTTTGCTTCATCTTGACCTATTACATATTGATCCAAAAAAGCTTTTATTTCTATAGGTTTTGGCAATTTATCTTTTTTCAAGTCCAAATTGTCGCTCGACTGTGGCTGCAAAGAAGTTTTTATCATCTCATGTGCCATTTCCACACACTCGGTACAAACGTGGCCATTCAGTCCTGTGAGCAAAATCACTTGAGAATCCGAACGACCGCAAAGACAACAAATCAAACCGCTATTATCTTTTTTCTTTGCCATTGCCTATTTTTTATCGCGAACCAGCAAATCATCAATCATTCCATATTCCAACGCTTCTTGCGAAGTCATCCAATAGTCACGATCCGAATCTTTCTCTATACGTTCATACGTATTTCCCGAATGATCTGCAATGATTTGATAAAGTTCTTTCTTCAATTTCAAAATTTCACGAGCAGTAATTTCGATATCTGAGGCCTGACCATTCACTCCACCAAGTGGTTGATGAATCATCACTCGCGAATGTTTCAGCGCCGAGCGTTTACCTTTTTCGCCAGCGACAAGCAACACCGCTCCCATCGAAGCTGCCATTCCTGTACAAATGGTTGCTACATCGCTTTGTATGTATTGCATCGTGTCGTAAATCCCCAATCCAGCATAAACCGAACCTCCTGGAGTATTCAAATAAATAGTAATATCTTTCCCTGTATCCGAGAAATCCAAGAAAAGCAACTGAGCTTGAATAACATTGGCCACATAGTCATCTATCGGCGAACCCAAAAAGATAATTCTGTCCATCATCAAACGAGAAAAAACGTCCATCTGAGTAACGTTTAACTGACGCTCTTCTAAGATTGATGGAGAAACATAACCTCCACCATGCGAAGCCGACACAAAATTCATATACTTTTCCAACGCCAAACTATTCATATTCAAATGTTTGGTAGCGTAACTTTTAAATTCATTTGCATTCATAAGCTTATTATTATTTTCTATTTTTCAATTCTTCTTGCGATTTATAGCGAAAACGCTCTGAATCTTCATTCACTATTTTCCGATTATAACTTTCTGTATATCCCGGACGAACCACCGTTGGCGGAATATTTTTTTCATTTTTGATAAACTTATTATCTTTTTCTGTTTTTAGGACCCCATCTAAATGCTTAACCAACAAATACTCACCCAATTTTTTACGAGATAATGTTGACTCCTCCGCCTGAGCACTCGAAAATGCAGTCAAAAAATTAATGGCAGAATCTTTGTCCGTTTTGAATAATCGCAAAGCTTCTTTGTCTATTTCCTGCACAAGCAACTCAAAACGATTTTCCCACATTTTTTGCTCTGCACATACATCAGGCAACATATCCGAATAATATGGATAAACCATATTTGCCACCCAGTTATATATCCAAAATGCCGAAGTCCACGAAAATTCTAATAAAGAACCATTGTTTACATCAAAACATTGAGGAACAGAATTTAGCCCACAATACATCGGAACATAAACATTAAACGTCGCATCATCGACACCAAACCACAAAATTCCTCCAATCGGATTTGGCAACCAACCTCTCATTTGTCCAACAAAAGTAAAACCTGTTTGTTGCGTTGCAATAGGACGTTCATGAAAATATTCAACACTATCAACAGTCCACGTCAGCGGGCTTTTCCTGAACGGAGAAGAAGAACAGCCCGCACCAACACCTTTTGTCATATCAAGAGCAGTTCCTTCATAATGATCCCGCATACAATCTTGTACAAAACGATACGATAGTTTTTCTTTTGGTTTTACCCAAAGTGGCATTCGTTCTTTCGTTTCTCCATTTATATAAGAAATATATTTATCTGTTTCGGGAGCAATTTTTCTAAAAAATGTCCAAACTCGAGCCTCACAAAAACGTATTCCTCCAAAATCCAAAGGATTATACACATCAGAGAAACTAAAATCTTTTGAATCTCCATCAAAATAACCTTGTTTTCGTGCAAAACTCACCACATCTGAAGCGTACAATACATTTTCTTTATCAGAAAAATCAATTGTTGTTATTCGAGCTTGATTAGCATGAGCAGAGACACAATCGTCAGGGATTCGAACAGCAACCCAAACCGCACCTTTATTTTTATTTACAAGATTACCTTTTCTGTCTTTTTTAAGATCCACACCTTTCCCTATCATTTCAAGGATCCAAACTTCATTAGGATCGGCAATGGAAAACGACTCACCAGAACTTGCAAACCCATACTCTTCTACCAACGATGTCATAATATTTATCGCTTCACGAGCATTTTTTGCTCGCTGCAATGTTATATATATCAAACTTCCATAATCCAAAATGGCAGTCGTATCAACTAGTTCAGGACGACCACCAAAAGTTGTCTCGGCAATACACAACTGATGTTCGTTCATATTACCAACAACATTGTAAGTATGTGCCACTTGTGCTATTTCACCCATATATTTTCCGGTATCCCATTCGTACACGGAAAGCGTTGTATTAGGTTCATAGTCGGCTGCCTGATAATGATACAATGCCCCATAAAGCATATACGAATCAGCAGAATAAGACACCATTGTAGACCCATCGGTTGAAGCATTTTTCCCAACTAAAAAATTAGTACAAGGCTTCACCGACGAAATACTAAAAAACAACAAAACAATGAGAACAAAAGATTTTCCTTTCATAGATAAAAAACATCAAAAACTCTGCGAAAATACAAAATTTTCAACAACATTTTTATCAGCCTATTCATTTCGCAAAATAAGGTTTGAGAAAAATAGATTCGTTAATAAAAATAATCTCGTTATTTTTGCAAAATAAAACTCCCTAATAGAAAAACATATAGAATGCTACGAATAAAAAAAATTGATTTATATATCATCAAAAATTTTATTACTGTATTCTTTGCCGTATTCTTCATTTGTCTATTTGTCTTTATCATGCAATTTTTATGGATGAATATTGACGATTTGGTTGGCAAAGGACTTAGCATCTCGCTTTTGGCAGAATTTTTCTTTTATTCATCAATCACTTTAGTTCCTATGTCATTACCATTGGCTATTCTATTAGCTTCACTAATGACTTTTGGGAGTTTTGGCGAAAAACTTGAACTTTTAGCTTTAAAATCGGCGGGGATTTCTCTTTTCCGCATCATGGCACCGTTGCTTTTTCTTATTGTATTTTTTTCAGTTGGAGCATTCTTTTTTTCAAACAACGTGCTACCTATTGCACAACAAAAACTATGGACTCTGATTTTCTCATTACGACACAAATCGCCCGAATTAGAGATCCCAACAGGAGAATTCTATTCCCAAATAAATGGTCTAAACATTTATGTTCGTTCAAAAGACCATAAACGAAAAATACTAAACAATGTTATGATTTATGATTTTTCGAATGGATTTAATAATGCAACCGTTATGACTGCCGATTCGGCAAAAATTTTTACAACAAAAGACAAAAAAAATCTTGTTTTAATACTTTTTGACGGAGAGTCGTTTGAAAACCTAAAAAAGCAAACCTTGTCTGATCGTGGAAACGTTCCTTACCGAAGAGAAACATTTAAAAAGAAAGAGTTGCTTATTGACTTTGATACAAATTTCAATCGTATGGACGAGTCGTTAATGCAAGGGCAACATGTTAGTAAAAATATTGTTCGATTGGAACGAGACATCGATTCTGCAAAAATCGTAAAAGACTCCATAATAAACGACTATTGTAAAAAAATAGAAACAAAAACTTATTTAAAAAACATTGCTCGAGAAATTGTAATCGATTCTTCTCTTCTGATAAATACAACCTACAATCACGATACACTTTTCTATAAGTTGTCAAAGAATAAAATGGAACGTGCTACCAAAAAGGCCGTTAACAATGCTGAAATATTTTTAAACGAAACTAAATACAACAACTCTATCATTTCCGAAAACCAACGATTTATCACACGACATTCGGTAGAATGGTATAAAAAATTCACATTGTCATTTGCTTGTATTATCTTCTTTTTCATTGGTTCTCCGCTTGGAGCAATCATCAGAAAAGGTGGATTAGGAGCTCCTGTTGTTATCTCCGTCATTTTATTTATCATTTATTATATCATTGACAACTTTGGGAAAAAGATGGCAACTGAAAGTATTTGGAGTGTTTGGTTTGGTATGTGGTTCAGTTCGCTTGTTTTGCTCCCACTTGGAATCTTTTTAACCTATAAAGCAGCAAATGATTCCGAACTTTTCAATACCGACAATTGGTTGTTATACATTAAAAAACAGAAAAAAATTATCAAAAAAACAAAGAACTTTATACATGGAAAATTTTTCAATAATAGAAGAAGCCATAAAAGACTTTAAAGAAGGAAAGTTTTTAGTAGTTGTTGACGACGAAGACCGCGAGAATGAAGGCGATTTGATAATGGCTGCCGAATTCGTAACACCAGAGCATGTGAATTTTATGCTACGTTACGGACGTGGTGTTTTGTGTGCTCCAATCACGATGGAACGATGTAAACAATTAGAATTACCTCATCAAGTACAAGAAAACACAAGTATATTAGGAACGCCTTTTACTGTTACTATCGATCTTATTGAGGGTTGTTCTACAGGCGTTAGTTGCCACGATAGAGCCGCAACAATCAGAGCTTTAGCAGACGAAAATATCTCTCCAAAATCATTCGGACGTCCCGGGCATATCAACCCTCTATACGCTCAAGACAAAGGAGTACTTGCTAGAGCAGGACACACCGAAGCGGCTATTGATTTTGCACGATTAGCAGGACTAAAACCTGCTGCATGCCTTATCGAAATCCTCAATGAAGATGGAACAATGGCACGTATGCCACAACTTAAAGTTTTTGCAAAGGAACACAACCTTCGCATTGTTACGATTCGCGACTTAATTGCCTATAGATTAAAACAAGAAACACTTGTAGAAAAAGGCGAAGAAGTAGATATGCCTACTGAATACGGACATTTTAGATTGATTCCTTTCCGCCAAAAATCAAATGGATTGGAACACATCGCTCTCATTAAAGGTACATGGGGAAAAGATGAACCAATTTTAATAAGAGTTCACTCTTCATGTATGACAGGCGATATTTTTGGGTCGTCGAGATGCGACTGTGGCGAACAACTTCACAAAGCTATGCAAGAAGTAGAAAAAGCAAGCAAAGGTGTCATTTTGTACCTCAACCAAGAAGGTCGAGGTATAGGACTTATGGCAAAAATTGCAGCTTACAAACTACAAGAACAAGGATTCGACACTGTCGATGCCAATATTCATCTAGGATTTGACCCCGACCAAAGGAATTACGGCGTAGGAGCACAAATATTAAAGATGTTAAACGTCAACAAAATGAGACTCCTTACCAACAATCCTGTAAAACGCGTTGGATTAGAGGCTTACGGATTGGAAATAACCGAAATTGTACCTATCGAAACAAAACCAAATTGCTACAACGAACACTATTTGCGTACAAAAAAAGAACGAATGGGACACAATCTTCACAATCTGAAATAATCTTTTTCTTAAAATCTTAAAACGACAACATTATTGATTGTCGTTTTTTTATTTCAATTATTTTGATTTTTGAAAAAAAATTATTTTACCTTTGTGAAATACTTGCACAGGCGTGTGCTTTTTTAACATTTTTTTGAAACATTTAATTTTATTCTTTCAGTAAAAATCTAGCAAATTTTTCATGAAAACGAGAATAAGTTGAATTGTTCCGCCAACATGGCGTGAGCTATTGCTTGTTTTTAGTTTTCGGGTTTTGCTAGAGCCTTACTGATAAAAATGATACGAATAGTCTTACGCCTATTAAAAAAATAAGCGTAAGACTATCTTATTTATAAACTAAAAACAAACAATATGAACAAAAACAGAATTTTCATTTTATTTGTTTGCGTATTGATTACGACAAACTTCTCTGCCCAAAGTTTTTTACGACGATTGGGTAACGCCGCAGAAAGAGCTGTAAAAAATGCTGTTGAACGTAACGTAGAACGAAAGGTAGAACAAGGTGTTGATAAGGCTTTTGACGAAAACTCCTACAAGCAAAAAGAACAACAACAAGAAGACACTAAAACTACCAGCGGATGGACTTGTTCTTGTGGAGAAACAGGTATTTTAGGTAATTTCTGCACAGAATGTGGCAACAAAAAAGTTTCTGACGAGGGGTGGGCTTGCTCTTGCGGAAAGAAAAATAACAAAGGTAAATTTTGTGCCGAATGTGGCGAAAAAATGCCAAACAAAACAGCAATACAGAACACACAGCAGAAAGGTCAGTCGCTCGAAATGACGTATGCCAAGAGCGATTTCGTGGCAGGCGATGAAATTATTTTCGAAGACTTGCTTACTGGCGAACAATTGGGCGAGTTCCCAAGCAAATGGGATTTGATCTCGGGAGTAGTGGAAATTGCTAAATTAAATGGAGAAAATACCATCAACTTTGTAGAAGATGACTCAAGAATCAATCCATTGATGGAAGAGGCTAAAAATTATTTGCCGGAGATTTTTACCGTAGAATTTGATTTTTTCTACCGAAGTGACAAAATTGAAAGAGATAATGGCTATGAAGATTGGATGAATGCAAATATCTATATAGAATTTTATGATGCCAATGATAATAGATGTTTTCAATTTAGTTTTTATCCTTATGAAGAATCTTGGGGTGAGGAAATTTCGAAAGGTAAATTAGAAAATGCTTATTATAATTGGGATGTTTCAGGTGAAAGTCGAAATGGTGATGCTCCGGCAGTCGAACTGACAACCGAAGAATGGCATCGCATTTCAATCTCTTTCAATAAGCGTGCTTTGAAACTCTATATGGACCAAACTCGTCTGTTCAATATTCCGAATATGACTGCCCCTGCATCGTTCCGTATTGCTACTGATGAGAAGGCAGAAAAGTTATATTTCATCAAGAATGTCCGTATCGCCAAAGGAGCCGTACCAAGTCGGAGGCCAAGCGGTCTTAGGAAGACAAGTTAAG
>JAZSBO010000014.1:0-202404 GCA_045602425.1 Paludibacteraceae bacterium | reverse complement strand
TAAAGCTCTTTCTTTTTTATATAAATATTCATTCTCAATTATTAATGATTCTGACTTTATTGCAATATCTAATAAACAAGAATATAGTGCTTTTTTATTAAGATAAGCCTTTACTATATCACCTTCTTCTACATATTCTATTATATCATCTATTGTGTATTTCTCAAATAACATATCTTAATATTATAATTTTCTTTGTTTTTGTATACATTTTATTCAAATAAGAATGGTATTATTTTTCCTACGCAAGCGTTTGGTTTTGTTATCTTTAGTATTTGTGAAATGGTTGGAGCAATATCCGTTGCCATTACAGGAGTATTAATTTTTCGTTCGTGCAGATTCCATCCGTAAAACAGTAGTGGTGCCGACACACTGTTTCGCCCTGATATTCCGATAGGTCTGCTCTCGTTGTCAACTTCAATCCATCCTGGCAATAAAGTGAAATATATTGTTCCTGAATTTTTCGGATGAATGCTGTTTTTTACCTTTTCTGTTTCAGACACTCCGCTAACGTCTTGTAGGTTGTTTGTGATATATACCGCTTGAACACCTTGAAAGTCGGTCATAAAACGTTGAACTTGGTATTCTATTACACGAAAATCGATATTTTTTTGCTCTGCCAAACGCTCGTTCAGATAGATGTTTTTGTTGTAGTATCCTATCACCCAATTTCCTTGCCCATGTAGAAGCATTAGGTAGTTGTTTAGCAAAGCCATGGCTCTACCAGCATTAAACACTCCGGTGTTTATTCTTTGTGTTTGTAGTGTAGCAGGATGCAGATTTATGCATTGTGTTCCTGTTAAAACAATTAGCGTATTGTTGAGCCCTACAAGATGCTCTACCGAGTCGAGTAGGCTTTTTATTTCTTTGTCGAAACGTAAGTACATGTCTTCTTTTTCGGCAGTCAGCAGTTCGTGAGCCATGTCGATAGGCGGGTTGAGCGTGAATTTTACGGATAAGATGTCGGGAATGTTATCGTTGCCAAGCTTTTCTTCTTGAATAGCTTTGATGGCAAGTCTTCGCATTATTTTGTTGGCATAAGGCGTTTGCTTAAACGTTTTTACAACATCGTCGTAGTTTTTGAAATCGCTTGCTTTGTGTTCGAAAGCAATGCTTTTGTTTGTTTCGTTGGCAGCAGGGTAGTTGTAGGTGAAAGACGAAAACAGCGGGGTCCAATTGAAATTGAGAAGTTGCTCCATTGTGCCATCGATGTTTGCAGTGTTGCACCACGCAGGCAATCCGTTGTTGTAGTAGCTCGATGTGGCAAGTTTCCCGAACTGGTTGTCAATCCAAATAGCAGCGTCAGCAGCTCGCCCACCTAACGCAATGGCGTCTTCGGCATCGAAGGCAAGTGCAAAAACTTTTGCTTTGCTGTTGGTTACTAATTTCAATTCATCGCTGACGGTTGATGCGTATAGGTTTTCTGGCGAAAAGCCGTCTTGTGTGCCAATGCCAACATAACGCTCGTCGGATACAATAGAGAGCGTCTCTTTTGTCTTTTTCTGAAAAAAACGATTGCCAATAATTCCGTGAAAATTTGGAGTCGTTCCTGTTGCAAATGTAGCCATGTCGGAGGCACTTCCGCCTGAATAATAATTAAAACGTTGGTTGGTAAAAACCATACCATTCTGAAAAATGCGTTTTAGCCCCCTGTCGTCAAAATAGTTCCAAAGTGTAGCAATATGTTCAGTTTGAATGCCATCAACAACGAGGTTCAATACAAGTTTTGGCGATTGTTTCTCGAACTGATTTTCGGCATATAAAAAGGAAATATTGAGAATAAAAATGATCAAAAGAAAATATTTTTTCATTCGGTAATAGATTTTTTATTGTTGCCGATGAATAATATTGTTCGTATCAGTAGCAACGTGATTAGTGGCATAAATGCAATATTCAAGATTTGTACTTTTGTTATAAATAAAAGTAATGCAACGACAAGTAAAATGCAATTAAGATATTGATAATAAATTAAATATTTTCTAATAGATTTTTTTAAAACTATAATGCCGAAAATGAGATTAAGCGGATTTGTCCAAAGCAAATTCCAATTGTTGGCAACCAACGGATGGTCAGATAAAAACATCAAATAAGCAATCACAACGCCTGCAATCCCAGCTATCGAATAAACGATTGCATCAAACCAATATGCATGTTGTTTATTTCTTTTTTCAATGCTAAATATTAGTAACGAGATTAGTAATAAAAACGAGCAAACGAAAATTGGTTTAAAGATGTTTGGAAGAGTTTTTCTTTCTTTTTGTGGAGCGTTGTAGGTTTGTTCTGATAGTAGAATAGGACGAATCACGTTTTCGTTTACAATTACTGCTTTTTTGATTTTTTGTCTCACATGTGTTGGCAAAAACAAATCTTCGTTGTTTAGTCCTATTGGTTGATCGGCATCGGTACCAAATACCAAATCAATACCAAACTTTAACCACGAGTCGCTACCAACGTGTTCTTCTACAAGTTTTCTGTAAGTTGTCTTTTTCAAAAAACCGCCATAGACTAATTCTCCTTCACAACAAAGAGCCAACATTGTACAAGGACGTGTAGCACAATTGTCGAATACGAAATTGTAGCGATACGTTCTGTTTTCGGGTTCGTAATTAAGCATTAGCGCATTCCATAGTTTTTGCTTTTCGTCTGCGGTTAAATTCAACGTTTGCTCGAAAACGGTGGATCCTCGTTGTTTGTAATTATTCAAAAATGTTGTTGTGTACGAAATACCTAATTCGTAATCTGTAGCACCTTTTATGAATCTTGGAATGAAATAGGGCTGATCGAACGAGAAGACTCCATAATTAAAAACCCAATCTATCTTGTTGCTTGTGTCTTGAATGCGAATGGCAGTGTGCCCGAAATAGGTATATACGGCATCGTAACTTGGCTCGCAAGTCAAAATACTAATTTTTGCACTATCCGATAATTGTATTTTGGCAAATAAGTTGGCAGAACACAGAAGAACTGCTATCGAAAGAAAAAATCTACGCATCAATTATCTCAATTTCAATGTTCTGCCATATTCTGCAGGCACCCATCTTTTTAGATTGTTAAGTTTATACAACTTACGCATTTTTATGCCATATCGTTGCGAAATGCTATGCATTGATTCGCCATAATCGATGACGTGTGTATAGATTTTTGTCTTTGACTCTGATTGCTTAGGTTGAACGTAAAGCTGCATTCCTGCACAAATGACAGAGTCTTTTGGTAAGTCATTGTAGCGGATAAGCTCACCTTTTGTAATGCCAAACTCTTGAGCAATGTTTTCGTAGGTGTCGTTTTGTCGAGCAATAACAAATTTTACTCCATTCGTCTTCTTTACTTCGTGAATAGGGTACATATTGCGTTCGCTGAACGACATTGTTGCAATATTAATATCCTCATTTTTAGATTCTTGTTGACGCACGATGCGTTCTTCGACATCTTTATCGAAATTTTGAGCAACAAGTGCTACTTTTTGAGGATCGTCAAAGTGATACAATTCGTAATCTTCAATTATTTTTATAAGTTTTGAAGGATATTTTGGGTCTGTAGCGTAACCTGCGGCTTTCAATCCGTAAGCCCATGATTTGTAATCGGTTATTTTATAAGTAAAAAGTGTTTGATAGCGATCGCGTTTCAAAAATGCAGAGTGATCTTCGTATGATTCGATCACTTTGTTATATTTTCGGAAACATTCTCCTTTTTTATCGTCGTCGTGATAGACTTTTTCGCCTTCCCAATTCGAATGACATTTTATGCCGAAATGATTATTACTTTCTTGTGCTAATTGACTTTTGCCCGCTCCTGATTCAAGTAATGCTTGTGCGAGAGTGATACTTGCAGGAATTTGATGGCGAGCTTGTTCTACCATCGCTATTTCGCTGTATTGTTCGATGTAAGCTACGTATGTAGCATTTTTTTGAGCATTTAGACTTGCTATTGCCATTATGGCAACAAATAGGAATGTTATTTTTCTCATCTTTTGTAAAATTTTTTCGCAAAAGTACGATTTTTTTGCGATGAAAATGTTGAGTCGTTTAGAAAAGAGAATTAAAAGTCCTTAAAAAAATCGGAAAGTGAAATCTTATGAATATCAAGGATTTTTAACAAAGATGTAAAAGTGAGATTGCAACCATGCTCCATTCGCCAATAACTTACACGATTGAGGTTGTGGTCGTAAGCGAAAGCTTCCGAACTGCTGTAGCCTTTGGCTATACGTAGATCTTTTATGCGTTTCCCTAATTCTGACAATTGAGCGTTTTGTGTGTTTGAAAGCATGTTTTTTTATTTTATTACAAAAGTAGAGAAGATTGTTTCTTCTTGAAACCGCATATTAAAAACCTAATTTATTAAGTTAAATTAAAAGATTACCGCATATATTATATTTTATTATATATTTGCAGATAGTAATAATTTAAAAACAATTCAAATACAAACATTTATGAAAAAAGTATTTTTTAACACTCTTTTGAGTGTCGCACTTGTAGGAGGAATACTTACTTCGTGTGAATCGGAACAATCGCCATTAACCGATAAAACAAAGCTTTGGCCTGCATTTTCGTATAATAAAGAAAGTGGAGAAGTGAAATATGGATACATCGATTCGAAAGGAGAATGGGCTATTCAGCCTGTATACGATGTGGTTGGTACGTTTTCGAATGGAGTAGCTCCTGTTGCTACCTACAATGAAAATACCGATGAATATGCTTATTCATACATCGATAAAAATGGGAATCAAAAAGGTTCTTTTGCTTATGCAGACCATCATTATTGTGGCTTGGCAATAGCAACTTACGATGGAGAAGTTTATGGATTTGTAGATGCTTCGGCTGATTTTAAAATTTCGCCAATGTACGAAGAAGTAAATTATTTTTCTAATGATTTGGCGATGTATTACGATGAAATAGCAGATGGTGTTGGTTTTATCAACAAAAAAGGAGAAGTGGAAATTTCTGCTATGAAGTTGGCTATGTATGATGGAATCGGTGATTTTTCAGAAGAATTAGCACGAGTTCGTATTGATGATAAATATGGCTTTATAAATAAGAAAGCAGAGCAAGTAATTCCGCTTACGTATGATTATGTCTCAAGGTTTTCTGATGGATTGGCTACCTATGAAATGGGTAGCAAATGTGGCTTTATCAATAAGAAAGGAGAAATGGAAATCCCTGCAATGTATGACGATGTATATTATTTCTTTGAAGACGGTTTGGCTCCTGTAGAGATGAATGGGAAATGGGGTTTTATCAACAAAAAAGGTGATATGAAAATCCAACCAATGTTCGATGATGCATATTCTTTCTGTGAAGGTATGGCTTTGGTTGAAATAAATGATAAAATTGGATTTATTGACACAAAAGGTGATTTGAAAATTCCTGCTATATACGATGATGTTGTTTATTCTGAATATTTCCACAACGGACTTATTGCTGTATGTACAGAAACAGAAACTTCGGAAACGTATAGTTATATTAATAAAGATGGGGAAACAATTTGGTCCTTAACTATTAAATATGGAAATGATGAAGAAATACTTTCTGTAAAATCTAAAAAGAATGATACTAAAAAGGTATTTTTAGACAAAAAACTAACCAATCATTATATGGCAGGTTCGCATCGTAAGTAATTTTGAAACGATAGATTATAAAAAAAGGAGAACATGTTCTCCTTTTTTTATTTATTTTATTAAACTTGCTTTTAGTCCTTTTATTACGGAATTAGAAAATCCGTAGGCTTCCATCTCGTTCAGCCCTTTTATTGTAATACCGCCCGGAGTTGTTACTTTATCAATCTCGGCTTCGGGGTGAGAAGAATTTGCATTGAGTAATTCTGCAGCTCCAACAAGCGTTTGTAAAACAACTTTTTGTGCTACTTCGGCATTGATGCCCATTTCTACCGCACCTTCTACAGCCGCACGAATATAGCGAAATGCGTAAGCAATACCACAACTTGATAGCGACATAAATGCGTTTAGTTGATTTTCGCCAACTATAAAAACATCGCCCATTTCATTGAAAAGAGTTTCTACAAGTTCTAATTGCTCGTTGGTTGCGTTGTTGTGCGATAGGGTTAATACACCTTTGTTGATAGCAATAGCCGTATTCGGTATCATTCGAAATAGAGTAGGAATTTCTTTTTTGTTGTTAAGAAACAATGTTGAGAGTTGAGAAAAATCAACACCAGCTGCTACCGAAACAATAAGTTGTTTTTTGTAGTCAATATGTTTTTTTATTTCATTGACAATGCTTTCTACAATCCAAGGTTTAACGGCTAAAATTATAATATCGGTTTGTTTAATTAATTCTACATTTGATAAAAGCGTGTTTATACCCTTGTTTCTGTCTTTTAACTCTTGAAGTCTCGATTGCGATAAATCGCTAATATATAAATCGCTGTTTTTTATAGATGTACTATTGGCCAATCCGTTTACGATAGCACTACCAATGTTTCCTGCACCAATAATTCCAATTCTCATAATCGTTTATTTTTTTAGTTTTTCTATTTCGTTAATAACGTTTTGTGCTAAATTCTTAAAAGCCATTCCTGTTAGGGAGTTCTCATTTATGGCAGCGGGAGCTCCGTAGTCTCCGCTTTCACAAATGCTTTGCACGATAGGTATTTGTGCCAAAAGTGTTGTGTTCATTTTTTTTGCTAAATTTTTTACGCCATCTTTCCCAAAAATAAAATACTTGTTCTCAGGTAATTCTGCAGGTGTAAACCACGCCATATTTTCTACTAATCCGATAATAGGAATATTTATTTTTTCGGTGGTAAACATTTGAATCCCTTTTCGTGCATCGGCTAAAGCTATCTCTTGTGGTGTGCTTACGATGACGCTTCCTGTTATTTGTAATAGTTGTACTATAGTCAGATGTATGTCGCTTGTTCCCGGAGGCATATCTACAACGAAGTAATCTAAATCTCCCCAATCAGCTTCAGTGATAAGTTGTTTTAAAGCATTGCTTGCCATACCTCCACGCCAAATTAAAGCATTGTCAGGATCAACAAAAAAACCAATAGAAAGAATCTTTATCCCGTATTGCTCAATGGGTTTTATCAATTGTCGTCCATCAACTTCTACTGCTACAGGGCGTGCATCTTCTATAGCAAACATTTTTGGAATAGAAGGACCGAAAATATCTGCATCAAGCAATCCAACTTTGTAACCCATTTGTGCTAACGCAATAGCCAAATTAGCAGAAACAGTTGACTTTCCAACTCCGCCTTTACCCGAAGCAACAGCAATAATGTTTTTTACATTTTTTAGAGATGATTCTTTTTTTGTAACAATAGGTGTTATGTTTTTTATTGCAATATTTCCTTTTATATTAATGTTCTTATCGATAAATGTAAGAATAGTTTGCTCGCAAGCCTTTACAAGTGATTTAGCAAAGGGGTCGTTTGGTTTTAAAAGTAACGAAAACGAAACTTTATTGCCGTCAATGCGAATATCGTCTTCTAAAATTCCTGCAGAAACAATATCTTGCCCTGAACCCGGATAACGCACATTTTTTAGTGCATCAATAATTAATTGTGGATAGAGTGTCATATTTATTCTCGTGTAACTTGTTTAACACCTTTTATGTTTTTAATTTTTTTAATGAGTAATTCTAATGCATTTAAATCGTTGATGAGAATTGAAATTGAACCTTGAAACAGCCCGTCATTAGAATCAACAGATATAGAACGCATATTTATATTTAACTCTTTGGAAATAACAGAAGTAATGTTTGTAACGATACCAATATCGTCGTGTCCAACAATCCGTAGCGTGATAGGATATTGTTGCCCACTTCTTCCTGACCAACGTGCCTCTACAATGCGATAACCAAAACGTGAAATCATTTGCGGAGCATTGGGACAATTTTTTCGATGGATTTTTATTCCTCCATTGACGGTTACAAAACCAAAAACTTCATCTCCATAAATCGGGTTACAGCATTTTGCTAATGAATAATTGATGTTTTTTAAGTTTTGATCAATGACTAAAACATCGCTTGAGGCTGTTGATGTTATTCGTTCTAATTCAGTTTGGTGTGAGTAATTTTCGGCACTACGTTGCTCTGTATTTTCTCGTTGTTCTGGTTCGGACAATAGTGTGCGAAGTTCTGAAAGGTTAACTCGCTCATTAGTGATAGCTTGATAAAAAATGGAAATTGTTTTGAATCCTAATTTTTTTGCCAAGCGTACAATTTCAGTTTCATCGTATTCTATTTTCCAATTTTTTAGACGGCGAAGAAGCATTTCTTTTCCGTTTTCTGCCTCTTTGTATTCTATTTCTTTGAGCGATTGTTTAATTCTGTTTTTTGATTTAGAAGTGGTTACAATATTCAGCCAATCAATTTTAGGTTTTTGTGTAGAGGATGTCAAAACTTCTACTTGGTCGCCGTTTTTGAGTATGTATTTCAACTGAACGTGCTTCCCATTGACGATCCCACCTACGCATCTATCACCAATGTTGGAGTGAATATTGTAAGCAAAGTCGAGCAATGTAGCACCTTTTCTGAGTTTCTGTAAATCGCCTTTTGGAGTAAAGACAAACACTTCTTCGTTGTACAAATCCAACTTGAAATTGTCCATATAGTCAATAGCATTCAAACTTGGATTTTCGAGAATTTCACGAATATTTTTTAGCCATTCGTCCATTCCTTGCTCTTCTTTGATACCCTTATATTTCCAATGTGCAGCTAATCCTTTTTCTGCTATTTCGTCCATACGTCGTGTGCGGATTTGCACTTCAACCCATTTGCCGTTGGGTCCCATAACGGTTATGTGCAAAGATTCGTAGCCATTTAGTTTAGGTATAGAAAGCCAATCACGCAAACGTTTTGGATTTGGGGTATACATGTCTGTTATGATAGAATACACTTGCCAACATTCCGATTTCTCTTGCTCAAGCGGGCAATCTATTATGATGCGAATAGCAAACAAATCGTAAATATTTTCGAACGAGGTATTTTGTTTTTTTATTTTGTTCCAAATGGAGTAAATCGATTTTGTACGACCTTTAATGTCGAATTTAAATCCTGCCTCTTGCAAGCGTTTTTTTACAGGTTCGATAAACTCTACAATGTATTGATCTCGAGAGCGTTTGGTTTCGTTTAATTTTTTTGCAATTTCTTTGTAAGTGTCTCTTGCAGTGTATTTTAATGATAAATCTTCTAACTCTGTTTTAATTCCGTAAAGACCGATGCGATGAGCTAATGGTGCGTATAGGTACGACGCTTCGTAAGCAATTTTTTCTTGTTGTTCGGTGGAATATTCCGTAAGCGAACGCATTGTGTTTAGTCGTTCGGCAAGAATGATTAATATCACTTGAAGATTTTCAGCGAAAGAGAGCAGAAGCTTTCTGAAATTTTCAGATTCGACAACAGCATTGCGATTGTACAAATCGTAAACTTTGTTTAATCCGCTGATAATGGTTAAAGTATTTTCACCAAAAAGTTCTTTTATCGTTTTTTCATCTACGATGTTTTTGTTTACTGCTTGATACAGCAAAATACTCAACAATGCCGCTTGTCCTAATCCTATCTCTTTTTGAACAATGATCATCGTACGGAAAATCCTTATGATGGGGTGTGTTTCTAATTCTTCATCGAGAGATGTTGCCCATTCGTTTGTTATTTGTTGAAGTATTTTTCGTTTTTTGCGTTCAACTTTCAATCCAGACAACAGAAGTTCCTTGTAAAGTTTTTTTAACTCTACAATTTCGGAATCGTTTAATTGTCTGTTGATGCTCATGCTGTTATTAGTATTGTTCGTTTTCGTTTGGGAAATTTTCTGATTTTACATCTGAAATATAGTTTTTTACAGCGTTGGTAATTATTTCGTTTAAATTGGCATAGCGTCGCAAAAAACGAGGTGAGAATCCGTTAGTCATTCCCAACATATCAGTACAAACAAGAACTTGCCCGTCAACAGCACCACCAGCCCCTATCCCAATGATTGGTATTTTTACCTCTTTGGCAACGCGTTCGGCAAGTGAAGCGGGGATTTTCTCTAAAACAATGGCAAAGCAACCAACATCTTCAAGTGCGTGAGCATCTTTTATAAGTTTTTCGGCTTCTGCCTCTTCTTTTGCTCTGACGGTATAAGTGCCGTATTTGTTAATTGATTGTGGCATCAATCCTAAATGTCCCATAATAGGAATACCTGCATCGATAATACGTTTTATAGCATCAATAATTTCAATTCCTCCTTCTAACTTCAATGCATCGGCATGTGTTATTTTCATTATTTTGATAGCGTTTTGAACGGCTTCTATCTCGCCTGTTTGGTAGGTTCCAAAAGGCATATCTACTACCACTAATGCACGATTTACTCCGCGTACAACCGATTTGCCATGATAAATCATTTGGTCGAGTGTGATGGGCAATGTTGTGACATTACCCGCCATTACGTTCGAAGCAGAGTCGCCTACAAGAATGACGTCAATGCCTGCCGTATCAATCATATTTGCCATGGTATAGTCGTAGGCAGTTAGCATACTGATTTTCTCGCCTCGTTGTTTCATCTCAAATAGGCGATGTGTGGTAACTTTTCGAGTATCTTCGTTTGTGTGTATCGACATTTTCTTTTTGTGTTTTAGTTTTAATACTTGCAAAGGTAACTAATATTTAGATTGTTGGACTTCGGATAACCGATTTTTGCTATTATTCATCACAGAAATAATGAAAAAAACGGAGTATTAGATTTTTGTTTATAAAAAAACATTACTTTTGCAAAAGTGAAAATTTAAAGAAAAATTATGTCAACAAAGAAAAACAAAAATCAAGATCAAGAGCTTAAAAATGTTGAAGAAGCGTTGAGTGCATCGGAAGTTTTTATCGAAAAGCATAGAAATCAAATTTTGTATGTGTTAGGTAGTGTTGTACTATTAGTGTTGTTGGTATTGGCTTTCAAGGCTTGGTATATTACTCCTCGCGAGAGTGAAGCTGAAAGAAAAATTGCTATTTGTCAGGAGTATTTTGCAAAAGATTCTTTCCAATTGGCGTTGAAAGGTGATGGTACAGATGAGTTTTTAGGATTTGAAAACATTGCCAAAGCGTATAAAATGACAAAAACCTCAAATCTCGCATTGGCTTATGCTGGTGTATGTAACTATCGTTTAGCACAATACGAAGAAGCAATTGCTTGTTTGAAAAAAGTAGATTTTGATTCTCCAAATTTAGCTCCTGCTACTGTTGGTTTGGCGGGCGATTGTTATGTTCAATTAGGCGACTATAAATCGGCATTAAAATATTACGAAAAAGCGATAAAAGTAGAAAACGATTTGACGGCTCCTCTTTATTTGAAAAAAGCTGCTCTTATTTATGAGAAAGAGGGTAATTATTCGAAAGCAATTGAAAATTATACTTTGATAAAAGACAAATACTTCAAAAGTATGCAAGCAGCTGATATTGAAAAATATATAGAGCGAGCAAAAGTGTTACAACAATAGTTGATAAAAATGTTTCTTAATATAGCCATCTCAGTGATGAGGTGGCTTTTTTAATTTTTTTTGAAATGGCAACAAAATATCAGAATCTTTCGGAATATAATAAAGATGCAATGCCAGAAAAAGAGTTTGTGGCAAGCAAACGATTTGCAATTGTAGTGGCTGATTGGAATTCTAATGTGACGTATGCTTTGCAGGAAGGAGCCTTTGATGCGTTGTGTGAAAATGGTGCAAAAAAGGAGCATATAGACGTGTTTCACGTTCCGGGAACTTTTGAGCTGACTTATGCAGCAGCTAAATTACAGCAAAAACGCATTTACGATGCAATTATTGTTATCGGCTGTGTGGTACAAGGCGATACGCCTCACTTTGATTATGTTTGTCAAGGTGTAACTAATGGTATTACGTTGTTGAATGCGGAAGCTGTTGCTCCTATCGTTTTTAGTGTTTTGACAACGAAAACTATGCAGCAAGCCTTGGAACGTGCAGGCGGGCGTTTAGGGAACAAAGGCATTGAAGGAGCTATTACTGCAATTAAAATGGTTTATAATTTTGCAGAAACCGAAAAATAGTATTATTTTTGCAACACTTTTGGCAAGGGCAGTTACCAGAGTGGCCAAATGGGGCTGACTGTAACTCAGCTGTCTTTCGACTTCGGTGGTTCGAATCCATCACTGCCCACAAATATTGCGGAAATAGCTCAGTCGATAGAGCACTAGCCTTCCAAGCTGGGGGTCGCGGGTTTGAGTCCCGTTTTCCGCTCAAAATAAAAAAAAAGGAACCTCCAAACGAGATTCCTTTTTTTTAAAGTTTTTATTCCCCTTATTCTCTTACCCCGCGAATAGTTTGACCAAATGTACAGATGTTGGCGTAGTAGTAGTCAGCCTTCTCTGTGGTTCTACTTCGCCCCAAGCAAAATAATAACCATATTCCTCAGGAGAGGACGCTCCTATGTTACATGTTGCCCATTTTACACTCAACCCCCAATCTACATATTTATACTTTATTTTGGGAATTTTAGGTTCATTATCATTGTCGCACGATGTGAATCCCAAACTCAAAGCAGCAAAAAGCATTACCGCGAAAATTAAATTTACTTTTTTCATAAACATAAAATTTAAAATTAAACAATATAAAATAATAAAAAATTTCACTTGCCTACAGACACAAAAAAAGCGTGAAACTTAACCGTTTCCCGCTAATATTAGGTATTTGGCGTAACCTTGAGTTTACGAAATAAAGTTAAGCGCAAGCAATTTCAACTGGTTAGTGTCACTAACCACTTCACTATTCTCGCCTTTGAGCTTTGTTTTGAGATATTTCCAGTAGTTGCGGTTTTTCTGGTAGTCGTCTTGGTCGTTCAGCACCCCGACGATATCGAGCACAGAAAACCACCATTTGGAATTTTCCTCATCCCAAACAGCTCGCACCTCTCGGTCATTATAAAATCGAATGGATATTTTGGGCATAAATTATAAAACCGTTTTAAGCATCATAGCTGCTACGGCGATGAGTGCGAATACTTTTTTCATGCTGTTATTCTTTATATAGTTCATCTTCCAGTTCGAATTCCGTAATTTTTTCGGAGAGCTCAAAGTACATGTATGAAGCTTCAAAGGGGACGGAGTCGGAGAGTGCGTATTCTGCACTTTGGGTAAGGGCGTAGAGCTTTTCCATCACCTCCTTGTGTTGTCTCTTGACAGGTAGGAGCTGAGCGCGGCAGCAGTCCATGGCGCCGGCAACGGCATCGCGGTACATGGGGATGTACTCTGCGTAGAAACGGCTCATGTTATTGAACCATGCAGATTGGGCTGCATTCAGGCGCGCCAGGGCGGCATTATACGCCGCTTCGCCGATAGCATTTTCCAGTTCCACCGCAGCCCAGCCAATTTCTTCGCGGTACTCCGAGTCCGCCTTCCGGTACTTCCTGTCAAACAGGGCCACGCCTTCCTTCCTGGCCGATTCAATCATCCCGATGGCCTTCTGCTGGAGGCTATGCTCCTTTTGACCAAGAGAAATCAATTCCGTAACCAGCTGATACTGCTTCTGGGACGAGGCGCGTTTGCCTTTGTCGGCATTCATCTTGGCGGTTATGGATTCTCCCAGGCCGGATTCCTGCATGAAGGCGGCACGCTCTTCGTCGCTCATGTGGGACATGGCCTCGATGTCCTTTGCCGTGAGCCCGCCGGTTTGTTTGGCCATCACCTTGCTGGCCATTGCCTTGGCCTCTTCATCCGAGAGATCGCTTCTCTGGAGATTTGCAAAATCGGCCTGGCTGAGACCCATGCTGGATAGGCGTCTCTGCATGGAGGACATGGCAAGGGCTTTTGCCTCCGTCTCGCTCATATTGGCAACCTCGCCTGCCGTTTTGTTTGTTCCGGCAACTAATCCGGCCATCGCATTTTTCTTCATGCCTGGTGCGAGGGTCTTTTCCTGCATGTCCTGAATCTCATCATTGGCGGCATTCCAGGCTTCCATGAACTCGTTCAAGAGGTCTGAATTGGGATATTCATTATGAAACGGGTCGTTAATATTTTTCCAGTAATTGAGGAGGGCTGCGGTGGATGGCAAATCAGGCGTCATGCCCATCACGGCTTCGGGGGTCATCTGGGCCCTGGCGGGAAGCATCATCGCTAGGGCGAAAAGGGTAATGATTATCTTTTTCATAATGTTACTTTTTTACAAACTGTTTCTCAATTCATCGGCGGCGTTCGGCAGAGTCGAAGCAAGTTTCACTCTGCACTCACTTCTTGATGAATTCTACTCTGCGGTTCTTGGCGCGGCCTTCGTCCGTGCTGTTGGAGGCGATGGGCTTTATAATATGTTTATACATTTGCAAATGTAATTTTCATATTGCAAATATGAAAATTTTAGCGAAAAATTTTGCTATAATCAGGTTTGATAGGTAAAATTTTTTATACTCAACTTTAAAAAAGGAAGATAGATTGCGAGTAGGTAAGAAAAGACTTTATCCAAAAAAGAGCGAGGGGATATTTTTCCCTCGCTCTTTCCTTGTCGTTATAATAAAAGATATTATTTTGCTTGTTGTTCCAACGCAAGAGTTTTGGTTGGTTGGTCGCACACTTCCGATGGTCCAAAGTATTGGATAGGCCCAGGGTAAACGTATGCAGTTTCTTTAGCCCAAGTAGCACGGTTTGCTACCAAGGCTTTGAAAGGAGCTCCGTCCAATTCCACCAATGCTTTTCGGATTACAGGTTTCATTTCGCCATGGCGACGTTCCATGTTCATCATCATCGTAACAGGTACACCACCAGCAATCCATTCCGAAGCAGGAGCTGTAGTGTTGCGGATAAGTGACATATAACCAGTTTTTCCGCTTGCAATAAGTTGCGCAGCATTGAATCCAAGCGAGTAGCAGTAGTCGGCATCGAAGTTCGATGGAGCAGCACAACGTCCTTCGTAACCGAAGAAATGTCCAAGTCCAGAGAATTTGCCTACAAACTTGCCTTCTGCCTTCATTGCAGCCAAGCGAGTTTTAACCATCTCGATAAGCAATTTTTCAGTTTCGATGAGCGAAACTTGTACGTTACCATGAGGGTCGCGGTCGAGTGTCAATTGTTTAGCAATAGCTTCAGGAAGCGATGCATAAACAGCTGCACTTGTAGGAGTAAGCCCTTGCAAAGCTTTTTGTACGTCGCTTTCGTGAGCCAAAAGGTCGTTGAGCTCGGCAATCAACACTTTCATTTCAGGGATGAATTCAATTAAGCCTTCAGGAATCAAAACTACACCAAAGTTTTTACCGTCAGCAGCACGAGCGGCAACCGTATCGGCAATGTCATTTACGATTTGTCCGAGTGTCATTTTTTTAGCTTCAACTTCTTCTGAAACAATGCAGATGTTTGGTTGAGTTTGCAAGCCACATTCAAGTGCGATGTGTGAAGCCGAGCGTCCCATCAATTTGATGAAGTGCCAATATTTTTTAGCCGAGTTAGCATCGCGCATAATGTTGCCAATCACTTCAGAATAAACCTTACAAGCAGTGTCGAATCCGAATGAAGTTTCGATCATATCATTTTTTAAGTCACCATCGATAGTTTTTGGACAACCAATAACTTGAATGCCTGTGTTTTTTTGCAAGTAATATTCTGCCAAAACACAAGCATTTGTGTTCGAATCGTCCCCACCAATAATTACCAAGGCTTTGATTCCAAGTTTGTTGCAGATTTCAATTCCTTTGTCGAATTGTTCAGTTTCTTCCAATTTCGTACGACCAGAACCGATGATGTCGAAACCTCCAGTGTTGCGATATTCGTCAATAATATCGGCAGTTAGGTCGATGTATTTGTGGTCGGTTAAACCGCTAGGTCCTCCCAAAAATCCGTATAATTTACAATCCTTGTTGAACGACTTCAATCCGTCGAAAAGACCTGAAATTACGTTGTGTCCTCCAGGAGCTTGTCCACCCGAAAGAATAACACCTACGTTCATTGCAGGAAGTTCAGCTTTTTTGTCTGCCACTTCAAACGTAACGATAGGCATCCCGTAAGTGTTAGGAAACAATTGTTTGATTTCTTCTTGGTTTGCTACAGATTGAGTAGGTTCACCTTCTTTCACAGCTACCGCACCTTGCAATGCTTTTGGTAACTTTGGTTGATAAGCAGCACGAGCTACTTGTAATGCACTTTTTGCCATTGATATAATGTTTTAATAGTTTTTAAAAATCGCACAAAAATACAAAGAAAAAAAAACGGGGCAAAACAAAATTTATCCGAATAAACATCTGAACGCATCTTCTATTCTTTTAACATGGACAATTTCTATTTCGCCATCTTTTTTTACTAATTGTTTGAAATTATATTCAGGGATAATAATCTTTTTAAAACCGAGTTTTTCGGCTTCTTTGATTCGTTGTTCGATACGTGAAATAGGGCGAATCTCTCCCGACAATCCGACTTCGCCAGCCATACAAATAGATTTTTCTATCGCAATATCGAGATTTGAAGATAGAACTGCTGAAAGTATTGACAAATCAATGCCGGGGTCGTTTACTTTCAATCCGCCAGCGATGTTTATAAAAACATCTTTTTGGGCTAATTTGAATCCTGCTCGTTTTTCGATAACGGCCAAAAGCATATTCAGTCGTCGAGCGTCAAATCCTGTCGAAGAACGCTGTGGAGTTCCATAGGCAGCAGTGCTTACTAATGCTTGGACTTCTATTAAAAATGGTCGTACGCCTTCAATCGCAGCCGAAACAGCAATCCCGCTTAATGCATCTTGCGAATGCGATAAAAGTAATTCCGAAGGGTTTAATACTTCGCGTAAACCATAATTGTTCATTTCGAAAATGGCTAATTCGTCGGTACTGCCAAAGCGATTTTTGTTGGCTCGTAAAATGCGATACATGTAGTGTCTGTCGCCTTCGAATTGAAGAACGGTGTCAACGATGTGTTCTAAAACTTTCGGACCGGCAATGTTTCCATCTTTATTGATATGTCCAATTAGCAAAACGGGGATATTTGTTTCTTTTGCAAAACGAAGTAGTGCAATGGCACATTCGCGTACTTGTGTGATGCTTCCTGGCGAAGAGTCAACTGTCTCGGTCGATATTGTTTGTATCGAATCTACGATAACAATATCAGGTTTTATGTTTTTGATGTGAGTAAAAATATGTTCGAGGGAAGTTTCGCTTACAACGTAGCATTCCGATTCAGGTTTTTGTATTCGCTCCGAACGCATCTTTATTTGATTGGTGCTTTCTTCACCTGAAACATAAAGGATTTTTCTATCTTTCATTCTTAATGCTATTTGCAATACCAATGTTGATTTCCCAATACCTGGCTCTCCTCCGATTAGTACTAACGATCCTGCAACTAATCCTCCTCCAAGCACTCTGTTAAATTCAGTTGATGTCGTATCGGTTCTTTTCTCGTTTGTTGCAATAACATTTTCAATTAGAATGGGTTTTTGTTTTTCACTTTCTGTATAATTGTGTGGAATCTTTGATGCCGAATTTTGTTCTTTGTGAATGATTTCTTCAGAATAACTATTCCATTCTCCACAAGCTGGACATTTTCCAATCCATTTTGCCGATTCTGCTCCGCATTTCTGACAAACGAAAACCGATTTTGTTTTAGCCATAAAATTGTTGTGTTTGTTTGGCAAAAATAATGAAAAACCGATAAGGTTTTACAATAAACTCATATCTTTGCACGTTTATTAAATATATTTTTTGAATTAAACTATATAATGAATATGAAGAAAAATAGAAGAACTTTTTGTGTCGGAGTATTTGTGTTTTTCAGTTTGTTTGCTTTTGCTCAAATTACAGATACTCAACTGATAAAAATCCTTCAAGATCATAAAGATGCAGGACATTCACAAGTAGAAATAATGGAGGATTTGGAACAACGAGGTATTTCTTTACAACGCCTGAAAATGCTTGAGCAGAAAATGAAAAATGCTAATGCTATGGAATCGCATCGAGTAGATACTGATAATCGATTGCGTGAGCAAGTCGTTGTTGAACAACCTATTGTGATGGATGAAAAAACACGAGAAGAGGTTAGTAAAATTTTCGGACAAAATCTTTTTTTGAATAAGCAATTGAATTTTGCTCCTAATCTTAATGTCCCTGTTCCAGACGACTATGTTCTTGGTCCTGGTGATGAAATTGTGATTGATGTGTGGGGTAATTCGGAGTTTTCCGAGATTCAGGTCATTTCGCCTGAAGGTGATGTTGTTTTACCCAATGTAGGTTTGATAACCTTGAGTGGATTGAAAATGAAAGAAGCTTCGCGACGTTTGAAAATCGCTTACGGAAAAGTTTATTCAGATTTGAGTTCGTCGAATGGTAATACATATATGAAAGTTTCGTTAGGAAAACTTAGAGGTATTCAGGTAAACATTCTTGGTGAGGTTACGGCTCCTGGAACTTATTCTATTTCGTCGCTATCGTCTGTTTTTCATGCATTATATGTAGCTGGAGGAGTGTCGCCAATAGGATCGTTGAGAAATATTCAGGTTTTTCGCAATGGCAAGATTTTTAAAACGTTAGACGTTTATGACTATTTGTTGAAAGGCAAAAATAATGATGACGTCATATTGAATGATGGCGATGTTGTTTTAGTAGGAACGTTTGATGTAATGGTTAATATAGCAGGAGCAGTAAAACGTCCAATGAAATATGAAATGAAAGTGGGCGAAACCATTGATGATTTGTTGTGTTTTTCTGGAGGATTTGCAGATAAAGCTTTTGCTAAAAATATACAATTAAGTCGCAATGGAGCAGACAAACATCAATATTATACCATAAAAGAAGATGACTATAAGTCATTTGAGTTGAAAAATGGCGATGAGCTTGAGATTGCTACTATTTTGCCTGATTATGAAAATAAGGTTGAAATAGCTGGAGCTATTTATCGTCCTGGAGTTTATGCAATAGGTTCGGATATAAAAACTGTTAAGGACCTTATTGATGTTGCTGGAGGGTTGAAAGGAGATGCCTTTCGGGAACATGTTATATTGTACCGTCAAGCTGACGATTATACGAAATATTCAGAATCGTTCAATGTTGACGATTTGCTGTCAGGTAAAATAGTTGATGTAACACTACAGAAGAATGATTTGCTGTTTATCCCTTCTGTTCAATCAACTAAAGAAACTCATTACATAACGATTCGTGGAAGTGTGAAGAATCCTGGTGAATATCCTTTTGTAAAACAAATGCATATAGAAGATATTTTGTTGCAAGCAGGAGGAATGTTAGAATCTGCATATAAAGGAAGAGTCGATGTTTATCGCCGTTGTTTCGAAGAGAAAGATGTTGACGATAAAACTATAAAAACTTACTCTTTTTCGTTAGAAGATAATGAAGCGGATGATTTTGTTTTAGAACCATTTGATGAAATATTTGTCTATCAATCTCCTTGGTATAAGGAGCAAGATAATGTGACAATATCAGGAGAAGTTTTGTTGCCTGGTGTGTATGCAAAATTATCGAAAAATGAAACTATTTCGTCATTGATAAAGCGTGCGGGTGGATTTACCAAAAATGCTTATATAAAAGGTTGTACGTTGGTACGAAAGATGAATGAATCTGAATTTGCTCGCTCAAAGGCTCTTATGGATAAAATAAGGAAAGATAAAGCTTTGAATAATGATAGTACACTTGTCGAACTTATTGATAACGAACGTGAGTATGTTATAGGTTTGGATTTTGAAAAAATAATGGAAGATGAAAGAGGAAAAGATGATCTTATTTTACGAGAAGGAGATAGAGTGATTGTTCCATTGTATAATGGTGTGGTGAAGATAAGTGGTGCAGTTGCGAATCAAAGTGCAGTTCCATTCATAAAAGGGCAATCTATTTTGCATTATATCGATTTGGCTGGTGGTTATGAATCAAGAGCTGCTAAATGCAAAAAATATGTAGTGTATATGAATGGAAAAACGAAAAAGTTGCGTTTGACATCTCAAATACAACCAGGTTGCGAGATTGTAGTTCCTTTGAAAAAAGAGCGTCGTTCAATGTCAGCAGGAGAAATTGTCGGTATAACATCTTCGGTTGTTTCTTTGGCTACAGTATTGACAACTTTAGTAGTGACCCTTACAAAATAATCCATAATTAAAATTATATGGCAGAGAATATGGAAAATAAAGAATTCAGCTTAAAAGAACTGTTTGCTGATATAAAAAAGAAGAGGCTTTTTATTTTAAGAATGATAATTGTTTCTTTTTGTTGTGGTGTTATTGTAGCCTTGTTTTCACAAAAAGAATATGCAGCAACTAGTGTTATTGTTCCTCAAGGTACAAGTGGTCTGAAAATAGGTGGTTCATTGGGTGGTTTGGCTGCTATGGCAGGTGTGAATTTAAATGCGTTGTCGGGTTCTTCAAATTCGGCATTACCCGTTGATTTGTATAAAAATGTATTTAACAATGTGCATTTCAAGAAAGAGTTGTTACAGACGAATATTACATTGTCGAAATTTCCGACTAATGTTACAATTTATGATTATATAACTAAACCAGATTATAAACGTTTTCTTTGGTTTCGTAGATTAAAAGCAAAGACGATAAACTATTTTGCTGTTCAACAGCGTAAAAAACGAATTGCTTTACGAAATGAAATGATGGAACGTTCTGTAAATGTTAGTGAAGAGAAGAAAACACCAGAATATGTTCCTTTAAATGAAATTGAGTATGGGGCTACTGTTGCGTTGAACAATATTGTTACAATAGCGGTTGATCCTAAAAATAATAGCGTTTCGATAATATCGAAAATGCCAGAAGCAGTTGCTGCTGCTCAAATTACATCGGCTACAGAGCAACTTTTGCAAAAATATATTATAAAATATAAAACACAAAAAGCTCAAAATTATCTTGATTTTGTTGAGGAACGTTTTCAAGAAGCAGAAATAAACTACAATGAAAAACGAGAGAAACTTGCACGTTTCCAAGATGCGAATAAATCGTTGACTACGGCAATGGCACAAGCCAAGATGACTCGATTGGAAGAGGAATCGTTGGCTGCTTTTGATGTTTATGCAAGTTTAACTTCTCAACTTGAGCAAGCTCGAATTAGTGTAAAAGAAGATACTCCTGTGTTTATGGTATTGGAGCCTGTTACTGTACCAATAGAGCCAGTAGGGACGAGCAAAATGAGTATTATATTTATATTTGCTTTTATGGGTACTGCCATAGCTTTATGCGTGATAGTGTTCAAACAATATATAGTTGAAATTCTTCAGAATGAGAAAATTACAGTTTGGTTTGATTGTGAAGACAAATCAATATTCTCAAGACTTCGTAAAAAGAAAAATATAGAATGAAGTATTATAGTACAAATAAACAAGAATCAGGCGTTTCTTTGTGTGATGCTGTAATAAGAGGTTTGGCAAGTGATAAGGGGCTTTTTATGCCAGATTGCATAAAAAAATTGCCAGCATCTTTTTATGATGAGATAGAAAACTATTCTTTGCAAGAAATTGCATTTATAGTAGCCGAGGCGTTTTTCGGAGAAGATGTTGCTACCGAAGATTTGAAAAAAATTGTTTATGATACACTCAATTTTGAGATTCCATTAGTTAAAGTTGAGAATAATATTTATACGTTAGAACTATTTCATGGACCTACATTAGCATTTAAAGATGTTGGTGCACGATTTATGTCGCGGTTGTTAGGTTACTTTGTGAAAAAACAAGGTTTGGCGGATGTAAAGGTACTTGTAGCAACATCTGGAGACACAGGAAGTGCTGTCGCTAATGGGTTTTTAGGTGTTGAAGGAATTTCTGTTTATGTTCTTTATCCGAAAGGGAAAGTGAGTGCTATTCAAGAATGTCAATTTACTACATTAGGAAAAAATATCACAGCGATAGAGGTTGATGGGACATTTGATGACTGTCAGCGCTTGGTTAAAACCGCATTTCTTGATAACGATATTAACAATAAAAAATTGTTGACTTCTGCAAACTCTATAAATGTTGCTCGTTTTCTTCCACAATCGTTTTATTACTTTTATGCTTATGCCCAACTAAAAAAAATGTTGGCAAAGCATCAGAAAGTTGTAATGTGTGTGCCTAGTGGAAACTTTGGGAATATTACTGCTGGAATTTTTGCAAAAAAGATGGGCTTGCCGATTTATCGATTTATCGCTGCAAATAACAGAAATGATATATTTTTACAATATTTAGAAACGGGTAAATATCAGCCTCGTCCTTCGGTTGCTACGATTGCGAATGCTATGGATGTGGGTGATCCAAGTAATTTTGCTCGTATACTTAATTTATATAACGATAGTCATGCTGAGATTTGTAAAGAAATTAGTGGTGTCGCTTATTCTGATAATGAGATAGGAAAAGGCATTTCAGAATGTTTCTCTACAAATAAATATTTGTTAGATCCTCATGGTGCTTGTGGATATTTGGCATTGAAAGAGCAATTGGCAGAAGATGAAGTAGGTGTCTTTTTAGAAACTGCACATCCAATAAAATTCAAAGATACGGTAGAGACAATCATTGAACAGTCGTTGGAAGTACCTGAAAAAATAAAAACATTTATGAATGGGAAGAAGCAATCGATACCAATGTCAAAAGATTTTTCTGACTTTAAGTCGTATTTGATGAATTTGTAATAATGAAAACGATTGTATTTAAAACATATACTGATCTGCTATTGGCTAATATAGAGTACGATATTTTAAAGAAAAATGGAATAGAGTGTTTTTTAAGTGATGAAAATATTGTACAAATGTATCCAATGTTCTCTTCTCCTTTTGGTGGAATTAGATTACATTTATTAGAGAAAGATAAATGTTTGGCAGAGAAAGTATTAAAAGAATACTATTCATGTAGTTAGTTATGAAAAAGACCATTTTAATTATACTTGTTTTCTCATTGTTTGTAGCTTGTTCGAAAAGCGATGAGGACAAGGCTTCTGATTTGTTAGAAAAAGCTAATATGCATATTCAAAACAACGAATGGAATTCTGCAAAAATAGTTTTGGATTCAATACATCAAGAATATGCTTCGTTAGTTAAATATCGTAGAATGGCTGATACATTAGAGTGGAAAATACAGTTGTTCGAAAACGAACGAACCCTTGCATATATTGATACATTATTGCCAGAAAAACAAAAAGAATTAACCTTGTTAAAAAAAGATTTCATTTTTACGAAAGATACATTATATCAAGATTACGGCTCTTATCTTCATCGAAAAATGCAAATGGCATATAATTTAAATAGAACATATTTAAAGCCAATGGTTGATGAACGTGGTGTTTTTTCAGTTGTGAGTCAATATTATGGTAATGTTGATGTACAACATCACGCTTTAAGTTTAACTGCTGATGAAGTTCTTTATCGCTCGAAAGAACAAGGTGTGTATAATTCATTCTCTGATGAGAATATGATTATGGAAAATTTGTTGTTTGAAGCGGAAGAGGCTACAAATATTGCAAATTTCATTGCTCTTCGTGAGCAAAATTCCATAAAAGTTTGCTTAAAAGGTGTTAGAGAATATGTTTATTATCTAACAAAAAACGACAAAGAGGCAATCAGAGCTACTTTTGATTTTTCAATGATTTTGGCAGATTGTTATAGGTTGGAGCAAGAGCGAACCAAAGTTGTGCATAAAATAGAAATACTGAAACATCGCATCCGTTAGAATATGATGTATATTCAAGGCAAATATCTCATCTTTTTTTTATCTCTATTTTTCTTATCATCGTGTAGCGTATCAAGTCGGTTAAAAAATGCAGACAAACGTTGCGAAATAGGAGAGTATTATGCCGCTGCAGAATTATATAATACAACTCAACGTTCGATAAGTAAGAAAGATAAGGCATTGAAAGCTTCTGTTTTATTCAAAATGGGAGAATGCTATCGTTTGTCAAATAATAATTCTAAAGCTATTCGGGCTTACGCAAGAGCAATTAGTAGCAAAT
Organism: Paludibacteraceae bacterium; assembly: GCA_045602425.1. Lineage (GTDB taxonomy): Bacteria > Bacteroidota > Bacteroidia > Bacteroidales > Paludibacteraceae > RGIG9608. Next base: position 178,580 of record JAZSBO010000014.1, on the reverse strand, counting down.
ATAAAGATCCAGAAGTGTATTTACGTTATGCTCAAGTTTTGCATAAAAATGGACAATATTCGGAGGCTTTGAAAAACTATAAACTATACTTAAAAGCAAATCCTGAAAGTGAGTTAGTAAAAACTGCGATTCTTGCATGTGAACAAATTGAAGAGTGGAAGAAAAATCCGACACGTTATGTTGTTAAGCAAGCCTCGTTTTTAAATTCAAGAAAGAATTCAGAGTTTTGCCCTGTTTTTGTTGGAAAAAATTTTGAGTCGTTGGTTATTACAACAAATCGTGATAATAAAATAAATAAAAAAAATAGTGCAATAACAGGGTTGCCTAATAATAATTTTTTGTTTACAAAGAAGAATGCTTCTGGTAAGTGGGAAGAATTGCAACTATTTGAAGGTGATTTTAATACTGCTGACGATGAAGGAGCTTGTTGTTTTTCTATGGATGGAAAAACTATTTATTTTACACGTTGTCGATCGGTGAAAGGTTCAAGTCTTGGGGCTGAGATCTATAAATCTGTTCGATCTGGTGCTCAATGGTCTTCGCCTATTAAGGTGGCTTTGTTCAACGATAGTAGTATATCCACAGCTCATCCAGCTCTTTCACCCGATGGTAAATATCTTTATTTTGTGTCGGATAATGCTAATGGCTTTGGAGGGAAGGATATTTGGAGAAGTGAAATAAAGGCGGACGATTCTTATGCAATGCCGGAGAATTTAGGAGAAAATATCAATACAGAAGGCGATGAAATGTTCCCCTCATTTGATGCTAAAGGTAATCTTTATTTCTCGTCGAATGGACATTCAGGGTTTGGTGGATTGGATGTTTTTAAGGCAGATCAAGATAGTATATTTCGTTGGCAAGTAAAAAATATGGGAATACCTATAAATTCTAATGCCGATGATTTTGGTATTACATTTGCGTTTGAGCAAGAAAATGGTTTTTTCTCGTCAAATCGTAAACAAAGTAAAGGTTACGACAAGATTTGGAGTTTCCTACTTCCTGAAGTTGTTCTTTCGATAGAAGGAACTGTAGTTGATCAAGATGGAGAGATTCTGCCTGATGCGGTTGTGAAATTGATAGGTAATAATGGAACGAATGTGAAGCAACGTGTTAAAAAAGATGGCTCGTATCGGATTCTTTTAGATAAAAATGAGCAATATGTAATGCTTGCATCAAGTAGAGGTTACCTGAATCAATCGTTCAAATTATCGACAGATAGTTTAACAGATAGTAAATCTTTTAAGTACGAATTTGAGTTGGCATCAATATCAAAACCAATACAGATAGATGATATTTTCTATGAATTTGGAAAATGGAATTTGACTGCTTCTTCAGAAAAATCATTGAAAAGTTTAGTAAAATTGTTGAATGATAATCCGAATATAACTATAGAAATAGCATCTCATACAGATATGAAAGGTGATGATGACTTTAATATGGAATTGTCGGAAAAGCGTGCTGAATCTGTTGTCGAATTTTTAATAAAATCGGGTATCGAGTCGGAACGTCTGACGGCAAAAGGTTATGGTAAGTCAAAACCAGTTGAAGTAGGAAAGGCTTTAGCAAAAAAATATCGTTTCCTGAAAGAAGGACATTTACTTGATGAGAAATATTGCGAGTTGTTTACTGATGAGCAAAAAGATATTGTAGATCAGATAAATCGTAGAACAGAATTTAAGGTGGTAAAAACAACTTATAACCTTTACTGATATGAAATTTTGTTCTTATTTAAAAGAAAATATCGCTCTTATTCTTGCAATGATTTGTGTTATCATCGCAAAATTATTATTGACTGATACTTGTTTTTTTTGGGATTCTGTATCATTGATTTCTGTTCCTGCAAACTTTTTGTATGAAACGAACTTCTCTTCTTTGTTTTATCCTCCTGAAATAAATCTGACATTGGCTACATTGCCACAAGTTTATACTGCAGTTGTTTGGTCGCTGTTTGGTCGTTCGCTGTTTGTAACGCATTTGGCGTACTTGCCTTTTGCTTTGATGTTTGTTTATCAAGTATATTTGCTTTGTAAACGTTTTTTCTCGAAACAGTTCTTAATATTCTCTTTTCTTTTTATTTTATTTAATGCAACTATTGCTGTACAAATTTTGTTATTGACTCCAGATTTATTTTTACTGGCATTTTCTGTTTGGTGTTTGAATAGTTTGTTTGCGAAAAAAAATGTGCAAATAATGTGTTCGCTTTTTTTGTTGGCAACAGTGAGTGATAGAGGAATGATTTTATCCGGCATACTTATTTTATATCATTTTGTTTTATCTATTTCGCAAGGTAATTTTTCTTGGAAGGCAACAAAAACTGTCTTTTGGATTTATCTGCCTACTATTTTTTTCGTTTTCTTTGTTTTGTGTATTCAAAAGATTTTGTCTGGTTATTTTTTACTGAATACAAATGAGACTTCTCCTTGGTATGAACATTGGCAAATTGTCGGTTTTTATGATTTTTTTAGAAATATAGCCGTAGAAATTTTTCGATATGTCGAAAACGGTCAAGGTGTTATTTTTCTTTTGTTTTTATTTGTTTTAATTTCTTCTCGAAATTCGGTTGTTTACAAAAAATCTCTGCTGTTGTTGTACGGTATATTTGTGTTAGTAATGGCAATTTGTACATTACCTTTTCGTAATCCTATAAATGCACGATATTTCGCATTCTTTATGCTTGTTTTTTCTCTTTTTATAACTGACTTTTTTATAAAAAACTTGTCGCCAATAGTTGCGAAATCTGTATTAGTTATAATGATATGTGCACTTTTTGCAAGTAATTTTATTGTTTATCCTGAAAAAATAGCTCGGTCGTGGGATTCTTCTTTTGCTCACTTCCCATATTATGAATTAAGAGAAAAAGTTCAATCATTCTTCTCCTCTGAAAATATAGATTATAAAGATGTGGGAACATCGTTCCCTTTACTTCAAAGTTCAAAAAATATTGATTTAACAAGTGATGAGAGTCATTTTTCCTCTATTGATTTTGATAAAAATTGCTATGTGCTTTATACAAATATTGGAAATTTGGATGATGAGACTATTGATAGAATAAAAAAATATCCGTGTATAAAAACATTTCAAAAAAATACTGTTTTTATGAAAGTTTATAAAATACGTTGATGCAGAGGGTTGTTTTTTACTGATTTGTTTTGTATTTTTGCAACGCTTTTTGAAAAGCAAGTGTGATGGGAAATTAAAAGTCCTTGAACGAAGTTTAAATTTTGAGTAACACTAAAAAATTAAAAAAATGAAAGTATTTGAATTAGAAGGAACTTTAAGAGAGTCAATTGGGAAGAAAGCAACGAAAGCATTGAGAGCAACTGATAGTGTGCCTTGCGTGTTGTATGGAGGAAAAGAAAATGTGCATTTTCAAGTAACAAATTCAGCTTTAAGAAAGTTGATTTATACTCCAAATGTTTATGTGGTAGATTTAACTATAGGCGATAAAAAAGTTAAAGCTATTATGAAAGAAATACAATTTCATCCAGTGAAAGATAATGTTTTGCATATTGATTTTTATGAAGTTACAGAAACAAAACCTATTGTGGTAGAAATTCCTGTACGTTTAGAAGGACTTGCAGCTGGTGTGCGTGCTGGTGGTAAATTGACACAAGATATGCGTAAATTGAAAGTTAAAGGTTTGTGGACTAATATCCCTGATGTATTAACTATCAATGTAGAAAATGTTGGATTAGGAAAAACTGTGCAAGTTAAAGATCTTTCGTTTGAAAACGTAGAGATAATGAACTCTCCAAATATTGTAGTAGCAGCTGTTAAATTGACTCGTGCTGCTCGTGGAGCTGCTGCAGCAAATGCTTAATAAGAATGAAATATTTGATAGTTGGGTTGGGGAATATTGGAACTGAATATGAACATACCCGCCATAATATAGGATTTGATACATTGGACGCTTTTGCAAAAGCGTCCAATGTGTTTTTTGAGAATAATCGTTATGGGGCTATTGCAAAATGTCGGTTGAAAGGGAAAGAATTAATTTTGTTGAAACCATCGACATTTGTTAATCTTAGTGGACAGGCTATTCGGTATTGGCTACAAAAAGAGCATGTAGCGTTAGAAAATATGTTGGTTGTGGTTGACGATTTGGCGTTACCTGTAGGAACAATAAGGTTGAAAACAAAGGGTAGTGATGCAGGTCATAATGGATTAAAGAATATTCAAGAGTTGCTTGGAACTTCTGAATATAATCGTTTGCGTTTTGGCGTTGGCAATAATTTTCCACGTGGTGGACAGATTGATTTTGTGTTGGGTACTTTTCCTGACGAAGAACGCGTTGTTGTTGATGAAAAAATCGCTGTAGCTATTGATGCTATAAAGTGTTTTTGTCTTTCTGGGATGCAATTCGCTATGAACCAGTATAATAATAAATAAATAATATGTCTGTCCGAATTGATAAGTACCTTTGGGAAGTTCGTCTTTTTAAGACGAGGGCTTCGGCTACAGATGCTTGTCGAAAAGGAAAGGTTTTTGTTGCGAGTAAAGCGGTAAAGCCAGCATTTTTATTAAGTGTTGGCGATGAAATTGGTATTAAAAAAGGGCCAGTTTTATTTTTATACAAAGTTTTGAGTATTCCAACAGGACGTGTTGGTGCAAAATTAGTAGATTTGTGTATTAGTGATATAACATCGTCCGAACAAATAAACCTATTAAATGCAATAAATCAGAATAATGGTTTTAGAGCAAAAGGAAGTGGACGACCTACGAAAAAAGAACGTAGGGAATTAACTGATTTTATCGAGGATAGTTATATGTATGATGATTTTTTAGTAGAAGATATTTAAAATGGAAATTGCAGCATTGATTTCGGGAGGTGTAGATAGTTCGGTTACTGTACATTTGTTGAAAGAACAAGGCTATAATCCTACGTTGTATTATATTCGCATTGGTATGGAAAATGAACAAGGTTATATCGATTGTTCAGCTGAAGACGATGTGGCTATTGTGAAGATGATGGCGAAGAAATATGGTTGTCGTTACGAAGAAGTGTCATTACATGAAGAATATTGGGAACATGTTGTTGCTTATACTATTGAGCAAGTACGAAAGGGCTTGACACCAAATCCTGATATGATGTGTAATCGGATGATTAAATTTGGTTATTTTGATGAGAAATGGGGACATTGTTTTGATAAAATATCCACAGGGCATTATGCTTCTGTTGTTCAAGAAAATGGAAAATATTATTTAGGAACAGCGGTTGATCCCGTTAAAGATCAAACTGATTTTTTAGCACAGATTACTTATCGTCAGCTTTCGAAATTGATGTTCCCTTTGGGACATTTGATGAAAAATGAAGTGCGAAAAATTGCAGTTGAAGCACAAATGCCGAGTGCTTATCGAAAAGATAGTCAAGGAATTTGCTTTCTTGGAAAAATAAATTACAATGATTTTATTCGTAGAAATCTTGGTGAAAAACAGGGTCTGATAGTTGAGTTCGAGACAGGAAAAATTCTTGGGAAACACAATGGATTTTGGTTCCATACGATTGGACAACGAAAAGGATTGGGTTTGAGCGGCGGACCTTGGTATGTGATTAAAAAAGATATAGAAGAAAATATCGTTTATGTTTCTTGTGGTTATGATACTGAAAAACAGTATGAAAATCAAGTACGTTTGCATTCTATGCATTTTATAACTGAAGATTTATGGGGTGATTTTGAAGGAGAACATGATATTATGTTTAAGATTCGTCATACACCTAATTTTTCTGCAGGAAAAATTTCGAAAAATGGTGATGTTTATATAATAAAAACAGACGAAAAACAACAAGGTGTAGCTCCTGGTCAATTTGGAGTTATTTACGATGCTTCGGCTCGTATTTGTTATGGATCGGGAGTCATTTTTTAGTAATTAAACTTTATCTTTGCAATCGAAAAAAATAGGAGAATAGAAATATGTTTGAAGGATTAAGTGAACGTTTAGAGCGCTCGTTTAAAATATTAAAAGGGCAGGGTAGAATAACTGAAATAAACGTTGCAGAAACGTTGAAAGATGTAAGAAAAGCATTGCTTGAGGCTGACGTGAATTATAAAGTTGCTAAAGTTTTTACTGACCAAGTAAAAGAAAAAGCGTTGGGTATGAATGTCTTGACTGCTGTTCAGCCAGGACAACTTTTAGTGAAAGTTGTGCATGATGAGCTGGCTACTTTGATGGGAGGAAAAAACGAGGAGGTTAATATAAAAGGCTCTCCTGCTATTATTTTAATGTCAGGATTACAAGGGTCAGGAAAAACAACTTTTTCAGGAAAATTAGCAAATCTATTAAAACAACGTAAAGGGAAGAAACCTTTGTTGGTTGCTTGCGATGTTTATCGTCCAGCAGCTATTGAACAATTAAAAGTTGTAGGTGAATCTATACAAGTGCCTGTTTATACCGAAGAAGGAAATTCTAATCCTATTAAAATTGCTGAAAATTCAATTTCGTATGCACGTAAAAATGGTTTCGATTTAGTGATTATTGATACTGCAGGTCGTTTAGCAGTTGATGAGGAAATGATGCAAGAAATATCGGCTATCAAAAAAGCAGTTTCGCCACAAGAAATTTTGTTTGTAGTCGATTCGATGACGGGACAAGATGCTGTAAATACTGCCAAAGAGTTTAATGAACGATTAGATTTTGATGGAGTTGTTCTGACTAAACTTGATGGCGATGCTCGTGGTGGTGCTGCATTGTCGATTCGTTCAGTTGTAAATAAACCAATTAAGTTCATAGGTACGGGCGAAAAAATGGATGCGATAGATTTATTCCATCCAGAACGTATGGCTGATCGTATTCTTGGAATGGGCGATATTGTGTCGTTTGTAGAGCGAGCTCAAAATGAATTTGACGAAGAAGTAGCCCGTCGCATAAGTAAGAAAATTGCAAAAAATCAGTTCGATTTTAACGATTTCCTTTCGCAATTAGAGCAAATAAAAAAGATGGGTAATTTGAAAGATTTAGCTTCGATGATTCCCGGGGTAGGGAAAGCTTTGAAAAATGTTGATATTGATGAAAATGCATTTAAAGGTGTTGAGGCAATTATCTTCTCGATGACAAAAGAAGAAAGAGCAAATCCTCAATTGTTGAATGGAAGTCGAAGAAATAGAATTGCTACAGGAAGTGGAACTTCTATTCAAGAAGTTAATCGACTTTTGAAACAATTTGATGAAATGAGAAAAATGATGCGATATGTTCAAAAAAATCCTTTTAAAAGACGTTAATTTATGCAATTGATAGATGGAAAAGCTATTGCCGATATTGTTAAGGCCGAAATAGCAGAAACAGTGAAGCAGAGAAAAGTACAAGGATTGAAGGTCCCACATTTGGCTGCAATTCTTGTAGGACACGATGGTGGTAGTGAAACTTATGTTGCTCACAAAGTGAAAGCATGTGAACAAGTTGGTTTTGAATCGACTTTAATACGTTTCGAAGCCGATGTTACAGAAGAAGAAATTCTTTCTGTGGTAGAAAAATTGAATAACGATAAAGAAATCGACGGTTTTATTGTTCAATTACCTTTGCCGAAACACATCTCAGAGCAAAAAGTTATTGAGGCTATCGATTATCGAAAAGATGTTGATGGTTTTCATCCGATAAATGTAGGAAGAACGTCGATTGGATTACCTGCGTTTGTTTCTGCTACGCCTGCTGGTATTCTTGAGTTGTTGAAACGTTATGAAATACCTACCAAAGGGAAAAATTGTGTAGTGATTGGACGTAGCAATATTGTGGGGAAACCTGTTGCAAGTCTGATGATGCAAAAGGCATATCCGGGTGATGCAACTGTTACGGTTTGCCATAGTCGTACGGAAAATTTAAAAGAGATAGTTTCGCAGGCGGATATAATTATTGTTGCACTTGGGAGTCCAGAATTTCTTACTGCAGATATGGTAAAAGAAGGTGCTGTAGTGATAGATGTTGGTACGACGCGTGTTCCTTCTGCAGAAACAAAAAGTGGTTGGAAGTTGAAAGGTGATGTGAAATTTGACGAAGTAGCTCCGAAATGTTCTTATATAACGCCAGTGCCAGGTGGTGTAGGTCCAATGACTATAGTTTCATTGTTAAAAAATACACTGCTTGCAACAGAAATAAAATCCTAAGTTATGACACAATTGAAAGAACGTGTTGAGTTTATTACTGTTTCGTTAGAAACTTGTTCGTTTATAGAGCAAGTTTCTAATTATGAAAAGAAGGATTTTATTTCGAAATTGTTGAAAATTCTACCTTTGATTTATCTGAAAACGTCTTTATTAAAGATTCCTAAATGTAACTTTGAAGAATCGCCTGAACGTTTTGTTACGGAATACGATTACGAGCGAGTTCGACTTTCTGTGGCAGAATTATTAGGTGCTTCTGATGATTTTTTGACGGTATATGCTCCTGAAATGCACTTGAGTGAAACACCAGTTTATGCGACAGTTTCAGAGTTGTTAGCAGATGTTTACCAAGAATTGAAAGATTACGTTTTGTGTTGTCAATATAATGATGAAATGGTCCAAAACGATGCATTAAATATTTGTCTTACAGGGTTTTCTGAACATTGGGGACAGAAACTTTTAAGTATAATGCAAGCATTGCATAAGGTTTATTATAATGCTGGCGATGATTTAGATTCTTAATGATTTGTTCAATAACAAAAGAAGAAGTTGATTCGCTCCCTTTAGAGAAGTGTAATATTGAGGTTGTAGTTGTAGAGAATCGTCTGACGGCAGCAATTGCAGTTGCGATGTTAAGTCAAAAACATCAGTTGGGGTTTGATACCGAGACGCGTCCTTCGTTCCGTCAAGGATATGAGAATCAAAATAAAGTTGCATTAATACAATTATCGACAGAAACAAAATGCTTCCTTTTTAGATTAAATAAAATAGGTGCTTATAAGCCGTTGTTCAATTTGTTGGCTGACGGAAAAGTACAAAAAATAGGGTTTTCTGTTTCAAATGATTTATTGGCTTTAGAGAGGTATTTAAATTTTTCACCTAATGGATTTGTTGATATTCAGCAAAAAGCGAAAATGTTAGGATTTGAAAGTTTGAGTTTGCAGAAAATTTATGCAATTCTTTTTAAAAGAAAAATATCAAAACGTCAGCGTTTGTCTAATTGGGAAGCAGAAAAGTTAACTGATGCTCAACGAAAATATGCCGCTCTTGATGCATGGAGTTGCTTGCGTATTTATAAGAAATTCAATTTGTTAGAAGAATAAAAATGAAAGTTAAAAAAAATCCTACTATTGTATTAAAACCAAAAAGAGAAGAAACATTGCAACGTTTTCATTTGTGGGTGTTTTCTGGTGCAATAGATCGTATAGAAGGGAAGCCTGAGGAAGGTGATGTTGTTGATGTTGTTGATTCTTTTGGAAAACTTGTTGCTAAAGGGCATTACCAAATAGGAAGTATTGCAGTCCGTATACTTTCTTTTGATAAGAATGAATTGATTGATTCTGGATTTTGGTTACGAAAAATAAAACGTGCTTATGAAATACGCAAATCGTTAGGATTGGTAGTTAGTGATAATAATACTTATCGTTTGATACATGGCGAGGGTGATGCTTTACCTGGATTGGTAGTTGATATTTATGCAGATACGGCTGTTGTTCAAGCACATTCTGTGGGCATGCATTATGCAAAAGAAATAATCGCAGATTGCTTAATACAAGTTGTTGAAGGATTAAAAAATGTTTATTATAAATCGGAAGGGACATTACCTTACAAAGCTTCTTTAAATCACGAGAATTGTTATCTTGTCGGAAATTGTCCTAAAAATTGTGTTGCAGTAGAACGTGGTTTAAAATTTAATGTTGACTGGCTTCGCGGTCAGAAAACAGGTTTTTTTATTGACCAACGAGAGAATCGTGCGTTGTTGGAATTTTATTCTAAAGGACGTGATGTTTTGAATATGTTCTGCTATACAGGAGGATTTTCGTTTTATGCAATGCGTGGAGGAGCAAAATCGGTTTGCTCGGTTGATAGTTCTGCTAAAGCAATTGATTTGACGAAGCAAAATGTAGAATTAAATTTTACTAACGATGCACGACATAAAGCTGTTGTAGAAGATGCTTTTAAGTATTTAGAAAATATTAAAGATCAATATGATTTAATAATACTTGACCCGCCAGCATTTGCTAAACATCGTGATGTGTTAAAAAAAGCATTGATTGGTTATCGAAAACTGAATGCAAAAGCGTTTGAGCAAATTCGTCCGAATGGAATTTTATTTACTTTTTCATGTTCTCAGGTAGTAACTAAAGAGCAATTTCGTTTGGCAGTGATGAGTGCTGCTGTGCAAAGTAAACGCAATGTTCGGATTTTAAATCAATTGACACAACCAGCTGATCATCCAATAAATATATATCACCCAGAAAGTGAGTATTTAAAAGGTTTGGTTCTTTGGGTGGAATAGTATGGGAGGAATGAAGCAGAAAATACTTTTTTTTATTTCGGTAATACTCCTATTCTTATTGTTTTTTGCAGATATTTTGTGGGGTAGTGTGCGAATTCCTTTTAATGAGGTCTTTGCTCAAAATTCTATTTATCACGATATTATAAATAATTTCCGTTTACCTAAAGCCGTTACCGCTGTTGTTACGGGAATGGCTGTTGCTGTTTCTGGATTATTAATGCAAACGCTTTTTCGAAATCCTTTAGCTGGTCCTTATGTATTAGGAGTTAGTTCTGGAGCAAGTTTGGGGGTTGCTGTCTATATTTTGGCAGGAAGTTTTCTCCCGATGTATTTTTTACAAAGTGGTTGGGGACTTGTAATATCAGCGGTTTTAGGTGCAGTTTTTGTATTACTTTTAGTACTTTCAGTTTCTTTCAAAATACAAGATTCTGTAACATTGCTTATTGTTGGTATGATGTTTGGGCAAATAGCAGGTTCTATAGTAAGCGTTTTGCAAAATATAAGTAATCCTGATTCTTTGAAGTTGTTTGTTGTGTGGACTTTTGGCGATTTGTCTGCGGTTACATGGAGCTATATGAAAGCAATGATTCCAATTGTATTTGTTGGTATTTTTATTGTTTTTCTTATTCTTAAACCTCTTAATGTATTGCTTCTTGGTGAAAATTATGCTAAAGCATTAGGAGTTTCTGTGGTTAAAGTACGATTACTTATTATTGTAGCAACGGCATTACTTGCAGGAGGAGTAACTGCTTTTACTGGTCCGATAGCTTTTATTGGGGTTGCAGTACCCCATTTAGTACGACTTATGTGGAAAACTTCTGATCATAGAATAACTATACCTGCTGTTCTTTTGACAGGTGCTAATCTTTTGTTAATCTGCGATTTGCTTTCTCAAGTAACATTAGATGGCTATGTGCTTCCTATCAATGCAATCAGTTCGCTTGTAGGTGCTCCTATTATTATTTGGATTATAATGAAAAATAGATAAAAAGATAGAAATTAGGTCCTGTCTTTTTGTTAATAAATATTTCCATTATTTATACTTGTATATGGGATTTTATTGTATTTTTGTATGCAAAATAAGTCAACATTTGAATCATCATAAAAAATGATACAACTGCTACACAACGCAAAAATCAAAAATTGTATCAGAGCAAAAAAGTCTGACTTCTTTTTCATCTCTTATATTTTTACATTGATACTGCAATCCTTAAGGATTGTTTTTTTTGATATATTTACATCCTCTAACGATAGTATTACAATATGGAACCTCTAAAGCACGACTGTGGCGTTGCGATGATACGCCTACTAAAACCATTAAAATATTACCAAAACAAATACGGTACTTGGCAATATCCAATGCAGAAACTCTATCTTATGATGGAGAAACAAAAAAATCGCGGACAAGAAGGTGCTGGTATAGCTTGCGTAAAAATGAATGCCAAACCTGGCGAAGAATATATGTTTCGGGAACGTGCTCTTGGTTCAAGTGCCATTCCCGAAGTTTTTAATACAACCTATAAAAGTTACGCAAAGAATTATTCAAAAGAGCAAATAAACGATGCAGAATTTGCTACCTACAATATGCCATTCGCAGGCGAATTATACATTGGCCATTTACGCTATTCTACCACAGGCAAAAGCGGTATTTCGTATCTTCATCCTTTTTTAAGAAGAAACAATTGGAAAGCAAAAAATTTAGCATTATGTGGTAACTTTTCGATGATTAACAATGACGAAGTCTACAACGAATTAGTAGAAAAAGGTCAACATCCTCGTCGTTATGCCGACAGCTATTTTTTACTTGAGCACATGGGGCATCGCCTCGACCGTGAAGTTGAACGTCTTTTCGCCATTGCCGAACAACAAGGAAAAATCAATCGTGAAATCACAAACTACATCGAAGAGAATATAGATATTGCCAATGTATTAAAAACTGCATGCCCAATATGGGATGGAGGATACGTCATCGAAGGCATAACTGGTAGTGGCGAAGCTTTTGCTATTCGCGATCCTTGGGGTATCCGCACTGCATTTTGGTACAAAAGCGATGAAATTGTAGTTGTTGCTTCCGAACGACCTGCTATTCAAACAGCTATGGACATCGAAGCAAATGACATTCACGAGTTATTGCCAGGTCAGGCTTTACTTATTAACCACAAAGGAGAGGTTCGCCTTGAACAAATTATAGAACCCAAAGGATTCTTCTCATGCTCATTTGAACGTATTTATACAAGTAGAGGTAATGATTGCGACATCTACCAAGAACGAAAAACCTTAGGTAAAATGTTGCTACAACCTGTATTAGAAGCTATCAACTACGACATTGAAAATACGGTATTCTCTTTTATTCCGAATACTGCAGAGGTTGCATATTTTGGACTTGTAGAAGGGTTTGAAGATTATCTTAATGAGCAAAAAATAAAACGTATTGCAGAATTCAAACAACAACCAACAGCTTCAGAGCTACAAGAAATTCTGTCGAAACGTATTCGTACAGAGAAAGTTGCAATTAAAGATATCAAACTTCGCACATTCATTACAGAAGGAACAAGTCGTGATGATTTAGCTGCACACGTATACGACATAACATACGGAAGCATTGTACCAAATGTAGATAATTTAGTAATTATTGATGATAGTATCGTACGCGGTACAACATTAAAACAAAGTATTCTAAGTATTCTTGACCGATTAAATCCTAAAAAAATCGTCATCGTAAGTTCGTCTCCACAAATACGTTATCCTGACTTCTATGGAATTGATATGGAATCCATGGATCAATTTGTGGCATTCAAAGCGGCAATGGAATTATTGCAAGAGCGAGGATTGTGGAACAAAGTAATTGACACCTACAATGCATGCAAAGAACAACTTGCTCTTCCTATAACCCAAATGGAAAATAAAGTAAAAAATGTATATACACCTTTCTCGGAAAAAGAGATTTCGCAAAAAATTGTAGAACTATTACTCCCTAAAAATATTAAATCTGAAGTTGAAATTGTATTTCAACCTATCGAAGGTTTACACAAAGCATGCCCGAATCACCTAGGCGATTGGTATTTTACAGGCAACTATCCAACTCCTGGTGGCGTCAAACGCGTAAATATGGCATTTATTGATTATTACGAAAATTATAATAAATAGAAATATGAAAGCAAAGTTATTATTAGACAACGGAATCTGCTTTGAAGGTACAGCTTTTGGCTACGAAAAACCAGCAGTAGGCGAAGTTGTATTCTGCACTGCAATGACAGGCTACACCGAAAACCTTACCGATGCTACTTATGCAGGACAGATTTTAGTACTTACCTATCCTCTTATTGGAAACTATGGAGTTCCTTCGCACGAAATCAAAGAATATGGTTTAGAGAAATTCTTCGAAAGCGATAAAATACAAGTGCGTGGACTTATTGTTACAGACTACAGTGAAGAATATAGTCATTGGAATGCAGTAGAGACGCTTGACAACTGGATGAAAAGAGAGCAAATACCCGGAATTACAGGAATAGACACACGAGCATTGACAAAAACATTACGCGAAAACGGCGTAATAAGCGGACAAATTATTATTGATAATGACAATCCACTATCTCAAACAGAAAACTACGAAGCAAATAATTATGTAGAAACGGTCTCATGTAAGCAAGTGATTCGTTATAACGAAGGTGCAGACAAAAAAGTTGTACTCATCGATTGTGGAACCAAATACAGCCTTATTCGTAATTTGATAAATCATAATGTCGAAATCATTCGTGTACCTTACGATTACGATTTTTCGGAATTGATTTATGATGCAGTAATTATTAGCAATGGTCCGGGAAATCCCACTATTTATACAAAAACCATTGCAAATATTAACAATGCAATGAACACAAACAAACCAATTTTAGGAATAGGATTAGGGAATCAACTTTTAGGACTTGCTGCAGGAGCAAAAGTTGAGAAGTTAAAATTTGGACATCGAGGTACCAACCAACCAACACGTCTTACTGATACCAACAACTGTTATATTACAAATCAAAACACAGGCTATACTATTACAAACGGATCGTTGCCAGAAGATTGGCGTGTGCTGTTTACTAATATGAATGACAATGCAATAGATGGTATTTGTCATAAAACAAAACCTTGGCAAGGTATACAATTTACACCAGAGTCTTTCTCTCGTGGTTATCAAAAAAATAATTTAATAGACGATTTTTTAAATCTTATAAAGTAACCTTCTTAACGAACAATCTTATGAAAACAACATTCAAAAAAGTACTATTATTAGGTTCGGGCGCGTTGAAAATTGGCGAAGCTGGTGAGTTTGATTATTCTGGTTCACAAGCACTTAAAGCTTTACGCGAAGAAGGTATCAGCACTGTACTTATCAATCCAAATATTGCAACTGTACAAACAAGTGAAGGCGTTGCCGATAAAATATATTTTCTGCCTGTAACGCCGTTTTTTGTAGAAAAAGTCATTGAGAAAGAACGTCCTGATGGCATATTGCTCTCTTTTGGAGGACAAACGGCTCTCAATTGTGGCGTTAAACTCTACGAAAGTAAAGTTTTAGAAAAATATAATGTTCAAGTATTAGGTACTCCAGTTCAAGCTATTATTGACACCGAAGATCGCGAATTGTTTAACAGAAAACTGGAAGAAATTGATGTTAAAATAATAAAAAGTGAAGCTGTAGAAACAAAAGAAGCTGCTCGAGAAGCTGCTAAACGATTAGGTTATCCTGTTATTATTCGTGCTGCTTATGCTCTTGGAGGATTGGGCTCTGGATTTTGCGATAACGAAGAGGAACTAAACGAACTTACAGAAAAAGCATTTTCGTTTTCGCCACAAGTACTTGTTGAAAAAAGTCTAAAAGGATGGAAAGAGATTGAATACGAAGTCGTTCGCGATGCTTACGATAATTGTATTACTGTTTGTAATATGGAAAATTTTGACCCATTAGGTATTCATACAGGCGAAAGTATCGTTATCGCTCCAACTCAAACCCTAACTGCTAGTGAATGCAATAAATTACGCGAACTTGCAATCAGAATTGTACGCCATGTTGGAATTGTTGGTGAGTGTAACGTACAATTTGCTTTTGACACCGAATCAGAAGATTATCGTGTAATTGAAGTCAATGCACGTTTAAGTCGTTCTTCTGCATTAGCATCGAAAGCGACAGGATTTCCATTAGCATTTGTAGCTGCAAAAATCGGTTTAGGTTATGGATTGTTTGACTTAAAAAATTCGGTTACCAAAATAACATCTGCATTTTTTGAGCCTGCTATTGACTATGTAGTTTGTAAAATTCCGCGTTGGGATTTAGGAAAATTCCGTGGTGTTGATCGCGAAATCGGCTCAAGTATGAAGTCCGTTGGAGAAGTTATGTCTATCGGAAGAACTTTTGAAGAAGTTATTCAAAAAGGACTTCGTATGATAGGACAAGGAATGCATGGATTTGTGGAGAATAAAGAATTGGTGATTGAAGATATTGATAAAGCTTTACGCGAACCTACCGACAAACGTATTTTTGTTATTAGTAAAGCTATGCGTGCAGGTTATACAATTGACCAAATTCATCAATTAACGAAAATTGATCGTTGGTTTTTGCAAAAATTGATGAATATAATGAATACATCAAAAGAGTTGCACGAATGCAATGGTCTTGAACAATTATCGGCAGATTTGTTATACAAAGCTAAAGTTCAAGGTTTTACCGATTTTCAAATATCTCGTGCCATTGGTCTTGAAGAAACTTTTGGTACCGACAAAGGATTAACGTCTATACGTGAACATCGTAAAATGTTAGGTATTTTGCCTGTTGTAAAACAAATAGATACATTAGCTGGTGAGTATCCTGCACAAACCAATTATCTGTATTTGACTTATGCAGGAAAACAACACGATATTGAGTATGTTGATGATAAAAAATCAATCATTGTACTTGGCTCTGGTGCATATCGTATTGGCTCATCTGTAGAATTTGACTGGTGTGGCGTTCAAGCACTAAATACAATTAGAAAAGAAGGTTATCGTAGTGTAATGATAAATTACAATCCCGAAACCGTATCGACTGACTACGATATGTGTGACCGGTTGTATTTCGATGAGCTTACATTTGAACGTGTAATGGACATCATCGAATTAGAATTGCCTCATGGTGTTATTGTTTCTACAGGCGGACAAATTCCAAATAATTTAGCATTGCGTCTCGACAAAGAGAAGGTGAATATTCTTGGTACGTCGGCACAAAGCATTGATAATGCAGAAGATAGAGATAAATTTTCGGCAATGCTTGATCGCATAGGAGTTGATCAACCACGTTGGAGTGCTCTTACTTCAATGAAAGATATCGATGCTTTCATCGAAGAAGTCGGATTCCCTGTTTTAGTTCGTCCTTCTTACGTTTTAAGCGGTGCGGCGATGAATGTATGTTCAAATAAAGAAGAATTACATCGTTTCCTTCAACTTGCCGCTAACGTATCCAAAAAACATCCTGTAGTTGTTAGCCAATTCATAGAACGAGCAAAAGAGGTAGAAATGGATGCTGTAGCACAGAATGGAGAAATTGTAGCATACGCAATCAGTGAGCATATAGAATATGCAGGAGTTCACTCTGGTGATGCAACAATTCAGTTTCCTCCACAGCGATTATATGTTGAAACTGTGAGACGCATAAAAAGAATCACTCGACAAATTGCAAAAGAATTGTCTATATCAGGACCTTTTAATATTCAATTTTTAGCTCGTGAAAACGATATAAAAGTTATTGAATGTAATTTGAGAGCATCACGTTCGTTCCCATTTGTGAGCAAAGTTTTAAAACTTAACCTTATCGAATTAGCAACACGTATAATGTTAGGATTGCCTGTTGAAAAACCAGAAAAAGACCTCTTCGATCTTGATTGTGTTGGCATCAAAGCAAGTCAATTTTCATTCAATCGACTTCAAAATGCAGACCCTGTGTTAGGGGTTGATATGGCATCTACGGGCGAAGTTGGTTGTATTGGCGACGACACGTCGTGTGCAGTACTGAAAGCTATGTTGTCAGTAGGTTATCGTATCCCTGAGAAAGGTATTTTGCTCTCTACTGGAGATGCAAGGCAAAAAGCAGATATGCTTGAAGCAGCACGTATGCTTACACAGAAAGGTTATCAACTTTATGCAACGGGTGGAACATCTAAATTTTTGACAGAAAATGGCATTCAAAATACTCGCGTTTATTGGCCAAGCGAAGAAGGAACTCCACATGCTCTTGAACTGCTTCATTCAAAAGAGATAGACATGGTTGTAAATATTCCTAAAAATTTAACTCAAAGAGAATTAACAAATGGATATAAAATCAGACGTGCTGCTATTGATTTAAATATCCCGTTATTGACGAATGTTCGTTTAGCATCCTCGTTTATCAATGCATTTTGTACAATGGGATTAGACGATATTCAAATTAAAAGTTGGAAAGAATATTAAAACTTAAAAACATCATACAACAATGAAACAAGATATGATTGTAATCCTTGATTTAGGAAGTCACGAAAATACAGTGGTGGCACGAGCAATTCGTGCTTTGGGAGTTTATAGTGAGATTTATCCTCACGATATCACGGCTAATGAACTTACTGCATTGCCAAATGTAAAAGGTATTATTATCAACGGAGGTCCAAATAATGTTATTGACGGCGTTGCCATCGATGTGAATCCTGAAATTTATAGTTTAGGAATTCCTGTTATTGCAGCAGGACACGACAAAGCTCTGTGCGAAACAAAACTTGCTCAGTTTTCAGACGATGTAGAAGCAATAAAAGATGCGTTAAAATCTTTTGTATTCGACACATGTAAAGCTGAAGCAAACTGGAATATGAAAAACTTTGTTGCAGACCAAGTGGAACTTATCCGTCAGCAAGTGGGCGATAAAAAAGTTTTGCTCGCACTTTCTGGAGGGGTTGATAGTTCTGTAGTGGCAGCTCTTCTGCTCAAGGCTATTGGAGAAAATCTTGTGTGTGTGCATGTTAATCATGGTTTGATGCGCAAAGGCGAGTCGGAAAACGTAGTAGAAGTGTTCCGTAATCAACTTTGTGCTAACCTTGTTTATGTAGATGCTACAGAACGTTTCTTAGGAAAACTTGAAGGAGTTGAAGATCCTGAAGAAAAACGTAAAATTATCGGTGGAGAGTTTATTCGTGTGTTTGAAGAAGAGGCTCGTAAACTCGAAGGTATTGACTTCCTTGGTCAGGGAACGATTTATCCAGACATTGTGGAAAGTGGAACAAAAACTGCGAAAATGGTAAAATCTCACCACAACGTAGGTGGTTTGCCAGAAGACATGCAGTTTGAACTTGTAGAACCATTGAAACAACTTTTCAAAGACGAGGTTCGTGCTTGCGGTGTTGAACTTGGTTTGCCTTACGAAATGGTTTATCGTCAACCATTCCCAGGACCAGGACTTGGTGTTCGTTGTCTTGGAGCAATTACTCGCGATCGTCTCGAAGCAGTTCGTGAGTCGGATGCGATTCTTCGCGAAGAATTTGCCGTGGCAGGTCTTGATAAAACTGTTTGGCAATACTTTACAGTAGTTCCTGATTTCAAAAGCGTAGGTGTGCGTAACAACGCTCGCTCGTACGATTGGCCTGTGATTATCCGTGCGGTAAACACTATCGATGCAATGACAGCAACTATCGAAGAAATTGATTGGGCAATTTTGAAAAAAATCACTGACAGAATTCTCAAAGAAGTACCCAACATCAACCGCGTATGCTACGATATGTCGCCAAAACCATCGGCAACTATCGAGTGGGAATAAGCAAAAAAGAAAATTAAAACCTCAACTTGTGTTGAGGTTTTTTTATATTTGCAAAACGTTGGGTTTAGACCTGGCGTAAGACATTTTTGAAATAAATTGCTCAATCGCTCTCGAATCACCACCTCGAAATAGAAATGAGCAAAAGAATATACAGTTGGGTTTGTGCCTATTGGTGCAAACTGAACCATTGTATATTCGGCTTGTGGTGAGCCCGAGAGCGTTGGTGAAAGTCTGCACTTTTTTTGTGGGTGTGGCAATTAGAAAGGCAATATTGCACAATAACTATAATAAATTTTAAAAACATGAATGCAAAAGTAGAAGAGTTCATCAGTAAGATGAAAAAAGAACAAAAAGAAGAAGAATTAAGACAAAGAGAAGCACTTCTTATTTCTATAGGACTTGTTGATGAAACTAAATCAATAGAATTAATAGAATATCTTGATGTGTATGATAATACTCCAGAATGTAAATGGGATGCAGAAGAAGGTAAATACTTCAAAGTAAAAAAAGAATATCTACCAATTGAAGTTACTGATGAAGAGTATCAAGAATTATTAAAATACGTTTCTATTGAGAAACAAGAAGAGATAAATGGCACTTCAGAAATAAAAAATACATGGTCTAATACAATAAGTCTTATTGCTAATATATTTTTAGTTATTAGCATTATAGCTGGTTTACTTTTAATAAACGAGTATGGTTGGATATCGATTGTTACTGCATTGATATATTGTGTACTATGGTATCCTCTTATTATTGGATTTTCCAAAATCGTAGCCGTGGCGGAAAAGAAATTAAAATAATTAGTTTTACTGTAACCCACCCAATCAAGTAAAAAAAAGAATGACTTTTTAGGGTCATTCTTTTTTTAAATTAAAAGTAACAAATATTAAAAGAGTTAAATTAAATGGGTATGAATAATTAGGATTTTAGATAAATAACTTACGTATTAGATTTATATAAAAATAAAACAAAGGTGTAAATTATAATTTACACCTTTGTTGTTGTTTGTTATTCTAACTTATTTTACTTCTTCAAAATCTGCATCTTGAACATTCTCGTTGCTATTGTCGTTTCCAGTACCTGCGTTTGGATCTTGTGTAGTACTACCTGCTTGTTGTGAAGCATTGTACATATCCTGACTTGCTGCATGGAAAGCAGTATTTAGTTCATTCATTGCCACATCGATTGCTGCAATATCTTGAGATTTATGAGCATCTTTGAGTTTGCCAAGAGCAGTTTCGATAGGTGCTTTTTTATCAGCAGGAAGTTTATCTCCAAGTTCGTTTAGTTGCTTTTCTGTTTGGAAAATCATACTATCTGCTTGATTTAACTTGTCGATGCGTTCTTTCTCTTTTTTGTCTGCTTCGGCATTAGCTTCTGCTTCTGCTTTCATACGTTTAATTTCTTCATCTGAAAGACCAGACGATGCTTCAATACGGATTTTTTGTTCTTTGCCTGTAGCTTTATCTTTTGCTGATACGTTTAAGATACCATTGGCATCAATGTCAAATGTTACTTCAATTTGAGGAACACCACGTGGAGCAGCAGGAATACCATCAAGATGGAACATACCTATTTGTTTGTTGTCGCGTGCCATCGGACGTTCACCTTGAAGAACATTAATTTGTACCGAAGGTTGATTGTCGCTTGCAGTTGAGAATACTTCCGATTTCTTTGTTGGGATTGTAGTGTTTGCTTCGATAAGTTTCGTCATAACACCGCCCATAGTTTCAATACCAAGAGATAGTGGAGTGACGTCGAGTAAAAGCACATCTTTTACTTCGCCTGTTAAAACGCCACCTTGGATAGCAGCACCGATAGCAACTACTTCGTCAGGATTTACGCCTTTTGAAGGAGCTTTGCCAAAGAATTTTTCTACAGCTGCTTGAATTGCAGGAATACGTGTAGAACCACCAACAAGGATAATCTCATCAATATCGCTTGTGTTTAATCCTGCATTTTGCAATGCCGTGCGACATGGAGCAATAGTACGTTGTACTAAATCATCAACTAATTGTTCGAATTTAGCACGTGTAAGTGTGCGTACTAAATGCTTTGGCATTCCATCAACAGGCATAATATATGGCAAATTGATTTCGGTAGAAGTTGTGTTTGACAATTCTATTTTTGCTTTTTCGGCAGCCTCTTTTAAGCGTTGAAGAGCCATCGGATCTTTACTTAAATCTGAACCTCCGTTTTCATCTTTAAATTCTTGTACCAACCAGTCAATAATGCGGTGGTCAAAGTCATCACCACCAAGATGAGTATCACCATCAGTAGATTTCACTTCAAAAACACCGTCGCCCAATTCGAGAACGCTTACATCGTGAGTACCACCACCGCAGTCGAATACGACAATTTTCATATCCTTATTGCTTTTGTCAAGACCATAAGCCAATGCTGCAGCTGTTGGTTCGTTTACAATACGACGAACATTTAATCCTGCAATTTCACCAGCTTCTTTTGTAGCTTGACGTTGTGAGTCGTTAAAGTAAGCAGGAACTGTAATAACGGCTTCAGTTACTTCTGTACCAAGGTAATCTTCAGCAGTTTTTTTCATTTTTTGAAGAATGATTGCCGAAATTTCTTGTGGTGTATAAAGACGACCATCAATATCAACACGAGGGGTGTTGTTATCGCCTTTTACTACTTTGTAAGGAACACGACCAACTTCGTTCGACAAACGGTCGTAAGTTTCACCCATAAAACGTTTGATTGAAAAAACGGTTTTCTGTGGATTAGTAATAGCCTGACGTTTAGCAGGATCACCTACTTTACGTTCGCCACCATCTACAAAACCTATCACCGAAGGTGTTGTACGTTTTCCTTCACTGTTGGAGATTACAACAGGTTCGTTGCCTTCCATTACGGCTACACATGAGTTTGTGGTGCCTAAGTCAATTCCAATAATTTTTCCCATAATTGTATAATTTTTTAGTTTAACATCAATTTTTTGTTCATTGCATCTTTTTCAAATCTTATGCCATTATTAAAAATTATATTTTTTTATTTTTTTTGGCAGAAAAGGGTTGCTTTTGTCGTAATTTGTTGAAAAAATAACTGCCAAAACGGCATAAATGAACTTCGCTACTTTCTATTAAAACACAAAAAACGAATATTTTGTTTTAAGGATTAGTTAAAAGAAATTATAGGTGTTTTTTATTGTTGTAGTGTTGTATTTCTGTGTCCATTCATAAATAGGCACATTAGCAGAATCGAGGTAATAAAAATGTATTGTATCGTTTTTAATTTTGTATGCCAATATCATATTGTTATGAAAGTAGGTTTGTATTCCATTGTATTCAAAAGGAATAACAACAATGCCATGCTCGTTAATAACCCCATATTTCTGATTTTGCATTACAACAGCTAATTGCTCGGAAAATGGGTAGGCGTTATCGTATAAAAAGTCAATTTTTGTATGTCCGAGAGTATCCATAAATCCCCATTTTTTATTTTTGCAAATAGGTGCAAGATGGTTGTCTGAAAATCTTTTTGCGTTGTCAAAAGATGCATTCATCTCTTGTCCTTTTTTGTTGATAAAAGTGTAGTTATCTTTTATCTTAACAGTCGCAAAACCATAATGAAAATTATCGGCAAATGTATATTGCGGATTAATAACGATGTTACCTTTAAGGTCTATAAAACCATAGTGAGAGTTTTTTCGAAAACGAGCAAGTGATTCATGAAAGTTATCTGCAAAATCAGCTACATTTTTATTTAGAGAAAGAACCTTTTTCCCTGTTTTATCAATAAATAAAAATGCACTTGTATCGAAAGGCGACAACAATGCTATTTTGTCAGAAGAAAAGCTTGAAGCCGTATATTGAGTTGTATTGTATGGTAAAATAATATTCCATGCTCCTTTTTGGTTGATATAACCGAACTCTGTTTCTGTTGTTACTAATGCTAAATTCTCGAAATGTTGCTCGGCAGAGGTAAATCCTTGTGCTATTAGATTCCCTTGCTTGTCTATGTATCCATAACTATTGTTAAGGAGTTGAACTCGAGCCAATCCGCAAGAAAATACAGATGCCGACATATATTGTCCTTTTATTTTAATTTCGCCTTTGTGGTCAATGTATCCGTATAAATTGTTTTCGGTGTCATATGCAGGCCAAAGTTTTGTTGTATCATTTGTGGGTGATAATTGATTGCTTATGTCGGTATATTGACAAGAAATCAAAAAAGGAAGCAAAACAATGTATAAATAAATATATTTCATTGTGCAAAGGTAAAATTATTCAAACGATAAAAAATATTATCTTTGTTCTTCTATAACGTCTAAAATTGTTTTTGTGAGTAAGATATATACAAATTTAATCCAGTTGATAGGGCATACACCACTATTAGAATTGTCTGTAATCGAAAAGATTGAAAAATTGGAGTGTCGCTTGATTGCTAAATTAGAGTCGTTTAATCCGGGAGGGAGTGTCAAAGATCGTGCTGCATTATCAATGATTGAAGATGCAGAGAAAAAAGGTTTACTTACGAAAAACTCATTGATAGTAGAACCAACAAGTGGAAATATGGGCATAGGCTTGGCTTGGGTTGCTTTGTTGAAAGGGTATAAAGTGATACTTACGATGCCAGAAACAATGAGTCAAGAACGTCAAATGTTATTAAATGCTTTTGGGGCGGAAATCGTTTTGACTAAAGGGAGTGAAGGTATGGCAGGATCAATTCGGAAGGCTGAAGAGTTGAAACGAGAAAATAAGAATGTAATAATCTTTCAACAATTTGAAAATGAAGCAAATCCTTTAGCTCATGAATGGAATACGGCTGAGGAAATTTGGCGTGATACAGATGGGAATATAGATGTGTTTGTTGCTGGAGTTGGAACGGGAGGTACTATTTCTGGAACGGGACGCAGGTTGAAACAATATAATTCGAATATCGAAGTTGTTGCGGTAGAGCCTATTGCTTCTTCTGTGCTTTCTGGTAATAATGCTGGACAACATAAGATTCAAGGAATTGGTGCAGGTTTCGTTCCTAAAAATTATGATTTTGAAGTTGTAGATAAAGTAGTTGCAGTGTCAGATGAGCAAGCTTTTGAATCTGCTCGTATGCTTGCAAAAAAAGAAGGATTACTTGTCGGAATTTCTTCTGGTGCTGCTTTAAGTGCTGCTTTACAGTTAGCAAAAAAAACTGAATATAAAGGGAAAACTATTGTTGTACTTTTCCCTGACACAGGTGAACGTTATCTTTCTACTGATCTGTTTAGGGATTAAATCCTTTACTTTTCCGTTTTGCAACCTTCGAACATCATTTCTTGTTTTGCAATTTCTTTTGATGTGCAAAAATAAACAGCTTCAGCTGTTGTGCAAAGTTCGTCTTGTGAGTTGTATATACGAATCTCAATGAAAGCAACATTCCGTTTTTGTTCTTTTAGAGAAGCTCTAAGTATTATTTTTTCATTGATACCTATAGACTTTTTATAGATGATATTCAGTCGGTTGGTGACACCGACAGTTTGTAATTTCTGAAATACAACCCAGCCTGCAATTTCGTCAATTAATGTGGCTTGAATGCCTCCATGTAAGGTGTTTATATAACTCTGATAGTGTTTTTGTGGTTGCCAAAAAGACACAATATCTTCTCCATCTTCATAAAATTCCATTTTTACACCAGCAGTGTTCGATGGGCAACATCCAAAGCAGTTGTAGCCTTCGAGGCCTAACCAAGGGTTGATGATTTTTTTCATCTTATTGATACATTTTTTCTCGCAAAACTTTTATGTCGTCCGAAGTAAGATAGTCTTCGTAGTCCATATATTTGTCGATAATTCCGTTAGGTGTAAGTTCAATGATTCTATTACAAACGGTTTGAACAAATTCGCGGTCGTGCGATGCCATCAAGATGTTCCCTTTGAAATTAATCAATGTGTTGTTAAATGCTTGAATTGATTCCAAATCGAGATGGTTGGCAGGAGAGTCGAGCATCATGACGTTTGCATTGCGGAGCATCATACGAGCAATCATACAACGCATTTTTTCGCCTCCTGAAAGCACGCTTGCACGTTTATAAATTTCTTCACCTGAGAAAAGCATTTTGCCTAAATATCCACGAATGAAAACTTCAGTAGTGTCGCTCGAAAATTGTCCTAACCAATCAACCAACGATAAATCGTTGTTGAAAAACGCAGAGTTGTCCAAAGGTAGGTAGGCATTTGTAATGGTAATTCCCCAATTGTATTTGCCTTCAAAATTTTTGTCGTTCCCATTTAGAATTTCAAAAAATGCAGTCATTGCACGTGCGTCTTTCGATATAAGAGCGATTTTATCGTTTTTCTCAACATTGAAACTTACGCTTTTGAAAAGTACGGTTCCATCATCAGCGGTTTTTCCAAGTCCGTTTACTTCCAACACCATATTGCCGGGTTCTCGTTCAGGAGTAAAAATAATTGCAGGATATTTACGTGTTGAAGGTTGAATCTCTTCCACATTGAGTTTTTCCAACATTTTACGACGACTTGTAGCTTGTTTACTTTTTGCTACATTTGCACTAAAACGACGAATAAATTCTTCGAGTTCTTTGCGTTTTTCTTCTGCTTTTTTGTTCTGATTTTGTAATTGACGAAGAGCTAGCTGGCTCGATTCGTACCAAAATGTATAGTTTCCTGCAAAAAGCGTAACCTTGTTGTAATCAATATCAACTGTGTGTGTACAAACCGAATCCAAGAAGTGGCGGTCGTGACTAACTACCAAAACTGTGTTTTCGTAATTTGCTAAATAATTTTCGAGCCACATTACTGCTTCCATATCAAGGTCGTTGGTTGGCTCATCAAGCAAAAGATTGTCAGGTTTACCATACAAAGCTCTTGCCAACAAAATGCGTACTTTTTGTTTTGCACTTAATTCGCTCATCAGCTGATAATGCAAATCTTCTTTGATTCCTAATCCACTTAAAAGAGCGGCAGCATTGGCTTCGGCATTCCACCCGTCCATTTCAGCAAACTTTTCTTCCAATTCAGCCGCACGAATGCCATCTTCTTCTGTAAAATCCTCTTTCATATAGATGAGGTCTTTTTCTTCTTTTACCTTCCAAAATGTTTCGTTGCCCATCATTACCGTGTCAATTACAGTAAATGCGTCGAATTCAAAGTGGTTTTGCTTTAATACAGAAAGGCGTTCGCCCGGTCCGAAAGTGATTTGACCACGCGTTGGGTCAAGTTCTCCACTTATCATTCTAATAAGGGTAGATTTTCCTGCACCGTTGGCACCGATGATACCATAACAATTACCATTGGTTAATTTAAGATTTACATCGGAGAAAAGAACGCGTTTGCCAAATTGCATGGCAATGTTTGAAAGTGTTATCATTATTAGATTAAATAATATGTTATCAAAAAAGGAGTGCAAAGGTAGCGATTTTTGTCTGTTTAAGCAAACTTTAATATCTTTGTTCGATGCTTGCGGATGATGTTTATAAGATATTACGTGAATTACCACAAGGTCGGGTAGTAACCTACGGACAAATAGCAGGATAGTTGGGTAATAAAAATCTTGCTCGTGCTGTAGGTAATGCTTTGCATCGAAATTCTAATCCTGATGTAATTCCTTGTTACAAGGTTATAAATGCCGCAGGACGATTGAGTTCTGCTTATGCCTTTGGTGGTATTCTCGAACAAAAACGCCGACTACAAGCCGAAGGTATTGCGGTAATAAATAATTGCGTTGATTTTAAAAAATATGGTTATAAACGATAAAAGAGAAGATAAAATTATCTTCTCTTTTTACTATAAACTGCTAATTTTTCGATAAGTTTATTTTGATAAATTAGCTATGTTTTCTTGCAATATTTTTATTTTACTTTCGGCATCGGCTTGTTTTTTGCGTTCGTTTTCAACGATTTCAGGTTTGGCGTTGGCTACGAATTTTTCGTTGCCGAGCTTTTTCATTACTGAATTTAAGAAACCTTTGAGATATTCGATTTCTGCCTCCATTTTTTTAATCTCTTCCTCAACGTTGATGTTGTTGCCGAGTGGTACGGCGTATTCGGTTACACCTACCATATAAGTAGCGGCAGTAGCATCTTTTTCGCCATGAGCAACAGACTCGAGGTTACACATTTTAATGATGACTGGGTTGTAGGCATCGTTGTGGCCTTCGCCTGTAACGACGAGCGAGAGCGCCTCTTTGTTCGAAATGTTTTTGTCGAGACGAACTGTACGTACACCAGCGATAACTTCTTTAACGAATTCGAAATCAGAGAGTAGAGCGGTATTGATTTCTTTAGCTTCTGGCATTGCAGCAATCATTACGCTCTCGCCATTTTTGCGCTCATCGAGCACTTGCCAAATCTCTTCGGTGATGAATGGCATGAATGGGTGAAGAAGAAGCGTAAGTTTTTCGAAGAATGAGATTGTTGCGTTATAAGTAGCGCGGTCGATTGGTTTTTGGTATGCAGGTTTTACCATTTCAAGATACCAAGAAGAGAACTCATCCCAGAAGAGTTTGTAAACGGTCATCAATGCTTCGCTGAGACGATATTTAGTGAAGTCGTCGTTGATGTCGTTGATAGTTTGAGAGAGTTTGCTATCGAACCATTCAATTGCAAGACGTGAGCTCTCTGGTTGCTCGATATCTGCCACTTCCCAGCCTTTGATGAGGCGGAGGGCATTCCATATTTTATTATTAAAGTTACGGCCTTGTTCGCACAATGCTTCGTCGAAAAGGATGTCGTTGCCTGCAGGTGCTGCAAGCATCATACCCATACGCACACCGTCTGCGCCGAACTTTTCGATGAGTTCGAGTGGGTCAGGAGAGTTGCCGAGTGATTTTGACATTTTGCGACCAATCTTATCGCGCACGATACCTGTAAAATATACGTTGCGGAAAGGCATGTCGCCTTTGTATTCGTAGCCCGCCATAATCATACGAGTCACCCAGAAGAAGATGATGTCGGGACCAGTTACGAGGTCGGCTGTTGGGTAGTAGTAATTGATTTCGTCGTTGTTAGGATTGTTGATGCCATCGAACAACGATATAGGCCACAACCAAGAAGAGAACCAAGTGTCGAGACAGTCTTCGTCTTGACGGAGGTCGTTGATAGTGAGTGCATTATTACCAGTCTTAGCTTTTGCAGCTTCGAGAGCAGCTTCAGCGGTTTCGGCAACTACATAGCCACCTTCAGGGAGGTAGTAAGCAGGGATGCGGTGACCCCACCAGAGTTGGCGGCTGATACACCAGTCCTTGATATTTTCGAGCCAGTGGCGATAAGTGTTTTTATATTTAGCAGGGTAGAACTTGATGTCGTTGTTCATAACAGGAGCAAGAGCGATTTCGGCAAAGTGCTCCATTTTGATGAACCATTGCATAGAGAGTTTTGGTTCGATAGGCACATTAGTACGCTCAGAGCAGCCCACTTTGTTGGTATAGTCCTCAACTTTTTCGAGGAGACCAGCAGCTTCGAGGTCAATGACGATTTGTTTGCGTACATCGAAACGATCCATACCTACGTACATACCAGCCGCCTCGCTGAGAGTACCATTGTCGTTGAAAATATCGATGCTTTGGAGGTTGTGTTTTTCGCCAAGCATGTAGTCATTAACATCGTGAGCAGGAGTAACTTTAAGACAACCAGTACCGAATTCAACGTCAACGTATTCGTCCTCGATAACTGGAATTTCGCGACCTACGATAGGAACAATAACGCGTTTGCCTTTGAGGTGAGCGTTTTTAGGGTCGTTAGGATTGATACACATAGCAGTGTCGCCCATGATGGTTTCAGGACGAGTGGTAGCCACGATAGCGTATGTATCTTCGCCTACAACTTTATAGCGGAGGTAGTAGAGTTTGCTTTGTTGTTCTTTGAAGATAACCTCTTCGTCGGATAGGGCAGTGAGGGCTTTAGGGTCCCAGTTGACCATACGTACGCCACGATAGATGAGGCCTTTGTTGTAGAGGTCGCAGAATACTTTGATTACCGACTTGGAGCGTTTTTCGTCCATTGTGAACGAAGTACGGTCCCAATCGCAAGAGGCACCAAGTTTGCGTAATTGTTGAAGGATGATGCCGCCATGTTCGTGAGTCCAATCCCACGCATGTTTAAGGAATTCGTTGCGAGAGAGGTCGGTTTTCTTGATGCCTTGAGCAGCGAGACGGTTAACCACCTTAGCCTCAGTAGCAATAGAAGCGTGGTCGGTACCAGGCACCCAGCATGCGTTGAAGCCCATCATACGAGCGCGGCGCACGAGAATATCTTGGATGGTATTGTTGAGCATGTGGCCCATGTGAAGCACACCTGTCACATTAGGTGGTGGGATAACTATAGTGTATGGTTTGCGACCATCAGGTTTGCTTGAGAAGAGAGCATGGTCGAGCCAATATTGATACCATTTTTGTTCTACGTCTTGTGGATTGTATTTACTTGCTAATTCCATTTTTTTATATGCTAAAATTAAATGCAAAGGTAGCGAAAATTTATAATATTGCAGAAAAACAAATTAAGACCTTAGTTGTAAATTATACCAAAAAACTCGCAATCGTAAATCGTGTTTTATGAGTCGTCGGATAGTACGAAAAGTTGGCATTATTGCTTTATGTTCGAATGTCGCTTTTTGTTATAATAACATCAATACTTCGGTAGCAATAATACTCTACCTTCCAAAAATGCATAAAAATAAGACCATTCACTACATTTACCGCCCATGCCCGTCATATTCCACAAAAAACTTTTAAAGCATTTTAATCATTTATAGTTCTTAAAAATTAAAAAAAGTGGAATTTGAATTGATTGTAAAAGTTATAAATATGTTAAGAAAATATTATTTATTTTTACGACAAAATAATGTGTTTGAGTTATGACTTTTCAATCTATAGAATATCTTATATTTTTCCCCATAGTATTCATACTTTATTGGACAATATGTAGTAAAAGTAAAATGCTACAGAATGGTTTAATTGTATTAGCTAGTATTTTGTTTTATGGTTGGTGTGATTGGCAGTTTATAGGGCTATTGTTTTTAACAGCGTTATCTACCTTTCTTTCGGGATTGTTGTTGGAAAATTTAAACAATCAAAAGAGAAA
The DNA here is from genome assembly GCA_045602425.1 of Paludibacteraceae bacterium. GTDB lineage: Bacteria > Bacteroidota > Bacteroidia > Bacteroidales > Paludibacteraceae > RGIG9608. Next base: position 148,363 of record JAZSBO010000014.1, on the reverse strand, counting down.
ACTATTATTGGTGGCTACTATTGTTTTAAATGTTGGGATATTATTTTTCTTTAAATATTTTAATTTTTTTCTGCAATCGTTTATAGATATTTTTTCTCTTTTAGGAGTATATGTAAGTACTTCGACTTTACACATTTTATTGCCTATAGGTATTAGTTTTTATACATTTTCTGCATTAAGTTATAGTATTGATGTGTATTGGCGAAAAATACAACCTACGCATGATGTGTTAGCCTATTTTGCTTATGTAATGTTTTTTCCAAGCATTCTTAGTGGACCTATTAGTCGAGCTCAAAAACAATTACCACAATTTTTCTTCCCTCGTTATTTTAATTATAATAATATTGTAAATGCTTGTAAATCAATATTATTGGGGGGGGTAATGAAGCTGTGTTTGGCTGATCGTTTGGGTATTTATGTAGATACCATATATGCTAATATTGCTCAACATAATGGTACTACTTTGTTTTTTACCTCAATACTTTATTCTATCCAAATTTATGCTGATTTTGCTGGATATTCGTTAATGGCTATTGGTTCAGGAAAACTTTTGGGCATAGATTTGCAGATAAATTTTATTCGTCCGTATTTTGCCAAAACAATAACCGATTTTTGGAGGCGTTGGCATATTTCACTTACTACATGGTTTAGAGACTATATCTATTTTTCGTTGGGAGGCAATCGTTGTAGCAAAGCTCGCTGGATATTAAATACGATGATTGTTTTTGTCGTCAGTGGATTGTGGCATGGAGCAGCATATACGTTTCTTATTTGGGGTGTTATTCATGGAGTTTGTATGGTGACAGAACGATTGATATATGGTGAAAAAATAAAGAATCTTTCCGACAAACTTTCTTTTGCAAATGTATTACGGTTTATGCTTACGTTTACAATTGTCAATTTTGCTTGGATTTTTTTTCGTGTCAATGATATAGAGCAAGTAACGATTGTATTCCGAAAGATATTTATGGAACATGGTATGCCGTTTTTTGATAGCAATACACTATTGTTGTCTTTTTTTGCGATGATGATTGTTTTTATTTATGACTTTGTGAAAGAAAAGAATATTGATGTTCATTTGTTGAGTTCAAAGTATAGAATTGTGAGGTATATTACGGTCGTTTTGCTGATTTGTTATATTCTTGCTTTTGGAGTACTCAATGGAGGATCTTTTATTTATTTTCAATTTTGATGAACTATGAAAAAAGGATTAAAAAAATTGGGTGTTGCTATTTTCGTTGTTCTTGCACTGGTTATCGTTATTGATTTTGTTGTGGGGATAGTTATGCATTGGATGCTTCCGCAAATTAGTAATCAAGGGGATACCGGAAAAACATATTTTTCGTTGAATGAAGTTGATGCTCCTATAGTGATTGTAGGTTCGTCAAGAGCAGCTCATCATTATGTTACACAGATGGTGGAAGATTGCTTTTGTATGCGTACGTATAATGTAGGTCGCGATGGTTGTTTTTTTAGTTACAATTGCTGTGTGGTGAATTCCATTCTTGATCGTTATACTCCAAAACTCATCATCTGGGAAAATGGAATTGATTATCTTTTTAAAGAAGATAAAGATCCTTTAGAGAACTTGTATCCGTATTATGATAGCAATAAATGGGTAAAGCAAACCATAACAGAAGAATTGCCTTGGACGGAATCTATACGTTTAACAAGTAGTTTATATCAATACAATTCTATTGTTCATCGGATAATATCTCGTTATTTTGGTCGAGATAATTTTATTGATGAAACCATAAAAGGGTATTTTCCCTTAAAGCCAAAAACACCTAAAACTCCGTTATTGTTGGAAGAAAGGAGTGTGCGATATCAGCAACTTAGTGAAACAAAAGTGGAACGTTTTTGTTCGATACTTGTTCGAGCAAAAGAAAAAGGGGTGAAAGTTGTTGTGGTGGATTCTCCTAAATACACGTTTAAAAGAGGAAGAAACTATTCGAAAGAAAAAATGCAACAACTTTGTGAAGAGTATGGGGGAATGTTCATAGATAATACACAACTCCCTCTTTTTCTTGAACATGCGGAATACTTTAACGACTTGACTCATTTGAATGACGAAGGTGCGAAAGTTTATACTTCTTTTTTCTTAAAACAAGTTTTAGGCAATAGATAATCGAATAATATAATAAAAAATGAGCATATCAAAATATGCTCATTTAAAGATTATAAGGTAAAGAGTTGTTTAATCGTTCAGTTCATCAATACGTTTTACAATTTCTTCTATTTCATTTTTCAATCGATCTATTTTGCCTTGAAGTTCGGCAATGAATTTGTCAGCTTTTTTCGAATTTGCAAAGAATCCAATATTATTTTCATACGTTTTTACTTCCCCTTGCAAATTATTATAAAGTCGTAAAAGTTGGCTTTTGTTCATATTGAGAATGTTGCGGGTCTTTTTATCTACTTTTTTGATTTTTGTATACAATTCATTAATAGCATTTTTGTATTCGCCTATTACTTTGTCTTTCATTTTAAATGGAATGTGTCCGATTTCATTCCATTCTTTTTCAAGAGATTGAATAATAGCTAAATCATCGTTATCATTACCTGTCAAAATACAGTTTTTTATACGCTCAATAAGTTCTTTTTTTGCAATAAGGTTGGAGTGTTCTTCGTTTTTTTTCGACTTGACAGCGTCATTACGTTGATTGAAAAAGTAGTCGCATGCTTCAGAAAAACGTTTCCATACAGCTTCGGAATATTTTCGCTGAACTTGTCCAATGGTTTTCCATTCTTTTTGTAAATCAGCTATTTTTATTGCTGTTTCGTTCCAATTGGTATTGTTTTTTAACTTTTCAACTTGCTCACACAAAGCCTCTTTCTTTTTTAGATTGTTGGCAAAATCTTCTTTCAAAGTTTTGAAGAATAGGCTTTTTTGTTTGTAAAAATTGTTACAAGCATTTCTAAAGCGTTCGTATATTTTTACATTATCTTTTCGTGGAGCAAAGCCAATGTTTTTCCATTGTTCTTGAATTTTTGCAATATCTTCATTTGTATCTTCCCAATGCTTGAATGTTGTGAATGAAGAATAATCAATAGCTTCTATTTTTTCACACAATGCAATTTTTTTGTTAAGATTTTCTTTTTCTTGGGCTTTGATTGTTTCAAAATGCTGTTGATGTTTTTTGTTGATAATAGTAGAAGCAGCTTTAAAACGATCCCAAATGCTTTCTCGCAAATCTTTTTCTACGGGACCAATGTTTTTCCACTCATCATGCAATATTTGTAGTTGTTGGAATGCAGAAATGATATTTTTTTCATTATCTAAAGCTTCTGCTTTTTTGCAAAGTGCAGTTTTTTGTTCAAGATTTTTCTTGAAATCATATTCGCGAAGTTCGTTGTTGATTTTTATTAAATCATAGAATTTCTCTTGTAAGATATTATATCGTTTCCAAATATCGTTTGCCACTTCTGGCGTAACTTTTCCTATATTTCTCCATTCTTGAGTTAATTTGCGGAATTCGGGAAGTGTTTCACTAATGTCGGCATTACTTTCAATAAGAGTGTTAAGCTGTTCTATTATTGCTAATTTTTTTTCTTGATTTTCGGCTATTATTTTGTCTTCTGCTTCTTTTTGTACTGCTTTTATTTTTTTGTATTCATTTAGCAAATCCTTGAAAATTTCATCAATGTCGCTTGCTTGTGGTGCGAAATCTTCTTCAGCTCCACCTTGTTCTATAAATTCTTTTCTTTGTTTATCAACAATGCTTTTATGCTTTTTGTAAAAGGCAACTTTTATGGTATCAACTTCGTTTTTTACGTCAGAACTTTTTGCTTGCTCTACAAGTTTTTTTAGATGATTGATAAGATCGGTTTGTTCCATCGAAAAGTAATCAATATTGTTTTCTTTTATATTGCTTACTTCTTGAATTTTCGTTAATTCCACCGATTCATTTCCTTCAATAATAGTTTTGTTTTCTGTTGATTCCATAATTTTTTATTGTCTTATTTTTGCAAATATAGATTTTTATGTCAAAAATCTTAAAAGAATTTAATCGATTTTGCTTTTTCTTTTTAGTTCAAAATCGCGTCCTAAATATTTCTCTCTAACAATTGGATTTTCGGCTAATTCCTCGGCAGTACCTTGGAAAAAGATTTTTCCATCGAAAAGCATATAAGCTCTATCCGTAATAGAAAGTGTTTCATCTACGTTGTGGTCAGTAATTAAGATTCCGATATTTTTGTCTTTTAGCTTCCAAATAATATCTTGTATATCTTGAACTGCAATAGGGTCAACACCTGCAAATGGTTCATCTAACATTATAAAACTAGGTTCAATAGCTAAACATCGAGCAATTTCTGTACGTCTTCGTTCTCCACCAGAGAGCCTGTCTCCGATATTTTTTCGTACATGTCCAAGATGAAATTCTTCGATAAGGCTTTCAAGTTTCTCTTTTTGATATTCTTTCGAAAAATTTGTCATTTCTAATACTGCACGAATATTATTTTCGACACTCATTTTACGGAAAACAGAAGCCTCTTGTGCTAAATATCCGATGCCAGCACGAGCTCTTTTATATACAGGATATTTAGTTATATCAGTGTTGTCGAGATAGATTTTTCCACGATTGGGGACAACTAAACCTGTGGTCATATAAAAAGTTGTCGTTTTCCCAGCTCCGTTTGGTCCTAAAAGCCCAACAATTTCTCCTTGATGAACTTCAATGGAGACATCGTTTACAACGGTTCTTTTCCCATACTTTTTTACCAGATGTTCGGTTCGTAGAATTTTATTGTTTTTCATGTAGCATATTTAAATACAAATAAACGGAGTTACATATCTTTGTTCATTTGTGTCGTTTAAACGATTAGTATGCATTCATTTGATTTTCAACCTCATTATTGATGTATGAAGCGAACTCTGAAACTGTCATTGTACCTTTATCTCCTTCGCCTTGCTTACGAACAGAAACAACTTTCGATTCCATTTCCTTTTCGCCGATAATCAACATATAAGGAATGCGTTTCAATTCGTTATCACGGATTTTTCGTCCAATTTTTTCATTCCTATCATCAACAATAGCTCTGACGTTTTGCTCTTCCAATACAGTTTGTAATTCGTAAGCGTAGTCGTTGAATTTTTCAGAAATAGGAAGTATGGCAACTTGGTCGGGGGTTAGCCACAAAGGGAATTTTCCGCCTGTATGTTCAATCAGTACAGCAACAAAACGCTCCATTGATCCAAATGGTGCTCTATGAATCATCACTGGCTGATGTTTTTGGTTGTCTGTGCCCATATATTCCAATTGGAAACGTTCAGGTAGATTGTAATCTACTTGAATCGTTCCTAATTGCCAACGGCGACCAATAGCATCACGTACCATAAAATCTAATTTTGGTCCATAGAATGCCGCTTCGCCATATTCGATTTTTGCCTCTAATCCTTTTTCTTGGCAAGCCTCAACAATGGCATTTTCTGCTTTTTCCCAAACATCATCGCTACCAACGTATTTTTCATGATTGTTTGGGTCGCGCAATGATATTTGTGCTTCCACTTTATCAAAATTCAATGCCTTAAAAATGATTTGGATAATATCCATAACCTTTGTAAATTCTTCTTTTACTTGGTCTGGACGACAGAAAATGTGAGCATCGTCTTGCGTGAAAGAACGAACACGGGTTAATCCATGAAGTTCACCACTTTGTTCGTAACGATAGACTGTTCCAAATTCCGCTAAACGTAGTGGTAAATCTTTGTATGAACGTGGAGCATTTTTGTAAATCATACAATGGTGAGGACAGTTCATTGGTTTTAATAAATAAACTTCTCCTTCTTCTGGAGTGGTAATAGGTTGAAAGCTGTCTTTGCCATAATGATCCCAATGCCCAGAAGTAACGTACAGTTGTTTATTGCCAATGTGAGGAGTCATCACTTGTTGGTAGCCAAAACGTTTTTGAATTTTCTTCAAGAAATCTTCTAAACGAAGTCTTAATGCAGTCCCTTTTGGTAGCCAAATAGGTAATCCTTTTCCTACCATTTCAGTAAACATAAAGAGTTCCATCTCTTTCCCGATTTTTCGATGATCACGTTTTTTGGCTTCTTCTAAAACAATTAAATACTCGTCAAGCATTTTTTTCTTAGGGAATGTGATTCCGTATAGGCGTGTAAGTTGTTTACGTTTCTCATCTCCACGCCAATAAGCACCTGCTACGCTTAAGATTTTTATAGCTTTGATAGGTGCTGTTGTTACAAGATGTGGACCTCGACAGAGATCGGTAAATGCTCCTTGTGTGTAAGTTGAAATAGTCCCGTCTTCAAGTTCTTCAATAAGTTCGGTTTTGTAAATCTCATTATGTTGTGAGAACATTGCTAAAGCATCGCTTTTAGAAATCTCATTGCGTACGAGGGTTTCGCCTTTTGCTACTAATTCTGCCATTTTTGCTTCAATTTTAGCAAAGTCGTTTTCTTTTATTGTTTCTTCTCCTAAATCGACATCATAATAAAACCCGTTTTCGATAGCAGGACCAATTCCGAATTTTATGTTGGGATAGAGTTCTTGAAGAGCTTCTGCCATTAAGTGTGCTGATGTATGCCAAAAAGCGTGTTTTGCTTCGTTGTCATCCCATTTATGCAATTTAATATTGCAATCTACAGTAATTGGACGATTTAGTTCATAGACTTCATTATTTACACTTGCAACTAAAATATCTGCTGCTAAACGTGGGCTGATGCTTTCTGCTATTTGGAAAGCGGTAGTTCCTTTTGCGTATTCGCGTAAAGAACCGTCAGGGAATGTTACTTTTATCATTTTATTTTTACCTTACAAATGGTTTTTATATGAATGGCAAAGGTAGTTTTTTAATTGTTTGCCAAGAAATTTTTTACAGTCGTTTCGATAGTTTTTTTTGCTGTCTCAAGATTGTCGTTTACTATTGTAACGTCAAATTGAGGTGCGTAGGTTATTTCTTCAGAAGCTTTGGCAACTCGTTTGTCAATCATTTCTTTTGAATCGGTGTTTCTTTTTGATAGTCGCTCTCGCAGTGTAGCAATTGAAGGTGGCTCGATAAAAATAGCAAGAGCTTTTTCTTTATAAATATTTTTAATGTTAAGTCCTCCTTTGACATCAACATCGAAAAGAATTGTTTTATCGTTGTTTAAAGCATTGTCAACTTCTGATTTCAGAGTGCCATAAAAACAATTTGGATAGACCTCTTCGTATTCTATAAATTCTTGATTTTGAATTTTTTGTCTGAATACTTCTGGTGATAAAAAGAAATATTCGACACCGTTTTTTTCAGTGCCTCTCGGTAGGCGACTTGTAGCTGAAATAGAAAACGAAAAATCGTATCCAATAGATAATAGATGACTGATAAGTGTACTTTTTCCTGCACCCGAAGGAGCAGATACTATAATCAATTTTCCCATAATAAATGAAGATTGCTTTTTAATTGCAAAATTATTGAATTTTAATGAATATGTTTTCTCGTTAAGGATAAAATAACGTAATTTTGTCCACCAGAATCTCGTATGGCAGTAATACTTCATATAGAAACTTCAACGACTGTTTGTTCGGTTGCGTTATCGGAAAATGGTGTTTGCTTGTTGCATAAAATTGATTTCGAAGCACAATCGCATGCCCGACTTTTACCTTTGTTTTTACAAGAAGTATCAGAATTTTTACAAGAGAAATTGTTACAAATCGATGCCGTAGCCGTTAGTTCTGGACCGGGTTCTTATACAGGATTGCGTATAGGAGTTTCTACTGCCAAAGGGTTGTGTTATGGCTGGAATGTGCCTCTTATTGCCATTGATACTTTGAAAATAATGGCAAATGCTTTTCTTGAAAGACAAAAAGTAGAAAACGATGTTTTGCTTTGCCCGATGATAGATGCCCGAAGAATGGAGGTTTATACTGCATTTTATGACACAAATTTATCGCTACAACGAGCAATATCTGCCGATATTATTGAAAGTGGATGTTATGATGACTTGTTGGAGGAGAAACGAATTTGTTTTTTTGGTAATGGATCTACAAAGTGCGAGGCAACATTAAATCATCATAATGCGTCTTTTTTTGAAAATGTTTTTCCATCTGCACAAGCAATGATTCATTTAGCAGAAAATGCATTTTTTGAGAAAGATTTTAAAGATATTGCTTATTTTGAACCTTTTTACTTGAAACAGTTTATTGCAACTGTACCAAAACAAAAATTCTAAGAAATAAAATGGAATACCCAAAACGAACAGATCTGATAATGCCTGAATATGGGCGTAATGTACAGCAAATGGTAGAACACGCTATTACGATTTCTGATAGAGAAGAACGTATGAATTGTGCTCAAACTATTATAAATGTAATGGGAAATATGTTCCCTTGTTTGCGTGATGTGCCAGAGTTTAAACATAAACTTTGGGATCATTTGGCAATGATGTCGCGTTACCAACTCGATATAGATTATCCTTATGAAATAACGCCCAAAGGTAAAAGTGTAGATATGAAACAAAAAGTTCCGTATCCTTCTTCTAAAATACGTTATATGCATTATGGAAGTTTAGTACACGATATGATAAGTGTAGCGTTAGAAATGGATGATGAAGAACGTCGTGATTATTTTGTCTCGTTCATTGCTAATTATATGAAAAAGCAGTATCTTACGTGGAATAAAGATGCTGTTGATGATGATAAAATAAAAAATGATTTATTGGAGTTGTCGGGAGGGAAGTTGACATTTAAAGACGAAGCACTAAAAGATTCACGCGATTTGATAGTACGAAAAAAAACACGTCAGAATAATCATAGAAAAAAATAATAAAAATGAAAATAGCTACGTATTCTTATAAAGTGACATTACAAGATGTTGACTTTACTAAGAAATTGAAAATTACTCGTTTAATTGGCTATTTGTTAGAAACGGCAGGGCGAAATGCTTTTGAAAATCATTTTGGTATTCAGCATTTACAAACTGATAATTTTACATGGGTTTTGTCGCGTATTGCTGTAGAAATGAATCGTTTCCCTTTGCAAGATGAAGAGTTTGCAGTTGAAACGTGGATTGAGAATGCAGGAAGACTTTTTACCACAAGAAATTTTTGTATAAAAGATACTGTTGGCAATATTATAGGAGCATCAACTTCTATTTGGGCAATGATAGATATGAAAACTCGCCGTGCTACAGATTTAACAAATGAGTATGCTTCGTTTGTAGTTGATAAACCTGCTCTTTGCAATCGTCCTCGAAAAATGCCTCCAATTCAGACAGATCCTTTGTTTGAATATAAGGTAAAATATAGCGATATAGATTTGAATTATCATGCTAATAGTGCAAAATACATAGAATGGCTATTGGATATGATCGATGATCCAACAATATTTTTTAAAAATAATCATATTTCTCGTTTTGAGTTGTATTACATGACAGAGGCCTTATTAGGCGATAATTTGGCATTCTATAAAGAAGAAAAATCAGAGAATGAGATTCTTTTTGAAATAAAACGAGCTACAGATTCAGTTTGTAAAATGCGACTTATTTATTGAATTTTTTAGGAATACGTGTCGTATCGCTTCTTAATAATCCATTGATATTTATAGCTGTTAGTTGCTCTATATGTTTTTCTAAATAGCTAATATCGCTATTGATGTAATCTGTTAAGAATCTTGCATTGTGTTGGATATCAGCTCCATTTAGAATGATTTTTGGTAAATCTATTTGATATATCGGATTTTTATTTTCGATTTTAAGTAAATCGTTGCTCGAATTACTTAAGAGAAATAATCCTCGTTCACTATCGTTAAACATTGTAGGATTCCCCATTTTAAGATGATCGGGAAAAATAAATAAGGTAGTATTTTCTAAAATATTTTCTTGTTTTAAAAATGATACAAAATCGTTAATCATAAAATCAACAGCAGCAACCATAAACTCTAAATCGTTTTTATAATTCTTGCGATTGAGAATGTGTTCCATACGTTTGTCGTAGATGCCATTAGGAGCATGTGTGTCTGTAGTTGAGATGAATATCGCAAAAGTTTGATTGTTGCTTTTTTGTTCGGAGATAACGTTTTTTGCAATGTCAAATAAATCTTTATCTCTTAATCCATAGTTGCTTTCGGGGTAGGTGTTTTTGAATGTTCTATTGTCAATGATAGAATCCACTGACAAAGTGGTAAGCATATCTTGTAATCCTGAATGTTCGGCATTACCGATGATAAAAAATGTATTGTGGTTTGTTTGTTTGAGTATTTGAGATACGCTTGCAATTTCGGTATGATAAGATGTTTGAAATATGGAATTTCCGTGTATGCCAAAAAATGCAGGAAATCCTGTTAGGTAGGTATAAATCGACCCGCTTGTCCATGTACTACCAATGTTTGGCGTTAAAGCGTGATAATGGCAATCTTGTTTTAATTGCCTAAGATTTGGTGTCAGATTTTCAAATTGAGGGTCTTCAAGAAATGATTTTTCGTACGATTCTAAAGATAAAACAATGATATTTCTTATTGATTTGTTTTTGCATACAATATGTCGTGCTAATGTATAATCGCTCATATTGTTTTGATTTAGAGCGTTTTGAAAAGATATGGCTTCAGTGCTAAAAATAGATTTTAGAGTGCTACTATCGTTCCTGAATTTTTGATTTGAGTAAATCGCAAAAGTTGACAATACGATGTAAAAAACGGATAGAATTTTAAAGATAAAACTTTTTGGATAAATTCTCTTTTTGAAAAAAAACAAAAATAAAGTGCTAAATAAAACTACTGCTACAATAATGTGGGAAAAGAAATATTGTGAGAATCCGTTGGTGGCATTTAAGTTGCAATGTACATAAAACTGATACCCTATAAAAGTTTGAGTAAAGTAAAATGATGCTGTTTGTGCAACAATAAATAAAGAACCTATTGCGGCAATTAAGCTACGAATGATTTTGTTAGTTGAAAAAGAGCAAAATATAAAAAACAGAATACCAAAGAGTAATAATATAGAGCAAGCTTCCATATTTTATATCTTCACTTTCTTAATTAAAGACAACAGTTTTGTTTTTGTAAGTTAAAATTTTTCTTTCAATGTGTTTCCCTACTGCTCTTGACAAAACAATCTTTTCTAAATCGCGACCTTTGGCAATAAGATTTTCTACGGTGTCTTTGTGCGAAATGCGTACAATGTCTTGTTCAATAATTGGTCCTGCATCTAAATCGTTGGTTACATAATGACTTGTTGCTCCGATGAGTTTTACTCCGCGTTCAAAAGCTGCATGATAAGGCTTTGCTCCAACAAATGCAGGTAGGAATGAATGGTGGATGTTGATGATTTTTTGCTCGTAATGGTTAATGAAATTTGCAGATAAAACTTGCATATATCGTGCTAATACAATGAAATTTATATTGTATTTTTTTAATAAATCAAGTTCTCTTGTTTCTTGTTCTTGTTTGTTCTCTTTGGTTATTGGTAAGCAATAATATTCGATGTTAAAACGTTTTGCTGTTTCTTGCATATCAGGGTGATTGCTAATGATAAGGGGAATTTCTACCTGCCATTCTCCTGCTGTATAGCGAGCTAACATATCGTAAAGGCAATGTGACATTTTCGATACGAAGATAGCCATACGAGGAAGTTTGTTGCTGAAATACAATTTGAAAGTCATATTGTACTTCTGTGCATAAAGTGTAGAAAAATATTCTTCGATTTTATCATCAGGAATGATAAAATCGTTTAGTTCCCATTCTACACGCATAAAAAAGATTTTTTCTGTTCTATCAACGTATTGGTCAAGGTAAACGATGTTTCCTCCATTTTTATTTATGAAATCGGTTACTACTGCCAAAATTCCTTGTTTATCAGGGCAGTACATTAATAGTATTGCTGTTTTTGGTTTTGATTCTATCATAGTTGATTAAGATTTATTCGATTGTTTTTTGTAGTTAGTAATCACAACGTTTAATATTTGCTCCTATTTGTTGTAAACGAAGATCAATATTTTGATAACCTCTGTCAATTTGTTCTATATTGTCAATTCTGCTTTTCCCTTCTGCTGAAAGTGCAGCAATTAGCAACGCAACACCAGCACGAATATCAGGCGAAACCATATTTACAGCTTTTAGTGGAGTTTGTTGCCCAAGTCCAATAACTGTTGCCCGATGAGGGTCGCAAAGTATAATTTGTGCACCCATATCAATTAGTTTGTCAACAAAAAAGAGTCGACTTTCAAACATTTTTTGATGGATAAGAACGCTACCTTTTGCTTGAATAGCTACAACTAACGCAATACTGATAAGGTCGGGAGTGAAACCTGGCCATGGAGCATCAGATATTGTTAAAATAGAACCATCCATAAATCGTTCGATTGTGTACGAATCTTGCGAAAGAATATGTAAATCATCTCCTTTTAAATTCATTTGAATTCCAAGCTTTGAGAATGTTTGAGGAATTATTCCTAAATGTTCAAATCCTACGTTTTTTATTGTGATATCCGATTTTGTCATCGCTGCTAAACCAATGAATGAGCCGATTTCAATCATATCGGGCAACATACGATGCTTACAGCCATGTAATTCTTTTACGCCTTCTATGGTTAATAGATTAGAACCTACACCTGATATTTTTGCTCCCATACGATTGAGCATTGAACATAGTTGAAAAAGATAAGGTTCACAAGCGGCATTAAAAATTGTTGTTTTTCCTTCGGCTAATACCGATGCCATTACAATATTGGCAGTTCCTGTAACAGAAGCCTCGTCAAGAAGCATATAATTGCCTTGTAATGATTTCCCTTTTATTTCATAACAACATAATTCTTCGCTGAAAGCAACTTCTGCTCCTAATTTTTGAAATCCAATGTAGTGTGTATCCAATCTCCGTCGCCCAATTTTATCACCTCCAGGTTGTGGCACAACAGCATACCCAAAACGTGCCAAAAGTGGACCTACCAACATAATCGATCCTCTTAATTCTGTCGCTTTTTTTAGGTATTCCTTATCGTGTAAAGCAGCTATATTTATGTCTTTTGCACAAAAAGTGTAAGTGTCATTGCTTGTTTTCTCTGTCTTAACACCTAAAAATTTTAGTAATTCTATAAGTTTGTTAACGTCACGTATATTAGGGATATTTTCTATTGTTATCTCTTCTTGTGTGAGTAGTGTTGCACATAAAACTTGAAGTGCTTCGTTTTTAGACCCTTGAGGTATTATTTCTCCACTTAATTTTTTGCCTCCTATGATTTCAAAAAATGCCATATTGTTATTGTTATTTGAATACAAAAGTACGTTTTTTCTTTGATAGAAAAGCGTATCTTTGCCTTTGGTAGATAAAATAACTATTTTTTATGTCAGCAATCTACATCCATATTCCTTTTTGCAAAACGCGTTGTACGTATTGCGACTTCCATTCTGGAACTAATTTTTCTTTGAAAAAAGAATATATTGAAGCACTAAAAAAAGAGATTGTTTTGCGAAAAAACTATCTTGAAAATCAGTGTATAAAAACAATTTATTTTGGAGGAGGAACGCCCTCACTTCTTGAATTTGAAGATTTAGAAAATATATTTGACACATTAAATCAAAATTTCAATCTTTCTTTTTGCGAAGAAATTACACTCGAATGCAACCCTGATGATTTGTCGGAAAAATACGTTCGACAACTTACAACTTTGCCAATCAATCGTTTGAGCATTGGCATTCAGAGCCTTAATGACAACGAATTAAAGTTCATCAATCGGCGTCATTCGGCAAAGCAAGCAGAAGAAGCTGTGAAATGTTGCCAACAAAATGGTTTCTCAAACATAAGCATCGACTTGATTTTCGGTCTTCCTTTGCAAACTCCAGAATCATTTGAACAAAATTTAGATAAAGCGATAGCACTTAACGTTCAACATATTTCTGTTTATGGTTTAACCTTTGAGAATGGGACAAAAATTGAACAACAAAGGCAACTAAAACTATTCAACGAGATTGATGAAGAAATTTCTATTTTGATGTATCAAACTGCAATTGAAAAACTGACTTCTAATGGATTTGAGCATTACGAAATTTCCAATTTTGCAAAACCAGAAAGGAGATCGAAGCACAATTCTTCGTATTGGAACGGAACTTATTATTTAGGTCTTGGTAGTGGAGCTCATTCGTACAATGGCACATCTCGTCAATGGAACGTTTGCGACACAAAACGATATATTTCTCTTTGTGATTATTTCGAAACGGAACAACTTTCTCAAGAAGATATTTATAATGAATTGATAATTACTAATTTGAGAAAGAAGGAAGGTGTTGATTTGCACTTTCTTACTCAAAATTTTGAAAGAAAATTTTATGATTATTGCAAAAAATCGGCTCAACACTTTTTGGAAAATCAATTACTCGAAGAGAAAAACAACCATTTGAAATTAACACAAAAAGGAATACTTTTGTCGGATAGCATAATACAAGAGTTGATGATTTAGTTATGGAAAAATTTAGTTGTACGATTGGGGAAATTTGTGAAATTTTGGAAGATTTTGCTCCACTTTTTTGGCAAGAAGATTACGATAATTGTGGTCTGATAATTGGGAATAAAGAACAAAAAGTATCATCGGCACTACTTTGCATCGATGTAACCGAAGAGGTTATTGATGAAGCTTTATGTCTTAATTGTCAAATAATTATAAGTCATCATCCGCTGATTTTTTCTGGATTAAAGCAAATTTGCAATCAGAATTATATAGAACGTTGCGTGGCAAAAGCCTTAAAAAACAACATTGCAATTTATGCCGCACACACATGTTGGGACAATGCACCAAACGGAGTAAATTACAAGATTGCCGAAAAAATAGGCTTACAGAATGTACAAATTTTAGTTCCAAATGAGAGATACGGAAAAAATGTAGGAAGCGGAGTCATTGGCGAACTTGCAATAGAGGAAAGCGAATTTGAATTTTTGAATCGAGTGAAAAAAACTTTTTTTGTTGATTGCGTAAAACACTCACCTCTTTTGAATAAAAAAATAAAGCGTGTGGCTCTTTGTGGAGGTAGCGGAAGCGATTTTTTGCAAAATGCTATCGACCAAAATGCCGACGTCTTTCTGACAGCCGATGTCAAATATCACACCTATTTTTCTACCGAAGAAAAAATTTTATTGGCAGATATTGGTCATTTTGAATCAGAACAATTCACAAAAGAGATATTTTTTGAACAATTACAAAAAAAAATGCCTAAATTTGCAGTTCATTTTTCAAAAGTTAAGACAAATCAAATAAATTATTTATAATATGGCTACAGAAGAAAAAAATATTGAAAAAGAAATCTCTGTTGAAGAACGTCTAAAAGCCCTTTATGCTTTACAAAAGGTTACTACTGAAATTGATAAAATAAAAACTTTGCGTGGAGAGTTGCCTTTGGAAGTACAAGACTTGAAAGATGAAATAGAAGGATATGAAACTCGTATTCAGAACTATACTGAAGAAATAAAAAATTTAGAGAAACAAATTGTTACTCAAAAGAATGTAATAGAAGAGGCACATGCCAAAATTGCTAAAAATACCGAACTTCAGAATAATGTTCGCAATAATAGAGAGTATGATTCTTTGTCGAAAGAGATTGAGTTTCAGAAATTAGAAATTGCAGCAAGCGATAAAAAAATAAAAGAATATACGCTGTCTATTGAGAATAAAAAAGCTGAAGTAGCAAATGCTAAACAATTGCGTGATGATCGTAAACTTGATTTAAATCAAAAACGTAGCGAGTTGAACGAAATTATAACTGAAACTAAACAAGAAGAAGAGCATCTGATGGAAGAAGGCAAAAAAGCAGAAGCATTTATAGAACCTCGTTTGTTGACAGCATTTAAACGTATTCGTAAGAATGTACGTAATGGTTTGGCTGTTGTGCCTGTACAGCGAGATGCTTGTGGCGGTTGTTTTAATAAGATTCCACCTCAACGTCAGTTAGATATTCGTTTGCGTAAGAAGATTATTGTTTGTGAATATTGTGGTCGTATTCTTGTCGATGCAGAATTGGCAGGTTTGCAGGAATCTAAATAAAACGTTTTTCATAATTGTAGGAAGAGTGGAAGGTTTTGCTTTCACTCTTTTTAAATTTTAAAGCTATGATAAAAAACGGGAACAAGAAAGTTAGTAAATCGGTTTATCTTGAAAATCTAAAAGAGCGTCGTGTAAAAGAAAATATGATGATTTTTGGCATTCGAGCTGTTTTAGAGGCTATTGAAGCAGGAAAAGAATTTGATAGAATTTTGATTCGTAGAGATATGAATAGTGCAATTGGTCGGGAACTTTTGGAGGCAACTCGTGGTAAAAATTTCCCGATAATACGTGTTCCACAAGAAAAATTAAACCGATTAACAGAGAAAAATCATCAGGGTGTGATAGCTTTTCTTTCGGAAATAACTTATCAGAATGTAGAGGAAATTGTATTGCGTGTTTACGAAGAGGGGAGAACTCCTTTTTTTGTTGTGTTAGATGGTGTTACTGATGTTAGAAATTTTGGGGCAATAGCTCGTACTTGTGAGTGTGCTGGTGTTGATGCTATAATATTACCAATGCGTGGTAGTGTTTCTATCAACGCCGATGCTATAAAAACTTCGGCAGGGGCACTTCATCAGATACCTGTTTGTCGAGTTGAAAATATGACGGAAACGTTTCAGTTTTTGTTGGATTCAGGAATACTTTTGGTGGCTGCTACGGAAAAATCGCATAAAAATTATACCGATTGTGATTTTACTTCTCCGTTGGCTATTGTTATGGGAGCAGAAGATGTAGGTATTAATGAAGAACATTTAAAATATTGTAATGAACAGCTCCGCATACCGATGTTTGGAAAAATTGCATCGTTGAATGTGTCGGTTTCGGCAGGAATTTTACTTTATGAAGTTGTGAGACAAAGACTATGAAAGTATTGTACGAGGACAATCATATAATAGCTGTAAATAAAACTTGTTCGGAAATTGTTCAAGGTGATAAAACCGGCGATATTCCATTGTCGGATATGGTGAAAGCATATATCAAAGAAAAATACGCAAAGCCCGGAGCCGTTTTTCTTGGTGTTACGCATAGGCTTGATCGTCCAACAACAGGAGTTGTACTTTTCGCTCGAACAAGTAAATGTTTGACGCGGTTAAATGATATGTTTCGTACTCATGGAGAGATAAAAAAAACTTATTGGGCAATTGTAAAAAATTGTCCTCCAAAAGAAAGCGATCGATTGGAGCATTTTCTTTGGCGAAATGAAAAGCAGAATAAATCTTTTGTTTGTAAAAAAGAACGGAAAGATGCAAAAAAGGCTGTGCTTACCTATCGGGTAATAGGAAAAAGTGAACGCTATTATTTGCTTGAAATCATTTTAGAAACAGGAAGACATCATCAGATTCGTTGTCAGTTGGCTCATATCGGTTGCCCAATAAAGGGCGATTTAAAGTATGGTTACGAGCGAAGTAATCCCGATGGTGGAATTAGTTTGCATGCCCGCAGCATTCGGTTTGTTCATCCTGTTTCGAAACAACCTATTTACATCGAAGCACCTTGCCCAAAGGATAAACTTTGGGATTTTTTTCTTTCAAATCTTTAATTTAAAAAGGGACTTCTTCGTTGCTATTTGGTGGTAACGAAATGTTGTCTATAAAATCCTTTTTGTTGCTATTTGAGGCAATGATAACGGACTCGGTTTGGTAGCGTTCGTTATCTTCGTTCATAAAACGTGCATATTCATTTTTAAATTTGAGATTGACAGTACAAGTAGCACCATTACGATGTTTTGCCACTATTATTTGTGCTACACCACGCATATCTTTATTTTCTACTTCAAGTATTTTGTAATATTCAGGACGGTGAATAAAACATACGATATCGGCATCTTGTTCGATTGCTCCAGATTCGCGAAGGTCGGATAGTTGGGGAACTTTTGCATCGTTTCCTGTTCTTCCTTCAACATTACGATTTAATTGAGAAAGTGCAATGATAGGAATGTCCAATTCTTTTGCAAGCCCTTTTAATGAACGTGAAATCATACTGATTTCTTGCTCACGACTTTGGAATTTTAATCCAGAGGCATTCATGAGTTGTAAATAGTCGATGATGATAAGTTTCACACCATGATTTTTTACCAATCGTCTTGCTTTGGATTGGAATTGTGTAATAGATAATGCTGCGGTGTCATCTAAATATAGAGGAGCATCGTAAAGGTCTTTTATTTTTGTATCTAATTGTCGCCATTCGTCTTGTTCGAGTTGTCCGCTTTTTATTTTTTCGCCAGGAATGCTACAAACATTTACAATTAATCGGTTTACCAATTGAACATTTGACATTTCGAGAGAGAAAACACCAACAGGTACTTTTCTATCTACAGCAATGTTTTTCGCCATCGACAAAACAAATGCTGTTTTTCCCATAGCAGGACGAGCAGCAATGATTATCAAATCTGATTTTTGCCAACCGCTTGTAACTTTATCCAATACATGAAATCCGCTTGTAACGCCACTCATACCGCTTTTGTTTTCTGCGGCTTTCGAAATGCGTTCGCGAGCTTCTTCAATGACTGGATTTATTTGGACAACGTCTTTTTTTATGTTTTGTTGCGATAGCTCAAAAAGCATACCTTCTGCTTTTTGCATCAGATCGTCAACATCGTTTTCTTCGATGAAAACTTCTGTTTCTATAGTGCTTGCTACGCGTATAAGTTCACGAGCAAGATATTTCTGAACAATAATTTTTGCGTGAAATTCTATGTGAGCAGCTGACCCAACTTTATTTGTTAACGTAGTGATGTAGTACGGACCTCCAACTTCTTCTAATTTCCCGTTTTTACGAAGTTGTTCTACTACTGTAAAAATATCAATTGGCTCTTGCTTGTTGTTTAGGTTGACAATGGCAGTGTAAATCTCTTTATGGGTTTCTTTGTAGAAATGTTCAGGTTTTAAGATTTCGTCTACCAACGAAAGAGCATCTTTTTGTACCATTAAAGCACCCAAAACCATTTCTTCTAATTCTATGGCTTGAGGAGGAACCTTTCCGTAATCGATTGTTTTCGTACTATTTTTTTTTGTCCTTGTTGTTTTAGTTTGTTTTGATTCGTCTGCCATTTTCTTTTGTTTTTCTATCGCGAAGTTAATAAGAAAAGCAATAGTAAAGAATATTTATTTTTTTTTTTTTTATTTTTGTCAATTAACATATTAAAAAATAATATTATGAGAAGAATTTTTACGCTATTGTTTTTGTCATGTTCATTTGTAGTATTTGCAAATAAACAAATACGGAATATAGTTTCCGAATGTTCTAATATAACGTATGTAGAACCTTTTGATACCGTATCTCGGTTTGGTGAATTTAATACTTTTAATATTACCGGCGGAAATGTTTGGGAAATTTCAAAAAACTATTCTTGTGCTTATATAAATGGTTATACTACAGGTACGAACGAAGATTGGTTGGTTTCTTCTTCGTTTGATTTAACTAATAAGGCGTCGGCTGTTATTACTTTTGATAATGCAAATGCTTTTGGAACAGTCGATTTGTATGCTACAACTTGTAAATTGAAGATTTCGGCTGATTATGTCGATGATGTAAAAACGGCAACATGGACAGAACTTGAAATCTCTTTTAGTTCGGCTAAATGGGGATGGATTAAAAATACGATTACAATACCAGAATCGTTTTTGGGAGAGAGTAATGTAACAATAGCGTTTCATTATAATGTGACAGAAGGGAGTGTGCCCGGTTGGGAAATTAAAAACTTTTCTTTGAATGCTGTTTGCAAGCAAGAAAGCACAGATCTTGTGTTACCTGTAGCATTGCCTAATATTGGTGAACCCGATTTGGTTGTTTTTGGTCAAAATTTGCGCAATTATTTTGTGCATTATACGGAAACGGATCGTGTCGATTGTGGAACATACGAGTGTTTTGTTGAAAAAAACATCAAAAGTCATAGATGTATTCCAATTTACTAATGCAGATATTTTTGCATTGTGCGAATTGGAAGCCAACGATACAACATTAAAGGTGTTGACCGATTCGTTGAACGGACGTACTGAAGATGCTCCTTATGCTTATATTGTTGATGGAATTTTTGACAATAATTATTCTTATGTGAAATCAGGATTTATCTATCGTAAAGATAAGGTACAGCCTATTGGACAAAGTAAGGCTGCATCTTCGCAAGCATATTATGAAAATACAATGCGTTTACAAATGTTTGAAGATTTAACTACAGGCGGTCGGTTTACGTTGAGTATGAATCATTTTAAGGCAAAAGATAATACAGATGATGCAGGCGAAGCAAAACGTTTGCAGAATGCTTCTGACCTTATAGCTTCGCTTGCTGTAGCTCTTAAAAAAGATACAGACGTTTTGATTCTTGGCGATTTGAATTGTTATGTGACAGAGGAACCACTTCAGAATATTATAAATGCAGGTTATGAAGAGCAGTTGCTACGTTACGATGCATCGAGTTATTCGTATTGTTATGGTGGGGTAGAAAATCT
This sequence comes from Paludibacteraceae bacterium, assembly GCA_045602425.1. Classification (GTDB taxonomy): domain Bacteria; phylum Bacteroidota; class Bacteroidia; order Bacteroidales; family Paludibacteraceae; genus RGIG9608. Next base: position 127,954 of record JAZSBO010000014.1, on the reverse strand, counting down.
CATAGATCACGCTCTCGCATCTCGCTCTATGGCAAAACAGATAACAGGAGCTGCGGTTTATCATATTTGTACAAGTTGCGGTGCATCATCGGCTTATAATAGTGATTATCGTTATTCTGACCACGATCCTTACATTGTTGGTTTAAAATTGAATGCCGAACCTGAAGAAGAAGAAGAGTGTAATTTCTCATATTCAGAAGCATTCAATCAAACATTTGGTGAGTTTCAAGAGTACGATATGGAAGGAGGCAATGATTGGTATATAAAAGATAATTCATATGCATATATAAATGGATATTCTACGGGGGCAAATGACGATTGGTTGGTTTCCCCTTCGTTTGATTTGAGTAATAAACTTTCGGCAAATATTGCTTTTTCGCATGCTAATGCTTATGGTAGTAGTAGTTTGTGGAAAACACATTGCAAGTTGAAAATCTCTTCAGATTTTAAAACAGATGTTCAGTCGGCAACTTGGGAAGATATTGAAATACCATTTGGAAGTGGGAACTGGAATTTTAGAAATGTATCGGTGAAAGTTCCTGCGAAATATTTAGGGAAAGAGAATGTTTCATTGGCATTTCATTATAATGTGACATCAACGAATGATGCTCCAGCATGGGAGGTCAAAAATTTTGTTTTTACATCGTCGTGCGAAGAAGAATCTTCCGATATAGAATATGTCATATCAACACTACAAAATATTGTTTTTTCAGTTGATAAAAAGATTGTAATAAAACCTGTTTTGCCTACCGAGGTTACTATTTATACAATGTTAGGACGAGCTGTTGTTTCAAAAATGATTGAAGGCGAAACTTGCTTAGAGGTAAAACAGAGTGGAGTGTACCTCGTTAAAGTTGGAGTAGAAGTTTACAAAGTCGTTGTAAAATAGTTTTGCTATTAGTGAATAAAAAATCCTCTTACTGTCGGTAAGAGGATTTTTTATTGCCTGTTAGGAAGTTATTACCAAATGCTAACACGTTTTTCGGGTGCGATGTACATAGGCGACTCTTCGGTAACGTTAAATGCTTCGTACCAAGCTGCAATATGAGGCAAAGCTCCGTTTACACGCCAACGACCGAGAGAATGAGGGTCGCCCTTGGTGCGAACAAGAATTTCTTCTTCGCGAATGTTGCCTGCCCATACGTTAGCATAGGCAAGGAAGAAACGTTGTTCAGGAGACAAACCATCGATAGTGTTGAGTGGTGCTTCTTTTGTTGCATTTTTCATAGCTTGAAATGACACTTGCAAACCTCCATGGTCAGCAATGTTTTCACCTAAAGTGAATTGTCCGTTTGCAAAAACTCCGGGAGCAACTTCTATTGCATTAAAATAATCAACTAGAACTTGAGCACGTTTGTCGAACTCTTTTTTGTCGTCGGCTGTCCACCAATTGTTTAGATTACCATCTTTGTCGAATTGACAGCCTTGGTCATCAAACCCGTGTGTCATTTCATGACCGATAACTACACCAATTGCTCCATAGTTGAATGCATCGTCGGCATTCATATCGAAAAACGGATATTGAAGAATACCTGCAGGGAAGCAAATCTCGTTTGTACTTGGATTGTAATAAGCGTTTACGGTTTGTGGCGTCATATACCATTTGTCTTTGTCTACAGGTTTGTCGATGAAACTCATAGAGTAAGCATCTTCGAATTCGCTTGCATTTGATAAGTTTTCGTAGTACGACAAATTAGAATCTATTTTCAAACCGCTATAATCACGCCATTTGTCTGGATAGCCGATTTTTACGTAGAATGTATTTAATTTTTCTAATGCTTTTGTTTTTGTGCTGTCGCCCATCCAAGTAAGATTTTTGATGCGTTCGCCAAGTGATATTTGTAGATTTTTTACCAATTGAATCATGCGTTCTTTTGCTTCGGGAGGGAAGTATTTAGCAACGTACATTTGTCCAACGGCTTCGCCTAAAGTCCCATTTACGATAGAAACTGCACGCTTCCAACGTGGCGATTGTTTTTGTTTGCCCGAAAGAACTTTCCCGTAGAAATCGAAGTTGGCAGAGCTGATTTCGTCGCTCAAAAAATTTGCAGAACTATTGATGACTTGCCAAATAAAGTAAGTACGTAAGTCGTCGATTGATTCTTCTGCAAACATTTTCCCTATTTCTTGCAAATGTTCTTTTTGCGATATTGAAATTTGATTTGTAGTGATGTTTCGTGCAGCGAAATAAGCATTCCAATCAAATTGAGGGACTAGTGTTTTAAGTTCGTCTATCGACATTTTGTTGTAGTTTGCTTGTGGATCGCGTAATTTAATGTTGTCGTAAGCAGCATTTGCCAAACGTGTTTCCATTCGTAGAATGGTGTTTGCACTTTTTTGTGCCGTAGTAGCATCAAAACCACAAAGACCGAACATGCGTTCAATGTGTTTTAGGTATTTTGCACGTATTTCTGTGGTGTGTTCGTCGGTGTCGAGGTAATACTCTCGCTCGCCAAGAGCGTAACCTGCTTGGTATGTTTGTAAAAGATTTATCGAACTGTTCATAGGGTCGGCATCGACATATAGAACGAACATCCCATAGCGAGTTTTGCCGAGTAATGTTGCTAAATCTTCTTTTGTTGCGTTTCTGAAAAGGTCAATTTCCTTTTGGATAGGGGAGTAGCCTTCGGCGTTTAAGCGAGTGCTATCCATGGCAAGGTTGTAAAGATCGCCTATTTTTTGTTCAACGCTTCCTGCTTTGTTGTCTTTCTTTTTAGCAATGTCAGAAATTAACGAATTGAGTTGCTCACGGTTGTCTTCGGCAAGTTTGTCGAAACTGCCAAAGCGAGAATATTCGCCCGTGAGCGGGTGGTTTTTCATCCAGCCGCCACAAGCATACTGATAAAAATCGTCTTGAGCCACAGCCGTCGTGTCCAAATTCGACAAATCGATACCCGATTTTTGTACATTTTTTTTGTTGCTACAAGCTGTCATAAGTAATACTAATGCAAATAATGATACAATGTTTTTCATATTATTTTTAATTTAAAATTTAATGCAAAAGTAAAAAAAATGCCTGAAAATTTTCAAGCATTTAAAATTAGAAATCGGTCATTGTTTTTATCACTTTGTGCCAAAAAGACCAATCGTAGCCTACTGACGGGTGATATATGCAAAAAACTTTTACTTTATGACCATTACTTAAAGTATAACAACCATTGTCGATATCGTAGCCGTCGATATTTTTGCTGACGCCTTCCGACCAACCTTCCCAAGGGAGTTTTTGCCATAGGCGTTTGCTCCAAACTATCAAAACATCGGGTTGGTATTGTTCCATTACTTGAAAGAATGCAGCCGAAGAATCTTTGTATTGTTTGTCAGTACCTGCTTCACGAGGTTGAGTTAGTAGTACTTGTAAATAGTTATAAAATAGTATAGATTGCCAAATATCGTTAGATTCTTCAGCAGTAGTTTCGCGACCTACAAGCGAGCGTTCAAATTTTAGATAGGTATTCATCCACCCCTCACGCTCTACCGATTTGTCGAGATACCAACCCAATACTTCGCGAGTGATATTTGCATTTTGTTCCGTACCGTAATGACTATCGCCAAGAGCCATTATCTTTTTGCCGAAAATGCCTCCATTGTGATAGCTTTTGCCTACCCAAGGCTGAAATGTTAATGCATACATATCGTTTTCTAAAATATTTGTAGTAATCTCTGAAACCAATTACGTTTTGGCAGGCATGCTTTACAGCCACACTTGGGGCAGGTGAGTGGTGCGGTCCATACTGTACCATGCCATTCAAAATCCGGTCCTTTGAAAGTTTCGCCACATTCCGGACACTTGAATTTTACATATCCTCTAACCATAATTTATTAAACTAAAACCATTCAGATAATTTTTTTCTTGCCTTATTTTCTATTTCAGGAGTAATATTGTTTTTAACTACTTTTATTATAGTAACTAATGTAGCCCTACAGGCAGCGACACTCCGCCGCCCACAAAACGGCTCTTCACCGTCACTTCGAACATGTATGTCATAAGCCTTTGAATTTTACTGTTTTACTTTTTCGCCTTTGCTGTTGTAAACGCTCACGAAGCCGCTCTTTGTGCGAACGGTGAAGGTCGTACCAGACACAGCGATAATATCGCCTATCGATGTTGAAAGCGTCTTGCACAGCCGCCCCTGCTCGTCGTACAGCATGTAGAAATTATTCTTCCGCACGATGAAGAACGAACTTCCGTGCCCCACCAGCGTGCCTATGCGGTCCGACACCGCCTTCGCCTCGCGCCCCTTCTCGTTGTAGATGTGGTAGAAGTTGTTGCGGTGCTCTATGCGCGAAATCTCCGCTTGCGCCGACATTGTCAGGGCAAGGAAAAGGATGAACAATAGTAGTCTTTTCATATTTTTCACATGTACGCTTCTCAAAGATTTTTTACGATTCTATTGACCAATCATAGACATATACTTAGCATCTTCTAAAACACATTTATAGATTTTTTCTTGCAGTCCAAGCATTAAGTAATATAAAAATACAGGAAGTAGAAAACACAGCAAAGTGAATTTATTTATATTATAACAAATGAAACTAACAGGAATTAACATGTTTCTAATAAATGCCACTTGATACTCAAGATACCCTATACTACTGCGATGACGTTTTTCTGCCACATAATAACTCTTTAGGTATTCTTCATCAACATGACAAGAATTACAAAATATAAGTTTTAAATTATAAAATAGCATAAAAACTCCTCTTAACAAAAAACAAGGACATTGAATAATTGAATGAAAACATTCATATTGCTTATTATCTCCTTTTACATAACTAATATGCCCTTTGTTATTACGTAAAATTGGCCAAAAAAAGCCTTGAATTGAATGATTTAGCAATCCAACAAAATAAGCAGATAAAAAAAAGGCAATGTTTTTAATTAGTTCTGTTTGGAAATATTCATTACTATCCACATATTTTAATATGCCTTCAACTATTGTACAATATGATATTACATAGGCGATAACACAGCCTGGAATTATAATAGCCAAAAAATCATATAAACCAATTTTTGAAAAAAACGATTCTGTCATATATCAATAATTACTTTTTTGTTATTCTTTCAACTTCATCCTCATACCTTGCCTTATCTCGCTCAATTGAAACCAACAAATGATTAAATTTATCTTGCGCCTTATCAGAAACGCTCAACATTTCATTTATAATGCGTCTCTTTTCTTTCAACAAAAAACATCCCAGTTCTGAATTCTTAACATTCAGTTCATTTCCAATTAGCAAGAGTACCATATTGGCCACTTTTTCTTTAACAGAAGTATTTTCGTTATCCGCTAATTTGAAATGATGATTCAAAAAATCAGTTTTATATCTGTCAATCACCAACGACATAGCTGCAGGACTTTTTCTGTACTTAAAACAAGCCTGATGTATATACGGATCATTCATTAACAGATTCACACTATATTCTCGGCTTTTGCACAGTACATTCAACGTCTTTAACAACAAATCACGTTCTGATTGTTCCATTATTCTTCTATCACTTTTGCATCTTGGATGCCGTCATTTAACTTCAGATTGCTAGGTTTTACAGCCAATGTATTCACCAATACTTTTTGTATATGATCTTGTCCACTGGCAGTTAGTTGATTAATACTCTTGTTCATTTCCTTTATATCTTCACTCAATTCATCAATAAAACGAGTACAATTATTCATAATCCCCACCAACTTTGTCTCTGATGCATTTAACAACATACTCTTAACACGCTCATTATTAGCATATTTCTCTTCTATCATATCACATTCTTCCATTGCTTGCTTCTGAGCTTCATCTTGTAATGCTTTATATTCTTTTGTCTTCTCCAACACCAATGCTTGCGCTTTTTCCTTTAGTTCAAGATTCATTTCTCCAATTGCACGAATAACATTCGTATTTAACGCCATCAATTCTTCTTGATACTTTTTAAACGCATCCAGCAACTTAATCCTTCTTGCCGCATCTTGATCTTCCTCCCACTGACGTGTCTCAGCTCTCATCTTGTCAATCTGTGTTTGCATTTTAATTTGCAAATCCGTTCTAACTTTCTCTACACCTACTGTTCTCTCAATTTCCCGTTTAACATCTCTATCCTTATTTTCTTGTACACGCTTATTTTCCCATCTTTTAAGTGGTTCTGTTGCCCAATCTTCCAATATGCCAAACGGAGCACCTACTGATTTAAAGATACCTTTTACTACGCTTGAAAATCCCATAATTATTTTCTCCTATTTTTTTACTTGTTCTACGATTTCTTTTTCTTTTCCTTTTATGTCATTGAATGTTTCCACAACATTCTCTTCTACCAATTTTTCTGAAATGTCAAGACTTCCAGTATAACTTTTGACCAGTTCCTTAATCCATTCGCCTCTCACTTTGTCATCTACTCCTGTATCCTTAAGTGTTGCAGAAACTTCTTTTAGTTTTTCCGAAAAGAAATTTGCACGTTCTTTCCTTAAATCTTCTTGCAGTGTGGACGCAAACTTTATCTCCTCCTTATGCTCCTTGAGCATATCGAGATAATGTTTTTCGTACTCATAATAAATGTTTAACTGTGATCTCAAACGCTCATTATACACTTCATCCAAAATCTTTTCGACAATTTCAACATCTGAATACAAAAGTTTGCCTTCAGAATCTACTTTTAAGAACTCCAGAATTCTTGCATACAAAAAATTTTCGGTAGCCTTACTCTTATTATTACTCATAGTGATTAGTTATTTAATGATTAATGATTAATGATTAATTATTAGATTATTCGTTCTTATCATGACTTACCGTCACTTTTTCATTTTTCTGTTTCTCCCTGTAGTGCTTTCATCTCTTTAAGAATTCTTGCCGCACATTCATCTACAAGTTTCCCCGACACATCTAAACTCGCAGTATAACTCTCAACAAGTTTCTTAAGCCACTCATTAATAATGTCACCTCCGACGCCTATATCTTTCAATGACTTCGACACTTCTTTTACTTTCTCATTCAAGAACACAAGCCTTTCTTTTCTTATTTGTTCTTGCTGATTTGTAACGAAATTCAATTCCTCCTTGTATTGTTTCAAAATATCAAGGAATGTATTCTCGTTCTTATTCACTTTTTCTTGATTGACACTCCCTGTTAGAGGCATTTGAATTTGTTTGGTTTTTAATCGCTTTCCAAGTCTAATAAAGTAGTCTTGATCGTAACTGACGGGGTAACTATACCTTTTATCGTTATTAATCTGACTATATTCAACAATACCAATATCCTTTTCATTTAAATATAAATAGGTATCAAATCCTTTTTCTTCAACGTAGCTAGCAGGTACGTATTTATATTTTCTAAAATCATACAAGTATCTATCCATACATTTATATTCTTATATTATCAACATTATATATTGGTTCTTTTATCACGTCACTTTTTCATTTTTCCGATTCCCCCTGTAATGCTTTCATCTCTTTAAGAATTCTTGCCGCTATCCCTTAAAATCTCACTTTGCAAATGAAATATAAAATTTTCACTCAAATGTTATTTTTATGTGGCGGATGTCGCTGCATTTTTGTAGCGAAATCCGCCACTTTTTTTTGAATTTTGGCAATAGTATTCGAAGAGATTATCGTTAAGGATTTCGGAAATTCTCTGCAAAAGGGCAGTGTCAATCGACTCTTTTTTGAAGAGTTTGTAAACCGTAGTTCGGTCGCAGGGTAGTTGGCCTGCAAACCACTTAACCGAGCGGCCTTGTTCTCTCAAGGTTTTTCTGATAATTTTACCAATATGAATATGTGTCTCCATAAAAAAAGAGGATTTATGCTTTTTGCATATTCCTCCAAAAGAAGGCTCTCACAAAGCCCTGCGAACAAAGAATAAAGCAAACCAGCATACATCCCCTATACAGGAATGCATACCAACAATGCTCATCGTCGTTCTGGCTAATAAATTTGTGAGATTTACTTCTGGACGAAAATGCTTGTTGATTCCAAATCAATTCAATAAAAGTCCTCCGACTTTTTGTCTTTGTAAAAGTATGAATAAAATTTGGGAAGCCTTTCATTGTTCGCTGAGATTTTTTGCAAAGAAACAATCTCAAACGAATGCAATCAAGTTCTTATTGGTTCTTATTTTTTTTTGAGAGCAGATTCCACCGAAAAATGTCAAAAAAGAGTCTTTTTTAAGGCATCGTATTATTCCTTTGACATTCGGCTGTTGCGATATTCTTCCTCGTACGAAGGTAGGTCTCCGTACATCAAAAATATTTGTTTTGGTCCTATATTTTCTCGGTAATAGAGTTGATATAGCGTTTCGTATTCTTTCTGACTCTCAATGGTTTGAGGTAGGCATTCATAGAAAAATGTGCCAAGATAGTCGATTTCTTTTCTCAAATTTTTTTCGAAATATTCGTAACAATCCTCTCGGTATTTGTAGCGTCCGTTCTTGATGTTGTTCTCGTGCTGGGTTATCGTTTTTTCAAATTTTGCTTTCACTTTTTCAAAAGCTATTCTTCCCTCCACTATTTTGGCTTTTTCTATATCGATGCTGTCTTTTAATTTTTGCAATGCAACATTTGCAGTTCTCATGCTGTCGAGTTCTTGTTGTAGCTTAGATGTACTTTGCTTTGTTTCTGCTATTGTTTGCTTGTTGTGTTGTAACTCTTCAGTAAATACGAAAATTATAGAACTTATTAGCACGAAGAGCAAAAAAAGTGCTATTCCGTAATGTGTAAGCCAATCGTTTTGTTTAATAGCTTTTTGAATGTCTGCTACGCTTTGGTATCTTTTTTCTCGATTGTGTTGACAGCATTTTGCCTTTATGCTGCGATATTTGTTTGGGAATATGGTGTCGATGATTTTTCCCAACGCATAAACATCGGCACGATGGTCGACAACAGTTTCTTTTTTCAATTGTTCTGGAGCAGCAAATCTATCGCTGAAACCAAGATTTTTGTTTGTGTAATAGTCCTCACCATCCGACAAACCAAAATCAATCACTTTTACGTGATTTCCGTTGTTGGTAATAAGAATGTTGTTCGGTTTTAAGTCTTGATGAATTACCTGACTTCGGTGGATATAGTCAATGGCCTGCAAAAGTTCATTCAAAACTTTTTTACGTGCCTTTTTCGATGGATTTTCTTGTAAAAATTCTTGAAGAGTTCTTCCATCGACATATTCCATTACAATGCAGAGTCCAACCTCGTCTATTCGCTCCAAAGCCCAGCATTTTACTATTTCGTTGCTGTCCAATTTGTTGAGCAAATCGAACTCTCTTTTTAGCAAATGTTCGTTACGAGCAATGCTTCCTTCCAAAGTTTTTACTCCTTTCAAGACAAACCATTTTCCAGCTTTTTTTGCACGATATATGATGTTTCGTCCTGTCGCATTCAACACTTCTATATCGTAAAATGCATTTGGAGAAACCTCAAAATCTTCAGTAATGGGAGTTGATGTAGGAATGAATCTTTTCATACGGCAAAGGTACTACTTTTTTAACGAAGAATATTATCGTTTTAAAAACGTATCTTTGTCATAAATTTAATTGTAAAAAGAAATGAAATCCAAGATCAATATTCATCAACCAGAAATTACGATTCTTCGTCGTCGGATTGAAGAAGTTTTTGGGCGAGCAGTTGTAGCTCCGAAAGATTATGAAGAATTGAGCGATGCACTAAAAAACAAAGTCTCTTCGCATACAATTAAGCGTCTTTTCGGGTATATAAAAAGTTATGATTTAATTCGTTTCAGTACGCTCAACATTCTTGCTGAATATGCAGGTTACGCCTCTTGGAACGATTTCTTGCAAGTTCTACAACGCAACAGCAAGGTAGAAAGCACCGAATTGCATCAAGAAATCATTAAATCAGATGATTTGTCGGCAGGCAACATTGTCGATATTGCTTGGCTCCCAGATAGAGTATGCCGTCTCCGTTATCTTGGCGATTATCAGTACGAAGTGGTTGAGGCAAAAAACTCTAAACTCAAGGTTGGGAATACATTTTCTTGCCGAATGTTCATCAAAGGAGAGACTCTTTATGTAGATAACCTGAAGCAAGAAGCAATCACCCACTCGGCTTATGCCATAGGTTTAGATAACGGACTAACATCAGTTTGTGTTCTTAAACTATAACCTTTTTATTATAAATTTTTCACCTACTTAGAGCAAGTAAATCTTCTAATGTATTTTTTGAGCAAAGATAGAAACTCATGAAAAAATCCTATCTTTGCGAAATTATTGTTGTAGTAAAAAATATATAAATTGAGATATGGGATTTAACGAGTTTTTAAGTAAAATTTTTGGAAACAAGTCGCAGCGCGATTTGAAAGAAATACAACCTTACATTGACAGAATAAAATCGGTAGAGCCAAGCGTTCAAGCATTGGACAACGATGGATTGCGTGCATTGAGCACCAAAATAAAACAACAAATTGCCGAGTACGTTGCTACCGAACGCCAAAAGGTAAACGATTTGCGTCAGAAGATAGAAGAAACCGAGATAGAAAAACGTGAAACGATTTACGAAGAAATCGATAAGCTTGAAAAGCAAATCACAGAAAAATACGAAACTATTTTAGACGAAAAACTTCCCGAAGCATTTGCTGTTGTCAAAGAAACTGCACGTCGCTTTAAGGACAATACCGAAATAGTGGTTACTGCCAACGATTTCGACCGAAATTTGGCGGCAAAATTCGATTTTGTAGAAATTGAAGGCGACAAAGCAGTTTACAAAAACGAATGGATGGCAGGCGGCAACCTTGTTCGTTGGGATATGGCGCACTACGATGTTCAGCTCATTGGTGGCGTGGTGTTGCACAAAGGAAAAATTGCCGAAATGGCAACTGGAGAAGGAAAAACACTTGTTGCAACGTTGCCAGTGTTTTTGAATGCACTTACTGGAAATGGCGTTCACGTTGTTACGGTGAATGATTACCTTTCGAAACGTGACTCCGAATGGATGGGGCCGCTTTATATGTTCCATGGCTTGTCGGTTGATTGTATTGACAAGCATCGCCCAAATTCAGAAGAACGTCGCCTTGCCTACAACGCAGATATTACGTTTGGAACAAACAACGAATTCGGTTTCGACTATTTGCGCGACAATATGGCAATGAATCCGTTGGATTTAGTACAACGTAAGCACAATTATGCCATTGTCGATGAGGTGGACTCTGTGCTGATTGACGATGCTCGTACGCCGTTGATTATTTCGGGAGCAGTTCCAAAGGGTGAAGATCAGATGTTTGAGGAATATCGTCCACGAGTTGAATTTTTGGTAAAGCAACAATCGGATTTGGCAACGAAACTTCTTGCCGAAGCACGCCAAAAAATCAATTCGGAAGATAAGAAATTGCAAGAAGAAGGTGCGTTGGCACTTTTCCGTTCTTACAAAGCAATGCCAAAAAACAAACCACTTATCAAATTCTTGAGCGAGCAAGGCGTAAAACAAACATTGATAAAAACGGAAGAGTTCTATATGCAAGAAAACAACAAAAACATGCATATCGCAACCGATCCGTTGTATTTTGTGATTGATGAAAAACACAATAGCATAGAACTCACCGATAAAGGTATCGACACGCTAACAGGGACTACCGAAGACCCACAATTTTTCGTTCTTCCTGACGTAGGTTCCGAAATCGCAGAATTAGAAAAAGATACAACCTTGTCGGCGGAAGAACGTCAAGCAAAGAAAGACGAACTTTTACAGAATTATTCGTTAAAATCGGAACGTGTTCATACTGTAAATCAGTTGTTGAAGGCCTACACATTGTTCATGAAAGACGATGAATATGTCGTTGTTGACAATCAAGTAAAAATCGTTGACGAACAAACGGGTCGTATTATGGATGGCCGCCGCTATTCCGATGGTTTGCACCAAGCTATTGAGGCTAAAGAACGTGTAAAAGTAGAAGCTGCAACCCAAACATTTGCTACCATCACGTTGCAAAACTACTTCCGTATGTACCACAAGTTGGCTGGTATGACAGGTACAGCTGAAACTGAAGCAGGCGAATTTTGGAATATCTACAAACTCGATGTTGTGGTAATTCCAACCAACAAACCTATTGCACGTCAAGATTTGGACGATAGAGTTTATCGTACAAAACGCGAAAAATACAATGCCGTTATCGAAGAAATAGTAGAAATGGTATCGCAAGGTCGTCCTGTTTTGGTGGGTACTACTTCGGTGGAAATATCCGAACTTTTGAGTCGAATGCTTACAATGCGAAAAATAAAACACAACGTGTTGAATGCGAAATTACACCAACGAGAAGCAGAAATTGTTGCACAAGCAGGACAAAGCGGAACGGTAACCATTGCCACAAATATGGCTGGTCGTGGTACCGACATCAAGCTAAGTGCTTCGGTGAAAGAGGCTGGAGGTTTGGCTATCATCGGTACGGAGCGTCACGAGAGTCGCCGTGTCGATCGTCAGTTACGTGGACGTGCTGGTCGTCAGGGCGACCCAGGTTCTTCGGTTTTCTTTGTTTCGCTCGAAGACGATTTGATGCGTTTGTTTGGTTCTGAACGCATCGCAAGCGTGATGGATCGTTTAGGATTTGAAGAAGGCGAAGTGATTCAACATTCGATGATTTCGAAATCTATTGAACGTGCACAAAAGAAAGTTGAAGAAAACAACTTTGGAATCCGTAAACGTCTGCTCGAATATGACGACGTGATGAACTCTCAACGTGAAGTGATTTACAAAAAACGTCGTCACGCTCTGATGGGCGAACGTATAGGTGTGGACATTGCCAATATGATTTACGATATTTCGGACTCGGTGGTAGAAAATGCTCAAAGCGTAATGAGTTACGATGAACTAACCAGCGATTTGATGACAATTTTTGCTGTAAATCCACCTTTCGACGAAGCAGATTTCAAAGCAAAGAAAATGCTTGCACTTTCTGATGAAATTGCAAATAACGTATTCGATGCGTTCCGTCGCAAATCAGAAAAAATTGCTCAAGTGGCATATCCTGTCATTAAGCAAGTATATGAAAAACAAGGATATCAATACGAAAATATTCTTATCCCTATCACTGATGGCAAGCGAATGTATAATATTCCTGTTAACTTGAAAAAAGCTTACGAAACAGAAGGGAAAGAGATTGTAAAATCGTTTGAAAAATCGGTGTTATTATTGGCTATTGATGAGCAATGGAAAGAACATTTGCGAGAGTTGGACGAACTCCGTCAGTCTGTTCAAAACGCAACTTACGAACAAAAAGATCCATTGTTGATCTATAAACTCGAATCCTACAATTTGTTTAAAGCGATGGTAAATGACATCAATCGAAAAAGCATTTCCATTTTGATGCGTGGACAAATCCCTATGAGAGAAGCTGACCAAGTTCAAGCAGCAGAACAAAATCGTTCGGATTATAGTCGTTATCGCACGCAAAAAGATGAATATCAGCGTAACGATCCATCAAAACAAGATACTCGCGAAAAACAACGTACAGAACCAATTCGTGCCGAAAAAACAGTAGGAAGAAACGATCCTTGCCCTTGTGGTAGCGGAAAAAAATACAAAAATTGTCACGGAAAATAAGAATCTATGTTGCAATATATCGTTTGGGATGTTGATCCTGTTTTATTCTCGTTGGGACCACTTTCAGTTCGTTGGTACGGTGTAATGTGGGCATTGGGTATTTGGCTTGTACTTTATATTATGGGCAAAGTTTATAAACGAGAAAAAATAGCAGAACCGTTACTTGACAAGTTATTTGTTTACGTCCTTTTAGGTGCTGTAATTGGAGCTCGTTTGGGACATTGTTTTTTTTACGAATGGCATTTACTTGAAAAGCCAGTTGAATTTCTCGGTATTACATTTAATTATGGCAATGAATATTTGTTAAAGCCTTGGAAACTTATTGCCATTTGGGAAGGAGGATTGGCAAGTCACGGTGGTGCTATCGGAATCTTAATAGCTGTTTGGTTGTACGATAGAAAATGGCTTAAGCGTGGTTTCGTTTGGCTGTTAGATCGTTTGATAATAGGAATAGCTCTTTGTGGAGCTTGTATCCGATTTGGCAATCTGATGAATTCCGAGATATTTGGTTTCCCAACTACTTTGCCATGGGGATTTATGTTTGTTCGTTCGTACGAATGGCAGGTGTTGTACGCAGGTCAGGCATGTCATCCAACTCAAATATATGAAATGATTTATTGTCTTGTGACGTTTGTAGTTTGTGGATTGATGTATTGGAAATATTCCGCTGGAAAACGAGTAGGATTATTGTTAGGAATTTTTTGGATAGGAATTTTTGGAACACGTTTCATTTTGGAATTTATAAAAAATAACCAAGAAGCATTTGAGGATTCTTTTGCATTAAATATGGGTCAAATACTCAGTCTCCCATTTGTCGTTTGGGGAATTTACTTGATAATCAATTCGTTTGTTAAGCAACAAAAAGTATCATAATGAAAAAATATACAAGTGTAGCTGATCTTGGTGATTTAGAATCAGCAGTAAAAGAGGCTCTCGAAATAAAGAAAAATAGATTTTTATATAAGAATGTAGGAGAAAATAAAACGCTTTTAATGGTGTTTTTTAACTCAAGTTTGCGTACTCGTTTAAGTACCCAAAAAGCTGGAATGAATTTGGGAATGAACACTATTGTGCTTGATGTTAATCAGGGAGCGTGGAAGTTAGAAACCGAACGTGGGGTAGTGATGGATGGAGATAAACCTGAACATTTGTTAGAAGCAATTCCTGTGATGAGTTGTTATTGCGATGTGATAGGCGTTCGTTCTTTTGCTCGTTTCGAGAGCAAACAGTTTGATTATGAGGAAACTATACTGAATCAATTTATAAAATATTCGGGGAAACCTGTTTTTAGTATGGAAGCTGCTACGGGACATCCTTTGCAGGCTTTTGCTGATTTAATAACAATAGAGGAGTACAAAAAAACTGTACGTCCGAAAGTGGTGTTGACATGGGCTCCTCACCCAAAAGCACTTCCGCAGGCTGTCCCGAATTCGTTTTGTGATTTTATGAATGAAGCGAATGTTGATTTTGTAATTACACATCCTAAAGGTTATGAACTTGATGAACAATTTGTACGTGGAGCAAAGGTAGAATACAATCAAGACAAGGCATTTGAGGGAGCTGATTTTATTTATGCTAAAAATTGGTCTGCATTTCAAGATCCGAATTATGGAAAAATATTGAGTACAGATAGATCTTGGACTGTTGATACTCAAAAAATGCAATTGACCAACAATGCATACTTTATGCATTGTTTGCCTGTTCGTAGAAATATGATAGTAACAGATGAAGTAATTGAATCGCCACAATCATTGGTGATTCCAGAAGCTGCAAATCGTGAAATATCTGCCCAAACGGTATTAAAACGTTTATTAGAAGAATAATTATGAAAAAAGAGATTCCATATAAAATATATTTAGAAGAGCACGAAATGCCGAAACAATGGTATAATGTGCGTGCTGATATGGAGAAGAAACCTGCTCCAATTTTAAATCCAAAAACATTGCAACCGATTACTCTTGAAGAACTATCGGAGGTATTTTGTTTTGAACTTGCAAAGCAAGAACTTGATGAAGAAAATCCATATATAGATATTCCAGAGGATATACGAAATTTTTATAAAATGTATCGTCCTTCGCCTCTTGTTCGGGCTTATTGTTTAGAAAAAAAATTAGGAACTCCTGCTCATATTTATTATAAGTTTGAGGGGAATAATACTTCTGGGAGTCATAAACTAAATTCTGCAATAGCTCAAGCCTATTATGCAAAAAAACAAGGACTGAAAGGAGTAACTACTGAAACAGGAGCAGGGCAATGGGGAACTGCACTCTCTATGGCTTGTTCTTATTTCGATTTAGATTGCCAAGTTTATATGGTAAAATGTTCCTATGAACAAAAACCTTTTCGTCGTGAAGTGATGCGTACTTACGGTGCTTCGGTTACACCATCTCCATCAATGACAACGAATGTAGGACGAATAATAAACGCAGAATACCCTGAAACAAATGGTAGTTTGGGGTGTGCAATATCAGAAGCCGTTGAGGCTGCTGCTATGCAAGATGGATATAAGTATGTTTTGGGATCTGTTCTTACACAAGTTCTTTTGCATCAGTCTATTATAGGATTAGAAGCAAAAACTGCCCTTGATAAATATGGTATAAAAGCGGATATAATTATTGGTTGTGCTGGTGGTGGTTCTAATTTAGGTGGACTTATATCACCATTTGTAGGAGAAATGCTTCGAGGAGAGGCTGACTATAAGCTTATTGCCGTTGAACCAGCATCTTGTCCAAGTCTTACGCGAGGAAAATATGCTTACGATTTTTGTGATACAGGTAAAGTTTGTCCTTTGCAGAAAATGTATACTTTAGGCAGTGGTTTTATGCCTGTTTCTACTCATGCAGGTGGACTTCGTTATCATGGAATGAGTTCTGTTGTGTCTGAAATTTATCATCAAGGATTGATGGATGCTTGTACAGTTACACAAACAGAAGTTTTCGCAGCTGCTCAAGAGTTTGCACGTGTTGAAGGTATATTGCCTGCTCCAGAAAGTAGTCATGCTATAAAGGTTGCTATTGATGAGGCCTTGAAATGCAAAGAAACCGGGGAATCTAAAAATATTGTTTTTGGTTTAACAGGGACAGGATATTTTGACTTATATGCATATCAGAAATTTAATGATGGAGTTATGAGCGATTATATACCAACAGATGAAGAAATAAAGAAATCGCTAAACTTATTGCCTAAAATTGTTTTCTAAAAGTGACTTCTATGAAGAAAAATAGCCATTCATCATGGCTATGGATTCCTACGCTTTATTTTGCAGAAGGGTTGCCTTATGTTTTGGTGATGACCGTTTCGGTTATTATGTACAAAAACTTGGGCGTTTCCAACAGTGATATTGCATTCTACACAAGTTGGCTTTATTTGCCTTGGGTAATAAAACCCCTTTGGAGTCCGTTTGTAGATTTACTAAAAACTAAACGTTGGTGGATTGTTTCAATGCAAATGCTGATAGGTGTAGGATTGGCTGGAATTGCGTTTTTTATTCCTACGAACTATTTTTTTCAAACCACATTGGCTTTTTTCTGGCTTTTGGCATTTAGTTCTGCAACTCACGACATCGCCGCCGATGGTTTTTATATGTTGGCACTCAAGGAAAATGAGCAATCGCTTTTTGTCGGTATTAGAAACACTTTTTATCGCATAGCTACGGTTACAGGAGAAGGTATTTTGGTTATGTTGGCTGGATATTTATCTACAAAAATTGGAAGTGTGGCTTATGCTTGGAGTTTGACTTTCTTTGTTGTTGCAGGATTGTTTTTGGCAATATTTTTATACCATCATTTTCAGCTACCCAAACCAAAAATAGATGTACAACATTCGCTACAAAACTTTGGCGAATTGTTTATTAGTTTCTTCAAAAAGAAGAATATAATTATCTCTTTTTTATTCCTTTTGCTTTACCGTTTTGGAGAAGCTCAATTGGCAAAACTTGCTGCACCTTTTTTGTTGGACGCCGTAGAAGTTGGTGGACTTGGAGTTTCGACCGAAAATGTTGGATTTATTAAAGGAACAATTGGCGTGGCTGCTCTTTTGGTAGGAGGAATTTTGGGTGGAATCGTGGTTGCTCGTAGTGGTCTTAAACGTTGGCTTTGGCCAATGGCTTTAATGATGAATTTGCCAAATCTGGTTTATGTTTATTTTGCTTACGTTCAGCCACAATCGTTATTGATTATTGCCTCTGGAGTTGCCTTTGAACAATTCGGTTATGGATTTGGGTTTACGGCCTTTATGTTGTATTTGATTTTCATGTCGCAAGGAGAGTTCAAAACGGCACACTATGCTATCGGGACAGGCATTATGGCACTCGGAATGATGTTGCCGGGTATGTTTGCTGGTTATATACAAGAAGCTGTTGGTTATGCTCCGTTCTTTATTTGGGTTTGTCTTTGTACTATTCCAGGTTTTATTTTGCTTAAGTTCCTAAAAATAGATAGTGATTTTGGCAAGAAATAAAAAAAGTCGGATTTAAGATTTAAGTCCGACTTTTTTGTTAAAAATTAGTACGATATTACATCATACCTCCCATTCCGCCTCCCATTGGTGGCATTACAGGAGCAGGATTCTCTTCTTTCTTGTCAACAATTACACATTCTGTAGTTAAGAACATTCCTGCAATAGATGCAGCATTCTCTAATGCTACACGTGTAACTTTTGCAGGGTCAACAACTCCTGCCTTAAATAAATTCTCATATTTATCAAGACGTGCGTTGTAACCAAAATCTTCGCTACCTTCCGAAACTTTTTGAACAACTACGGCACCTTCTTTCCCTGCGTTAGTAACGATTTGGCGTAAAGGTTCTTCAATTGCACGTTTCACAATTTCAATACCAGTTTGTTCGTCTTCGTTTTCGCCTTTTAAACCTTCTAACGATTTAATAGCACGGATATAAGTAACTCCACCACCAGGAACAATACCTTCTTCGATAGCTGCACGAGTAGCACTTAAAGCATCGTCAACGCGATCTTTTTTCTCTTTCATCTCAACTTCAGAAGCTGCTCCTACATAAAGCACTGCTACACCACCTGCTAATTTCGCTAAACGTTCTTGCAATTTTTCACGATCGTAATCAGATGTGGTATTTACTATCTGAGCTTTGATTTGAGCGATACGTGTTGCAATGTTTTCTTTCGATCCTGATCCATTAACAATAGTTGTATTGTCTTTGTTAACAGTGATTTTTTCGGCAGTTCCAAGTAAATCTAATGTTGCACTTTCAAGTTTAATGCCTTTTTCTTCAGAGATAACAACACCGCCAGTTAGAATTGCAATGTCTTCAAGCATTTCTTTACGACGATCGCCAAATCCAGGAGCTTTTACAGCACAGATTTTTAATTGAGCACGTAGTCTATTTACAACAAGTGTTGTAAGAGCTTCGCTATCAACATCTTCCGCAATGATTAAAAGTGGTCTTCCTGATTGTACAGCAGGTTCTAATATTGGAAGTAATTCTTTTAAATTCGATATTTTTTTATCGTAAATTAAAATGTATGGTTTTTCCATTTCAACTTCCATTGATTCTGTATTTGTAACAAAATAAGGAGAAATGTAACCACGATCGAATTGCATACCTTCTACAACGTCAATAGTAGTGTCGGTTCCTTTTGCTTCTTCTATTGTGATAACTCCGTCTTTAGATACTTTACGCATAGCATCTGCAATTAATTTACCGATTACTGCATCGTTGTTTGCAGAAATTGTTGCCACTTGTTCAATTTTGTCGTAGTCAGCACCAACTTCTTGAGCCTGATTTTTAATGCTTTTAACAACTTCGCTAACAGCTTTGTCAATACCACGTTTCAAATCCATTGGATTTGCTCCTGCAGTAACATTTTTTAGCCCAACACTTACAATAGCTTGTGCTAAAACAGTTGCAGTTGTTGTTCCATCTCCAGCTTGATCCCCTGTTTTAGAAGCTACTTCTTTTACAAGTTGAGCTCCAAGGTTTTGTTTAGCCTCATCAAGTTCAATCTCTTTTGCAACGGTTACACCATCTTTTGTAATGTGTGGAGCACCAAATTTTTTCTCAATAATAACGTTACGACCTTTAGGACCAAGTGTAACTTTTACTGCATTAGCCAATTGATCAACACCTTGTTTCAATTGTTCGCGAGCATCAATATTAAATAAAATTTCTTTTGCCATAATATTTATGTTTTTTAGTAAATTTAAATAATTGCAAGCACATCAGATTGACGCATAATAAGATATTTTTCGCCGTCAAGTTCGAGTTCGGTACCAGCATATTTGCCATAAAGAACAGTGTCTCCTGCTTTAAGAATCATTTCTTCGTCTTTTGTACCTACTCCTACAGCAACAACGTTGCCTTTAAGAGGTTTTTCTTTTGCTGAATCAGGAATGATAATTCCTCCAACCGTTTTTTCTTCAACAGCGGCTGGTTGAATTAAAACGCGGTCTGCTAATGGTTTAATGTTCATAATCTTTATATTTTATAATTAGTTAATGAATTAATTTTTTAGTATTCTAACATATTTTGTACCAAAAATGTTTTTCTGTCAAAGCGGTTATTTTTTTTTTGATTTTTCATAAGTTCTATGACAAAAAGTCTTGTCGTTTCGAGAAATCTGACATAGATAGCCTATTTTATAGCAATCGAATAAAAAAAGAGATGGATTTTTTGATGTTATTTGCTTTTTTATGATTTTGCTTGTTATAGAAAATAATGTGTCTATAAATCCAATGATGTGTAATTGTCTTAATTTGTTGTAGGTTCGTAATAATGAAGATTCGTTGAATAGGCATTTTATGGATTTATCTTGAGACAATTTCAAAAGATTGTGAATAGCCGATTCTGTTTTTTCTAAAAAAATGTCATTATTTTCTAACCCTTTGTGTATAAGTGGATTGTTTATGCTTTCGTATTGTGTATATTGCTTTATTTGAGCTCCAAAAAGAGTGTCTTCGTGTCCGTATCCTTGTATTGATTCATTAAATTTTACTTTATCAAATAATTCTTTATGTACAAGGAAATTAAATGTTGTAAAGCGTTTTCTGTGTTTGCTATTTGCTTCTCTTAATATACCATATTTTAGACGTAAGCTATATTGAGGATTTTTCTCTTTTTCATTGTAGCTTGTACCACCAATTACACAACAATTAGGCTTACAATATTTTAGGTATTCCAATATATAGTCGTTTTTGCAAATTTCAGCATCGCAATCTATGAATAATAAATATTGATATAAGGCTAAATTCGCAAGTAAATTGCGTATTTTTGATCTGCCTATATTCTCTTTTAATTCAATATATTTTGTATTAGAAAGTTTTTTTATTTCTCGATTTGTTTGTTTGTGCAATTGGGATCCATCATCTGCAACAATTATCTCAAAAGGAATCCTACATTCAAAGGCTTGTATATGTAGTTTTTTTACTAAAAGTGTACAATTGTAATTATAGGTTGGTATCAGTATGGAAAGCATATTTTCTCAGAAAAGACTTAATAGAACTTTTTTCTCATTCTCCCAATTGAAATTTGCTATTGCATTTTCAAAATTCTGATCAGCAATTTTTTCATTTAGCATTTTACTGATAGTTTTTGCTAAAAACTCTGGTTGATAGTTATTTACAATTTTCCCAATTTGGTAATTTTTTACAATATTTTTTATTTCAGGAAAATCGCTTGCCAAAATAGGAACTTTTGCATACATAAAATCGAAAATTCGGTTAGGTAATGAATAATAATAACTTAAACTATTGTTGTTTAGCAAACATAATCCTAAATCGGCTGCTATGGTGTAAGTCGGTAATTCTTTACATGAAATTCGTCCGAGAAAAAAAACTTGATTTTGAAGTTTCTTTTTTTCTACTTGAAGCTTCAAATCGTTAGAAATATCTCCTTCGCCAATGATAATTAAAACGGCATTTTTTATAAGAGGCATTGCATTTATAATCCATTCGATTCCTCTACCAATATTTAATGCCCCTTGATAAAGTATAATCTTTTTTCCGGGAAAAGATAACTTAGATGTCCCGTTTTTTTGTAATACACATGAAGGAACATTCCTAACAACTTTCATCGTTGTATTGTATTTTTGGTTGTAGAAATCTGCTATTGATTGACAAACTGTAAAACTTTTGTTAACCATAGGAATGCAATACTTTTCAATTTTTCCCCAAATGTATTTTACAAAATTTCGACCATTTAATTCTGGTACTTCGGTGAAAAGTTCGTGTGTGTCGTAAACTATTTTTTTCTTTTTTATTCTGCTAGCCAAACAATTAGCTAAAAGCGTGTCTAAATCGTTTGCCAAAAATATGTCCGCTTTTGTGAATAGCAATAAAAAGAAAAGTCGAATGTTGTATTCTGCATAAAATAAAAATGAAGAATTAAATAGTAAACGAAATTGCCGAAACGGATATTCTGCTTGAAAGGGTAGGCTTTTTCGGGTTTTTCGTCCAATGAGTAAAACATCGAAACCTGCTTCGTATAGGGTTTGTGTTGTTTTTTGTACTCGGTGGTCCGTAGATAAATCACTAGTAACCGATATGATGATTTTTTTAGTTTCCATCTAATGGTCAAAGGTAACTTATTTTTATTAAAAAAGAGTACCTTTGTGATAAAATTTTTACTTATGCATAAAGCTGGTTTTATTAATATTGTAGGCAATCCAAATGTAGGAAAATCAACATTGATAAATGCTTTGGTTGGCGAACGAATTTCTATTATTACATCGAAGGCACAAACTACTCGTCATCGTATTATGGGAATTGTAAACGGAGAAGATTATCAGATGGTTTATTCGGATACTCCTGGTGTTTTAAAACCGAATTATAAGTTGCAAGAATCAATGTTGGGTTTTTCAATTTCTGCGTTGTCTGATGCTGATATTTTGTTATATGTAACTGACCCATTGGACTCTTTTGATAAAAATGAAGAGTTTTTGCAACGAGTAAAATCTTTCAACGAAAAAGTTATTTTGATTATCAATAAAATTGATTTGATAGATCAATCAAAATTAGAGCAGTTGGTTGATTTTTGGCATCAACAACTTCCTATAGCAGAGATTTTTGCAGTTTCAGCAAAAGAAAAATTTAACATTGAACCATTATTTAATCGTATAAAAGACTTGTTGCCAAATTCACCACCATTTTTTGATAAGGATGCATTGACCGATAAGCCTGAACGTTTTTTTGTTACTGAAATAATTCGTGAAAAGATTCTACTTCATTATGAAAAAGAAATTCCGTATTCAGTTGAGGTAGTTGTCGAAGAATTTAAAGAAGACGATGATATTATTCGTATCAGTGCTTTAATTTATTGTGAGCGTGATTCTCAGAAAGGAATTTTAATAGGTAAACAAGGTAAATCATTGAGAAGAGTTGGTATAGAAGCACGAAAAGACATTGAGGCTTTTTTTGCAAAAAAGGTGTTTCTTCAGCTTTTTGTAAAAGTTGAGAAAGATTGGCGAAACAGGGAACGAAAATTACGTAGCTTTGGTTATCAAATAGAACATAAGTAATAGAAATAAACTATAAAAAAGGTTTGTTTGTTGAGAAAAAAGATGTATCTTTGCATCGCGATTTTGAAAAGAGTTGTATTATTATGATTCGCTAGCTCAGTTGGTAGAGCACATCCCTTTTAAGGATGGGGTCTTGGGTTCGAGCCCCAAGCGAATCACAAAAGCAGATGAAAAAACATCTGCTTTTTTATTTTTCGCTAAAAATAAAAAAGAGGTTCAACCCTCTTTTTTTTGTTATATAACACAAAATGTTTAATCTTCCACCGAATATAAGAATCGTTTGATGCTTTTCTTAGCGGTTTTTTCAAACTCAGTAGCGTGGATACGAATTTCGGCAATTTGTTCGTAAGCCGCAATTTGCTTGTTCAAATGGCGTTTGTTTTTGTCCATTATTTTTGCCAATGCTTTTTCGGAAACTTTATCTGCTTTCATCGCATCTTTGTCAGGACAAACCAGTGCAATAAGTTTTGCTGCTTTGTTTTGAACAACCACACTTTCGGCCACGTAAGGCATATTGTTAAGTTTTGCTTCTATCTCTTCTGGATAAATGTTTTGTCCGTTGGCACTAAGAAGCATGCTCTTGTTTCGTCCGCGAATGTAAATGTTGTTGTCGGCATCGACGTATCCCATGTCGCCAGTGTGCAACCATCCTTCAGCGTCGAGAGCCGCACTTGTTGCCTCTTCGTTTTTATAATAACCGGCCATTACGTTTTCTCCACGAACAAGGATTTCACCAATTTCCTGATGTGGTTCGTTTGACAAAATCTTCACTTCCATGTTTGGAAGGATTTTTCCTACGGAAGTTTCTTTGTATTCTTTCCAGTGAGAATAGGAAATAAGTGGAGCACATTCGGTCATACCGTAACCAACAGTATATGGAATTCTAATTTTTCTCAAGAATTCTTCAACTTCACGATTCAAAGGAGCTCCTCCAATAACCATTTGATCAAATTTTCCACCAAAAGCATTTTTCAATTGGTAATGTATTTTAACGCCGATTACTTTTTTAATGAAAGGAAGCGACATCAAAACCTTCATGTATGGTTTATTGATGATAGGTTGAAGTTTTTTCTTATAAACCTTTTCGATAATCAATGGAACTGTGAAGATAATATCTGGTTTAATGTCAGAAAGTGCTTTCATCAAAAGTGGAGCAGCTGGCATTTTGCCCAAATATGTAGTATGAGTTCCGTCGCAGAAAGATGTTAAAAAGTCAAATGCACAACAGTAAGCATGTGCTAATGGCAAGAAAGAAAGTACTTTCTTTTTATGTACCATCTTGGTGGTGATACCAAAAGTGATGTTGCCAGCAAAGTTGTTTGCAGTAAGCATTACGCCTTTGCTAAATCCTGTTGTTCCAGAAGTATAACTCAAGCAAACAAGGTTAGAGTTTGGTACTTCGGCATATTTAATATCATCTTTTGTAAAGCCGTTTGGATATTTCTCATTGAATGCATTTTGCGCATTAGCAATGTATTCTTCGCTTTTTTTGTCTTTTGCAAAAATACATTCAAAGTTTTCCAACGAAATGGCCGATTCTATATTAGGAAGTTCTTCGGAATTAAGTTTGTTCCAAATATAATCACTTGTGAAAAGCAGTTTTGAATCCGAATGGTTGATGATGTTAGTAAGGTTTTCTGGCGGAAAATCTTGCAACATAGGTACAACCACAGCTCCGTAAGTAACGGTTGCAATGTAGGTGATGCACCACAAAGATCCGTTTTTTCCTACCAATGAGATTTTGTCGTTTTTCTGAACATTTAGTTTGTCGAACAAAAGGTGAAGTTCTGCTACGCGTTCAGCAACTTGTTGATAAGTAAAAGTTTTTTTATCAAAATAATCAGTAAATGCGGGATTCCCCCAATTCTCTTTGATGCTGTTTTCGAACAGATCAATAAGGTTTTCTTTTATCATTGTTATTAATTTTAAAATTAAAATTGACTGCAAAATTACACATTTTTATTATAAATGTGCAATTTGTTTGCAGAAAACTTATTTTTATGAGAAATAAATTTATAAAATAAGGTGTCAAAAAAAACATTTATAAATGTTATTACTTGCAAAAAAAAGATTGTAATTTTGCAAGAAATGACATTTCGTACAAAACTTTTTGTGGGCTTTGATCGAGTGCCTTCTTAAAAAACATTAAAAATTAGGTTAATATGGAAATTTTAGAACATTTATTGGCACGAGCCAAAGCCAATCCTCAACGAATTGTGTTACCAGAAGGGGATGAAACTCGTACATTGCAGGCTGTTGATATTATTTTAAAAGATGCAGCAGCTGATATTTATTTGTTAGGTTCACCTGAAAAAATAAATACAATGGCAAAGGATTTAGGTTTAGAGAATATAGAAAAAGCACATATTGTTGACCCTGAAAATAATCCAAGAAGAGATGTTTATGCAAACCTTTTATATGAATTACGCAAAAGCAAAGGTATGTCGTTAGATGAAGCAAAAGTAAAAGTTAAAGATCCGCTTTATTTAGCTTGTTTGATGATAAAAAATGGTGATGCCGACGGAGAATTAGCAGGTGCACGTAGTACAACGGGGAATGTTTTACGTCCTGCATTGCAAATTATAAAAACTTTACCAAATATTAGCGTTGTATCAGGTGCTTGTATGCTTTTTACGAAAGAAAAACAATATGGCGAAGATGGTTTTGTTTTGGTTGCAGATATGGCTGTAATGCCCAATCCTACAGCCTCGGAGTTAGCACAGATTGCTGTTTGTACAGGACAAACTATGCGTAATTTAGCAGGGATAGAACCGCGTATAGCAATGTTGAGTTTTTCTACAAAAGGAAGTGCATCGCATGAATTAGTTGATAAGGTAGTTGAGGCTACGGCATTAGCAAAAAAAATGGCTCCTGATATGGAAATAGATGGAGAGTTACAAGCTGATGCAGCTTTAGTTGCTGCAGTTGGAGAGATAAAATGTCCTAATAGTAGTGTTGCTGGTCATGCTAATACGTTGGTATTCCCTACGCTTGAAGTTGGAAATATTGCTTATAAATTAGTTCAACGTTTAGGTGGAGCAGAGGCCATTGGTCCTATTCTTCAAGGTATAGCAGCCCCTGTTAACGACTTATCAAGAGGATGCTCTGTGAGTGATATAGTAAAAATGATTCTTATTACATCAAGCCAAGCAATGGCATCTAAAAATAAATAATAATGAAAGTTTTAGTTTTAAATTGTGGAAGTTCATCTATCAAATATAAATTATTTGAGATGAATTCTAATGCTGTATTAGCCCAAGGTGGAGTTGAGAAAATTGGTTTATCTGATTCATTTCTTAAAATTACGTTGCCGACAGGAGAAAAAGTTGTGCTTGAGAAAATCATGCTAGAACATACTATTGGTATAGAGTTTATTTTAGAAACACTGATAAGTGCGGAATATGGTTGTATAAAATCGTTGACTGAAATAGATGCTGTTGGACATCGAGTAGTGCATGGTGGTGAAAAATTCAATAAGTCGGTATTGATTACTCCTGAAATAATAGAGCAAGTGAAAATATGTGCAGAGTTGGCTCCTTTGCACAATCCTGCAAATTTAAAAGGTGTTGATGCAATTGCTAAAATTCTTCCGAATGTTCCACAAGTTGCAGTATATGATACTTCTTTTCATCAAACGATGCCCGACTATGCTTATATGTATGCAATTCCTTATGAATATTATGAGAAATATGGTGTAAGGCGTTATGGGTTCCATGGTACGAGCCATCGTTATGTATCGAAGCGTGCATGCGATTTCTTAGGGTTGGATTATAAAAATACAAAGATAATTACTGCACATATAGGGAATGGAGGTTCTATCACTGCTATTAAAAATGGGGAATCGGTTGATACGTCTATGGGGCTTACTCCGCTCGAAGGTTTAATGATGGGAACGCGAGTTGGAAATATTGATACAGGAGCAGTTCTGTATATTGCTAATAAAGAAAATCTTACGAATGAACAAGTATCTGATTTGCTTAATAAGAAAAGTGGAGTCTTGGGTGTTTCTGGGGTCTCGTCAGATATGCGTGATATTGATAATGCTATTGCTCAGGGAAATAAGAGGGCAGCGTTGGCATTAAAAATGTATGAGTATAATATTGTGAAATATATTGGAGCATATGCTGCTACATTGAATGGATTTGATGTGTTGGTATTTACTGGTGGTGTTGGCGAGAATCAAACTCTTTTCCGTGAACGTTTGTGTAAGTCGTTGTCGTATTTGGGTATAGACATAGATTTTGATGTGAATGCTAAAAGTAGAGGAGAAGAGATAGAGATTTCGACTAAAAAATCGAAAATTAGGGTTGTGATAATTCCTACCGATGAAGAGTTGATGATTGCATCTGATACTAAAAATCTTGTGAAGTAGCTTGCTTTAATATTAAAAATCCTCACGTAAGTGAGGATTTTTTTAGGTATCTATTTCTAAATTGTCGTATGCTATTGTGACATTTTTAGGTAATTCTTTTTGAACATTGTCGTGTAGCCCAAAGTGATGACTCAAGTGAATAAGATATGCTTGTTTAGGTTTGATTTTTTCAATTTGTTTTAATGCATTTGCAAGTGTTTGGTGCGAAGAATGTTCTTTAATTCTTAATGCATTAATAATTAAAATATCTAAATTTTTAAGCTTTTTGTATTCTTCATTTGGTATTGACAACACATCTGTAAGATAAGCAACGTTCTCAATTCTGTAGCCTAAAATAGGAATTTTACCATGTAAAACCCTTATTGCGGAGATGGTAAAATCTTTAATATCAATAGGGTTCGAAATGTCAATTTCTTTTAAGTTTATGTTAGGGGTTCCTGGATATTTATCAGCTTTAAAACAATAGGGCATACGCTGTTTGATTGCTTGGCAAACATTTTTTTCTGCATAAATGTCAATGTCTCCAAATTGACAAAATGGACGTAAATCATCAATGCCTCCTACATGGTCGTAATGCTCATGCGATAAAAATACCGCATCAATTTTTCTGAAAGATACCGATAGCATTTGTTGGCGAAAGTCCGGTCCACAATCAAAGAGAATTTGTTTGTTGTTTATTGTAACTAAAACCGACGTTCGTAGCCGTTTGTCTTTTATATTTTTGGAGGAGCAAACCTCACAACTGCAACCTATTTCAGGAACGCCGGTGGATGTGCCTGTACCTAAAAATCGTATTTTCATTACAATTGTTTAATGATGTCAACAAAAGTGTTCTCTAATTTTTGCGTCTCTTTTTTTATTGTCAAAAGAGTTAGATCATTTTTTTGTGCAAAATGAAATAGTTCGGCACGTATATCTTTTTTTGCCGAAATTCGATATGTATTTTTTGCAATTGCTTGAACTGAAGTGATGCTGTCCGATATTTGTTCCCATGTGCCAACAAATGGTTTGTCGAACTCTATAATAAATATTTCGTGCGATAGAGTTGATGATTTTATTTGATTGAGGGTGCCGTCAGCAACTATTTCGCCTTGATTGATAACGATAGCTCGTTCACAAAGAGATTCTACTTCTTGTAAAATGTGTGTCGAAAAAAGTATTGTTTTTTCTTTCCCAATATTTTTTATCAAATCTCGAATTTCTATTAGTTGTGTTGGGTCAAGCCCTGTTGTAGGTTCGTCAAGAATCAATACACGTGGATTGTGAATCAATGCTTGTGCCAAACCAACACGTTGGCGATAGCCTTTCGACAGTTGGCGGATTTTTTTCTTGTATTCGTTTTGTAATCCAGTTTGTTCAATTACGTTGTCGATAGCAGACTTTTTTAATTTCCCTAAATCGTAGAAACTCGATGCAAAATCGAGGTATTCTTTGACGTACATATCTAAGTAGAGCGGATTGTGTTCGGGTAAGTAGCCAATCAAACGCTTTGCTTCAATTGGATTTTTCTTTGCATCAATACCACAAATAAAAACATCGCCATTGTCAGGAGTGAGAAAACCTGTTATTATTTTCATTGTTGTTGATTTACCTGCTCCATTTGGACCGAGAAATCCTACAATTTCGTTGTCATTAATAGAAAAAGATACGTTGTCAAGAACTTTTTGTTGCCCGTATTTTTTTTCTATATTTTTTATAGTTAATGACATGGATATAAATATTTTAATCAACAATATCTTCTTCAACCACAAGATTTTCTACAATGAAATTTTGTCGTTCGGGAGTGTTATCGCCCATGTAAAATGATAATAATTCGGCTACGGCATCTTCTTTGCGCAATGTTACTTGATCAAGACGAATGTCTTTCCCAATAAAGTGTTTAAATTCGTCGGGAGAAACCTCTCCTAAACCTTTGAATCGTGTGATTTCTGGATTAGGTTTTAGTTCGTTGATAGCTGAGAGTCGCTCTTCTTCGTTGTAGCAGTAACGAGTCTCTTTCTGAGTACGAACTCTGAATAATGGTGTTTGAAGAATGTAAACGTGTCCTTTTTTTATTAAATCTGGGAAAAATTGCAAGAAAAAAGTAAGCAATAGTAAGCGAATGTGCATACCATCGACATCAGCATCGGTTGCAATTATTATTTTGTTGTAACGCAATCCTTCAAGTCCATCTTCAATATTAAGAGCAGCTTGCAGAAGATTGAATTCTTCGTTTTCGTAAACAATTTTTTTTGAGTGTCCGTAGCTGTTGAATGGTTTCCCTCGCAAACTGAATACGGCTTGCGTGTTTGCGTCGCGGATTTTTGTAATCGAACCTGATGCAGAGTCGCCCTCGGTGATGAAAATGCAAGATTCTGCTTGCATATCGCCACGAACGTCGTTGAAGTGGATTTTGCAATCGCGTAGTTTTTTGTTGTGCAGGTTTACTTTTTTTGCACGCTCGCGAGCGGCTTTCGTAACTCCAGCAATGGCTTTACGCTCTTTTTCCGATTCCTGTATCTTTTTTAGTAAGCAATCGGCTGTATTGGGATTGCGATGCAAGAAGTTATCGAGTTCTTTTTTGATAAAATCGTTTACAAATTTGCTTACTGTAACACCCGAGAGTGGGTAAGGATTTCCTTTGCTATCAACCTCGGGAGCCATATCTTTCGAACCGAGTTTTACTTTTGTTTGTGATTCGAAAACGGGTTCCTGTACCGAAATAGATATTGCTCCGACAAAACCACTACGAATGTCTGCCAATTCCATGTTTTTTGCATAGAATTCTTTAATGGTTTTTCCAATTGCTTCACGAAATGCCGATTGATGCGTACCGCCTTGTATGGTATGTTGTCCGTTGACAAACGAAAAATATTCTTCGCTGTATTGGTCGGTGTGCGTAAATGCTATTTCTATGTCGTCGCCTTTGATGTGAACAATCGGGTAGAGTGCTTCGGCAGTGTTGTTCTCTGTCAAAAGGTCTAAAAGGCCGTTTTTCGATAAAAACTTCTGACCGTTTAAATTGATAGTCAAACCCGGATTTAGGTATGAATAATTGCGGAGCATTTTTTCTACATACTCCATCTTATAGCTATAATTGCCAAATATTTGTGTAGCTCTATCGGGCGAAAATTGAATGAACGTACCGTCTTTTTCGTTGGTCGCTTCTAATGGATATTCGGTTACGAGTTTACCTTCCGAAAAATCGACACGTTTTGCCATACCATCGCGGTACGATATTGCTGTGAACGAAGTAGATAGTGCGTTTACAGCTTTGATGCCGACACCATTCAATCCGACAGCTTTTACATAACCTTTATCTTCAAATTTTCCACTTGTGTTCATTATCGAAACGCTATCTACGATTTTTCCTTGTGGGATGCCACGTCCAAAATCTCGTACTGTTACGGTGTCGTTATCAATGGTGATGTTTATCGTATTTCCGTATTTCATTCGAAATTCGTCGATGGAATTATCGATGATTTCTTTCAGCAATACGTAAATGCCATCATCGGCCGAAGATCCGTCGCCGAGCTTTCCGATATACATACCCGGGCGATGACGAACATGGTCTAAACCTTCCAGCGTTATAATCCCGTCTTCTCCGTATCCGTTGGTTTTTATTATTTCGCTCATTTAATTTTTTGTTTTATTAGAATGGCAAAAGTAGTGATTTTTTGTGAGATTTTCTCGCTACAAAAAACGACACAAGATTTTCTTGTGCCGTTTAAGAGTTAGTTTTTCTTTTTATTTGCATACCCCACGTATAGTTCGTCCAGTAGCTCTGTCTTCTCCATTTAAATATGCATTTGCTGAATTAAAAAAAAGATATGACGCATTACTAGTGTAATAAGATCCAATAGTACTCGACCAATAATAACCTTTAGAACCTGCATTATATAAGTTTTCATTACGTCGATAGCCAGCTGCAGGTAAGAAAATACTATTACCATTATTTCCTATAACTTTATAACCATTTACCCCTGTTTTGGTAACCCATTCCCATTTGCATTTGTTTATGAGTTCTTCTATTTCTGCTTTAGTGGGCATACGCCATTTCCCTTTCATTTGTTTGCTAGCAGCATCGTCTTCTTTATCAAGTATAGTTTTATTATCAATAGTATCATATTTTATAATGATACCGTTAACATTCCATTTATAAGTTTCCCATGAATAAGATCCATTTATGTTTGTAGAATCACATCCCCAAGCAAAATAATCTCCGTAATCTTCAGGCGAACTACTTCCTACATTACAAGTTGCCCATTTTACACTCAATCCTAAATCTACATAATCATATCCGTTCTCTGTACCTGTTGGTGGAGTTATATTTTCTGTAACTCCGTGTAATTTTTCTAATTCTTCTATACGTTTTTCCAAATCTTCATGGATATTACTACATGAAGAAAATCCTATACACATAACTGCAAAATAGATTGCAGATAAGATTGAAATTTTTGTTTTCATAGTTTTCTCTTAATTAAATTGATTATTTTATAAGTATTAAAATTCTATTCCTATTTTTATTCCTAAATCGTGAAAGCTTGAATAATATTTATTTGTAGGATTGTAAAATTCATAACAAAAAGCTGTATTTAAAGCAATTTTTTTCTAAATTGAAACGAACTCCTGCAGATGGAGACAAAAAAAGACCTCTGTAATAACTTAAAACCTCACCTCCAATTCGGAAATCTAAAAATGGAGTTATTATTGTATTTGTTTTCTTTAAGGGATAAATCCTAAAGTCAATATAAATAGGTAGTTTGTATAAGTAGCAATTGTTATTTTTTGAACCCATAATATTTCCTTCATAATCAGTTATAAAACCTTCTTTTTTCCAATAATTTAAATCAAATTCTACTCCTACACCTAAAAAGAAAAAATCAGATAGAAAAATCCCATGTGTTGTTGATATATCGAAATTGAATATGTTTTCAATTGTTCCTCCAAATGTAATATCTCCAAATCCTTTATAAGAAAGAGAACTCTTATTTATAGTATCTTCTTTTGTGATACGTTCCACATCAATTAAATTATAAACAAATATATTCCCATCAGATGTTTCTATTTTTAAAGATTCAGTTGGATTTAGTTCTTTGATATTACCTTTTATGATAGAACCGTTTTTTAGATAAACCACATCTTTTGCATGTGCCATTACTATCAAAGGAAGCAATGTGAATAATAATAAAAGTTTTCTCATTTCTATATCCCTAAATTTGTGTCGGGCGCAACTTCTTTAAATCAATAACTTATTACTTAGACATAAAAAAAGCGTGAAACTTAACTGTTTCCCGCTGTTATTAGGTATTTGGCGTAACCTTGAATATACGAAATAAAGTCAAGCTCACGCCTAAACGTGAGCATTTCAACTCTTATTTCTTCATATTCGTAAAATCGCCAAATTTCAATAACAGAAGAAACAAAGCAAAATGCTTTTTTATATGTCTTGTATTTCTTTTGTGAAATACAATGGCAAATGTAGAAAGAAGTTTTAGAAAAAACAAAAGGAAGACAGAAACTTTCCATCTTCCTTTCGCTTATTTTGAAATTATATTATCGTCGAGAGCTACTGCTACGACTGCTGTTAGACGTTCCTCTTGAAACAGATCCACTACTTCTGCTTGCCGAAGAAGAACTTTTGCCACTCGAGCGATAGGTTGGCGTAGCACTTCTTTGTGAAGACGAAGACCTGCCTGTGTTGTACGAATTTCTTGTGTTCGATGAAGAACGCGAAACGCTTGTTTGTGGCATTGAGTTTCTGTTACTGCTTGTGCTTACCGAATTACGATTGGTATTGCTCGTGTTTCTTTGAACTGTAACTCTCGATCGATTTTCGGTTGTACGTTGCGAAGAAATCCTTGTGGCGTTGTTGCTACGGCTTGTTGTTGCTCTAACTGCCGAATTGTTTCTGCTGACAACAGCAGGTCGTGCAGTACGTACACTTTGGTTAGTAGCTCGATTAGCAGTTTGCAAACTACGTTTGTTTTGTATTTGAGTGTTTGCATGGCGTACCGAGAACGAACCCGAAGGATTTGCATTGGCATAGTCGCGACGCGAAGCAGCTGACCTTACTTCACGATATGCAGGCTTTGGTGCATGTGCATATCGGTAGCTACAATGATGATGTCTGTTGTATGCATAAATATGCTGGCGATACAAATGTGCATAAATGCAATGATGATGATGGTAATAAGAAGGGAAATATCCCCAATAATAAGGTGAATACCAAGGACGATAATGTGCAGCCCAAAAATAGTCGTAAATTACAGGAGTGTAAATATAAACAGGTTCGATAATGTAATTTTCGCCATAGATGTAGGGATCGCCAATAACTTGTACGGAAGTTGTTTTCTTTGTATTCTCTTTTTCGACAATAATAGTAGCTACATCTTGGTAAATATCTTCAGCTAAAACTGCTTGAATGATAATGATATGGAGGTTATTTTTTACCTCTTCTACAACTCGCAAATAGTCAACCTCACCATCGTTGTTTAAATCAAGATTCGAGAGTTTATTTTCAGAGTCGTTGAGTTGTTTTTCGAAATCTTCTAAATCCTTTACTTGCCCAAAAAGATTTGCAACGGCTGTCAATTCTAAATTGTCGCTAATGTCAGTGTTTTTTGCTTCGATTGTTATTTCATCGGCTTTGATGGTTTGAGTAGAAAGCAAAAAAACACTAGTCAAACATAAAATTAAAACTCTTGTTTTCATAAGGCACAAATTTTTAAAAGTTACTTGTTGTTATGATAAGAAATCTTTCTTAAGGTTTAATCAGAGTAAAAACAATGTTTGAGGTGAAAAAGTTTTTTTAACATCTTTTTGCTTTACAAGCATTCTTTTAAACGAGTTAAGAAAGTGTCGGC
Source organism: Paludibacteraceae bacterium (assembly GCA_045602425.1). GTDB lineage: Bacteria > Bacteroidota > Bacteroidia > Bacteroidales > Paludibacteraceae > RGIG9608. Next base: position 93,738 of record JAZSBO010000014.1, on the reverse strand, counting down.
TTGTTCTTTCGAAAGGCATAGTGGTGGTAATAGGCGAATTGTATTCATTCCGCTTGCACCAGTAAATACTTTCTTTTCGAAAAGAAGTTTTTTTCGTAAATTTTTCACTGCGTAATCAAATTCGATGCCAATCATTAATCCTTTTCCACGAACTTCTTTTATGTTTGGTATTGTTTTTAGTTCGTTTATTAAATAAGTTCCTACGTTTGCGGCATTTTTTATTAAATGTTCGTTTTGCATTACGTCGAGCACTGCAATGGCTGCTGTACAAGCAAAATGATTGCCACCAAAAGTTGTTCCTAACATTCCGTATGTAGGTTTAAACGTAGGGCTGATAAGTACGCCTCCAATAGGGAATCCATTGCCCATTCCTTTGGCTGTAGTGATAATGTCGGGACGAATGTCGGCATATTGATGAGCAAAGAATTTTCCACTTCTTCCGTAACCTGATTGTATTTCATCGAGTATCAATACGGTGTTTGTCTTTGTACATTCATTGCGAAGATGTTTTAGAAATTCGTTACTTGGTATTTGTACGCCTCCAACACCTTGAATTCCTTCAATAATGACTGCTGTTACATCGTTTTGACTAAGTGTTTTCGCTATTGCTTCAAAATCGTTTAGAGGTAGGTACTCTACATCCATAGCTCTATTTATAGGAGCTGTTATGTTGGGATTGTCAGTTACACGTACGGCTGCCGATGTACGACCATGAAAAGCTTTGCAGAAAGTTACAACTTTACTTCTGTTGTTGTAGAATGATGCTAATTTTAAAGCATTTTCGTTTGCTTCAGCACCAGAATTTATCAGAAATAGCGAATAGTCATCGTAACCACTCATTTTTCCAAGTTTTTCGGCTAATTCTGCTTGAAGGGGATTTATTACAGAATTGGAGTAGAAAATCAACTCTTTAAGTTGTTTTTGCATTTTTTCTACAAAGTATGGATGCGAATGACCAATGGAAATAACAGCATGTCCGCCATACAAATCTAAATATTCGTTTCCTTGCTTGTCGTAGGTATTACATAACTTCCCTTTGTTGATTTCTATGTCAAATAGAGGATATACGTCAAATGTTTTCATCTTTTTTCTTCTTTAGTTTGTTAATTGCAAATGTATAAAATAAAAAACTTTCTTTTGTTTTTTCTTGAAAAATGATTTTTAATGGTTTTAATTATCATATATGTTATGCTTGATAAGCATTAATTAATTGATAATGAGAGTGTTTATGGTTGTCGTGTTAAAAAGGACCAACAAGGACTTTTTTTTTGTTAAAAATTGTTATTTTATTTGCAACTGAAAATGATGCGCAAATTTTTCTAGTGGAATCCGAAAAACTAAGAAAGAGTAGGAATAATGAATTTAAATTTTAAAAAACATGAAAAAATTATTTTTAGGTACAATTTGTGCCATTGCATTAATGTTTGTGAGTTGTAAACCTTCTGTAGATTCTTTGATTGATGATCTGGAAACTGCTTTGCAAGATAAAGATTATAAAGAAATAAAGGAAATCGCTCAAAAGATGGACGAATTAAAAATAGAAGGAGAACTAACAAAGGAACAAGAAAAAAGAATCATAGAAATTTCAGAAAACTATGAAGAAACTTTTAAAGATTTTATGGAAGAATATATTAATAAATGATAAAACTAAAAATGATAAAACTAAAAATGATAAGCATACTTGTCGTAGTAGCTATGGCAGTATATGCATGTGGAAATAATTCGGAAAAAGAAGAAACTAAAGAATCTACAGAATCAACTATTGTAATTGAATCTGAAAGTTTTGACACTGATGATGTTGATGAAGATATTGACGATGCAATTGATACTTACAACAAGGCAATGGATGCAACTGAAGATCTTTTAGAAACAGCTAAAGAATTGGAAAGTTTAGCAGACGACGATGCAGATTACGAAGATGCAATGAAAGCTGCAGAAAAGTCAATGGAACTTTCAAAACAAGCTTTAGATTTATTAGACTCAATGGATTAATTAAAAAAATAAGATTTATGGATTCTATAAAAATAAATAACATAATGTCGCTTCTTGGCGAGAAAGTAGATGTGGTAAGTTTTGGATTGATAAAAGATAAGTTAGAAAAAATTGATGATAAAAATTATGATACTTTAATTTTTTCGATAAACAACTTGAAAAGTCCAACAACGATGTTAATTGTCTCATTCTTTTTAGGAAATTTTGGTGTTGACCGTTTCTTGTTAGGAAAAGTAGGCAGTGGTATTGTAAAATTATTGCTTGGTTGGCTCACTTTTGGTATTTGGTGGTTGATAGACGTTATCAATGCTCGTAAAAATACTCAAAAGTACAATGGAGCTAAATTTCAACAGGCAATAGCTCTACTTTAAGATTGAATTAAATTGTTAAGAATTCAGCCGATAAAAATTTTTATCGGCTGTTTTTTGTAAAGAAACTAAAAATAAAAAGGATGGAAATGTGTTGTTTTTGTTTGTGTAAATTGCGTATATTTGCAAACTTAAAAATGAAAATGGTAAAACGCATATTTTTTATTATCGTTGTGGGTGTTTTTGCGGTATCGTGTGGTACATATCGCAAAATACAAAAAAGTCAAGACCCTGAATTGAAATATAATGCTGCGAAAAACTATTTTCAAGATGGGAAATACACTAAAGCAGCGAGTTTGTTTGACGATTTGTCTACGTATTATCGCGGTACTCGTAAAGCACAAGAGATTTTGTATATGTTGGCAGAGTCATATGTAGGTCAAAAAGATTATTATTCGGCGGTAGAACATTACAAAATTTATGTAAAAAATTTCCCACAAGGCGATTATATACGCGAATGTACTTATATGAAAGGGTATTGTAATTATTTGCTTTCGCCCGATGCTCGTTTGGATCAAACATATACGCACGAAGCTATAGCAGCGTTTGAGGATTTTGTGGCAGCGTTTCCCAATTCTGATAAAGTAACAGAGGCGTATGGATATATAGAGGAGTTGAACGAAAAATTGGCTTATAAGGCTTATTTGAATGCGAAAACGTATTATAAATTGGGTATATATTTAGGGAATAATTATCGTTCAGCAATTATAGTTGCAGAGAATGCTTTGCGTGATTATCCTGAAACCAAATATCGTGAAAATTTGTTTTTTTTGATATTGAGTTCTAAATACAAAGAGGCAATACATAGTGTTGAAGAGAAGAAGGCAGAGCGTTATCGTGAAGTTGTTGATGAATATTATAATTATGAAAATGAGTTTCCTGAAGGGGAAAATATAAAAACAGCGAAGAAATATTTAAAAGAAGCTAATAATTATTTAAAAGAATAAGAAAATGGATTTAAAGAAAACAAACGCACCGGATTCAGTTATTACGCGTGACATGAACCAAATGAGTGAAGAGGTTGGTAATGTGTATGAAATGGTAAATATTCTTGGGAAACGTGCTAATCAGATTTCTACAGAAATTAAAAATGAATTGGGTAAAAAGTTGCAAGAATATGGATCTGCTACTGATAATTTGGAAGAAGTATTTGAAAACAGAGAGCAGATTGCTATTTCTCGTTATTATGAGAAACTTCCAAAACCTACCTTGATGGCAATTCAAGAGTTTGATGATAATAAAATTTATTATCGTAATCCAACTGAAATAGCAGAGTAAAACTCTTTTTTGTAAAATTAAAATAAAGGTAAAGGTTTGAAAGTTCTCGAGACTTTTGACTTTTATCTTTTTGTTTTTTTTTATGTTAAAAGGAAAAAAGATAATATTAGGAGTTACAGGCGGTATTGCAGCTTATAAATCGGCTGTTATCGTACGTGAATTTGTAAAGCGTGGAGCAGAAGTTCGGGTTGTAATGACGGAAACTTCAAAGCAGTTTATCACTCCATTGACAATGGCAACATTGTCGAAAAATCCAGTAATGGTCGATTTTTTTGACCCTACAAATGGAGCATGGAATAGTCATGTTAGTTTGGGTTTGTGGGCAGATGCTTACTTGATAGCACCTGCAACAGCAAATACAATTGGTAAAATGGCTAATGGTATTGCTGATAATTTGTTGCTCACTACTTACTTGTCAGCAAAATGTCCTGTTTTTATTGCTCCTGCAATGGATTTAGATATGTATCAACATTCGGCAATACAAAAGAATCTGCTTACGTTACAACAGTTTGGTTGCCGAATAATTGACTCTGCATCTGGTTTTCTTGCAAGTGGTCTTGAAGGAAAAGGAAGAATGGAAGAACCTGAAAAGATTGTTGATTTCGTTGAGAAATTTTTCTCTGAGAAACAGTTGCTTCGTGGGAAACATATTGTAGTAACTGCTGGTCCAACTTACGAGAAGATTGATCCTGTTCGTTTTGTTGGAAATTATTCTACTGGAAAAATGGGATTTTCTATTGCGGAACGCTGTGCAGAACTTGGTGCTAAGGTTACGCTTATAGCAGGACCAGTAGCTTTAAACGTTACAAATCCGTTAATCAAACGTGTTGATGTAGAATCTGCTGAACAAATGTACAATGCTGCTATTGAAGCTTTCTCTGTTGCCGATGGTGCTGTGCTGTCTGCTGCAGTAGCTGATTTTAAGCCAAAGAATCAAGTAGATACGAAATTGAAACGAGGAAAAGACGAATTCCAACTTCAACTTTCTCCAACAAATGATATTGCTGCTGCGTTAGGTCAGCAGAAAAAACAAAATCAATTTTTGGTTGGTTTTGCTTTAGAAACAGATAATGAGTTGCAGAATGCTCAAAATAAATTGAAAAAGAAGAATTTGGATTTTATTGTACTTAATTCGATGCAAAATGCTCAAACGTGTTTTGGGTACGATACGAATAAAATTTGGATTATAAGACACGATGGAACTTGTAACGATTATCCATTGAAAACTAAGAAAGAGGTTGCTCGTGATATAGTTGAAGAAATTGTAAAATGCATAAAATGAGAAAGTTTTATTTGTCTGTCATAGTAACTTTCTTTTGTGTGATTGTGTCGGCACAAGAGTTAAATTGCAATTTGCAGATAAATTCGTCACAGATACAAATTGCTAATAAACAAGTGTTTGAAACACTCCAGAAAGAGTTGAATGATTTTATGAACAATCGGCATTGGACTTCAGGAATTTATGCTGTTGCAGAACGTATTGATTGTAATTTTATGATAACAATACAGTCGTATGTTGACAATGTTTTTACTACGGAATTACAAATACAGGCTCGCCGTCCGGTTTATAATACATCTTATAATACATCGACATTTAATTTTAAGGACGAACATTTTAATTTTACATATGTCGAATTTGATCCAATAGAGATAAATACTACGACTTATGAATCGAATTTGACCGCAGTTTTGGCTTATTATGCTTATATAATAATAGGGTTGGATTTAGATTCTTATTCGAAATTAGGAGGAACGGAATGTTTTCGTCAGGCAGAGAATATTGTAAATCTTATGCAAAGTAAATCCGATCAAAATGAAGCATTAGGTTGGAAAGCTTTTGAAAGCAATAAAAATCGTTATGCTTTGATAAATAATTTGATGGATGAGCGTTTTAGGAAATATCGCGAGTTTTTTTATGTATATCATCGTCAAGGTTTAGACGAGATGACTTCTAATGTCGCAAATGCTAGAGCAAAAATTGCTGAAGGTTTGCCTATTTTGTGTGAAATAAACAGAATGCAACCATCGGCAATTGCAATACAAACTTTTTTGGATTCGAAAAATGATGAAATTATAAACATCTTTTCAAAAAAAGGAACTACAAAAGAAAAGACTGATGTTTATGAAATAATGACTGATGTTAATCCTACTTTGACCTCGCGTTATGAAGCAATAAAGCAATAGACAAATGTTAAAAAAACTTGAAATACAAAACTATGCTTTAATAGAGCATTTAAATGTTGATTTTACATCGGGATTTTCTATTCTTACAGGAGAAACAGGTGCAGGAAAATCGATTATAATGGGAGCCTTGTCGTTGATTTTAGGACAAAGAGCAGATGCAAAAGCTATTCAAGATGGAAAATCGAAATGTGTGATTGAAGCGATTTTTGATATCAATGATTATGGATTGGAGGCGTTCTTTTCTGAAAATGATGTAGATTATTTTCCTGAATTGATTATACGACGTGAAGTTCTTGATTCTGGTAAATCACGTGCTTTTATAAATGATACACCAGTGAATCTGACTCTTTTGAAAGACTTAACTTCAAGGTTAATAGATGTTCATTCGCAGCATGCAAATTTGTTACTTTCTGATGATATTTTTCAACTAAACGTACTGGATTCTGTAGCTCAAACAAAAGAAGTTAAAGTTGATTATCAGAAAACATACGAAACGTATTGTACAACGTTTAAGCATTTGAATGATATCCGTACTAAAGCTTTGAAAGAGCAAGAAGAACGAGAGTATATTCAGTATCAATATACTCAATTAGCTGACTTGAAATTAGTGTCGGGAGAACAAGAAACTCTTGAACGAGAATTAGATGTTTTAAATCATTCGGAGGAGATAAAATATGCACTTTCTTTTGTGGCAGATATTTTAGACAATGAACAGCAAGGTGTTCTCTCTGCATTAAAAAATGCAACTACAAATCTTCGAAAAATAACATCGTATTTGCCAACTGTTGATTCTTTACAAGGGCGTTTAGAAAGTTGTAGAATAGAGTTATATGATATTGAAAATGAAGTGAATCATTCGTTGAATACAATTGATTTTGACCCTAATAGAAAAAATGAGATTGAAGAACGTTTAAGTTTGATTTACTCTTTAGAACAAAAACACCGAGTAACTACTGTCGAAGAATTATTGAGTTTGCAACAAGCGTTTGAAATACGATTGCAGGATATAGATTCGTACGATGAGCAGATAAAACAATTGGAATCAGCCTTGTTGAATGTGAAAAACGAGTTGACATTGTTAGCCCAAAAATTGACAGAAATGCGAAAATCTGTTTGTGAAGAAATTGAGCAAACAATGGAACAAAAACTTCAATTATTAGGAATCCCTAATGCTCGTTTTTTAGTCCAATTAACGCAAAAAGAAGATTTTACTTTTACGGGAAAAGATGATGTTGTATTTTTGTTTTCTGCAAACAAAAATAGTATCCCTAAAAATTTGGCAACAATAGCTTCGGGAGGTGAAATGTCGCGCGTGATGTTGAGTTTAAAATCGTTGATAGTAACGAAATCGTTTCTTCCAACAATTATATTTGATGAAATAGATACGGGAGTCTCTGGCGAAGTCGCACACCGAATGGGTGAGATTATGCGTGCGATGTCGCAAACAATGCAGGTGATTTCGATAACTCATTTGCCACAAATAGCTGCAAAAGGTACTACTCATTATAAAGTATATAAAGAGGATTCAGCCTTAGCTACGCATACGCATATTGTTCGCTTGAAAGAACCTGAACGAGTTCAAGAAATAGCAGAATTATTAAGTGGAAAAAATCCATCACAGGCAGCTATTGATAATGCAAAAGAGTTATTGTCGTTATAAAAATGAGAAAGATGACAACGGCACAACAACGCATAGAACAACTTGATAAAAAAACAAAACAAGCTATAATTGCTTTATTTGGTAGCATTGATGTTTTTTATGAAACATTTTATTTGATGATGAGAAATGAACATCAATTGGATTTGTATCGTCCTGAAGGTTGGTCTGTTAAATTGTCATCAGTTCAATATTATCGTCGGCTTGCAACTGAAAAGACACTAAAAGAGTGTTATATTGATGCTGGCTTGTTAGAAGATATTTATAGCGATTATTTCGAAGATTTTGCAAACTATCGAGAAAAAACACCTACGATTTCAAATGAAGATTTTATTATTATTTTGAAAAAACTGATTGTTTGATGGATATTATTTTAAAATATTTCCCAACATTGACTGAAGTTCAAAAAAAACAACTTGCTTCGTTGTTTGAATTGTATAATGATTGGAATGCCAAGATAAATGTGATTTCCCGAAAAGATATTGAGCATTTATATGAACGTCATGTTTTGCATTCATTAGGAATTGCTAAAGTGATTAATTTTAAGCCACAAACGACAATTGTTGATGTTGGTACAGGTGGCGGATTCCCTGCAATTCCGTTGGCTATTTTGTTCCCTACAGTAGGGTTTCATTTGGTTGATTCTATTGGGAAAAAGATAAAAGTTGCTACTGAAATTGCTACAGCGATAGGTTTGAAAAATTGTAGGTTTTCTCATTCGCGTATCGAAAATATAAAAGAAAAATTTGATTTTGTTGTCAGTCGTGCAGTGATGCCATTGTCGGAATTAGAGCGTTTGTGTCGTAAGAATATTAAAAAAGAACAAAAAAATGCAATGCCGAATGGGATTCTTTGCCTAAAAGGTGGAATGCTTGACGAGGAATTGAAATCTTTTAAGAATAAAGTTGAAGTTATCGAATTATCAGATTTTTTTGAAAGCGAGTTTTTTGAAACAAAAAAAGTGGTTTATTTGCCTATTTGATTATGAAAGTAGAAATATTTGAATGTAATCCGTTTTGTGAAAACACCTATGTGTTATATGATGAGATTTCAAGGGAATCGGCTATTATTGATTGTGGTTGCTATACGTTGGACGAGAAACAAAAATTAGCAGATTTTATTAGTGATAATTCGTTAAAAATAAAATATTTATTAAATACACATTTGCATTTAGACCATGTGTTTGGGAATGCTTTTGTAACAGAAAAATATGGTGTTTTGTCATTAGCTCATCAAGCAGATGAAATATTACTTGATAATTTTGAACAACAATTGTCGTTTTTCGGACTAAAAACAACAGATAAAGTACAACCTTTGGGTGGTTATTTGACAGAGAGTGATGTTATAGAAATAGGAGATGATTGTTTGAAAATATTACATGTACCAGGGCATTCGTTAGGTAGCTTGTGTTTTTATTCAGAGAACACGAATGCTGTTTTTGTTGGTGATGTGTTGTTTTGTCAAAGTATCGGACGAACAGATTTGCAGGGAGGTAATTATGCTCAGTTGATAAAAGGAATAACAGAGAAATTATTTAATTTACCAGATGAAACTATTGTATATGCTGGACATGGACCGATTACACAAATAGGTTTTGAAAAACAAAATAATCCTTATCTTTAATCTTTAAAATTAGATATTTATGAAAAAAATATTATTGTTAGTAGCTTTTCTACCGTTTTGTTTGAATGCTCAAAACATAAAACTCCCAACTCCTGTGCGAGAGGGAGGAAAACCTTTGATGGAAGCATTGAATCATCGTCACTCTTCGCGTTCGTTTATTGAAAAAGGATTTCCGCCTCAAATGTTATCTAATCTTCTTTGGGCGGCTTTTGGTTATAATCGTGCTGATAAACGAACAGCACCTTCGGCTTTGAACAAACAGAGTATCGAGATTTATGTTGCAACGCCAAATGGTATTTATTTGTATGCACCAAAACAAAACGAATTGCAATTAAAAGTTAAAGGCGATTATCGTAAGCAAACAGGTATGCAACCTTTTGTAGGAACAGCTTATTATGAACTTATTTATATTTCAAAAACAATTCCTGTAAGTACGGAGATGCTTTATGCTGATTGTGGATGTATCGTACAAAATGTTTATCTGTTTTGTGCCTCCGAAAAGTTAGGAACAGTAGTGAGAGGCTCTGTACCAAAAGAACAGTTAGCAAAAATATTAGGATTGTCAGATAAAAATCAAATACTTTTGTGTCAGACAGTTGGAGAGAGAAAGCCCCGGGCTCTATGATAAAAATTAAATATAAAAAACTATAAAATTATGGCAATAATTAAACCATTTAAAGGAATTCGTCCACCCAAAAACTTAGTGGAACAAGTAGCATCACGTCCTTACGACGTACTTAACTCAGAAGAAGCAAGAGCAGAGGCCAAAGGCAATGAAAAATCGCTCTATCACATTATTAAACCTGAAATAGATTTTCCAATTGGAACCGATGAACACGACGAAAAAGTGTATGCAAAGGCTGTTGAAAACTTTAAAATGTTTCAGGAAAAAGGTTGGTTGGTACAAGACGAAAAAGAAAACTACTACGTTTATGCACAAACAATGAACGGACGCACGCAGTATGGACTTTGCGTTGGGGCGTACGTTGATGATTATATGACAGGAAAAATCAAAAAACACGAACTTACTCGTCGCGATAAAGAAGAAGACCGTATGAAACACGTTCGTGTAAACAATGCAAATGTAGAACCTGTGTTTTTTGCATATCCTCACAACGATGAAATCGATGCAATCGTCGCAGAAGTAGTAAAAGGCGAAGCAGAATATGACTTTGTGGCTCCAGATGGTTTTGGACATCATTTTTGGGTGATTGAAGATGAAAAAACGATTGCTCGCATTACTGAACTTTTTGCTGAAATGCCTTCGATGTATATTGCTGATGGTCATCATCGTAGTGCTGCGGCTGCTTTGGTTGGAAACGAAAAACGTTTGCAAAATCCAAATCACAAAGGCAACGAAGAGTATAACTACTTTTTGGCTGTTTGTTTCCCAGATAATCAGTTGAATATTATTGACTATAACCGAGTTGTAAAAGATTTGAACGGACTTTCCGATGAAAAATTTTTATCGAAATTGTCAGAAAATTTTGAGGTTGAAAAAATCGGTGCTGAAATTTATAAACCTACAAAATTGCATAACTTCTCACTTTATTTGTCGGGCAATTGGTATTCGCTCACAGCAAAAGAAGGAACTTACAATGACAATGATCCTATAGGTGTGTTGGATGTAACAATTTCGTCGAACTTGATTTTGGATGAGATTCTTGGAATTAAAGATTTGCGTAGCGACAAACGTATCGATTTTGTGGGAGGAATACGTGGTCTTGGCGAGTTGAAGCAACGAGTTGATAGTGGCGAAATGCGAGTTGCACTTGCACTTTATCCTGTATCGATGAAGCAACTTATCGACATTGCCGATAGTGGAAATATTATGCCTCCAAAAACCACTTGGTTCGAACCAAAACTTCGTTCAGGATTGATTATTCACAGTTTAGAATAAAATATGGAATTAGAACGTATATCGTGGGCTCCTGGTACAATGATTTACCCATTACCTGCTGTTTTGGTATCGTGTGGATCAGAGGAAAAGGAATATAATCTTTTGACTGTTAGTTGGGTAGGTACGATTTGTTCATCGCCTGCAATGTGTTATATTTCGGTTCGTCCTGAACGACATTCGTACGAGATAATAAAGCGAACGGGAGAGTTTGTACTGAATCTAACTACAGAAAAGATGGCTTTTGCAACAGATTGGTGTGGAGTTAAAAGTGGACGTGATTTTAATAAGTTTGAAGAAATGAAACTTACTACTGGAACTGCTGAAAAAGTTAAGGCACCGATAGTTCTTGAATCTCCAATCAATATTGAATGTAAAGTGAAGCAAATAATTCCTTTGGGAAGCCATGATATGTTTATTGCTGAAGTTGTAAATGTTTTAGTTGATCCGCAATATCTTGATAAAGAAACAAATGAGTTTCGATTGTCAGAGGCAAAACTCATAGCTTATTCTCATGGACATTATTATAAAATAGGTGATGAAATCGGTCGATTTGGTTGGAGTGTACGTAAGAAAAGATAATTATGAAAGGTTGGATTGCTATTCTTTTTTTTGCATTTTGCTCAACTACGTTTAGTCAAGGTTTATTTTTTCAGCAAACAGGATTTGAGTCTGCTTCTATTGGCTATGTGGTTTGCGAAATAGAGTCAGGCAAGATTGTTTGTGAAAGAAATGCTTCGTTATCGTTAATACCTGCTTCGACTACAAAAATAATAACTACAGCAACGGCATTAGATATGCTTGGAGGAGATTTTCGTTTCGAAACGAAGTTAGAATATGATGGTGAAATATCTTCTACTGGCGTACTTAATGGCAATCTCTATATCAAAGGAGGAGGTGATCCTACGTTGGGTTCGTATCGTATTGGTGATCCTAAATTTTTAGATCGTTGGGTAGAAGTTATCCGATCAAAAGGGATTCGACATATTACGGGAAGTATTATTGCTGATGCGTCACTGTATGATACGGAAGGATTCTCGCCTAAATGGATATGGGAAGATATTGGAAATTATTATGCAGCAGGAGTTTATGCACTTTCTGCATTTGATAATACTTGTCGCGTGACTTTAGCGTCAGGAAAAGAGGGTTCTATACCGCAGATTTTGAAAATAGAACCAAAAATAGATGATTTTAAATTGGAGAATCATTTAACGGTAAAAAATATTCGTTCAGATAGTGCGTATTTTTATGGAGCTCCGTTTGATAATGTTCGTTATTTGTATGGTGCAGTTCCTGTTAATAAAGAATGTTTTATAATTAAAGGTGATATACCTAATCCTCCATTGTTTGTAGCTACAGAATTATCGAAAAAACTTATTTCGAAAGGTATTGTTGTTGATAAGATACCTTTTGTAAACTTTTCTACAACCACTACATCCCGTAAAGTGCTTTATATCAACTATTCGCGAAAACTTACGGAAATCGTAAAAGAAATAAATCACCGTAGTAATAACTTGTATGCTGAGCATTTGTTGAAGTATTTGGCATTGAAATCTGCAAAACAAGCAACGTTGAATAGGGCAATATACACTGTTGAAAATTACTGGCGGAGACAAGGACTTTCTACTGATGGATTGTTTCTGTTTGATGGTTCAGGGTTATCTCCAAAAAATGCCATTTCACCGATATTTTTTGCGAAATTGTTGTGTTTGATGACAAAAAGTTCAGAATTTGATAATTTTTATGCTTCATTGCCAATTGCAGGTAAATCGGGTACGGTTGCATCTTTTCTTTTGGGGTCTTCGTTGAATAATGGAGATGTCCGTCTGAAAAGTGGAAGTTTTGGACAAGTACAATGTTATGTTGGTTATTTGTCGAAAAAATATGCTTTTGCTGTTATGATAAATAATTTCTATTGTCCTCGTAAAACTGTTTTACGTGAGATAGAATATTTCTTAGAAAATGCAATTTTACAATGAAATTTTCTCTTTCCTTTCTTGAATCGGTAAATTCAACTAATCGGGTTTTGGTTGAAAAAATAAGTACTGATGGTGAGGTAGAAGAGGGAACTGTTATTTCTGCTGATTATCAGACTGCTGGGAGAGGGCAGGCAACCAATAGTTGGGAGTCTGAACGAGGTAAAAACTTACTTTTTAGTTTTTTTTTAAAGCCAACGAATATCTTCGCATCAGAACAATTTATTGTTTCTCAAATAATTGCATTAAGTGTAAGAGATGTGCTTGAGATTTATCTAAGACAACCTGTTACTATAAAATGGCCAAATGACATTTATGTAGAAGATAAAAAAATAGCAGGAATTCTTATTGAAAATAGTTTACAAGGAAAACGGATGAATACATCTATTGTAGGGGTAGGATTGAATGTGAACCAAGATTTGTTTGTAAGCGATGCTCCAAATCCTATTTCGATGAAGCAAATTGCAAAAAAAGAGTTCGATAGAAAAAAAATATTAGACGATATTTTACAACATTTTAGTTGTTATTATGAGAATCTAACAGAACAAAAACGTATCGAAATAGCTAATTTATACAAAAATAATTTGTATCGAAAAACGGGTTTTTATGTTTTTGAAAATGATAGAGACGAACAATTTATAGCAAAAATTTACGATATATTACCTACGGGACAATTAGTCCTTTTGCGAGAATCTGATAACCATCCAATGATTTTCTCTTTTAAAGAAGTGCGTTTTTGTATTTAAAGATTATAGCAGTTTAACGTATTCTTTCATTATGAAGAAACTGTATTGTGCAGCTAATTTTTCCGAGAAATAGAGGGCATTTTTTGCGTCTATTCCAAAATTCTCATTAGCGGTGTCGGATATAGAACGAATGACCACAAAAGGCATATTAAAATCGAAACATACTTGTGCAACAGCTGCACCTTCCATTTCTACGCATAACACTGATGGTAAATTTTTATTGATGTTTGCTTTTCGTTGTGCTCCTGATACAAACAAATCGCCACTTGCTATATCGCCAAGATACATTGATGGGGCATTTATTTGATAATCTGCAAGTTCCTTGCGAAAATCCTTCGCGTTTTTTAGAAAATTATGTACGGCATTTGCGGCAAGTTCTACCTCATTTTGTAGAGCAACTATAGAGGTTTTTCCTGTAAGAGGAATTTCGTAACGTTTCCGAAGTGGGCGTGCGTCCATATCGTGTTGAAAATAGCGTTGTCCAATTACAATATCACCTAATTTTAAATCGGGAACAACAGCACCTGCAATACCTGTAAAAATGATTTTTTCTACTTGAAAATCTTGGATTAGAATTGTTGCTGTAATAGCGGCAGCCACTTTTCCCCAGCGTGAAAAAACAACCACTACATCTGTCCCGAAAAATACACCTTCGTAAAAAATACGATTACTCGTTTCTGTTATCTTTTTTTTATCAATGTGGGCGATAATACCTTCAACTTCTTCGTACATAGCACCCATTATTCCTAATTTCATGTCTTTTTTCTTTAAGAGATTACTGAAAACAAATATATAAAAACGTGAGAAAAAATAACAATTTGCAGATTAAAAATAAGAAAATTTCTTGCAATGAAGTATGAATGTTAAGGAAATCTTTTTCTATACTCTTTAGGACTCATTCCAGTTTCACGACGGAAGAATCGGGAAAAAAGCGTTGCTTCGTTGAAGCCTAGTTGAAAGGCGATTTCGCTGTTGCTCATATCGGAGTGTTTCAGTAGAACTTTTGCTTGTAAAATAGTACGTTCATTGAGCCACTGCATTACGGTTTGTTTGCTTTGCTCACGAACAACTGCTGAAAGGTGATTGGGAGTGAGCGTTAGTTGGTCGGCATAAAATTTTACACTGCGTTGATTAGATCCAAATTCTGCTACAAGATTCAAAAACTTTTGCATGATTTTTTCGCCACGCGATAGTTTTAGAACTGATTTTTTTCCCGTTTTCTGATGAATGTGTTTTAAGTCGTTGAGCAGGGCAGATTGCAAAAATTCTATCGTTTTCATAGAAAATGTTTCCTTGTGCAATACTTCCCATATCAAGTCCAAATACTTTCCCGTACGTAAAAAATCTTGCTCATTGAGGTGTAATAATGTGCAACGTGAAAACGAGATTGGTAAATTGTGAAACGAAACTCCTTGAGCATTAAAATCTGCCGAAACATCGGTTATTTCGATATATGTATTTTCAGGAATAGCTAGTACATCGTTGGTTTTCAGGATAAAAGGAATAAGGTTGATGCGAAAAACAGCAGTTCCTGTAGTTACTCGTACTAGTCGTCCAATCTCTACGTATTGCGGTGTGCGTACCATTTCTAGCATTGGTTGTGTAGCAATGCTTTGCATATCTCTAAAGAAAGCAAAGTTGTCGGAAATAAAAATGCTTGAATTTTCTCCAACAAGTTTGTGGAGTATTTCAGGATGTAGAGTATTAATTCTTGTTTTCATAATCGGTGCAAAAGTGCTGTAAAATCGTGATATTTACAAATGAAAGATTAAATTTCGTTGGATTTGTATATTCTTTCGTTGAAATGGTTAATTTTTTATAGACGAAAAAACGTAATCTTGCAAATAGGAAATTTTAACTATTTTAAAAATTTAAAGATATGAAAAAGTTAGGTTTATTTTTATTGAAAAACAACATTCATTTGATGACGTTCATTTTTATAGCATGGGCTGTTTGGGCAGGTTTCAATTGGGCAGAACTTGTATTGGTTCAGAAACTTGTTTTGGGTTTGTATGCATGGCTGATAATACATGAGTACGAGGAGGGTTACAAAAATCGTTTTCTTGACCTTATGCTTGGTCGGGTAATGGGTATTGATCATCGAACACTTACTCCCGGAATAGCACACTTGGCTCAAGCATTGTATATTACAATTACTTTTTCGTTGGCAATTGTATTCCCAAATCAGTTATGGATGTGTTTTAGTTTGATTATTCTTTGCCTTTTCGAGGGATTTATTCATAATTGGGGCATATTTATGTTTCGTTTGAAGGGGTTTTCTCCGGGTTGGTGGACTGCGATTGGAATGGCAACTTATGCCATTTGGGCTATTGTGAAAATCAATCAAACTGTCGAATACAACGGTATTTTATGGTTGTGGGGATTGTTGTATTTCTTTGTTTGTTTTATAATGATGGAAGTGGTGTTCCAAAGTCTTATTGGTAGTTCTCCAAGTAGAATGAAAAATGCCTTCAAAACATTCATTAAACAACGTTTCGGGAAAAAATAGTTGAACGAAAAATTGAATTTTGTATGAGCGGCTTTCTTTTTTTAGGATAGTCGCTTTTCTTTTGTAGTTATAATATTATTTGTTTTTCTAAATAAATTAAATTTACTTTTATGTTTGAAATAGTGTCAGTTTTTTGGGAAAAATAATTGTTGTTTTTACATAAAATGTTACTTTTGCCCTCGGTTTGTTGCACGAAGCAACGAGCACAATGGGGTGCCTTAAAATTACAGGCTGAGATCATACCCTTTGAACCTGCCCGGGTAATTCCGAGAAGGGAAAAGAGAAAAAATCTTTCAGTTTATTTTTTTTGTAAGCCCTCATTGCAATTTTTAATTTTTTAACAAACAAATTGCTATGAGAAAAAAAAGTTTTATGGTTGTTGCAATGCAACTTGCGGTGTGTGCCTCCGCATTGGCACAAGTAGAAAATGACTCGGTGATGCGAAATGTCGATTTAGATGAAATTACTGTTGTGTCGTCGCGTTTTGGTAACGAACATTCGTTGAGTAAATCATCGTTGTTGTCTAAAGATTTTCAACAACAAAATATGGGTGAAAATTTGCCATATTTGTTGCAAAAAACTCCATCGTTGGTGGTAACAAGTGATGATGGACTTGGAGTTGGTTATACCTATTTTCGGGTACGTGGAACTGACCAAAGTCGAATTAATATGACCATCAATGGCATTCCTTTAAACGATAGCGAGAGTCAGTCGGTTTTTTGGGTGAATATGACCGATATGGTAGGCAGTATGAGTAAAATGGATGTGCAACGTGGGGTTGGAACTTCAGTGAATGGTGCAGCGGCGTTTGGTGCTTCGGTAAATATGCAAACCGAATTGGTGCATCAAAATCCTTATGCCGAAGTTGCTTTTAATGGTGGTAGTTACAACACATTTCGCGAAAGTGTAAAAGCGGGTACAGGATTGCTTAAACATGGTTTTTCTGTTGATGCTCGTTATTCTAAAGTGAATAGTAATGGTTATGTGGAACACAGTAATTCCGATTTACATTCTTACTTTGTTTCGGGTGCGTGGTATGGCGCAAAAACCATGGTAAAAGTTTTGACTTTTGGCGGAAAGGAGCGAACAGGAATTGCTTGGGACGGAATTTCTCCTACAATGTGGCGAGATAATCCACGTTACAACGGAGCAGGGGAGTATGTTGATGAAAACGGGAAAATGCAGTATTACAAGAATAATACCGACAACTATTTTCAACAGCATTATCAAGCACATGTTTCGCATATTTTCAGCCAGAAGTGGAGTTTGAATGCTGCACTGCATTATACGCGTGGCGATGGTTACACTGAACAAGTGAAATATGCCAAATTGAAAGATTATTCATTGTCATCTTATTTAGATAAAAATGGCGATGAGGTTAAAAAGTCGAATTTAGTGCGTAGAAAATATCTTCTAAACGATTTTTACGGAGGAACAATCGGTGCGTATTATTCTTCAAAATCAGTCAAAGTGGCTTTTGGTATGGCGGCAAGTAATTACACTGGAATTCATTACGGACAGGTTTTGAAAATGTTAGATGAAAACTATCCAAATGCTGTAGAAAATCACGAATATTATCGCAATAGAGGCGATAAACTCGATGCTAATGCTTTTGCCAAAGTAAATTGGGAGATTGTGAAAGGATTGAGCATTTATGGCGATTTGCAGTATCGTTTTGTCGATTATCGACTTTCGGGAGTGAATGATGAGGATTTGAACGAAATGTCGCTTCACGAGCAGTTTCATTTTTTTAACCCCAAAGCAGGTGTTTCGTATTCAACCAAAGGACACAACGTATATGCGACATTTGCCATGGCAAATCGTGAGCCGACTCGAAAAAATTACACAGAATGTGGACCCAACGACCAACCTCGTCATGAAACTCTTTACGATTACGAAGTGGGTTACTCCTATTCGCATAAAATTTTCAGCATTGGTGCCAATCTCTACTTTATGGATTACGACAATCAGCTTGTGCTTACGGGGAAACTCTCAGATACGGGAGCTGCTCTTACTCGCAATGTAAAAGATAGTTATCGGATGGGAGTGGAACTTTTGGCTGGAGTGCAAATTGCAAAATGTTTGCGCTGGGATGCCAACTTGACATTGAGTAGAAACAAAATTTTGAACTATACGGACTGGGTGGACGACTGGTATGCCGACTGGAGCGACCCAAGTGTGATTGCCTCGTCGGGACAGGTGGAGATAAACTACGGCACTACCGATATTGCCTTTTCGCCAAGTGTGCTTGTAGGAAGTACTTTTAGTTTCGATTTGAAAGGTTTTTCGGCAGTGTTTCAAACCAATTTTGTAGGAAGTCAGTATCTCGACAATACGATGAATAAGGCCTCAAAGCTTCCTGCTTATTGCGTTAATAATTTGGGATTGTCATATTGTTTGCCATTAAAGAAAGTTGTAAAAGATATTACATTCCGTGTGCAGATGAACAATCTTTTCAACTCCAAATACGTGTCGAACGGGTGGAGTTATAGCTACTTTGAAGGAGCAGATGCCGATGGCAATTTCTCTCGCGAAAATCAGAAATACGAGGTTGGTTATTATGCACAGGCTCCATTTAATATCCACGCCGGATTTGTAGTGAGGTTTTAATGATATATTACAAAAAGGAAGATATATCTTCCTTTTTTTGTTTTTCGCATTTCTAATAGTGTCATTTTATTAAAAAGAGCGTATCTTTGAAACTTATTTTTATGAAGCGGATAGGTGTTTTTATAGCAATGCTCATGGTTTGTGGGTTGGTATATTCACAAGCGGGAGATGGTACATTTAAGTTGCTCGATTTACCGTCGTCGGCACGTGTGGCAGCTATGGGTGGCACAAACGTGGCTATGCACGATGATGACATAAATTTTTCGGCGATGAATCCGGCTCTTTTGTCCGAGAAAACGCATAATATGCTTTCGTTTAATTATTCCAATTATTTTTCAGATATCAACTTTGGTTCAGTGCTTTATGGTCGCAATTTTGGCGATAAAAACTATACTGCTTTTGGAGCTCATTATCTCGATTATGGGAAATTTTTAGAAACATCAGAAACGAATGAACTACTTGGGCGTTTTACAGCTAAAGATATTATGTTAAGTGCTTCGTATGCACGCCTTTTGCATCCTCGTTGGACTATCGGATTGTCGTTCAAACCTATGATTTCTATCTACGAACGCTATCAAACCTACGGATTTTCGTTCGACGTTGGCGTTGGTTATGCCGATACGAAACACAATTTTTATGCAGGTTTGGCATTCCGTAATTTAGGAATGTCGGTGGCAAGCTTTCGCTCGTTAGATGGTCAGCGTAGTATTGATATGTTGCCTTGGAATATAGAACTCTCGTTGGTGAAAGGCTTTAAGCATGCTCCAATTCGTATTTCGATGACGGCACACAATTGGCAACGTTGGGATTTGGGTTATACAGATAATATCGTTTCTACACAATCGAAAGAAATGAGTAAAGCCGCTGCGGTTTTCGATATGATGTTTCGGCATACGATATTCAATCTTGAAATTCTTCCGACAAAAAATATGTATTTGCTCATAAGTTACAATCATCGTCGGCAGCGAGAAATGAGCGTGAATAGTTATAAAACTGCAGCAGGTCTGTCGTTTGGAGCAGGTGTTAAAGTTTATAAATTTCATATCGATGTGGGATTTGCTCAATATCAAGCAGGGCAATTTTCGTTTCATGCAACATTTACAACTTACTTGTCGGAGTTTGGTGTAAAATAAAACAAAAAAAGTTATGACGGAGAAAAAAATAGTAGTCGCAATAGATGGTTTTTCATCGTGCGGAAAAAGTACAATGGCAAAAGAACTTGCCAAAAGTGTTGGTTATACATATATTGATACGGGAGCAATGTATCGTGCGGTTTCGCTTTATGCATTACGTAACGGATTAATGAATGACACAACGATAGACGAATCGGCGTTGCAAAGCAAAATAGCGTTAATTGATGTGTGTTTTCGCTCGAATGAAAAAGGCGGTAGCGATGTTTATTTGAATGGTGAGAATGTAGAATCGCAAATCCGAACGTTGGAAGTGTCGAATGGAGCGAGTAGAGTAAGTACTTTGAAGTTTGTGCGTGAGCATCTTGTAGCAATGCAACAAAAAATGGGTGCTGCTAAAGGAGTCGTGATGGATGGTCGTGATATTGGTACAGTGGTGTTCCCAAATGCTGAATTGAAAATATTTTTGACAGCAACACCCGAGGTGCGTGCCGAACGACGCTACAAAGAACTTTTGCAAAAAGGTGAAAATGTTTTGTTTTCAGATGTTTTGGCAAATGTAAAAGAACGCGATGAACGCGATACAAACCGCAAGGAGAGTCCATTGCGTAAAGCAGAAGATGCAATTTTATTAGATAATTCATCGTTGTCGCCAGATGAACAACGCACTTGGTTGTATCGTGCTTTTTGCGACGTAATAGCAAAACAATAAATGAATTTAGATAATCGAAAAAACAAGCGTGTAGTTGTAACTATTGACGAAAATTCTGGTTTCTGTTTTGGCGTGGTAAATGCTATATCGAAAGCAGAAGAGTCGTTGCACAATGTAGGACATCTCTATTGTTTGGGTGATATTGTTCACAATTCGCAGGAGCAAGAGCGTTTGTCGAAACTTGGTTTGGAGGTTATTACGCATCAAGATTTAAAAAATATCTGTAACGAAAAAGTACTTTTGCGAGCACATGGTGAACCGCCTGAAACTTATCGTATTGCCCAGCAAAATTCAAATCTTATAATCGATGCTTCGTGTCCTGTAGTGCTTCGTTTGCAAACAAAAATAAAGCAAGCGTTTGAGGCAAATCCCGATGCACAGATTGTGATTTACGGAAAAATAGGGCATGCCGAAGTGAATGGTTTGGTAGGGCAAACCAATGGAAAAGCGATTGTAGTGGAAAACGAAGAAGATGCCGAGAAACTTGATTTCACGAGAGACATTGTGCTTTTTTCACAAACGACAAAATCGCTTGAAGGTTTTAATGGCTTGATAAATTTTATAAAAAAACGAATGCAAGGCTCGGTGTCGTTGGTTTTCAATGATACGATTTGTAGGCAAGTTGCCAATCGTGTTGCACGAATTCGTCGGTTTGCTTCCAATTTTGAATTAGTGTTTTTTGTGAGTGATCGAAAAAGTTCTAACGGAAAAGTTTTATTTGAGGAGTGTTGTAAAGTGAACAATAATGTTCATTTTATCTCTTCGGCAAAAGATATTGATGTTTCGCTTTTGGAAAATGTAAAAACAATTGGTATTTGTGGTGCAACATCTACGCCAAAGTGGTTGATGGAAGATGTAGAAAAAGAGATATATTTAAAAACAAAGGAATAGGGAAATGAATCAGTTGAAATGTATTGGAGTTTTGACTTCGGGAGGCGATGCCCCCGGAATGAATGCCGCTTTGAGAGCTGTTACTCGTTCGGCAATTTATCGTGGAATCAGAGTGAAAGCTATTTATAGAGGTTACAAGGGGCTTATCGGTGGAGAAATAAAAGAATTTCAAACACAGAATGTTAGTAATATTGTCCAACAAGGAGGAACAATTATAAAAACGGCACGTTGTCCTGAATTTGAGACAAAAGAAGGACGAAAACTTGCCTATGAAAATCTGCAGAAGGAACGGATTGATGCTTTGATTGTGATAGGAGGAAATGGTACTTTTTCGGGAGCAAGAGTTTTTGCTCAAGAATTTAATTTCCCGATAATAGGGGTTCCCGGAACTATTGACAACGATTTGTATGGAACAGATTCAACAATTGGTTACGATACAGCGTTGAATACGATTATAGAGGCAGTTGACAAAATACGCGATACGGCATCTTCGCACGAACGTTTGTTTTTGATAGAAGTAATGGGACGTGATGCAGGATTTTTAGCTTTGAATGCTGCGGTGGCTTCGGGAGCAGAAGCTGCTGTGATACCAGAAATACGAACAGGAGAGGATCAACTTGAAGCCTTGATACAACATGGATTTCGTAAGTCGAAAAATAGTAGTATTGTATTAGTCTCTGAAAGTGATGGAGGTGCAATAGCCATTGCCGAACGATTGAAAAAAGATCATCCTGAATATAATCCACGTGTAACGGTTTTAGGACATATTCAGCGGGGAGGTTCTCCGAGTGCTTACGATAGGATTTTGGCAAGCCGATTAGGAGCTGCGGCAATTGAGGCGTTGCTAGATGATCAGCGAAATATTATGGTTGGCATTAGCAACGATAGTATTGTGTATGTTCCTCTTGTGCGTGCTATTAAAGATAAAAAGTCGGTAGATCAAACGCTTTTTAATACATTGAAAATGCTTTCAATTTAAGAAAATGTCTTTCAAATTTCGCCAAAAATCGTATTTGTTTCTGCTGCTTGCAATGTTGTTTTGCTTTGCATGTGCTGCTTTTTTCGAATATTCAACTGCATTTTTTGATACATCAAAGTGGAACGTAGAAAGATTCCAACGTGTGCTGAACGAAAAAGAACGCACTGCCGAAGAGCAATTAACGCAAATGGCTAACCTTGTTAATAGAGGCGATATAAATGCAATAAAACATTTAGATTTTGAAGATAATGACATTTCTTACTACGTGTATGTTGGTAATACACTCGTTTTCTGGTCGCAAAACAATTATGATGTAACGAAACTGCGTTTAGAAAACTTAAAAAAAGAGCAATATGTAACGTTGCAAAAAACCGAATTTATTGCGAAATCTTTGCATAATAACGATGTGGTTTTACTGGCATTAATAAAGTTGAAAGACAATTTTGATTATGAAAATGATTATATAAAAAACGATTATGCAAAGGGGTTTCGCTTAAACAAAAATTATAAAATATTTACGGAACATTCAACTGATAAAATTGCTGTTTTTTCACGATCGGGGACTTATCTTTTCTCTTTGTATGAAGATGAAAATGTTACCGATTTCACGGAATATATAACACTTTTTTTCTGGTTAATAGGAGTATTATTGTTCTTTTATGCTTATTTGAAGTCGGAGTGGTGGTTTGGTAAACAAATATACGAGTGGAATAAATTTTTAATAGAATTTATTTTCTTTTTGACATTCTTGTTACTCTGTTTGCTTCTTGAATTTCCTTTGGCTATATTTAGTTTGAAAATTTTCCAAAATATTTACTCTGATTTAGATGAATTAATTTTTTCGTTGGGGCATTTGGTTATAATAACATTATTGTTGCTCTCGTCGGTTTATAAATTTTATTTTAAGGTAAATATTGGGTTTCATCCAGAAAATCGGAAACAATATTGGCGATGGATGATTGGGATACAAACGTTTTCAGTGTTGTTTTTTGGGGTTATTAGTGGAATGATATCCGAATTGTTGAAAAATTCGACTTATAATGTTACGTTTTTTAACCTTCAGGATATTACTAAATTCTCTGTTGTAGCATTTTTGCTAATGGGAGTTTGGGTTACGGTTTTTACGCTATTTAGAAATAAATGTACGGGAATTCTACTTCGTTTTTTTGAATTAAAGCAAATCTTATATGTCAATTTAATTGTTACGCTGACAATTTTTATAATTTCTTCGTTGTTTAGCGATGATTTGTTACAAAATGGGTTATTAGCGGTTTGGTATTTCTTTTTATGTGGTGTTTTAGACACAGTTCGTTATCACAATAAAAAATATTTTTCGTATCCAGCATTGATGTCGGTTGTGGCATTTTTTGCATTGTTTGTAGCTTGGTATAGTTTTACCAGTGAAAAAAATAAACGATGTAACCAATACGAAAAGATGTCAGAAAAGGTTTTTGCTAATCAATTGTCGGGTAACGATATTTTAACAGAAAAGTTTCTCATCGAATTAGATTCTATCATTTATAACGATAAAAATATTCTTCGTTACATAGCAATTGGCGAACCATCGGGAGTACGATTGACACGCTATCTGTCAAAATATTACTTTAAATATTTGGCTAAAAGTTTTGAGGTTAGAGCAGTATTTTGTCCTCAAAATAAAGAGTCTGATTATCGATATTATTATTCAGAAACTTATCAGAAAGGTCGGTTGATAGAAGGTTCGCATTTTTACGACACATATAATTTGTCGTCGGTGTACGATTATCTTGGTGTATTTGATTTTGTACGTTATGATGGTGAGGTTGTAACGCTTTACATTGAAGTTTCAACAACCAATAAGAATAATTATAGTTATCCTAATCGCTTGTTTCAAGCAACAGAAAAGCAATTGCCTACGCATGTATCTGCTGCAAAATACATAGATTCTATTTTGGTAACTACTTATGGTACGTTTAAATATCCTATCGAATATGAAACTTTGAGGAGTGGTATTTCTGATATAAAAACATCATTTTATAAAGATGGAGAATTCCATTCGTTTTTTAAGAAAGAAGATTCAACGTGGGTTGTAATTAGCGAACGACGATTACCAAATTTGTTGGTATTTTTTATTTATGCAGTTTATTTGGTATCGTTTTTTATGTTGGTAAGTTTGATTGTATATGTTTCTTGGCGACATATCAATCGAATACGTTTTCATTCAACAATGTTTAATCGTTTGCTTCGCTCGCTAATGATCTATTTTGTGTTAGGTATAACATTATTATTTTCAGTTGTTGTTTATATTTATATTAATCAATCGCGAAATGCTTTTGAAAAGGAGCGGAAATTAAGATTGGAATATGTAAGAACGTCTCTTGCAACGGCATTTGCTAACGAGCAAGAACTTACAGAGATACGTGTAAGTTCAAATTTTATTTTGTCAGATTTGGCGAGTATGTTGGAGACGGATATTCATTTATATAATTTGGAAGGGGAGTTGCTTGCCACTTCGCGACCAATAGTGTTTTTCGAAGGTTTTACAAGTCAATTGATGAACCCGAAAGTTTATTTTCAAAAAGCACTTAATGATGATGTAAAAATATCAGAATCGGTAGGAGATTTACATTATACGGCTTCTTATACAACGTTGAGAAATAAAAATGATGTCGTTTTAGGTTACATTTCTATACCTACATTTGAAAGTTTGTTGGCTTTTAGAGATGAACTTTTTAGTGTGTTGGCTATTATTGTGTTTATTTATTTGATATTAGTACTTCTGTCAATATTTATTTGCTATCTTCTTGCCAAAGGGATTAGCCGACCTATGAAATCGCTTGAAGAAAAGTTGAAAACTATTCGTTTGGGGAAGAAAAATGAGAAAATTGATTACTATTCTGAAAGTATGGATGAGGTTACTCAACTTATCACGCAGTATAATAATATGGTTGATGAACTTGCTTATAGTGCCGAAATGTTGGCAAAAACTGAACGTGAACAGGCGTGGAAACAAATGGCAAGACAAATTGCTCATGAAATAAAAAATCCGCTTACACCAATGAAATTAACTGTTCAGCAGTTGCAACGAATGAAAAAAAACGGATCCGATAAATTTGATGAGTATTTTGAAAAAACAGCGGGTATTTTGATCGAACAAATTGATAATTTATCGCAAATATCAACAGAGTTTTCTGATTTTGCTAAAATACCAGAAACGAAGTTGATAAAGATAGATTTGGTAGCTCGTTTACAGTCGATTGTTGAGTTGTTTAAAAATAATTATAATCATGTAGCTGTGGAGTTTAAGACAACGGTAAATGAGGTCTTTATTCTTTCGGATCCAACTCAAATCACTCAAATTTTCAACAATTTGTTGCATAATGCTATTCAGTCGATTCCTATTGAACGAGTTGGGGAAATAAATATTACAATTTCGATAGATGAGGAATTTGCTACGGTGATGGTTGCCGATAATGGTTGTGGAGTTGCTGATGATATTAAGGAACATCTGTTTTTACCGAATTTTACAACAAAAACAAATGGTATGGGGCTTGGATTGACCATTGTGAAAAATTTAGTCATAATGTTAGGAGGTGAGATTACTTTCACGACAAAAGTCGATGAAGGAACAAGTTTTTTTGTGAAGTTCCCACTATTAAAATTAGAATAACAAACCCGAAAAATAAATATCTTTGTCAAAAAAATAGTTTTTTATGTTGAAACTTTTTACCCCATATCAGCTTGGTCCGATTACGTTGCGAAATCGATTTATTCGTTCGGCAGCGTTCGAAAATATGGCACGTAACAATATGCCTACAAAACAGTTGCAAGACTACCATGTGAGTGTAGCTCGTGGCGGTGTAGGAATGACTACGGTGGCTTATTGTGCTGTTGATTTGAGTGGCGTTTCGTTTGATGGGCAACTCTATGTGAATCCCAAGAGTCTCAACGGACTCAAACAACTAACTGATGCCATTCACGCCGAAGGAGCAAAAGCAAGTATTCAGCTTGGGCATTGCGGAAATATGACTCACTTTTATACTTGCCACTGTATGCCTGTGAGTGCATCGAATGGGTTTAATTTGTATTCTCCTACGTTTCATCGTAGGTTGAAAGTGGCGGAAATAAAAACGCTTGTCAAAAAATTCGGCGAGGCGGTTGATTTTTGTCGTGAAGCAGGTTTCGATTGCGTTGAGATTCATGCAGGGCACGCTTACCTTATATCGCAATTTATCAGTCCGCGAACCAATCATCGTCGCGATGAGTATGGTGGCTCGTTTGAGAATCGTGTGCGTTTTATGAATGAGGTGCTCGAAGAAGTGATGCTACACGCCAAAGACGATATGGCTGTAGTTGTAAAAACCAATATGTGGGACGATTGTTGGCGTGGTAGTGATATTGAAGAAGGCATAAAAATAGCAAAAGAAATAGCAAAGCATAAAGTTCATGGTATTGTACTCTCTGGTGGTACGGTTAGCCGTTCGCCTATGACGATTTTAGGCGGTGCAATGCCTTATAAGACTTTGGCACACTACATGTCGATGAAATCTTTTTGGTGGCTCAAAGCCGCACTTAATATCCCTGGCGTAGCTCCTGTGATGATGCCTACGCAACCATTCAAAGAACTCTATTTTATGGAAAAGGCAAAGCGTTTCCAACAAGAGATTAAAGACGTTCCGTTGATTTATGTGGGCGGTGTGCAGTCGGGTGCCAATTGCCAACAAATTATGGACGAAGGGTTTGAACTATTTCAAATAGCACATGTGCTTATCAAAGACCCCGATTTTGTGAAACACGTTCAGGAAAATCCTACTTATCATGCAGGATGTGGTCGCTCTAACTATTGTGTAGGACGTATGTACACGCTCGATATGAAGTGCCACGAGTGCGTAGAACGCGATGGTGAGTGCATTCCTAAACGTCTTAAAAAAGAAATTGCTCAACTTGAAGCAAAAGCGAAAAAAGTATAGAAGGGAAATAAAAATGAAAAATAGCGATATAAATGTTGATAGTTTATGGCTAATATCTGAACGCGACAAAAGCGGTAAACATGCAAATGTTTATCACGGAAATTTTATTCCACAAATCCCATATCAATTAATTAGTCGCTATACTCAAGAAACTGATTGTGTTCTTGATTTGTTTATGGGGAGTGGAACGACCTTGTTTGAATGCGAAAAACTTAAACGCAATTTTATAGGATTTGATATTAATGAGGAAATTATAAATTATGTGCAATCAAAAATGAATGATTGTACAGATATTCAATTTTGTATTAATAATTGTGATGTAACTAATAACGAGAATTTTGACGCTTCTTTAAAAGAAAATTTGGATAAATTAAATATATCAGAAGTTGATTTCGTTATAGTACATCCGCCTTATTTAGATATTGTGAAATTTACAGAAAAAAGCGAAGATTTATCACAAATATCTAACTTAGATAGTTTCTTAGATAAATTTACATTGGCAATAACAAATGCTTTAAAATTTTTAAAGAAAAATAAATATTTTGCAATTGTAATTGGAGATGTTTATAAAAAAAGTGAAGTTGTTCCTTTGGGATTTTATATAATGAATACAATAAAACAAAATTTCAAAGTAAAATTGAAAGGTATTGTTGTAAAAAATATTGAAGGAAACAAAGGAAAGTTAGGAACATATAATATTTGGAAATATAGAGCATTAAAAAGCGATTATTTTTTGTTTAAGCACGAATATATTTTTGTATTTAAGAAGGATTTTTAGATATGACAAAAACAGAATTATTTTTAGAACTTGCAAAACCCAATAATAAAGGAATGTCAAGATGGGTTAATGTTAGCGAATTTGTTGGAAAATATAAAGAACTACAACTTGGCAATGGTGGTAGTTGGTGTCGTGCAAGTTCAACTTTGGCAAAAAAATATGTTGTAGAATTTGATAAGTCCTTAACTTCAGGAAATTCTATTGATGCAGTACGATTAAATGGCTTTAACACAAAGAAAACGTTTAGCCAAAATATTCGTTCAGATATAAAAGAATTTTACAGAACGAAAAACTGTGTAATGCTTGGTATTCAAGGTAATTCTGAAAATACAAAAATTGAAATAGATCATAAAGATGGTCGTAAAGATGATTGGCGAGTTTCTGATGTAAAAACTCAAAAATTGGACGACTTTCAACCTTTATGTAAAGCTGCAAATGATGCAAAAAGACAGATCTGTAAACGATGCAAAGAAACAGACAAACGTTGGAATGCCAAGAATCTAAAAGGAAATCCATATTCTTTTTATGAGGGAGATGAAAACTATACAACAGAATTAGGTTGTGTTGGGTGTTATCAGTATGACCCTGTTGAATATAGAAAACAATCGGCAAAACGTATAGCCAAAGAAGCGTCAGAAAATACAACAGATTTTATTATGAAAAAATTATACGAAGAAGAATAATATGACAACACATGTTTTTATAGTTGATGATATTACATTCAAGATTCATCTTGAATATATGTTTGCAGGAACTGGGGCAAAAGATAAAAAAGTAGATTTTAATAATACCCAATCATCCAAACTTCACTATTCAACTGAAGCAGGTTTAATTGCAATGATGGCAGATGGTTGTCGTGTTAGGAAAGATGATTTGATAATTTTTTATTTGCAGGAAAAATCAAAAAAACATGAGGGTCGGTTTTTTGGAATTTTTCAAGCTAAAGATAATGGTATCTTTTTAGACAATAATGATGGTAAACAATTTTTAAAAAACGAATTAAAGAAATCTTTAACCTTTCGTATTTTAATCAAGCCCTACGAAGTATACGCGAAAGGAGTAACTGAATGGGAAGCTTTGGATGAGATAAAGAATATAGGAGCACCATATCAAATGCTTTGGAGTTTAATATATAGAAAACTCAAAGGTAATCGCGGAAATACTATGATAACCATTTATGAATCAGAGCGTTTAATAGATTTAATCAGGTCTAAAAATAATAATCTTAAAGTTTTATTCAAAAATAAAACTTTAAGTTATGATTCTAAGACGTGTGAAATAAAAACAATTGATGATAAAAAACTTTATACAGGACGAAATGAGGATATTAATATTTTACCACGACTAATAAACAAATATAATTCAGGCAAAGCTCATGAGTCTCATTTGCAAATGTACATAACTCAAAATCTTGGATTAGGTACTAATAAAAGTTTAGACAATGCATTAGGAATTAATAATAAGAAAATTGAGTGGATTGGAAATGAAGTTTCTTGTGGGATTGGTATGCAAAGAATTGATGTTATGTTCTCAATTAATGAATCTAATACGCAGAGATTATTATTCCCGATTGAGTTAAAGGCAGTCCTTGCATCCAAAGATAATACACGTCAATTGACTACTCGATACATTGATTGGATTGAACAATATTACAAACCAAATAGGATTAGTACAATACAACCAACGTTGATTTGTAAAAAAGGACTTTCTCTTTCAAGTAGTATAAAACAAACGTTTTATGACTTTAACAAACGTGCAGGAATACTTCCTCTTAAATATATAGAATATGAAATAGTCAATGGAGATATAGTTTTTAATCAAATTGCATATTAACAATGAATTACATAGGCTCTAAATTAAAATTATGTCAGAACTTTCTACCCACAACAATAAAATCTGTTTGTGGAGAAGATTTGTCGCAAAAAACAATCTGCGACATATTTGCAGGGACAGGGATTGTTGGGAGAACTTTCAAAACTTCGGTAAAGAAAGTTATTGCTAACGATGTAGAATATTATAGTTATGTGCTTAATAAAAATTACATTGAAAATCATCGTGAAATAAAAGATAAAGAAGAACGGCTTGAAGAATTGAATTTATTACCATTGATTGATAATGGTTTTATATATAAGAATTATTGTCTTGGCGGAAATGGTGAACGTCAGTATTTTTCTGACGAGAATGGAAAACGAATAGATTCAATTCGTACAAAAATTGAAGAATGGAAAAATACGGAGCAAATATCAGATAATTTATATTATTTCCTTCTTTGTAGTCTTTTGGAATGTGCCGATAAAGTAGCAAATACAGCTTCAGTATATGGAGCATATTTGAAAAATCTCAAAAAGTCTGCACAAAAAGAACTTGTATTGGAACCAGCAGAATACGAACTGAATGATAATGAACATCAAGTTTTTAATAAAGATGCAAACAAGCTTATAAAAGAAATTGAAGGTGATATTCTTTATCTTGACCCACCATATAATGCTCGTCAATATGGAGCAAATTATCATCTGTTAAATACAATTGCAGAATACAAACCTTTTATTCCTATAGGTAAAACTGGACTTAGAAAATATACTCGTTCAAAATATTGTTCAGCAAGTTTTGTAAAAGCTGAATTTGAGAATCTGATAAAAAACGCCAAGTTTAAATATATTTTTCTTTCATATAATAATGAAGGGTTGATGTCGGTTGAAGATGTGAAATCTATTATGTCGAAATATGGTCATTATGATTTGGCACAAACAGATTATCAGCGTTTTAAAGCGGATTCGAATCGTTTTAACAAGGCTGATTTTACTGTGGAATATCTTCATATTTTAGAAAAAAATACTATATGTTAGCACTTGTTACAGGAGCCTCGTCGGGAATAGGATTGGAGTACGCCAAGCAGTTGGCGTGCGATTATCACGCAGATTTATTGCTTGTTAGTAATCAGGAAAAAGAGTTGCAAGAAGTAGCTACTGATTTGGCACAAAAATACAATGTAAAAACCACAGCACACTACGCAGATTTAAGCAAAACAGAAGCTGCTGAAGACTTGTATCAATATTGTCAAGAAAACAATCTGCAAGTTGATATTCTTATAAATAACGCAGGAGTGTTTTTCTTTAATCCGTATGTAGAAACATCGATGAAGCGAATCGATTTGATGTTGAATCTGCATATGCTGACGGTGGCGAAGCTTTGTAGATTGTTTGGCGAAGATATGTGCCGACGTGGCAATGGATATATACTTAATATGTCGTCGATGTCGGCATGGATGGCAATGCCCAGCATACAAACGTACAATGCAACCAAGGCGTTTATTTACAATTTCTCGAAATCTCTTTGGTATGAGTTTAAACCCAAGGGTGTTGGCATTACGGTAATGACCCCTGGGGCAGTTGATACCGAATTGTTTGGTTTAGCACCAAGTTTGCGAAAATTGGCGGTGAATCTTACGGTAAGTATTCCTCCAAAAAAACTTGTTAAGCGTGCGTTACGAAAAATGTTTAAAAAGAAAAAATCGGATATGCCTGGTTTTATCAATCATTTGTGTACGCCTCTGCTAAAACATACGCCAGATTGGTTGGTGTTTTTGGTAATGAAGTATATCGGAAAATATCAAAAATAAATTCATGTATGCACTTGTTACAGGAGCTTCGTCTGGAATAGGTTTGGAGTATGCTACGCAGTTGGCTCGCGACTATCGTTACAATCTTTTTCTTGTATCAAATCAAGAGAAGGAGTTGGCAGAAGTAGCTTCTTTTATGTCGAAAACCTATGGGGTAAAAGTCATTTCGCTTTTTATTGACTTATCAATAGAAAATGCAGCAGAGAAAGTTTTTTGTTTTGCACAAGAGAAAAACATTGAGGTAGAAGTGCTTGTAAATAATGCAGGGGTGCTTATTTTTTATCCTCTTTGTGAAACCCCGATGTCAAAAATACAGACCTTGTTGATGCTTCATGTGCTTACATTGACAAAATTATGTAAACTTTTCGGAGAACAGATGTGTAGTCGTGGCAAAGGTTATATTTTGAATATGTCGTCGATGACGGCTTGGATGACAATGCCGGGCATACAATGCTATAATGCAAGCAAATCTTATGTTCTGAATTTCTCAAAAGCACTTTGGTATGAATTTATCCGAAAAGATGTGCGTGTGTTGGCTGTTACTCCCGGTACTATCAACACTTCTTTGTTTTCCTTACCCGAAAGGATGCGGAAAGTATTATTGAAGTTCGGCATTTCGATGCAACCCGAAATATTAGTAAAAAAAGCCCTTCGAAAACTTTTCCGAACAAAGCGAAAAACGTATTTGCCCGGTGCTTGGAACTTTGTTATTGTTCCGATAATAAGCCATTTGCCAGATTGGTTTATTTTTGCTGCAATGAAAAAACTAAAACAATTCTCGTCTGAAAAATGATTGATACACATACACATATTTATACAGAAGAGTTTGATGCAGACAGAGATGCTGTAGTAGAACGAGCAAAAAAAGCAGGCGTTGCACATTTGATTTTGCCAAATATAGATGTTTCAACGCTCGATAGAATTTATTTTACAGAAAAAAAATATGCTCCTTATTGCTCTGTAGCAATGGGTTTGCATCCGACATCGGTAACTGAAAACTATTTGCAAGATTTGCAAATATTGAGAGATGAATTTCGAAAACATAATTTTTGTGCGGTAGGCGAGGTTGGTATCGACTTGTATTGGGATACGACTACAAAGGAGTTTCAACAAAAAGCTTTTGCTATGCAAGTGGAATGGGCGTTGGAATACGATTTACCTTTGATTATTCATTCGCGAAATGCTTTTGATGAAACGTATGAAGTTTTGCAAAAATACAAGTGTGAAAAACTTAGGGGTGTTTTTCATTGTTTTGAAGGTTCGTTGTTGCAAGCTCAAAAGGTTGTCGATTTAGGCTTTTTATTAGGCGTAAATGGAGTAGTAACGTTTAAAAAATCATTGTTGCCAGAATGGTTAAAAAATATATCGTTGGATATGATTTTGCTCGAAACTGATGCTCCGTATTTAGCACCGCACCCTTTTCGTGGAAAACGTAATGAACCAGCATATTTGATGGCAATTTCTGAAAAAGTTGCCTCAATTTATGATTTAGAAGTTGCTTTTATAAGGCAAAAAACGACTGAAAATGCAAAAAAACTCTTTCGCTTTTCGATGTTTAGTTAAACTTTTTGGGGTTTAAACTCGCTGAAAATCAAACGATGAGGAACATTTCTCTGAAAAGTTTTTATTTTTAAGAAATAAGATAACTTTAATTCGTATTTTTTTACTAATTTGCACCCGTTTTTGGAAAGGTGTTTTGGAGAGATGCTCGAGTGGTTGAAGAGGCACGCCTGGAAAGCGTGTATACGTCTAAAGCGTATCAAGGGTTCGAATCCCTTTCCCTCCGCCATTTTAGGTAGGATTGAAGATTTTAATAACTAAATAATAAATTTAATTAACAACTAAAAAAAAAAGAAATGAAAAAAGTATTTGGAATTGTAACAGTTTTGGCAGTTTTATTGTTTGGAATGACTGCAAATGTGATGGCACAAGAAGAAGCTTCTGCTCCTGCTGGAGAAGAGCAAGTTCAAACTTCACAAGATGAGGCTTCATCTGAAGAAGGTGGTATTGTAGGTACACACAAAGCTTTGAAAATCAAATTTATTGAAGGTGGTGCAGGCTTTATGGCTCTTGTTGCTTTCTGTTTGATTTTCGGTTTGGCTCTTTGTATTGAACGTATTCTTTATTTAAACCTTTCTGCTGTCAATACAAAAAAATTATTGGTTAAAATTGATGAGGCTTGGGCTGCAAATGGTGTTGAAGCTGCAATGGAAGTTTGCCGTAATACTCGTGGTCCTGTAGCATCTATTTTCTATCAAGGTCTTTCTCGTTATAGCGAAGGTGTAGATGTTGTAGAAAAAACTGTAGCATCTTATGGTTCAGTTCAACTTGGTTTGTTAGAGAAAAACTTATCTTGGATTACATTGTTTATTGCAACTGCTCCATCTTTGGGATTCTTGGGAACAGTGCTTGGTATGATTCAAGCGTTCGACAAAATTCAACAAGTAGGTGATATCTCTGCTACTGTTGTTGCTGGTGGTATCAAAGTTGCGTTGTTGACTACAATGTGGGGGTTGATCGTAGCAGTTATTCTTCAAATGTTCTATAACTACATTTTGTCTCGTATTGACTCTTTGGTAAACGAAATGGAAGATTCTTCTATTTCATTACTTGATATCGTTGTGAAATATTCTAAATAATTAAGGGCTATGTTAAATAAGTTAAATTTAATAACAAAAATCACGCTATGGGTACTCTTTGCAGTGAGCATTGTAGTCGGTGCGTTGGTTTTCGTAGGTGGCGATGGCACTCCGCTTGAAGTAGGAGGCGAGTCGTTGTGGCAACCGAAGTTTACAGATACTCTGATTTATTGGACGTATGTATTATTAGCGTTATCGTTGTTGATAACAGTAGTATTGAGTTTGGTACAATTTGTGCAATCATTTGTTGCAAATCCTAAAAAAGGACTTAAGACATTATTAATATTGGTAGTTTTTGTTGCCGTATTTGTTATATCTTGGGTTGCTGGTAGTGCTGACGAAATTACAATCGTAGGTTATGAAGGCACTGACAATCAAGGTTTTTGGGCACGATTTACTGATATGTGTATTTACTCAATTTATATTTTGGCATCAGGTACTGTTTTGGCATTACTTGGGTCAATGATTTATTCAAAGATTAAATAAAAAATTATGGCTAAAAGGAAATGTCCAGAAATCAATGCCAGTTCTATGGCAGATATAGCATTTCTTTTGCTTATATTTTTCCTTGTAACAACAACTATGTCTGTTGATAAAGGTTTGTCGCGTCGTTTGCCACAACCATTGCCACCAGATATGGAAAAACCAAGTGTTGAAGTTAATAAGCGTAATACATTTGTTGTGTTGCTTAATAGTAACAATCAATTGTTGGTTCAAGGTGAATTTTTAAATGTGAAAGATTTGCGTGAGAAAGCAAAAGTTTTTATCAAAAACGAGTTTAATGATCCTAATATGCCTATTAAAAAGCCTATGGAAGTTGAATTTTTTGGTACAATTGAAGTAACAAAAGATCATATTATATCGTTGCAAAACGACCGTATGACACAATATCAGGCTTATATTGAGGTTCAAAATGAATTGGTTGCTGCTTATAATGAGTTGAGAGATGAAATAGCTCGTGCAAAATTCGGTATAGCTTATGAGTCGTTAGACGAAGAAAGACAAAAGGCTATTCAAAAAATCTATCCTCAAAAGATATCAGAAGCTGAACCTAAAAATTATGGAGGAAAAAAATAATGGCAAAGATTAGAAAATCCGGTAAAAAAGAAGTGCCTGCTTTGTCAACGTCTTCGTTGCCAGACTTGATATTCTCATTGTTGTTTTTCTTCATGGTTGCAACTTCTATGAAAGAGGTGACTTATATGGTAGAAATCAGAGTTCCTGAAGCAACAGAATTACAAAAATTGGAGAAAAAATCGTTGGTACGTTACATTTATATGGGTACACCACAGCGTGAGTATCAAAAAGCGTATGGTACAGAAACTCGTATTCAATTAGACGATGCTTTTGCTGATGTTCGCCAATTGGAAGATTATGTTGTTCGTGAACGTAGTGCGATGAAAGAAGACGAACAAGCTCTTCTGACTATATCAATCAAAGCAGACAAGGATACCAAAATGGGAATTGTTACGGACGTGAAACAAGCCCTTCGTAGAGCTTATGCATTGAAGATAAATTATGCTGCATCGCAACGAATGGACTATAAACCGTAAAAATTCATTTTTATAATAAAAGAAAGGATATCAATTGATATTCTTTTTTTTATTCGTTTTTCTTACGAAAAAATAATAGAATAGTTGTAAGAGTAATGAAAAAAGAATACTTTTGCAAAAAGTAAAAAGATGGTTAATTTATTTATTACATTGCTTGATATAATTCTCTTGCGTGGATAAACGGAAGTGAGTATGAGGTATGTAATATGTAAAATTAAGCCTTTCTCACTTCATAGTGCGGAAGGCTTCTTTAATAAAATATAGTTATGAGTGATAGATTATTTATTTTTGACACAACGTTGAGAGATGGAGAACAGGTTCCTGGTTGTCAACTCAATACAATTGAGAAGATTCAAGTAGCAAAACAACTGGAGGCTCTTGGTGTTGATGTTATTGAGGCAGGATTCCCTATTTCAAGTCCAGGTGATTTTAATTCTGTGATAGAGATTTCGAAAGCTGTAACATGGCCAACTATTTGTGCTTTGACACGTGCAGTAGAAAAGGATATTGATGTGGCAGTTGATGCTTTACGATATGCGAAGCATAAACGTATACATACGGGAATAGGTACTTCGGATTCTCATATAAAGTATAAATTTAATTCAAACAGAGAAGAAATTATTGAACGTGCTATTGCTGCAGTAAAATATGCAAGACGTTTTGTTGATGACGTTGAATTTTATGCAGAAGATGCTGGTCGTACTGATAACGAATATTTAGCAAGAGTGGTAGAGGCGGTAATTAAAGCCGGTGCAACTGTTGTGAATATACCTGATACAACGGGGTATTGTTTGCCATCGGAGTATGGTGCTAAGATTAAGTATCTAATGGAGCATGTTGATGGTGTTCATAAAGCTATTTTGTCAACACATTGTCATAACGATTTGGGTATGGCAACTGCCAATACTATAAGTGGAGTTTTAAATGGTGCCCGTCAAGTAGAAGTTACTATCAATGGTATTGGTGAACGAGCAGGAAATACTTCGCTTGAAGAGATTGCAATGATTATAAAATCGCATAAAGATATTGATATTCAGACAAATATAAATACTCAGAAAATATATCCTACAAGTCGAATGGTGTCAAGTTTGATGAATATGCCTGTACAGCCTAATAAAGCAATCGTTGGACGAAATGCGTTTGCTCATTCGTCAGGAATTCATCAAGATGGAGTATTGAAAAATGTTCAAACCTATGAAATAATTGATCCTAAAGATGTAGGAATTGATGATAATGCTATCGTATTGACGGCTCGAAGTGGACGTGCGGCGTTAAAACATCGTTTACAAGTATTAGGTGTGGAATTGGAACAAGAACGTTTGGATAAAATTTATGAAGAATTTTTGAAACTTGCCGATAAGAAAAAAGAGGTAAATGATGATGATGTTCTTTTATTAGCAGGTGCAGAACGTTCACAAAATCATCATATAAAACTTGATTATTTGCAGGTGACAAGTGGAGTTGGAGTTCGATCGGTGGCAAGTCTTGGTTTGAGTATTGCAGGAGAAAAGTTTGAAGCTGCATCGTCTGGTAACGGACCTGTTGATGCTGCAATAAAAGCGTTAAAACAGATTATTCACAGACAGATGGTGCTAAAAGAATTTACAATTCAGGCTATAAGTAAAGGTAGTGATGATGTTGGAAAAGTACATATGCAAGTAGAGTACGAAGGTCGTGTTTATTATGGCTTTGGTGCAAATACTGATATTGTAGCAGCCTCGGTTGAGGCTTATATAGATTGTATAAATAAGTTTGTAAAATAAATATAGGATAGAAATGGCAAATACATTATTTGATAAAATCTGGGATGCCCATATTGTTCAGCAAGTAGAAGATGGACCTACTCAACTTTATATTGACAGACTTTACTGTCACGAGGTAACAAGCCCACAAGCGTTTGAGGGTATGCGTAGTAGAGGGTTGAAATGTTTCCGAC
This sequence comes from Paludibacteraceae bacterium, assembly GCA_045602425.1. Lineage (GTDB taxonomy): Bacteria > Bacteroidota > Bacteroidia > Bacteroidales > Paludibacteraceae > RGIG9608. The sequence goes on along the minus strand of JAZSBO010000014.1, from coordinate 55,712 downwards.
CTGAAAATATTTATTGTATGCCGGATCATAATACACCAACGCACGATCAAGACAAACCAATAGAAGACGAAGTGTCGCGTACGCAAGTTGAAACTTTAGCTAAAAATGCAAGTGATTTTGGTTTGGCACATTTTGGAATGATGGATAAACGCAATGGAATTATTCATGTTGTTGGTCCAGAAAGGGGGTTGACTTTGCCAGGAATGACTATTGTATGTGGCGATTCACATACAAGTACACACGGAGCAATGGGAGCTGTCGCATTTGGTATAGGCACAAGTGAAGTAGAGATGGTTTTAGCTTCACAATGTATATTACAAGCACGTCCGAAAACAATGCGTATCACTATTGATGGCGAATTGAAAAAAGGCGTAACAGCAAAAGATGTGGCATTGTATATGATGTCGAAGATGACAACAAGTGGAGCTACAGGCTATTTTGTAGAATATGCAGGTAGTGTTGTAAAAAATATGACAATGGAAGGTCGTTTGACTTTATGTAATCTTTCGATAGAAATGGGAGCTCGTGGTGGAATGGTTGCTCCTGATGAAACTACTTTTGAATACATAAAAGGTCGTGAAAATACCCCAAAAGGTGAAGCTTGGGATAAAGCTTTGGCATATTGGAAAACACTTAAAAGTGATGCTGATGCTGTATTTGACAAAGAAGTTGTTTATCATGCAGAAGATATTGAACCGATGATAACTTATGGTACGAATCCGGGCATGGGAATGGGTATCACAGAATCTATTCCTACTACTGACGATATGAACGAACAAGCAAAAATCTCGTTTAACAAATCGTTGAATTATATGGGATTCGAAGCTGGTGAAAAACTGTTAGGTAAAAAAGTAGATTATGTTTTTCTCGGAGCTTGTACCAATGGTCGTATAGAGGATTTTCGTGCTTTTGCATCTATTGTAAAAGGTCGAAAAAAATCTGATAATATAACAGCGTGGTTAGTACCTGGCTCGTGGATGGTTGATGCACAAATTAGAGAAGAAGGTTTAGATGAAATTCTTGCTGATGCGGGATTTGAAATTCGTCAGCCTGGATGTTCTGCATGTTTGGCAATGAATGATGACAAAATTCCTGCTGGTAAATATGCAGTTTCGACAAGTAATCGTAATTTTGAAGGGCGACAAGGACCTGGTGCTCGTACGATGTTGGCAAGCCCATTAGTAGCGGCAGCGGCAGCAGTAACGGGTGTAGTTACAGACCCACGTGATTTAATGGATTAATTTAAAGAATTAAAGAAAATGAAACAGAAGTTTGATGTAATTACAAGTACATGTGTGCCACTTCCTTTGGAAAATGTGGATACCGATCAGATAATTCCTGCACGTTTTTTAAAAGCAACAACACGTGAAGAAAAATTTTTTGGCGATAATTTATTTCGTGACTGGCGTTATAATGCTGATGGTTCAGTCAACAAAGATTTTGTTTTGAACAATCCTACTTATGGTGGGCAAATATTAGTTGCTGGTAAAAATTTTGGTTCAGGTTCGAGTCGAGAACACGCAGCATGGGCTATTGCAGGTTATGGTTTTAGAGTGGTTGTCTCAAGTTTTTTTGCTGATATTCATAAGAATAACGAATTGAATAACTTTGTATTACCTGTGGTGGTGAGTGAAGAATTTTTGTCTGAGTTATTCGACTCTATCAATGCCAACCCCAAAACGGAAGTTGAGGTTGATTTACCAAATCAAACTATTACGAATAAAGCAACAGGAAAAAGCGAAACGTTTGAAATAAATGCTTATAAAAAGCATTGTTTGATAAATGGTTTAGACGATATTGACTTTTTGTTGACTAACAAAGATAAAATTGAAGCATGGGAAAAGCGTTCAAGATAGAAATACTTGACACTACACTTCGTGATGGTGAACAAACTTCGGGCGTTTCGTTTGCAACGCAAGAAAAGATGAGCATTGCTCGTTTTTTGCTCGAAGATTTGGGCGTAGATCGTTTGGAAGTAGCTTCTGCACGTGTTTCACAAGGCGAATTCGAAGCTGTTCGGATGATTGCTAATTGGGCAAAAATCAATGGATTTATTTCTAAAATAGAGGTATTGGGTTTTGTCGATGGAGGTAAATCTATCGAATGGATAAAAAATGCTGGTTGTTGTGTGTTGAATTTGCTTAGCAAAGGTTCTTATAAACATGTGACAGAGCAATTAGGGAAAACTCCAGAGCAACACATTGCTGATATAAAATCGGTAGTGGCACAAGCTCATGCCGAAGGTTTTGATGTAAATTTGTATTTGGAAGATTGGAGTAATGGAATGTTGCATTCGCCAGACTACGTTTTTCAGTTGTTAGATTCGCTAAAAACAACTGGTATTAAGCGTTTTATGTTGCCAGATACACTTGGTGTTTTAACTCCAACGCAAACTGCCGATTTTTGTTCGCAAATGGTGCAACGATATCCCGATTTGCATTTCGATTTTCATGCACATAACGACTACGATATGGCCGTTGCGAATAGTTACGAAGCAGTGAAAGCGGGTATTCGTGGCGTGCATACAACGGTGAATGGTTTAGGCGAACGTGCTGGAAATGCTCCGCTTACAAGTGTAGTGGCAGTTTTGCACGACCAATTAGGGATAAAAACATCAATTTGCGAATCGAAAATATATCAAATTAGCAAGTTGGTTGAAACTTATTCTGGTGTGAGAATTCCGAACAATAAACCTATTATTGGCGACAATGTGTTTACGCAATGTGCAGGAGTTCACGCCGATGGCGATGCCAAAAATGGTTTGTATTACAACGATTTGATTCCCGAACGTTTTGGGCGTGTGCGTGAATATGCCCTTGGTAAAATGTCGGGTAAAGCTAATATTCGTAAAAATTTGGAAACGCTTGGCATTAATCTCGACGAAGATGCAATGCGCAAAGTTACCGAACGGATTATCGAACTTGGCGACAAAAAGCAGTTAGTTACGCCAGAGGAGTTGCCTTTTATCGTTACCGATGTGTTGAAGCATGGGCAACAAGAGCAGCATATACGTATGATAAATTATTCGCTTTCATTAGCTTATGGGTTGCGTCCGTTGGCTTCTGTAAAGATTGAAATAGATGGCGAAACCTACGAGCAGAGTGCTGTGGGCGATGGGCAATACAATGCTTTTACAAAAGCACTTTGGAAAATTTATAAAAATCTGAATAAACCCATTCCCGAGCTTATCGACTATGCGGTGATAATACCTCCGGGAGGGCAGACAGATGCTTTAGTGCATACTACCATTACTTGGAAATTGCACGACAAAGTGTTTAAAACCCATGGCTTGGATGCCGACCAAACAGAGGCAGCCATAAAAGCTACGGTAAAAATGCTTAACCAAATAGAAAATTTATAATAAACTTATTTAAACTTTTTTGCCTATGGAATAAAAGAGCGTAGTTTTTTTACGCACATCTTGAAAATATTGGAAATGGCGTTATAAGCTAAGACTTGGACACTGAAATCTGGACAATTTCAATGTTTCTCCCAAGAATAAGCTCACGACGCTCACGCGAAAGCGTGGGCTTTATTCGTAGTTGGGAGAATGGTCCGTCCAGAACCGCAGTGTCCGATGAAAAATGAAAGTACCACGCTGTTTTTATGTGCGTAAGTGAAGAAATGGTACTATAAAATAATTTTAAAAACTCAATATCTATGAAAAACGTTATAATATTTTTTTTACTACTCATATTGCCAATGCTGGCATATTCTCAAGATGTTATAATTACAAAAAAAGCAGAAAAATTAGAAGTGAAGATTATAGAAGTTTCGTCATCTGAAATAAAGTATAAAAAGCTAAATAATTTAGAGGGACCTACATTTGTACTTTTATCATCAGACGTGGCTTCTGTTATTTATGAGAATGGTGAGGTTCAGGTTTTTGAAGATATATCAATTCGTAAAAATATAGAAAAAGTATCATTAGTTTCTGATCAATACATTATTAGAAAAGGTAATAAATATATTTATAATGATGTAGTTATGAGGCGGTATGTTTATCAACAATTTTTAAAAGAAAATTGTACACAAGCGTATAATAAATATAATCAAGGGAAAAAAATATCAATTGCAGGTTGGGCATTATTAGGATTTGGACTTTCTTTTGATTTTATGTCTATTATTGCCAAGACTCAAGATCTTGCATATGTTACATCGATTGTAGCAGGATGTCTTGAAATAGCTTGTATACCGACATTGATAGTTGGTTATAATAAAATGCATAAAAGTGCAGATATTTATAATTCTACTTGTGCAAAAAAACATCCACAGGCGTATTGGAGTATTAATGCCTCACAAAATGGAATAGGCTTGGCTTTTAATTTCTAAATACTAAAAGTGAAATTCCACCAATTCTTCGATAGGTGCTTGTGCTATATGGCTGAAGTTGAGACCAAAGTCGTAGGCTGCTACTTCGAGCACATCGGCAAAGTGGTAAGCCACAGAGCCTGTAAAAGCTATCGGTAGGGTGCGGAAGTCAGGATAATGCACTATGTTGCGTGCGAAAAATGCTATAAAAGAGTCGAATACTAAATTGTAGCAATAAGGTTCGGCTATGTTTTCCGATAAAAATGGTGTGAATTGAGCTAAATAACGATTGGGCAGAGGTTGTCGATATACGTTTTCGACAGCCTCTTTTGCTGTTAAGTTGTATTTATCAGCGAAAAGCTCTGCTATGTTGTCGGGCATTTGTTGCTTAAGAAAATCAGAAACCAATGTTTTGCCGAGATAAGCTCCGCTACCTTCGTCGCCTAAAATGAAGCCAAGCGGCGGTGTGTTTTGCGTGATGTTTTCTCCATTGTAAAAACACGAATTTGAACCCGTTCCAAGTATACAAGCAATACCTTCGGAGTGTCCGCATAGAGCACGTGCTGCAGCAAGAAGGTCGGAAGCAACCTCAATTTTTGCGTTAGTAAAAATGGTTTTTAGGGCAGCTGCTACTATCGGTTGTTTTTCGGCAGTACAACCAGCTCCGTAAAAGTAAATTTGGCTTATATCGTTTGGAGTTTCAGGCATTAATTCTTTCTCTATTAAGCATGTAATGTCTTCGGCTGTTTGGTAAAAAGGATTGATACCTTTCGTTTTTTTACGTTTAACAATATTGTTGTTGTCGGTCAGAATCCAATCTGTTTTTGTAGAACCAGCTTCTGCTATAAGTTTCATAAATCTGAAAAATGAAAAATCAATAAAGCAAAGAACGTTAAAAAAGGTGGATTTTACAAATAAAAAATGTTTTCATTGTTGCGATTTCTCTTCAAAAAGCGTAATTTTGAACTCTGAAAATAATCCACAAAAAATAGAAAAAATGAAAGCAAATCTAAGTTCAAAAATTACGTTACGCTCTATTCCGCGTAAGTATTATCAGTCAGATGATGTTTTGGAATTGTCGAGCCTTACTCGTTTTGAGAAAATTCCAACAGAAATATTCGATGAAGCTACAGATGGAGCTAAAAAAATTGCTGACGAAATTGCTAATGCTATTTGTGCAAAGCAAGCGAAAGGTGAAAAGTTTGTGTTGGGTTTGTCGTGTTCGCGTTCGTGTTCGGAGTTGTATTCCGAATTGGTAAAAAAACATCAGACTGAAGGTTTGAGTTTCAAAAACGTAGTTGTGTTTAATATTTTTGAATATTATCCTTTGGCAAATAGTTCGCAAAGTTGTTTCTCGCAATTACAAGCAATGTTGTTGGAAAAAGTAGATATTACTAAAGAAAATATTTATTCGCCAAATTGTTCATTGAAAAAAGAGGAAATTGTTTCATTTTGCAAAACTTACGAAGAGCAAATCGCATCGTTAGGAGGAATAGATTATTTGGTGTTAGGCATCAGTGATTCTGGAAATATTGGTTTCAACGAATCGGGTTCGCAAGGTACTTCGCTTACGCGACTAATAATGTTAGATTCAAATTCGAGAAAAGAAGGTTCTTATTTGTTTGGCTCAACCGAAAATGTGCCTGTATGTGCTATCACAATGGGTATAGGAATTATACTTGATGCAAAACGTGTGATAGCAATGGCTTGGGGCGATGGTAAAGCAGAAATCGTTAAGCAAGCTGTAGAAGATAAAGTTTCGGATGTATGTTCGGCTTCGTATTTGCAAAATCACGTTAATGCAACATTGATTTTGGACGTTCATTCGGCAGGCGAACTTACACGCATTAGTCATCCTTGGCTTGTAACTTCATGCGAATGGGATGATAAGTTGATACGTCGTGCTATTGTTTGGTTGTGCCAAAAGTTGAACAAGCCTATTTTGAAATTAACAAACAAAGATTACAACGAAAACGGATTGAGTGAGTTGCTTGCGTTGCACAATTCAGCATACAATGTTAATATAAAGATTTTTAACGATTTACAACATACAATTACTGGTTGGCCTGGAGGAAAACCAAATGCCGACGATACTTATCGCCCTGAACGTGCAACACCATATCCAAAGCGAGTGTTGGTATTTAGTCCTCATCCCGATGATGATGTGATTTCAATGGGAGGTACACTTCGTAGACTTGTCGATCAGAATCACGATGTACATATTGCTTATGAAACATCTGGAAATATAGCTGTAAATGATGAAGAAGTATTGCGTTTTATGATGTTTGTGAAAGGTTATCACGAGATATATAAATCGAATGATGTTTTGTTAGATGCTAAAAATAAAGAGATAGTAGAATCGATAGCTCAAAAGAAAGATGGCGATATGGATAGTGCTGATGTTCGTGAGCTTAAAGGTTTGATTCGTAGAGGAGAAGCTCGTTTGGCAGACCGCTATATGGGAGTAAAACCAAATAATATTCATTTTTTGAATTTACCTTTTTATGAAACGGGTACTATCAAAAAGAATGATTTGAGTCAAGCCGATGTTGATATTGTAAAGGCATTATTACAAGAGTTGAAACCTCATCAAATATATGTGGCAGGCGACCTTGCCGATCCTCATGGCACACACAAAGTTTGTTTAGATGCTGTGTTAGCGGCTATCGATGATTTGAAAGGTGAAGCTTGGTTAGATGAATGCCGTATATGGATGTATCGTGGAGCTTGGATGGAATGGGAAATAGACCATATAGAAATGGCTGTGCCTTTAAGCCCTGAAGAATTGAGAAGTAAACGCAATGCTATTCTTCGCCATTCTTCGCAAATGGAAAGTGCTCCTTTTTTGGGTAATGATGAACGTTTGTTCTGGCAACGTTCAGAAGAACGTAATCGTACAACTGCCGAACTTTATAATAAATTAGGGTTGGCATCATACGAAGCAATTGAAGCATTTGTTCGATATATACCATTGTAATATTTTTTAACATTAGTAGAAAAAAGACCTCTTTTTTTGGAGAAAGGGGTCTTTGTTTTATAGCCTTGAAACGTTTCTTGTTTATATCGTTTTTCTTATCGTTTTCATTGATTGTTTTTGCTCAATCAGCCGATGTGTTACGTTGTAATATTGCTCGTTGGGTAGAGACTATCAAACCTGAATATCAGCAAGTTGGAGAGTTGCGTCTGGAGCGAACTCGTATTTTACCTAAAAGACGTTGTGTAGAAATTTATTTAAATGGAGCTGCGTCGTATTTGCTCTATCGCGAGGATTTTGTGAATCGATTGTATGCGGAGGCAAAATCATTAGTACATAGTGTTTATCCAAAATATGAAGTCGTAATTTTTGCTGACAAAAAAGAACTAAGTTTTTATGTTCCAAACTATTGTCGTCGGTCGGATTCATTGTGGGACAAACGACGTTTTTCAAAACGGGATTTAAATCCTTTGACTAAAAATACGTCAAAACCATATGAAATAAGTAATGGTTTAGTTGGTAGAAATATTGCATTGTGGAGTAGTCATGGTTTGTATTACAATCAGCAACAAGACCGATGGATGTGGCAACGTGCGAGATTATTTTCTACGTTGGAAGACAAATTAACTCGACATTATGTTTTGAATTTTCTATTGCCGATGCTCGAGAATGCAGGAGCTAATGTATTACTCCCGCACGAACGTGATACACAAATCAATGAAGTAATAGTTGACAATGATACTTCGTGGTATAATTCTGTTTATGAAGAAGATGGTGTTGTTAATTGGAAACGTGGAGGAAATGCAGCTTTTGCTCCGTGTGTTAAGGTTGCTTCTTTAAACGAAAATCCATTTCGGAGAGGCTCTTATAAATTTGCAGATGTTAGTAAGGAAGTTTCTGCTTCTGTTCGCTGGACTCCAGATGTTCCTTCGGCTGGAATGTATGCGGTTTATGTAGCATATCAAACGAAAGAAAATAGTGTTTCTGATGCTCATTATACTGTTTATCATAAGGGAGGAGCAACTTCTTTTAGTGTGAACCAAAAACAAGGTGGAGGTACGTGGATTTATTTAGGAACATTCTTTTTTGAAAAAGGTGTGAATGAGGATTTTGGCTCTGTGCAACTTACTAATGAAAGTGCATCTGAAACAGGTATCGTTACTGCGGATGCAGTTCGTTTTGGTGGGGGGATTGGTAGTGTAGTTCGCTGTCCGGCAACAGCTGATGAAGTAAATAATTATAACATTCAGTTTAATAAAAAACTACAAGTTTCGCCTTTCGGAGCGAAAAGAGATGGTGTTTCAAGCGGATTGCCACGCTATATAGAAGCTGCACGTTATTGGTTGCAAATGGCAGGTTTTGATAGCCGAATTTTTAGTCGTACGCAAGGTGTCGATGATTATCTTGACGATGTAGCTTCTCGTGGGCTTTGGGTAAATGCTTTGAATAATGGATCAGAAAATGCACCTGATTCTGTAGGTTTGTCAATCCCTATCGATTTAGCTTTGGGATTTCATACCGATGCAGGACTTAAAACTAATGATACAATTGTTGGTTCACTTAGTATTTTTATGACCAAAGAGGGTAACGAATCGTTCCCTAACGGACAATCGCGTTATGCATCTCGCGATTTGTCGGATATGGTCTTGACGGAAATAAGTAGTACTATAAAAAATCAGTTAAATCAAAATTGGTCAATTCGTGGCTTATGGAACAAATCGTATATTGAAGCTCGTATTCCGCAAGTGCCGACTATGCTTTTGGAATTACTTTCGCATCAAAATCCTACTGATGTGCGATACGCACTTGACCCACATTTTCAGTTTATGGTGTCTCGGGCTATTTACAAAGCAATAGTAAAATATTTATCTTTTCAGAACAACGAACCTTATGCAATTCAGCCGTTACCTGTAAATAGTTTTTATGTAAAAGAAAAAGGTTCTGATTCTATACAGCTTTGTTGGACTTCTACACTTGATAGCTTATCTGAATGTGGAGCTGTTCCTACGGGTTATGTCGTTTATACTCAAGTTAATGAATCAGGATTTGATAATGGGATATTTACAACTGATACAACATTTGTTTTGCCTATAAAACACAATGTGTTGTATAAATTCAAAGTAACTGCGGTTAATACAGGAGGCGAAAGTTTTCCTTCAGAGACGTTGTCTGCTTATATTGCTTCAGAAAAATCACCTACACTACTTATTGTAAATGGTTTTGATAGGTTGTCAGCACCTGATTTTTTTGAAACAGCCGACTATTCGGGCATTGGTATTCACGATGATTGTGGAGTTCCGTATCAGAAAAGTTGCTTTTTTACTGGAAATCAGTACGATTTTACGAAAACAAGTCCTTGGTTGAGCGATGATGCTCCCGGATTTGGTGCAAGCAATGCTACTTACGAAAAGCAACTTGTTGCAGGTAATACGTTTGATTATACTACAATTCATGGAAAGAATATTGCAAAAGCGGGTTACTCGTTTGTGTCGAGTAGTAGATTGGCAGTAGAGCGAGCTTTGGTTGATATGAACAACTATAAAATGGTTGATTATATAGCTGGAAAACAACGCACCACGTTAGTGGGATTGGACTCCTTAAACCTTAGGTACAAAGTGCTTTCTCCAATTATGCAACAACGAATTTTTGATTATTGTACAGCAGGGGGAGCATTGTTTTTAAGCGGAACTTATTTGCTAAGCGACCTGTGCGATTCTGTTGATTCATTTTTTGTAAAAACATGTTTAAAGGTGAAAAAAAATACTGCTATTGTTAATCCGAATGGTTTGGTTCTTCAGCATTATTCGCCATTGTTGACTATTTCGGACAGCATTTGTTATTCAAGTAAACCTTCGGCAAATGTTTATCATGTTACTTCGGTTGATGCACTTTTGCCTATCGGAGGTGCTTTCCCTGTGTTGCGTTACGATGATAATGGTACAATTGCGGCAGTTGTTTATCAAGGCAATTATCGTTTGTGGATAATGGGTTTCCCATTTGAAACTATAACAGATTCTCGTAAGCAGCAAGATTTGATGTTAGATGTATTAAAATTTTTAATTGAAAATGAATAAGATGAAAAAAGTTCAGATCTTTTTGCCAAAAGGGTGTCAAATAAAGACGCAAGAGTCATTAGAAATTGTTTGTGAAACATACAATGAATCGGTTTTTAGTTCTGATTTTTGGAAAAATCTGGTTCGCAATATTACAGAAGAATATGTTTTCGTTGTTACAAAGTCGTGTACGATAGATTTTGTTCCTGATGCGTTGAAACGTTTTCTTAATGTAGCAGAAGCAACTTTGTGTACAATGCTTTATTCGGATTATCGTGTATCGAAAGAAAATGATGTAATGCTTTATCCTACAATTGATTATCAGGCAGGAAGTGTACGTGATGATTTTGATTTTGGTTCGGTTTTGCTTTTCGATAGCAATGCCTTGAAGAATGTTGTTGAAACACTTAGTTTTGATTACACAGCTGCAGGATTTTACGATGTTCGCCTACGTTTGTCAATAGAAAAACTGCCTTTGCGAATAAATGAATATTTGTACACAGAACAAGTTGTAAAGAGTGAAATGAACAAACATTTTGCTTATGTCGATCCTAAAAATAGAGCTTCGCAAATAGAAATGGAGCAAGCTTTTACTGAATTTCTTAAAAAGAGAGGAGCTTATTTGAACCCACATTTTTGTAAGATAGATTTTTCGGATGAAGATTTTTCAGTGGAGGCTACGGTGTTGATTCCTGTTCGCAATAGAGAAAAAACAATTGAAGATGCTATAAAGTCGGTTTTATGTCAAAAAACATCGTTTGATTTCAATTTGATAGTTGTTGATAATCATTCCACGGATAAAACATCGACCATTGTTGCTCGTTATGCTGAGATGGATAATCGTGTGAGGCATTTGATTCCAGAACGCGATGATTTGGGCATTGGTGGCTGTTGGAATTTTGGTGTAAATAATACGTCTTGCGGGCGTTTTGTTGTTCAACTCGATAGTGATGATGTTTATGCTGACGAGTTTACTCTTCAAAAAATTGTTGATACTTTTCATCGTGAAAGTTGTGCTATGGTAATCGGCTCTTATACTATTACAGATTTTGAGATGAATACAATACCGCCTGGATTGATTGATCATCGTGAATGGACAGATGAAAATGGGCATAATAATGCTCTACGAATCAATGGGTTGGGAGCACCACGAGCATTTTTTACACCGATTCTTCGTACGATAGGAGTTCCAAATACAAGTTATGGTGAGGATTATGCACTTGGTTTACAAATAAGTCGTTGTTATAAAATAGGGCGGATTTTTGAGTCGGTTTATCTTTGTCGTCGTTGGCACGACAATACCGATGCGTCGCTTTCGATAGAAAAAGCAAATGCAAACAATTCTTACAAAGACAAATTACGAACTATAGAACTTTTAGCTCGACAAAAGCAAAATAAACTTTAATGCTCTATGCAACCACGTACAACATTTTATAAATTTCTCCATTGGTGTGTGCGACGCACCTTTCGTTTTGCATATCGTAGGTTCGAATGCGAGGGCATTGAGCGAATTCCTACCAACGATGCTGTAATATTTGCTCCAAATCATACAAACGGATTGATGGATGCTTTGGCTTTGGTTTGGTTATCAAAAAAGTATAGGCAAATATTATTTGTGGCTCGTGCCGACATTTTCCGAAACAAAAGAGTCGCAAAGTTGCTTCAATCGTTTCGAATGTTGCCCATAATGCGTATTCGTGATGGGCGTGAAAATCTATTGAAAAACGATGAGATAATGTCGCAATGCGTAGAGGCGTTGCAAGAGGGAATTCCGTTTTGTATTATGCCCGAGGGCACGCATCGTGCAAAGCGTTCGCAGTTGCCATTAGTGAAAGGAGTTTTTCGTATCGCATTGATGGCTAATGAGCAATTGCAAGGTGCAAAAAATGTATGTATAGTCCCTGTTGGAATCAATTATGGGAGTTTTTTTCGCTATCGTTCGTCGTTGTTGCTGAAAGTAGGCGAGCCTATCAACGTAACAGAATATGTAAAAAACAATGCCGAACTTACGTTTACGGAGCAAACCGTACAATTGCGTGCTGTTTTAACCGAGCAATTGCAAGCGGTGCATTTAGCAATACCTGAAAACGACGATTTTGAGGCTGTAGAAGAATGTTGCTTTTTAAATTCGTGCCGAAAAAATTCGCTGAACGAACGTTTGGAGCAAAGTCAAAAACTGCTAAAACAGCTGGAAACTACCAAAGCGGAACAACCCGAAGCGATGAGCGATTTTTTTGCTCAAGTCAAGAATTTCACTCGTTTGCGGAAACGTTGGCATGTGTATGCTGATGCTTTGTCGTATCGTGTATCTTCGCTGAAACTCGTTGGCATTGCGTTGTTGCTGTTATTTGAGTTGCCTTATTTGTTGATGTCGTTACTGATGGTTTTGCCTTATTTGTTGGTTTCGGAAACTATCGTACGTATGCAGTCGGACAATGCAATGTACAATTCTATTCGCTATGTGCTGTCGTTGATTTTTTATCCGTTGTCGATGGTGGTGGCAAGTGTGGTTTGTTTCTCGTTGTTTAAATGGTGGTTGGCGTTAATTTTTGTAGTGCTGCTTGTGCCGTCGTATATGTTTTTCTACGATTATATGCGTTTGGTGCGTTTGTGTTACTCTGCATTGATGCTGAAATATAACCGTAGGTTGCACGAAGCAATGCAGCGTCTAAGGACTGCTATTTCTAATTTATAGTTATATGAACTTTTAGTATATTTGTCGAAACTTTAAAAACATTTTTGCCTATGAAATAATTGCGTATTTATTACGCACATCTTGAACATATTGGAAATAGCGTTATAAGCTACACTTGTTTATCTGAAATCTCGACAATTTCAAGTTAAACCATTCAAGTAAAAGCTCATTGACGCTCACGCGAAAGCGTGGGCTTTTTATGCGTTTGAATGGTTAGGTAGTCGAGAACCTCAGATAATCAAATGAAAAATTAACAAAGCACCACGCTATTTTTATGTGCGTAAATCAACTCAAAATTTAGGTGCGAATAAGTAGAAATAAGAAATTAAAAATCAAATAAAAAAAGAGATGAAAATACAAATAAATAAAATTAAGTTTGCTGCATTGATGTTTGTGGCAAGTTCAGTGTTTACTGCGTGTGAATATGATGACAGCGAAGTGTTGAATCGTTTGGGTTCATTGGAGAATAGAGTTACTAAGTTGGAAAAGCTCTGTAAGGAAAACAATACGAATATAGCATCGTTGCAAGCCATCGTAGAGGTGTTGAATAGTCAAGACTACGTAGTGAGTGTATCTCCTATCAGTTACGATGGTGTAGAAGTGGGTTATACCATTACGTTTGCTGTACACGAACCAATCACCATTTATCATGGTCAAGATGGGGTAGATGCCTCGGCACCAATAATCGGAGCGAAGGAAGAAGGCGGTGTTTATTATTGGACGATAGACGGCGAGTGGTTGCTCGACGAAAATGGTAACAAACTTCGTGTGAGCGGACAAAACGGTGCAAATGGAACTGACGGTGAAGACGGACAAGATGGTGTCAATGGTGAAGACGGTGTAACGCCACAATTGAAGATAGAGAATGACTATTGGTGGATTTCTTACGACGAAGGAGCAACGTGGACACAATTAGAAAAAGCTACGGGCGAAGATGGAGCAAAAGGAGACACAGGCGATTCTATGTTCCAAAGTGTAACCTATGATGAGCAATCAGTTTACTTTACGTTGGCAGATGGTACGGTGATAAGTATCGATCGCATCTCTAAAGAAGAAGCGACATCAGGTCTTGAGAATGGGTATGCTTGGATTGATTTAGGATTGAGTGTAAAATGGGCGACTTGTAATGTAGGAGCATCAAAACCGGAAGAATACGGTTGTTACTTTGCATGGGGCGAGGTAGAGCCAAAGGCAACATACAATTGGGCGACCTACAAATGGGCAAATGGCAGCGAAACGACGATGACGAAATATTGTTCGGAAAGCAGCTATGGCAACAATGGTTTCACCGACGACAAGACGGTGCTTGATGCCGAAGACGATGCTGCTACCGTTAATATGGGAGGCAATTGGAGAATGCCAACATTTGAAGAAGCAAAAGAACTTGTTGATAATTGTACATGGAAATGGACTTCAAGAAATGGCATAAATGGTTACGAAGTAAAAAGTAAAACAAATGGTAACTCTATTTTCTTACCTGCTGCTGGGTATTGTGCATATTCATCTACTGCTTCGCAGATAGGAGAGACTGCTCGATATTCCTCCAGTTCATTACAACTTACTCGTTCGAATTGTAGTTACTATCTTTACATTGACTTTATAGAGGTTACGACATACGGTGCTTACCGTTTTGTCGGTCAATCCGTGCGTGGGGTAACAAACAAATAATCGTAAGAGAATAATCAAAAGAAGCATCACTTGGTAAGTGGTGCTTTTTTTGTAGAATGAAATAATGAGTTTTGATATTTTTTTTATATTTGCTGAATGTAAGATATAAAAAAAAGCAGAAAGATATGTTAATAATAGGAATTGCCGGAGGTACGGGCTCGGGAAAAACTACCGTAGTAAAAAAAATAGTAGAAAAATTGCCTGTGGGCGAAGTGGTGGTTTTGCCTCAAGATTCGTACTACAAAGATAGTAGCCACATACCCGTAGAGGAGCGTCAGAATATCAACTTCGACCATCCCGATGCGTTCGATTGGGATTTGCTCTCGCAGCACATAGCTATGCTAAAGGCGGGTAAAAGCATCGAGCAACCTACCTACTCGTATCTTACATGCACACGTCAAGCAGAGACTATACATGTAGAGCCACGCAATGTGATAATAGTAGAGGGAATTTTGGCATTGTGCGACGAAACGTTGCGTTCGCTTATGGACTTAAAGGTGTTTGTAGATGCTGATTCGGATGAGCGTTTGATACGTGTAATAAAACGTGATATAGTAGAGCGTGGTAGAACAACCGAAGCTGTAATGAGCCGTTACACACGCGTACTAAAACCAATGCATTTGCAATTTATAGAGCCTTGCAAACGTTATGCCGATTTGATAGTACCGCAAGGTGGAAACAACAAAGTGGCGATAGATATTTTGAAAATGTTTATCGAAAAAAATTTAGGAGTGCAAAATGGCTGATTTTACGAACATATTGTTTATAGATATAGAGACGGTGCCTGCACACAAGTCGGTTGCGGATTTACCCGAAAGCTTGCGAGGTTTGTGGAACGACAAAGTACGTATAATGCAAAGTCGTATGCCTGAACGCTTTCAGAATGACGATAGCGAAGAAAGTGTCTATCGGAGAGAGGCTGGTATCTTCGCGGAGTTCGGTCGGATAGTTTGTATTTCGGTAGGTTTTTTCTATAGTAAAGATAATCAGGAGTTTTTTCGCGAAAAGTCGTTTTATGGCGATGACGAGCGAAAGTTGTTAAGTGAGTTTGCCGAAATGCTTTCGAAACAGCAAGGAAAGCAACTTTGCGGTCATAATATCAAGGAATTTGATGTGCCATATATTTGTCGGCGAATGTTGATAAACGGATTGGAATTGCCATCGTGTTTGAATATTGCAGGTAGAAAGTCATGGGAAATAAATTTGCTTGATACCTTGGATTTGTGGCGTTTTGGCGATTATAAAAATTATACTTCGCTGAAACTTTTAACGGCTGTTTTTGGCATTCCAACTCCCAAAGATGACATTGATGGCTCGCAAGTTGCAAATGTATATTACGAAGATAAAGATTTGCCGAGAATTGTTTCTTATTGCGAAAAAGATGTTTTGGCAACAGCACGTTTGTATGCTTGTTATAAAGGTGTGAAACCCATTGCAGACGAATTTGTAGAACATGCTTAATGCTTTGAAGAGAAATAAAATTTTTATTCTTTTTTTGATATTGTTGCAGGGATTTTTTGCTTGCCAACAAAAACCTAAACACAGTGATACAGAACTTGTATTAAATGATTTAGCACAAATTTTAGAACAAAAAGAACTTTGCGTGATTACGCTCGAGAGTTCGTTGTCGTACTTCACCGATGGCGACAATGTGATGGGCTACGAATATACACTCTGTTCGGATTATGCGGAGAGTTTGGGCGTAGGCTTGCGTTTTATCGTTGCAAACAACCTGAACGAAATGCAAGAGTTGTTGCTACAAGGCAAGGGAGATATTATTGTTTATCGTATGCCAATGTCGAAACAAAACAAAGAGCAGCTTGCTTTTGCCAACAACATACAAAAAACGTTTCCTGTGCTTATTCAATCTTTGAAAGATTCTATAATAGATGCAACGGGGCTTGTTGGTCGTCAGGTTTATACAAGAAAATATAGTCGTTATTGGCATTTGTTGAATAATTTGAACGAGGAGTTAGGGGGCGGAATAGATATTGTAGAGGTTGATTCGCTAAACATCGACCAGTTGATACGAAAGGTTGCCGATGGTGAAATCCCTCTAACGGTAGCAGACTACGAAGTGGCGATGTTGAATAGAGCTTTTGTGCCGAATTTTAATAGTGCTGTGTCATTAGGATTAGAACAAGAATATGCTTGGGCAGTGCGTAAAACATCGCCCGAACTTTTGTCATCGATAAATGATTGGTACGAGCCACGACGCCTTTATTATGAAAAACTGAAAAATAGAAAGCAACATTTAAAAAAATATTTTGGTGAATCGGAGTTTCAGAGAGTGGGACAAATATCACCTTTCGATTCTTTATTCCAAATCTATGCACCTCAAATAGGTTGGGACTGGCGTTTGTTGGCGTCCTTGGCGTATCACGAGTCGCGATTCAATCCTCAGGTGGTGTCGTATGCTGGAGCTGTAGGCTTGATGCAACTAATGCCACGAACGGCAGAGCGTTTTGGAGTGGATTCTACAATGATTTTTGAACCAGAACATAATATTTCGGCTTCAGTACAATATATAAAACGACTTGATAACTATTTCCGAAAAGTGAAAGATGAACAAGAGCGGAAGAAGTTTATTTTAGCAAGTTACAATTCTGGTCCAGCTCATATTTTTGATGCACGAGCATTAGCTGAAAAGTATGGGCAAAATCCAGATATTTGGTTTAATAGTGTTGAGAAATTTTTGTTGTTGAAAAATCAATCGGAATATTACAACGATTCGGTTTGTCGATATGGTTATTTTCGTGGAAATCATACCGTTCGTTATGTTCGTGATGTGTTTGATAAATATCAAGTTTATTGTGGTATAAAATGAAAATAGTTAATTTTTTGTTGATAGTGATCTTTCTTTTTTCGGCTTGTGTAAAAATTGAAAATCCTGTAATTCAGAATGTTCAACCCGATATTTATCCTGATTATAAGTCGGTAACCGTTCCTCGAAATATTGCTCCGCTAACGTTTACCGTAAAAGGAACAAAAACAGTTGTTGCTGATTTTATAATTGGAGGCAATGTGGAATTTCGTGCAATCGGAAAAGGCGAAAAAGGGTTAGAAATTTCTGAAAAGAAATGGCGTTCGTTGTTAGACAAATCGGCAGGAAGAAATTTTTCTGTAAAGGTTTTTGTTCAAAATTTTGAAAACGAATGGATTGAATATAAACCATTTGAAATAAAAGTTGCGAAAGAAACGATAGATGCCTATGTGTCGTATCGTTTGATTAAGCCCGGATATGAGCAATTGGATAGAATGGGACTTTATCAGCGAAACATAACAACATTCGACGAGAAACCGATTATCGAAAATTCTCAATTGGAGGCAAAAGATAATTATGGTTGTGTAAATTGTCATTCGTATCGCAATTATAATGCAGACACAATGATGTATCATGGTCGATTTGTTGATGCTGGAACTGTATTTGTGAAAGGTAACGATACAAAGAAAGTAAACATAACGATAAAAGATGTTGGTAAGGCTTCTTATCCTTATTGGCATCCAACGGCTCCTTACATTGCTTTTTCTATGAATGAAACACGACAGATATTCCACGTTTTCGACAAAAGTAGAATTACGGCATTTGATAATACTTCGGATTTGATGATTTATGATTTTGCAAATGATGAAGTGATTTTAGACGATCGCTTTATTGGTGAGGAGTATTATGAAACATTCCCGGCGTGGTCGCCCGATGGCGATATGTTGTATTTTTCGCGTGCTGATTATTGTGGAAGTTTACCAGAAAATAATGATAAACTTCGTTATGGCATTTATCGTGCATCGTTCGATGGCGAAACAGCAAAATTGGGTGAAGTTGAGTGTGTGGTAGATGAGCATCTGACAAATAAAAGTCAGCCGTTTGCGAGGGTTTCGCCTGACGGGAAATACCTCTCTTATACGGAATGCGGTTATGGTACGTTCCCAATGTCGCAAAATGATTCGGATCTGAAAATGATTGATTTGCAAACGCTTAGTCCTATTGATATAGATGTTGTGAATAGCGATGAGGTAGAGGGCTATCATGCCTGGTCGAGCAATGCTCGTTGGCTTGTTTTTGGTAGTCGGAGATTAGACGGTATGTACGCCCGTTTGTTTTTTGCTTATATTGATGAAAACGGTGTTGCTCATAAGCCATTTTTAATGCCTCAAAAAACAGCCGATTTTGATGTTCTACGCATGAAAGCATACAATGTCCCTGAATTTTCGAAAAACGAGCTTCTAATTTCTAATTATCAAATGAAGCGAATACAAGCCACAGAGGCAGAATCTATAAATGTGAAATATCAATGAAAAAGCGTATAGTAGAATTTTTATTTTTAGGGATTTTAATTGTTTGTCATTTTGTGTTTTGGCAAACAATGCATTATGGTTATTTGAATTATGCTTATGCAAATGCATATTTCGATACGTCGTTCGATTTGTTCCGTAATGCGTTTGTTTACTGCCACATGATGCAATATGTCGAAAACTTTTTGCTTGCATTTTTCCGTTGGTCGTGGTTGGGTAGTTTTATATTGCTTTTGCCTGTTGTTGCTGTTTATTTTATAGTGCGAGATATATTTAAGCGATTGAATTTTGAGGCGTTCAAAATGTTTGCCTTTTTTTCGGCAGTTGTGATGATGATAAGTCAACATTTTGTACACTTTTTCTTACAAAAATCGTTGGTAGTTTTGTTTATTATAACTGCAATATATTTTCATATCGTTTTGAAAGATAGGCGATTCCGATTCTTTTTGTGTTTAGGTTTAGCGGTTGTATTTCTTTTCTTGTCGAAGTTGGAGATTGCGGTGTTGGCGGTTTCTTGTCTGACGACAGAAATGTTGCTTTCTAAAGACAAACAACGTTACGTTTTGTCGGTGTTGTATTTGTGTGTTGCAGTTGTTTCGTTTGTCTTTTATGTGATAGAAATTCCAAAAGTTCCATTGTTTCGTGTAGAAATGCCGATTCAGATAATTTTGCAAATTTCTTTTGTATTGTTGCTTGTTGTTTTGTCGAAGATACGAAACTTAAATGTCGCTTTTGGTAAGAAAACTTTGCTCTTGTTGTATGCTTTTATTCTTGTTTCGATGGGGCTGACGTTTGTTCCAAATAGAAAGTTAGAAGAAAAAGAATTTTACGCACGTTTGGATATGGCATTGCTCAACGATGATATCGACGAGGTGTTAGCTTTAGCAAAAAATGCAAAAATTGGAGATGCAGATGATTGGTACCCATATACATTTTATGCTTTAGCTAAAAAAGGACAATTAGCGCAATCGTTATTTCAGTACAAGGTGGACGTATCGAATTTTTTGCCAGAGGCTCTACCTACGTTTGCTAATAAATACTCGGTTTTGAGCATTTGTTTTTATAAAAATCTTGGCTTGCTCAATGAGGCTATGCATCAGGCTTTTCAGATGGGTATTTCGTGTGAGCGAGAAGATAATTTTCGGTCGTTATGTTTGCTTGTCGATTTGAATATTGCAAGAGGAGATTATCGGCTTGTTGAAAAGTTTTTAGCAAAGTTGGAGCAGACATTGGTGCATACAGATTTTGTTCGCTCTCGTAGAGCAATGATTCCTACAGCAAAATCGGAATTTGCAGAGGTCGATTTTAGCGAATATTTGTACATCAACAAAGATCAGTTTATGAATATTTCTTATGCTTTGTTTTTAGCAAAAAACGATTCGCAGTTTGTGAAAGATTATTTTCTTTGTTCGTTGTTGTTGACTGGCGAGTACGACGTTTTTTGTAATTCGTACAAAGAGCTTTATACTGCCGATTGTCGTAAGCGTGTTTATGCAGAGGCTTTGGTGATGGCTCGCGATATGGGTATTTTTACCACCGATTTTTCGGTATCAGCCAAAGTTGAGCAAGATTGGTATGTGTTCAAATCGATTCTTAGCAACCAAATGATAAGCCGTCAGGAGAAAGAAAAACGATTGCTCGCTTTCCGAAATACTTGGTGGCATTACTACTTGCAGGAGTACGAGCATTTGTTTTAGCTGAAAATGAATTTCACTATATTTGTACTGAATTTGTAAAACAAAAAAACATTTTTGCCTATGAAAAAATAACACTGTAAAAAGTGTGTACATCTTGAAAATATTGGAAATAGCGTTATAAGCTAAACTTGAGATTTTGAAACTTCGACACTTTCAAAAACTTATGTTGAATCAAGTAAAAGCCCAAATGACGCTCACGCTCGTAGCGTGGGCTTTTGTGTATAATTTGATTCAACGGGTAGTCGAAGACCTCAAAATCTCAAAGACATAGCAAAGCACCACGCTCTTTTTATGTACATACGTGAACCTATATCTTTTGTGCTTATCCCGAAAAAAATAGGATTTTATTAAAAATTTAATGATATAAAAAATAAGAACTAATAAGAACTTGACTCGATTTGCTTGAGTTTGTTTATTTGTAAAAAATTATAAAAAAGAAATTTTAAGTATGAAGAAACAACTGTTTTTAGGTGCGATGTTGGTTGCCGTGGCAACCCTCGCAAGTTGCAGCAAGGAGAAACCTGCCTGCCAA
Source organism: Paludibacteraceae bacterium (assembly GCA_045602425.1). Classification (GTDB taxonomy): domain Bacteria; phylum Bacteroidota; class Bacteroidia; order Bacteroidales; family Paludibacteraceae; genus RGIG9608. The sequence continues at coordinate 34,489 of JAZSBO010000014.1, read as the reverse complement.
AAAGTGGTGTACAAAATAGGTGAAACGGAAGTGATAACCTATCAGTGGATGACCCGTACGGAAGCCGAAGCTACGTTCAGTAAGTACAACGATGTGCGGATTTTCGAAGAAAAAGCTGCCGATGTAGAGTGTTTATTAAAAAATGAAAAAGAGAACTAAAAAACAAAAGAAGATGAAAACAACAATTAAACTTCTCGCACTTGCTTTTGTGCTTTTTGCTACTGCGTGCAACAACGACGACGAAATAGATATGTTCAACTCGCTTTGGCGAAATGTAACCCAAAACGAAGCTCGCATCGACGACCTTGAAAAATGGTGCGCACAAGCCAATACGAACATCTCTTCGTTGCAAACCATAGTGAACGTGATAGAGAGCAACGATAAGGTAACCTCTGTTATTCCGATAATGGAAGGTGGAGTGGAGATAGGCTACTCCATTGCGTTCTCTGGCCACGACCCGATAACCATTTATCACGGCAAGGATGGCAAAGACGGACAGAATGGTGCCAACGGACAAAACGGAACTTCTCCTATAGTGGGCGTAGCCAAATACACCGATGGCGTATATTATTGGACGCTCAATGGCGAGTGGCTTTTGGATGACAATGGCAACAAACTCCCCGTTTCAGGCAAGGATGGTCAAAACGGAGCAAACGGCAAAGATGGTCAAGATGGTGCCGATGGCAAAGACGGTATAACTCCTCTATTAAAAATAGAAAATGGCTATTGGTATATATCCTATGACAATGGCGCTACTTGGACAGAATCAGGCAAAGCTACAGGCGATAATGGTCAAGACGGTCAAAATGGAACAGATGGTAAGGACGGACAAAACGGAACTAATGGACAAGACGGCGTGACACCTCTATTGAAAATAGAGAATGGCTATTGGTATATATCCTATGACAATGGTGCCACTTGGGCGCAATTGGGCAAAGCCACTGGCGAAGATGGTAAAGACGGAGCAAACGGCACAAATGGTGCTGATGGTAGCAATGGTCAAGATGGAATAACCCCACAATTGAAAATAGAGAATGGTTATTGGTATGTATCATACGACAACGGTACTACTTGGACACAATTTGGCAAAGCAACTGGAGCGGACGGACAAGATGGTCAAAATGGTACTGATGGCAAAGATGGACAAGATGGAACGGACGGAGTGACTCCTCAATTAAAGATAGAGAACGACTACTGGTGGATTTCTTACGACAACGGTAACACTTGGACACAGCTTGGCAAAGCCAAAGGCGAAGATGGACAGACTGGCGAAAAGGGAGATAAAGGAGATAAAGGAGATAAAGGAGATAAAGGCGACACGGGTGCTACGGGTGCCGACGGACAAGATGGAGCCACCGGGGCGCAAGGTGAGAAAGGCGACAAAGGTGATGCAGGCGACTCTATGTTCCGTAGCGTGACGCAAGATGCCGACAATGTTTATTTTACCCTTGCCGACGGTACGGTGATTACCATAGCAAAAGGCGGTGGCGGAGCCGATGACGGCGGATATCTTTTTACCATTACTTATATGCCGAACGGCGGAACAGGTGAGATGGTAGTTGATACAGTTGTTTATGGTTATTCATACACTATTAGGGGTAGTGGTCTTTATACTAAAGACGATTATTATCTTAACGGTTGGAATACCGAGCCCAATGGGAGTGGAGTTGATTTTGCAGAAGGAAGGGTAATAAACGGTGTTACTCGAAATATTACACTTTATGCACAATGGACGATGCCTACTACAGGCACGGAGAGTGAGCATGTTTGGATTGACCTTGGCTTGAGCGTAAAGTGGGCAACCTGCAACGTTGGTGCTACCAAACCCGAAGAGTATGGTGACTATTTTGCTTGGGGAGAAACCTCTCCAAAAACCACTTATGATTGGAATACTTATAAATGGGCAACTGCTACATGGAATGCAACATATAATCGATGGGATTTAGCAACGTTAACCAAATACAACACAGATAGCCTTTACGGTACTATAGATAACAAAAGAGTGCTCGAACTTGCTGACGATGCTGCCGCTGTAAACTGGGGTGGTGCGTGGCGTATGCCCACCGTTGCCGAATGGAGGGAGTTGCTTGAAAACTGCACATGGAAGTGGACATCTGACTATAACGGCACAGGCGTAAAAGGACAAATCGTAATGAGCAACACCAACGGCAACTCCATCTTCCTCCCTGCGGCGGGCTATCGCAGAGACGATGACTTGAACTACGCGGGCAGAAGCGGCGATTATTGGTCGATTGCGTTCGGAGGAATAGCCATGCCGGACTACGGGTGGCTCGTGGGCATCTACGCGGGCGGCGCGAGCGGGGGCAGCGGCGATCGCAAATCCGGTCAATCCGTTCGCCCTGTTCTTGGAGAATAAAGCCCCCAGCCCCCTGAAGGGGGAGTAGGGACGCATGCGTCCCTATAGTATATAAAAAAAGTTTTTCTCTATACGGAGAAAAACTTTTTTTGTGTTTTTTGTTTGTATGTTTTTTTATTTGTTTTCTTGAATGATACGTTCTGCACAATCTAATATTTTAGTGTCATCTAAAATTACAAGTCCTCCATCAGGTCCCGGTTCTAAATGTACGCCACAGCTGTTTCCGTCTTTAAAATTCTGCCCACCGAAGTAATTACGTATGGTTTCTTCTTTCATTCCTAATTCGTTTGCTATTCTACCCATACTTCCGTCAGGCAAACTGTCTTTGATCTTTCTCAACTCGTTGAATGTGATTGTCTTAACCATAATTTAAAAATTTAAGTTGTTTATAATAAGAGTTTTTGTCTTTAAAAGTGTTATAAATATACTGACTATTTTTTGTAAAACAAGTAAAAAAGAGAAAATATTCCACATATTTTTTATTTTAAAGAGATTCTTCGGTGGCATTTGCGTGCAGCGAGTTAAGTATAATTTTGTACTTTTGTAGAGTTAAATACATTATAAATATGAAAATAGAAAAAAATACAATTGTAACCACTACTTATAAATTGTATGTGGGCGAAGGTAGTGAACGCGAATTGATGGAAGAAACGTCGGTAGAAAATCCATTGATGTTTGCTTTTGGAGTAAATATGATGTTGCCAAAGTTCGAAGAACATCTTGAAGGTTTGTCTGTAGGCGATAAGTATAGTTTTACGATACCCTGTGCCGATGCGTATGGTGAGTACGATGAAGATAATTTTCGCGATTTGCCTATGAATATTTTTGTGGGCGAAGATGGCAAACTTGACGAACAGATAATATTCAAAGGGAATGTAGTGCCTTTGATAACCTCTGATGGGCAACATATAAATGCACAAGTGGTAGAGGTGAAATCGGATGCTATAACAATGGATTTTAATCATCCGTTGGCTGGAGAAGATTTGCATTTTGAGGGTGAAATCATTGCAATAAGAGAAGCTACAGAAGCCGATTTGGCGGCTATGAAAGGCGGTTGTGGCTGTGGTTGTGGCGACTGTGGTAGCGATTGCAATTGTGGCGATCATGGCGATTGCGGTTGTGGTCATTGTCATTAAAAGAAATATTGTAAATGTCGAATACGTTTGGGAAAATATTCCGTTTAACATCGTTTGGCGAATCTCACGGGGTTGCTCTTGGTGGTATAATTGATGGTTGTCCGGCTGGAGTTACAGTGGATATGGCTTTCGTTCAGAGTGAATTGAATCGTAGGCGTCCGGGGCAATCGTCTATCACTACACCACGAAAAGAGTCTGATGCGGTAGAGTTTCTGTCGGGTATTTTTGAAGGGAAAACAACGGGACAACCCATTGGTTTTATTATCAAAAATGAGCAACAGCGTTCAGCCGACTATGAACATTTAAAGGAACTTTATCGTCCGTCGCATGCCGATTTTACGTATCAACAAAAGTACGGTATTCGCGATTATCGTGGCGGAGGTCGGTCGTCAGCTCGCGAAACGGTTTCGCGTATTGTTGCTGGAGCTTTTGCTAAATTGGTATTAAAGCAAATGGGTATTGAGGTTGTGGCATACACGTCTCAAATAGGCGATATAAAATTGTCAGAAACACCTGTTTATACTTCTTCAGAAATAGAAAGCAATGCAGTACGTTGTCCCGATTCGCTGGTTGCCAAGCAAATGATAGATTTGATAGAACAAATTCGGTCGGAAGGCGATTCGATTGGGGGAGTAGTTTCTTGTGTTGTGAAAAATATGCCTATTGGAATAGGTGAGCCTGTATTCGATAAGTTGAGTGCTCGGTTGGCATATGCTATGCTTTCTATAAATGCAGCTAAAGGTTTCGATTATGGTTCGGGATTTTTAGGTGTTAATAAGAAAGGGTCGGAGCAAAACGATGAGTTTTATCATGCAGATAACAACAACGTTGCAACTCGAACAAACAATTCAGGAGGAATACAAGGCGGTTTGTCTAATGGTTCGGACATATGTTTTCGAGTTCTGTTTAAACCTACAGCTACCATTTCGAAGAAACAAAATACGGTGTCTGTTTCAGGAGAAAACGTTGAATTAGAAGCACATGGGCGTCATGATCCGTGTGTGGTTCCTCGTGCAGTTCCTATTGTTGAGGCAATGGCAGCAATTACGATTTTGGATTTAATTTTACTTGGAAAGAAAGATTCGCTCAATGCCTGAACATAAACAACAAGTTTGGTGTGCAATATTGAATCCTTGTGCGGGAACAAAGCGTTTGAAAAAGGATTTAGCGTTTATTGAGAAATCTTTGCACGAAATGCAGTTGACGGTAGAAATGTATACAACGTTGTACAAAGGTCATGCTTGTGAAATTGCAAAACAGTTGGTAGAAAAGGGTAAAAAAAATATACTTATTTTTGGTGGTGATGGTACTTTAAACGAAGTTGTGAATGGTATATTCCATTCAAAAGTATCAGAAAAATCTTCGATTTGTTTGGCATTAGTGCCGTATGGAACAGGTAACGATTGGGCTCGTTTTTGGAAATTAAAAAATTCTCGAAAGAGTATAAAGAAACTTTTAGGTGTATTGCATAACGGCGAGAAACATTTGATAGATGTTGGTTGTGTAAAAACAATAAGTAAAACAGAAAATACATATTATTTTCTTAATGCGTTGGGAGCTGGTTTTGATGCTCTTGTTGTGAAATATGCAAGTTGGATAAAAAATCACTTTTTTGGAGGAGCTTGGGTGTATTCGTTTGCTGTATTTTTGGCTGTTTTAAAATATCGCTCATATAAAATGAATATCAAATGTGATCAAAAAGATTTGTTTGTAGAAGAACCGATTTATACGATGAGTGTTGGAAACGGATGCTTTACGGGAGGAGGTTTAAAGCAAACGCCAGATGCTATCCCCACAGACGGATTCTTTCATGCAACAATTGTAAAGCAGTTATCGTTTTTGCATATTGTCAGAGCCGCAAAATATTTGTTTGCAGGGAAATTGTTAAGTCATCCTTGTGTTTTTTCCAATAAATTGCAACAATTTACATGTTCTTCAGAGAAGAAAATAGAATTGGAAGCAGATGGTGTGCAGTTGCCTGCATGTGTTGATTTCGAAGTAAGTATTATTCCTGCAAGTTTAACTTTTGTTACTCCAAAATGAACCCATTAGAAATAATAGAAAAATATTATCAGAAAGACTCGAAGTTGTATGAAACTTTGATGAATCATAGTATGTCTGTACAAAAAAAAGCATTAGAGATTGTTGACCAAAATCCTCATTTAGAAGTTGATCGACAATTTGTTGCAGAAGCAGCTTTGCTGCATGATATAGGCATCTTTAAAACTGATGCTCCACGAATTTTTTGTCAAGGTACTTTTCCGTATATTGCTCATGGTTATTTGGGAGCCGATTTGCTACGACAAGAGGGATTCCCGAAACATGCTTTAGTTTGTGAAAGACATACAGGGTGTGGTCTTGCATTGTGGATGATAAAAAGTAGAAAATTGCCTGTTCCTTGTCGAAAAATGGAGCCTATAACGCTCGAAGAACAGATTATTTGTTTTGCAGATAAATTCTATTCGAAGACTCATTTAAACGAAGAATTGCCATTAACTAAAATACGAAAAAAGATGCTACGATTCAGTAAACAATCTTTGGTTAGATTTGATAAATGGTATTTAGAGTTTTATGGTGAAGAACTTTCTCCTTTATACTAACGACTATGCACGATATATCTTCTATACTTCTTGATAATGCGGTAAACGAATTTGCAAAGTTGCCTGGTATAGGTCGAAAAACAGCATTACGTATGGTGCTTCATTTATTGCGACAGTCAGAGACAGATGTTGATGCTTTTGGCAATGCTATGATCGATTTAAGGCGAGGAATTCATTATTGTGAGGTTTGTCATAATATATCGGATACCAATGTTTGTAGTATTTGTTCAGATACATCTCGTGATAATAAAACAATTTGTGTTGTTGAGAATATAAAAGACGTTATGTCGATAGAAAATACTCAACAATATAAGGGGCTTTATCATGTTCTTGGTGGTGTTATATCTCCGATGAATGGCATTGGACCATCTGATTTAGAGATAGTCTCGTTGGTAGATCGTGTGAGAAATAATGATATAAACGAACTGATTTTTGCTTTGAGTCCAACAATGGAAGGCGATACTACTTGTTTTTATATTTCGCGTCGAATACAAAATGATTCGATAAAAATGACTGTCTTAGCGAGGGGAGTGGCTGTTGGCGATGAACTTGAATATGCTGATGAAGTAACTTTGGGACGTTCGATTGTGAATAGAATGCCGTTTGATTATAATAATAAATAAAGTATGGAAAATAAAATTTATAAACAGTTGTTATTCTCTTATTACATTGCGTTTGCGTTGTTTTTTGCAGTGTTTTTTATTTGTTTGAATGTTGTAAAATCTTATAACTTTGATTTTCAACAAAATTTGATAATTGCTTTGCAATCTGTTGGAATTATGTACATAATGATATCTATTCCTTTTGCATTGTGGTATTTTCATCGAGTAGTTTTAAAGATAAAAACCATGGATGAAAATGTTAAGGTAAAAAAATATAAAAATGCTGCATTGATTCGAATTTTTTTGATTGCTTTTGGCGTTTTGCTCAATGTAATGCTTTATTGCTTTTTGCATGATAAATCGATGTTTTATTGTGCGGTAATTGCAGCATTGGCGTTTATTTTTTGTAAACCTCAAAAAGCAAAAATAGAGCAAGATTTATTGAGTAACATCGAAAACGAAGAAGAAAAATGAAAATAGCTATTGATTTTGATGGCACTATTGTAGAGCATGCTTATCCTTTGATAGGCAAGGAGATACCTTTTGCAATAGACACTTTGAAACGTTTGCAGCAAGAGTTACATTGTAGACTTATACTATGGACAGTACGCGAGGGCGATTTGTTAGAACAAGCCGTTGATTTTTGTCGTGAACGAGGACTTGAATTTTATGCTGTAAATAAAAACAATCCAGAAGAAAAATCAGGTTCAAGAAAAATAGCCGCCGACATTTATATTGACGACCGTAATTTAGGAGGATTACCAGATTGGGGAGTAATTTACAAAATTATCAAAGAAGATTTGTTGTTTGCCGATTATTATTCGAATAACAAAATAAAAAATAAAAAAGGATTTTTTGAATTTTTAAAATAACTAAAGTTATGATACAGAGAATACAAACAGTTTATTGGTTAGTTGTGGTTATTTTGTCGTGTTTGACGATGTTTATGACAAGCGTTACTTTTATGCCAAATGATATTGATTTGCAAATATCGTACGAATTAAATCAAATGAATTTAGTTGGTGTAAATGATGTTTATTCGAATATTACAACTTGGGTGCTATTCCTTCTTTCGACATTGATTCCAGCGATTGCTTTGATTACTATTTTTTTGTATAAAAAACGAATGATGCAAATAAGTTTTACAGTGGCTAATATTATTTTAATGGTAGGCTATTATGTGTTGTTAGCTATTACCGTTTGGAGCATTTCGGATACATTGAATGCCGATTGGCATCTTCATTTCCCTGTGATATTTCCACTTATAAGTATCGTTTTGTCTTACCTTGCTTTGCGTGGTGTAATGAAAGACGAAGCATTAGTACGCTCTTTAGATCGCTTGAGGTAATTATAAGGTATTTGTATATTCTTCTTTAGCAACTGAATCTTGTAAAGCTTTTGCAATATACCACATCAATACGGGTGGAACTGCATTGCCAATGGCTTTATACCTTCTTCCTTGTGACAATTCAGTAAAATTAAAATCATCAGGGAAGGATTGTATTCTAGCTGCTTCAAAGCAAGAAAATCTTCTATATCTATCACCAACCATAAAAACAGGGTCTGTAGAATTAAGACTGACTTTTGCCAAATGTGAACTGATGGTATTACAAGGTTCATTCAGCTTTTGTGCCCTTCCTTTATTCATCTTTTTCCTAACAGCCATCATACCAGCTACAGCCTTTTCGCTAAAAAATAACCCTTCATTAGTGTTATCTGATTCAACAATCACATCACCCAAAACCCTTTTGTCCTTTTCTGGTATAGGCTCTGGGAATGTAAAATTATTGTAATCGTCTTCCTCACGAAATCCAACAATTATTACCCTTTCCCTTTTCTGAGGAACACCATAATCATAGGCATTAAGAAGCTTGTATTTTATTTTATATCCTACATTTTCAAATTCTTTAATAATCATTGGGAATGCCTTCTTGTTATTGGCTGATAAAAGTCCTTTTACATTTTCAGCCAACAAGAATCTTGGCTTTTTGTCCTTCAAAATCCTAACCATTTCAAAGAATAACATTCCCCTTTCATCTTTATATCCTAGTCGTGGGGGATTTTGTGCTGAAATAGAAAATGACTGACAAGGGAATCCCCCAATCAACATATCTATTTGGGGAATTTCTTCTGTTCTAATCTCCTTTACATCCTTGACCAAACATTTGTGAGAAAAATTTGCATTGTATATTTGTGTACAATACTCATCGTTATCAACAGCATACACTATCTGAAATGAATTTTCAGAATATGATTTCCCCAAGTACTTGAAGCCACCAATAAGCCCCAAATCCATTCCACCACATCCACAAAATAAAGATGCTACTCTTATTGTTGCCATATACTTAGCCTTGTTTTTACACAAACATTTGAATTAAAAGTTATTTCAGCACCGTCTCTAATTGTTAGGGTTATCAAATTATCCTTGTACATCTGTACTGGGTCTTGAAGAATGAATATATTCAATTCATTCTTGCTTATCATCAGCCTATAGACAAAATATCTATCTCTCAATGATGATGCTGTATCCCATTCATTAGGGGTCAAGTGGAACGAATAGAAATTTAATGGTTTGTTGCTAATTGTTGTTTTAACTTCAATATATCTTTTTCTTGCATCTAATTCTACACTTTGTATGTCATATCCAACAGCAAATGAAGTAGGTATTTTTTTGATTAAATGAAGCAAATCTTCTCTACCACCTTCTTTTATTCGTACTTTTTCGTGACCAACAACCAAAGTTTCTCCAAGATCGCCAATTTCCTTTGTGCTTGTTGATGCCATTACTTCACCAATCTTATCCTTGACTAAGATGCTATACTCAGTTTCTTTTTCATCAGCATCTGTAATGTATTGTGTAATGTCGGTTTTGAATAAATTGGAATCTAAACCACTATTTACATACTCAAACCAATCTGTTTCTATATGTGATATTTCTGATGTTTGGAAAGATTTGTTGTAAAACTCATCATATCCATCAAAATATTCGTCACTATTTATAAAGGAAAGTATTGCTTCATTTTCCAAACGATTAAGGTAATAATAGTTGTGTGATACTTTCAGTAAGTTGGCTAATACCATATAATCTAAAATATCACCAGCATATCTTACAACATCACCAGCACAATCATAGTCAAGTTTGTTTTCCCTATTGTGTTTTATTAAGTCTATTACTTCACAAACATTACGATTATCGCGTGTGACCCTTAAATCATTAAAGATACAATGTGTAGCTTCAGCTTTTGTGATACCTAAGGGTTTTCCAATATATGAATCAGCTTCGTGTAATAGCTTCAGGATATATTGGGCAGGCTTGAATTTTACACCATAATCAATCAATTCCTTTACATAGTTTGATTTAATGTGTCCACCTGGATATTGGAATTTGAAAGAATAGTATTTGAAGAATTGAACCAAATCGCCACTATCAGCCAAAATATTTGACATTTTCCCAGTCTTTGTGGTTTTGGTTATTTTATCTTCAATATAAAACCCAAATAAAGCTGCAATCTCAGTCCTCCAGTTGTTTATTGTCTTATCACTACTAGCTTCATTCCCCGGGTATAGCTTGATTGCATTAAATACTTGCTTCTTGTATGAATCAATACTTGTTTCAGTAATATTCCTACATACACTGGCAATATAGAACAAAACATTTTCCACATCACTCTTGAAGCGTGGCCTAGCGTGATGTATTCTACAATAATATTCTTCTGGGATATTGTACATAGCTATAGTAGGTAGTTGGTTAGTGCTTTTGCTATTGCTTTAGCTAACATAGGTGGTACTGCATTTCCAACCTGCTTAGCTTTACTTGTGTTGCTACACAAAAATATAAAATCATCAGGAAAAGATTGTATTCTTGCAGATTCTCTGACCGTTGGAACTCTATTAAATTTGTAATGAAAGTGATGTCTATGCCCAGTATCAATAGTAAAACTTGGTTTTTGGCTATTAAGTCTTGTCCAAGCAATATGTACTTTTCTTGTTTGTTGAAGTTCCAAAGGTAAATCTTTATAATTGCCACCATCTGGAACCATTGCAATTATTTCCCTTGTCTTATCGTTGTGTGTTGTTGCTTTATGGTCATAAACACCTTTGCTGTTTCTTCTCATTTCCTTTTGAAAATCAGATAAAGGTTCGCAAATGTAATTTGCACCATCTACCAATGAACCTTCAGGTAGATCACTTAACGCTTCAGATGAAGTAATCTTTTGTTCTACACTAGGGGTGGGGAACTCAAACTTTTTACCATTAAGCAAACCTACAAATACAGCCCTTCTTCTATTTTGGGGTACACCATAATCAGAAGCAAGCATAACCTGAACATTGATTGTATAACCAAGGGCTTCAAAGTCTTTGATGATTGATTCCTTTATTGCACCTTCACCAATGCTAAGAATGTTGGGAACATTCTCCATTACAAATGCTGTTGGCTTGAAGTATTCAACCATTCTTACAAATGATTGATAAAGCTTATTTCGTTCGTCATCTACAATTCTTTTACCTGCAATAGAAAAGCCCTGACAAGGTGGTCCACCAATGATTACATCTACTTTTTCACCATTGATTTTTTGATTAACTTCTTCAGGTGATAAAGTAGATAAATCAGCACAAAGTGTATTGCTACCCTGGTGGTTGTGTCTGAAAGTTTTTAGTGCATCTTCCCACACATCAATACCCAAAAGGATATTGTACCCAGCTTGTTCAAAGCCAAGTGACAACCCACCACATCCACAAAATAAATCAATTATATTAGGCATGCTTTTTACTATTAGTTGCAAAGGTAATAATAAATGGGTAAGAGATTGTTTTTTTATTTATATATAAGAATGTAAAAAAATCCTACTCAACAGAGTAGGATTTTTTGTGTTATCTAAAACCTATAATTTTTCGAACTTCTTTTATTGTTGCTTGAGCACTTTCTCTTGCTTTTTCAGCACCTTCTTTAGCGATTTTGTTAAGGTAGTCGGTATCGGAAGAGTATTGTAAGATTCGTTCACGAATTGGCTGATTGAAAACGGTAATGTCGTTAGCCAATTGCTTTTTTAAGTCACCATAACGAATCGAACAATCGTTCCATTTTTCGTTAAAATAGTTGTATGTATCTTTCGATGAAACAATTTCTAATAGTGTAAATAAATTTTGTATTACTTCGGGTTTTTCGCTGTTTGGAATGGTTGGACCGCTATCGGTAACGGCTTTCATTACTTTTTTTCGAATGGTTTCGGCATCATCCATTAGATAAATACAATTCCCCTCCGATTTCCCCATTTTTCCAGAACCATCGAGTCCCGGTATTTTTACAGCTTTTTCGCTTAACGAGAAAGATTTTGGAATTGGGAAAAAATCGACACCATACATGGTGTTAAATCTATTGGCAAATTTTCGTGCCATTTCCATATTTTGTTCTTGATCTTTTCCAACAGGAACTTTTATTGCCCTGTGAATTAGAATGTCTGCAGCCATAAGTGTAGGGTAGGTGAGTAATCCCGCATTGACATTGTTTGGTTGTTTGCGTGCTTTTTCTTTGAATGTTGTGCAACGTTCCATCTCGCCTAAATAAGCATTCATATTTAAGAAAAGATACAACTCAAGCACTTCTTTTACATCGCTTTGAATATAGATAGTTGCTTTTTCTGGGTCAATGCCACAAGCAAGATATTCAGCTAAAATTGTATGTGCACTTTGAATAATGTTTTCTGGTTTGGGTCGAGTAGTAAGCGAGTGCCAATCTGCAATAAAAAACAGACAATTATATTCGTTTTGCATTTGCAAAAAACTCTTTACCGCTCCAAAATAATTACCTAAATGTAAATTTCCAGTTGGACGAATTCCACTAACTACTTTTTCCATTTGATTATTGTTTATTTGTATTTTTTGCAAAGGTAACTTTTTGCAATGATATTTTCAATCAAATGTAGGTTATTTACTACCTTGATATTGCTCAATCATTTTTTTGCTTATACCAGTAGAAGAGTAGCCACCATCATGAAAGAGATTTTGCATTGTAACTTTTCGTGTGTAATCAGAAAACATCATTATGCAATAGTCGGCACATTCTTCTGCAGAGGCATTTCCTAAAGGAGACATCTTGTCTGCAAAATCGAAAAATAAATCGAATCCATCGATGCCTTTGCCTGCAGTTGTTTTTGTAGGCGACTGCGAAATGGTGTTAATGCGAACACCATTTTTCTCGCCATAAATCATACCAAAACTTCTGCAAATAGATTCCAATAGGGCTTTTGCGTTTGCCATATCGCTATAACTATCATAGGTGCGTTGGGCAGCAATGTAAGTTAATGCTAAAATAGAGCCATTTTTCTTTATAGCATCTTGTTTGTAGGCCACTTGTAGCATTTTATGGAATGAAACTGCCGAAATATCGAGTGTTTTATTCATGAAATTGTAGTCTAAATCATAATATTTACGATTTTTTCTAACGTTTGGTGACATTCCGATAGAGTGTAACACAAAATCAATTTTCCCATTGAAATGCTTTTGAGTTTCATCAAAAAGTTGTTCTAAATCTTCTACCGATGTAGCATCAGCAGGAATGATTTTAGAGTTTGTTTTTTCACTTAATTTGTTTATTTCTCCACTTCGCAATGCTATAGGCGTATTTGTAAGTATGATAGAAGCTCCTTCTTCTACAGACTTTTCTGCTACTTTCCAAGCAATAGATTCTTCATTTAGAGCTCCGAAAATAATTCCATGTTTATTTTTTAATAAATTATGACTCATAATTCTTTTTGATATAAAAATAGACTAAGTTTTTCTCCAAATTTTTCTGCAATATTATTAAATTTCCCAACACATTTATAATTGTTTCGTTCAAATAAAGTTATGCTCTCGTGATTTGTAGAATTTACTGTAGCAACAATATTTTGAAAGTTTTTTTCTTGAATTATTTCTTCGAGAAAGTATAGCATTTTTTGTCCATAACCTTTTCGTGTATGTGTAGGAACTATGTAGATCGCAATTTCTACCGAGATATTAAAAGCTTGTCGTTTTTGAAAACGATTGAAATAGCAAAAACCGATGCATTCATTATTTATTTTTGCAACAAAAGCTTTATATGTAGGATCGCTAAAAGGAACGAATGCTTTTATATCGTCGATCGATAGGGGTGTGGTGAAATAAATACAAGTGCTATTAAGAATGTAATAATTGTAAGTTTCTGCGATGAAATCAAAGTCTTTTTCTGTAATTTCTTCAAATAACATCTGTTTGAATTTTAAATTAGATACCGATTTTCTTTTCTATTTCGTAGTCATCAATAATTGTTATAATAGGTTTCCCATCATAAGTGAATTGATGATTCTCGCATTGGAATAGTTTTTCGATTAAATCGGATATTTCTTCTTGTGTCAGCGATTTTGTATTAGGTATTGCTGTTGATTTTGAAAGATTAAATGCCAAATCTTTATTCAGATTGTCGTAAATCTTCGTGTCGTGTTCTTTGGCACAAAAGATTAGTTCTTTCAACGTGTTTTGAATATTGTTCCCGCCTATTATAGAAGAAGGAATCCCACAAATAGAAAACGTATTTTGACCAAGCTTTGAGATATCAAATCCCAGTTGTTTAAGCTGAGGTTCTATTTCGTTTAAAATAGTACTATCACTCGCATCTAATTCTATTTTTTCAGGAAATAATAGTTGTTGCGAAAGATTCTCTTGATTATTGTTCAAAAATTTCTCGAAAAGTATCTGTGTGTGTGCTCGTTGTTGGTTGATAATCATCAAACCAGACTTCACTGGTGTTAAAATATATTTATTTTTGTACTGAAAGTATTGATTAGTAACCGTATTTTTTGTTTCAAAAAGTTCTTTCTCTGTTTTGGGTTCAGCAAAACTGGAATTGTTTTTTTGCTTGTAGAGAGTCTCCCAATTGTTGATAGATGTTGTTGTAGTTTTGGTTGTTTTTTGTTCGAAAGGATTGTAGTTTTTATCGTAGTTTGTTGTGATTTTATTTGGAATATTTGTTGGTTGCATCGTAGGAAAATCGATTTTCCCTTCCGTATCGAAATCGATAGAAGGTACGACATTGAATTTTCCTAAAGTTTCTTTGACACAAACTGTAAGAATTTGCCAAATTTCCCTTTCGTCTTGAAATTTTATTTCTGTTTTCGTTGGATGTACATTAATGTCAATTGCAGCAGGGTCTATGTCGAAATAAATAAAATAGCTTGGTGCTTGGTCAGGTTTTAAAATACGAGAATAAGCCTCTAATACTGCTTTATGAAAATAAGGATGACGCATATATCGCCCATTGACAAAGAAAAATTGTGAAGCACTCTTGCTTGCCGAATCAATATTCCCAACAAATCCAGAAATATTTACCAAACCTGTTTTTGCTTCGATACTAAGTAGTTGCTGATTTACTTTTTTTCCAAAGATTTGCGAAATCCTTTGTCGTTTGTTTGTTGGTGGTAGTTGGTAATGTTCGCTATTATTGTGCATTAATGAAAACTGAATGTCGGGATAGGTGAGTGCTATACGTTGAAAAGTTTCGATGATATGCCGAAATTCTGTTGAATTTGATTTTAAAAATTTTCGGCGTGCAGGTATATTGAAAAAAAGATTTTTTACAGTGAATGAGGTTCCAATTGGACACGATATAGTTTCTTGTTTGCTTGATGAACCTTCAAGTTCGATAAAAGTGCCGATTTCATCGTCTTTTCTTCTTGTTTTTAGTTCTACTTGTGCTACGGAAGCAATAGAGGCTAAAGCTTCGCCTCTGAATCCCATTGTTTGTAGATTGAATAAATCTTTAGCAGTTGTGATTTTGGAAGTGGCGTGTCGTTCGAACGATAAACGTGCATCGGTTGGTGACATACCTTTCCCATTATCAATTACTTGAATGGAAGTTCTGCCTGCGTCTTTTACGAAAACTTGAATTTTTGTTGCTCCTGCATCAATCGAATTTTCTACTAACTCTTTTACTACCGATGCTGGACGTTGGATTACTTCTCCAGCAGCTATCTGATTAGCGATGGAATCAGGAAGAAGATGTATAATATCACTCATATTTATAAATATAAATAGTCGCTACTTGAATAGTATAAAAAGAAAGCGAGAGCAAACAATGCTATAACGATAATTAGAAAACGTACGTTTGCTGCTTTGCGTTGCTTTTGAACATGCTCGGAGCGATCAACCTCTTGATTGTCAAATTTTGCACGACGAAAACTGCCGCGTTTTAATGTAGGTTGAAATATTCCTTCTTGTTCTTTCTTCCTTTTTGCTTCGGCTACAGCTTCGTTGATTTCCTCTTTTTCAGGATCCCAATAAATGGGACGATGATAGAATTTACGAGGTTTTTGATTGTGAAAAAATGAAAATTGCATAAATTTTTTAGTTAAATTCTCCGTTAAAACGTTCGTCTATATCATTTACGTATTGTCTGATTTTTTGTTCATTGTCTTTTTTACAAATCATCAAAACACC
Organism: Paludibacteraceae bacterium; assembly: GCA_045602425.1. Classification (GTDB taxonomy): domain Bacteria; phylum Bacteroidota; class Bacteroidia; order Bacteroidales; family Paludibacteraceae; genus RGIG9608. The sequence goes on along the minus strand of JAZSBO010000014.1, from coordinate 18,324 downwards.
ATTTGACTCGGCAATGATATAATTTTCAAGCCCTTGAATCACAGCCAACTTTCCATTGTTAAGTGCAACAATGTTGTTTTTGCTGTCATAGAATTGCGAAGCACAATCTAAAGCTGCATTTCCGTTTTCATCTTTAGGTGAGAAATCGTAGAGTGAATCCCATGTTCCACAATCTGACCAACCAAAATCAGAAATCATAACATACACATTTTGAGCTTTTTCCATAATGCCATAGTCGATAGAAATGTTTGGCAAAGTCGGATAAATAGCATTGATAAAAGATTGTTCTTGATCAGACCCCAAAAGATATTCTTGCCCATTAAATTTTGAGGAAATGTTAGGGAGGTACATTTCTATACTTTCTATGATTGTTTTAGCAGTAAACAAAAACATACCAGAGTTCCAATAAAATTCGCCACTATCGACAAACAATTTTGCCATTTCAAAATTAGGCTTTTCGGTAAAGGTTTTTACTTTCGCAGGATTTGTGTCTGAGTCGGTTACTTGAATGTAGCCGTACGCTGTCTCGGGGCGTGTTGGTGTAATTCCTAACGTTAAAATGCAATTGTTTTTTGAAATAAAATCAAATCCTTCTTTTAGTGTTTTTATGTAGATATCGCTTTGCAAAATCAAGTGGTCGGCAGGAACTACTAATATGTTAGCATCTGTGCAAATCGATTTGATTTTGTAAGTAGCATAAGCAATGCAAGGTGCTGTATTGCGACGCATTGGCTCTAACAACACTTGCTCTTCTTTTATGTTTGGAAGTTGTTCCAAAATCAGTTGTTTATAGTTTTGGTTGGTTACGATGAAAATGTTTTCATCGGGAATAATACCTTTAAAACGATCAAATGTCATCTGAAGCATTGAGCGACCACTCCCAAAGAAATCGAGAAATTGTTTTGGATAATCTTTTCGGCTAAAAGGCCAAAAACGACTCCCAATGCCACCGGCCATAATGATGCAATAGTTGTTTTTCATACAAATAATATTATTATTTTTTCGTAATGCAAAAATACTTTTTTTGTTGTAATAGGCAAATCTGAATAGTAATTTTCAAAAAAAACAAAAAAAAGTTTTGTATAAAGAAAAACTCACGTATCTTTGCAGTGCATTTGAGCAAATGCCCAGATGGCGGAATCGGTAGACGCGCTGGTCTCAAACACCAGTGGATTCACTTCCATCCCGGTTCGACCCCGGGTCTGGGTACTGAAAGCGAGGTTTTTAACTTCGCTTTTTTTGTGTCTTTTAATATCCTAAAAGTTTGCATTAAATAGCGATTTTTATCTGTTTTCAAAATAAAGCATTACTTTTGCTCCCGATTTATTGAACAATTAGAGTCGAAAACAACATAAAAACATTTTGCCTATGGAATAAACGCGTATTATTATTACGCACATCTTGAAAAATATTGGAAATAGCATTATGAGCTAACTTGAGTTTTTGAAACTTCGACACTTTCAAAATTATTGAGTATCAAGGAGAAAGCATTAATAATGTTCACGCAGTTTGCGTGGGCTTTTGTGCATTATTTGATACTCAAAGGTAAGTCGAAGACCTCAAAAACTCAAAGAAGCAATTACATTAAGCACCACGCTATTTTTATGTGCGTAAATCAACATTTTTTAGGTGCAAACAGAAGAAGTAAAAAAGTTAAAAACTAAATAAAAAAAGAAATGAAAATACAATTAAATAAAATTATGTTTGCCACACTGATGTTTGTGGCAAGTGCGGTGTTTACCGCTTGTGAATACGATGATAGCGATGTATTGAATCGTTTGGGTTTGTTGGAAAATAGGGTTGCCAAATTGGAAAAACTCTGCAAGGAAAACAATACAAACATTGCATCGCTTCAAGCAATTGTAGAGGTATTGAATAGCCAAGACTATGTAGTTAGTGTTTCGCCTATCAGTTACGGTGGAGTGGAAGTCGGTTATACTATTACGTTTGCTGTACACGAACCTATCACTATCTATCATGGTCAAGATGGTGTAGATGCATCGGCACCAATAATCGGAGCGAAAGAAGAAGACGGCGTTTATTATTGGACGATAGACGGCGAGTGGTTGCTCGACGAAAATGGCAACAAACTTCGTGTGAGCGGACAAAATGGTGCAAATGGAACTAATGGTGAGGACGGCGAAGACGGACAAGATGGACAAAACGGTGTCAATGGTGAAGATGGTGTAACGCCACAATTGAAGATAGAGGACGACTATTGGTGGATTTCTTACGACAACGGAGCAACGTGGACACAATTAGAAAAAGCCACAGGCGAAGATGGAGCAAAAGGAGACACAGGCGACTCGATGTTCCAAAGTGTAACCTACGACGAGCAATCTGTTTACTTTACGTTGGCAGATGGTACGATGATAACTATCGATCGTATTTCGAAAGACGAAGCGACATCAGGACTTGAGAATGGTTTTGTATGGGTAGATCTTGGCTTAAGTGTAAAATGGGCAACATGTAATGTAGGAGCATCTAAAGCGGAAGAATACGGTAGTTACTTTGCATGGGGAGAAACGGCTCCAAAAGATAGTTACACATGGGAGAACTATAAATGGGCAAATGGTAGCGAAACAACAATGACGAAGTATTGCACCGATAGCAATTATGGCAACAACGGGTTTACCGACGGAAAAACAACTCTTGAGCCAGAAGACGATGCTGCTACCGTTAATATGGGAGGCAATTGGAGAATGCCAACATCAAAAGAAGCAAAAGAGCTTGTTGATAATTGTACATGGAAATGGACTTCAAGAAATGGCATAAATGGTTACGAAGTAAAAAGTAAAACCAATGGCAATTCTATTTTCTTGCCTACTGCTGGGTATAACAATTCGTCTGATATAGGGAAAACCGGTTACTATTGGCTAAGTTCGATTGGTACTGAATATACATATTTTGGTGCAGACTTAAGTTTTAATTCTAGTTATTTTAGTATTGGAGCCAATTATCGACATTATGGATGGACTATTCGTGCAGTTTGCGAATAATAGTTAGTTTGTAATATAAAAAACGCACCCGTCAAGGTGCGTTTTTTGATTTTGTATATAAGATTAGTTTGGATAAAAAATGGAAACTTTGAAATCTAAAGTGTCTTGTGGAATATAAATTTCCATATCCGACGACTCGAGAATAAAAGTAATTGCTTGCTCCTCTAAGTCGAAACGAAAATTATGAATCACGGTGTCGTTCATCTCGTTTTCTACAGGGAAAATGTAGGGCAGAGGGTTGTCCGTAGAGCCTATGTAGTAAGCCATTACAGCACCATAGTCAATAACTGTTTTCGTAATATCTTCGAGTTCGAAAGTGGCGTAAGCATAACGTTCGAGCGGTTGGTTATATTCTTCCCAATCTGAAGGATATACGTTGATGTATTTCGTAGTAAGAGCTATGGTGTTGCTCGGTACATTTGGGCAATCACACTTTGTGTCGTTGTTTTGAATACAACTACAAAATAAGAATAAACATAAAGTCCCAAATAACAATTTTTTCATAATTCTGTTTATTTAGTAATGGATTCCACTATTTTGTCGATAGCAATTTGTATGCCATTAGTGTTTTTCCCGCCGGCAGTAGCCATAAATGCTTGTCCTCCACCACCGCCTTGAATTTCTTTTGCTGCTTCGCGGATAATATTGCTTGCGTTGTATCCAGCATCTATCATCGGCTGGCTTAAAAACAATATGAGCGAAGGCTTGCTTTCGTACACCGTACCTACAACAAAAGCAAATCGAGTATCAGCAAACTTTCCTTTTAGTAGAGGCACAATGTTTTTGTAAAGCTCTGGAGACTCTTCGCCAATGTGTTTAATCACTTTAACACCGTTGATTTCAGCAGCACGTTCGAGTAGTGTGTTACGCATATTTTGCGTTTTTTCTTGCATGAAATCGTCAATTTTTTTCTTCAATGCAGTGTTGTCATCTATAGTCTTTTTGATGGCTTGTAGAATATTTGGAACGTTGTTGAACAATTCGCGAATGGTGGTTTGAGTGTCTTGAACTGTATCTAACATTTTTTCTACGTTTTCGGCTGTTACGGCTTCTATTCGTCTGATACCAGCCGCAACCGAGCTTTCGGTAACGATGCGTAGTATACCGATGCAACCTGTTGCTTTAACGTGTGTGCCACCGCAGAGTTCTATCGACGAACCGTATTGAATAACACGTACTTGTTCGCCATATTTTTCGCCAAACAACGCCATCGCACCCAATTTGCGTGCTTCGGCAATCGGAATGTTGCGATGCTCTTGCAACAAAATGTTTTGACGAATTTTTTTGTTTACCAAATGTTCAACTTCCCGAATTTCTTCCGCAGAAAGTTTTTGGAAATGCGAGAAGTCGAATCGTAAAGAATTAGCCGAAACATACGATCCTTTTTGTTCCACATGATTGCCTAAAACTTGGCGTAAAGCTTCATGTAAAAGATGTGTTGCAGAGTGGTTTGCTTCAATCGCAGTTCTGTTTTCCGTATCTATTTCGGCAACAAAAACAGCAGAAATGTTTTGTGGTAATTTTTCAACAATATGTACAGGTAGATTGTTTTCTTTTTTCGTATCTACAACAATAATTTTTTCGTTGTTAGAAGTCAAGGTTCCTGTATCGCCAACTTGTCCTCCCATTTCAGCATAAAAAGGCGTTTTGCTTAATACGAGTTGATAATACTCTTTTCCTTTTGACGCCATTTTCCGATAACGAAGAATTTGTGTTTCGCACGTTGTTTGGTCGTATCCAACAAATTCAGAATCGCCTTCGTGCAACAAAATCCAGTCTCCCGTTTCTACCGAAGCTGCATTACGTGCACGCTCTTTTTGTTTTTGCATTTCGGTGTTGAATTCTTTCTCGTTAAGCGTTAAATCGTGTTCTTTCAGAATGAGTTCTGTAAGGTCAAGCGGAAATCCATAAGTATCATATAGCGTAAATGCCTCGACACCTGTGATTTCGTTTTTGTTAGCCTTTTTTGTGTCGCTTATTATCTTGTCCAAAAGCCGGATACCTGTTTCGAGCGTACGTAGAAATGCCTCTTCCTCTTCTTTGATGACTTTCTCTATTAGTGTTTGTTGTTGTTTCAATTCAGGGTAAGCATTTCCCATCGAATCAATCAAATCGGGAATGAGTTTATAAAGAAAGGCTGAATGTTGATTTAAGAATGTGTATCCATAACGAACAGCACGGCGTAAAATACGGCGAATAACATAACCTGCTTTTGCGTTGCTTGGCAATTGTCCGTCGGTAATGGCAAAAGCAATAGTGCGAATATGGTCAGCAACAACACGCATTGCAATATCGGATTTTTCATTTGCTCCGTACGAACAATCACACTTTTTGCCAATAGCTTTTAATAGCGGTTGAAAAACATCAGTGTCGTAGTTCGAGGTTTTGCCTTGTACGGCAACACAAAGTCGTTCGAATCCCATACCTGTATCAATTACCTTCTTTGGCAACGGTTCTAACGATCCGTCTGCTTTGCGGTTATATTGCATAAATACGTTGTTCCAAATCTCGATTACTTGTGGATGATCGCCATTGACTAATGTTTTGCCATCGATAGCTTTTCGCTCATCTTCACTTCGTAAATCGATATGAATCTCCGAACAAGGTCCGCAAGGACCAGTGTCGCCCATTTCCCAAAAATTGTCATGTTTGTTTCCGTCAATAATTCTATCTTTATCAATAAATTTAGCCCATATTTCAGCAGCTTCGTTGTCGCGCTTGAGCCCATCTTCTTTTGCTCCTTCGAAAATGGTAACATACAGACGATTTTTATCAAGTTTCAAAATTTCTGTTAAATATTCCCAAGCCCATTCTATAGCTTCGCTTTTAAAGTAATCGCCAAACGACCAGTTACCTAACATCTCAAACATTGTGTGATGGTAGGTGTCGTGTCCAACTTCTTCTAAATCGTTGTGTTTCCCACTTACGCGTAAGCATTTTTGTGAATCGGCAATGCGAGGGTATTGTATAGGGTCGTTACCTAAAATGATGTTTTTCCATTGGTTCATACCTGCATTCGTGAACATAAGTGTAGGGTCATCTTTCACAACCATAGGTGCCGATGGTACAATTTTATGATTTTTCGATGCAAAAAAATCAAGAAACGATTGTCTTATTTCGTTCGAAGTCATTTTTTAGAATTTAGTTGTTTATAAAATGCGTTAAAAAGATTTGTTTTGTTTTTAACGAGGACAAAAATAGTGAAAAAAATGTTTAATTTTGCCGAAACAGGGCAAATTAGTCAATACTAATGAAGAAAAATATTAAATTCCGATTTAATCCTGAAAAGTTGACTTACGAACGAATTGAACATTCGTTTGGTCATCGTTTTAAGCATTTTCTGAATACGTTTCTTTTAGCTTTGTTTTTAAGTATTCTTTTATTTTTTTGTTATTACTATTTTTTTGATTCACCAAAAGAGGAGCGTTTGCGGCGTGAAAATGAAACAATGGCATTGCAATACGATTTGTTGAATAGTCAATTGAAAGATATACAAGCGGTAATGAACGACCTTCAAGATAGAGATGATAATCTTTATCGTGTTGTTTTTCAGGCAGATCCCATTCCTTATGCTGTTCGTAAGGGTGAAATTGGTGGAGTGAACCGATATGAGCGTTTGCAAGGAATGTCGAATTCTGAAATAATGATTGAAACTTCAAAAAATATGGATCATCTTGCTCGAGAGGTTTATTTGCAATCAAAATCGTATGATAAAATTGTAAATTTAGCGATAAATCATGAAACAAAATTGAAACATATCCCTGCCATTCAACCTGTACTTAACAAAGACTTAACGCGTATGGCTTCTGGTTTTGGTCGCCGTATAGATCCAGTTTATCATACGTTAAAAATGCACGAAGGAATGGACTTTACAGCACCTACAGGTACAGAAATATTTGTAACTGGCAATGGTGTGGTTACTTTTGCTGGCTGGCAGCAAGGTTATGGTAATTTGGTGAAGGTAGATCATGGTTTTGGTTATGAAACGCGTTATGCACATTTGAGTCGTTATAAGGTGAAAGTAGGGCAGAAGGTAACTCGTGGCGATGTTATTGCGTTTGTTGGAAATACGGGAAAATCGACAGGTCCGCATTTACATTACGAAGTTCGCTATAAGGGTGAACCTCAGAATCCTCAAAATTATTATTTTCTTGATTTGTCGCCTGAAGAATATGATTTAATGGTGCAAATGGCTAATAATGCAGGACAGGTATTAGATTGATGTATTTATGGAATATCACCCTCAAATGACACAAGAAGAAGAGACTCTTTTGGTTGAACAGAAGTTTCAAGAGATGCTGACAGCTTATAAGAACTCTCCACATCGGCAGAAAATAGAGATTATAACAAAGGCTTTCAATTTTGCAAAGAAAGCACATAATGGTGTTCGTCGCCGTTCGGGAGAACCTTACATTTTGCATCCGATAGCTGTGGCTAATATTGTTATTTCAGAGATTGGTTTAGGTTCAACATCTATTTGTTCGGCATTGCTACACGATGTTGTAGAAGATACCGATTATACGATCGAGGATATTGAAAATCTATTTGGTCCGAAAATAGCTTCGATAGTTGATGGTTTAACAAAAATATCTGGTGGTGTTTTTGGTGCACAAGCTTCTGTTCAAGCAGAGAATTTTAGGAAGCTACTATTGACTATGTCCGAAGATATTCGGGTAATTCTAATAAAAATAGCCGATCGTTTGCATAATATGCGAACATTGAGTTCGATGCTTCCCGCTAAACAATTGAAAATTACAGGTGAAACGCAATATATCTATGCTCCGTTAGCACAACGATTGGGATTGTTTACTATAAAAACTGAATTGGAAGATTTGTGTTTTAAGTACGAACAACCAGAAGCATTTGCACAGATAGAGAAAAAAATCGAAGCCATAAAGCCTCATCTTAAAACAGTTTTTGAAGAATTTTCACAACCGATAGCAAGTAAATTGAAAGAAATAGGTTACGATTTTGATTTACAAATGCGAATAAAATCACCATCGTCTATTTGGCGAAAAATGCAACGAAAACATATTCCATTCGAAGAAGTCTTTGATTTGTTAGCAGCTCGTATAGTGTTTACACCGAAAGACGGTTTGAGCGAAAAAGAGCAATGTTGGATTATTTATTCGATAATAACGAATTTGTATAAACCTCATCCTGAACGTTTACGTGATTGGGTTACTACGCCTAAAGCAAATGGCTATGAGGCTTTACATGTTACCGTGATGGGAAATGCTGGAAATTGGGAGGAAGTACAAATTCGCTCACGAAGAATGAATGAAATCGCTGAAAAAGGCTTGGCGGCTCATTGGAAATACAAAACAGGTGAAAATGAAGATTCGGAATTGGATAAGTGGTTGAAAACAATCAAAGAATTGCTCGAACATCCAGAGCCTAATGCGATAGATTTTATGGATACGTTTAAATTAAATCTATTCGCATCCGAAATATTTGTTTTTACGCCTAAAGGCGATATTCGAACAATACCGCAAGGTGCAACAGCGTTAGATTTTGCTTTTTATTTGCATTCCGATATAGCATTGCAGTGCATTGGAGCAAAAGTCAATCACAAATTGGTACCGTTGAGTTATGTGTTAAAAAGTGGAGATCAAGTAGAATTGTTAACTTCAAAAAAGCAACAACCTCAAAAAGAATGGATTGATATTGTAACAACTGCAAAGGCCAAGTCGAAATTGCGTTCGATTTTTAAAAAGGAGATAAAGAGTATTGTCAAACATGGTGAGAGTTTGATAGAAGACGAATTGAAAAAAATAAACTTAGCAAAAGGTTCGGAAACAATGCCTGAGCTGTTGAGCTACTATAAATTTGCTCATGCTGATGATTTGTTTTATGCAGCGGGTAGAGGTATTCTGAATCTTAATGATATTCAAGAGGTAATTTTTAAGAAAAAGAGTCAAAGCCGTTGGATGAAGATTTGGAAACTACAATTTGGTTCGTCAGCTAAAAAAGAGAAAAAAACGGTTAATATTGATAAAAGTAAAACAATACAACTCTCTGATAATTCGAATAATATCTCTTATCGGATAGCCGATTGTTGTCGTCCAATTCCTGGTGATGAGGTATTAGGAATGATGGAAGATGACAACTCTATAACAATACACAAAAGTCATTGTTCGGTAGCTTTGAAACTGAAAAGTAGTTCTGGAAATCGGCTTCGTTCGGTAGAATGGATAACGCATAAAGTTCTTTCATTCCCTGCAATTTTAGAAATAAAAGGTATTGATGAAGTGGGTGTTTTAAAAGAAATTGCACGGATTATTTCAGAAGATTATTCTATAAATATCAGTAAAATAAATATCGAAACCAAAGATGGTATTTTCAATGGTATTTTGCATATTTATGTTTATAGTGTAGAAGATATAAACAATTTGTGTATGAATCTGTTGAAAATAGCAGCGGTGAAATCGGTCAATAGAATAGATACTATAGATTGATTTTCTTTGGTAAATATTCTTGTTGTATATTTTGCATTGCTCCCCAAATTGTTTGTCGTACGTTTGGGTTTAATTGTTCAAAAATTTTTAAGATATTTTTTACCTCACTTCTTTTCGATGTTTTTTCAAAAGGGCAAGTTTTTATTTGTTTTGGATAGTTTTGCAATTCTTGCATGGTAAGTAAATCTTGTTCGGAAAGAAGGCACAATGGACGAATTATTGTTATATCGAATTTTGTCATTTTTAGCATTGGTGGCATTGTACTAATACTACTTTGAAAAATCATATTAAGCAATAGCGTTTCTATAATGTCATCTTGGTGATGTCCGAGTGCGATTTTGTTACAGCCTAATCTTTTTGCCGTATCAAACAATGCTTTTCTACGACTCCATGAACAAAAAAAGCAAGGTGTTTTTTCATCTTTTTTCTTGTCATTTGCTGGCTCAAAGTGTGTTTTTATGTGTTTGAATTCGATATTTCGTTTATTGCAAAAGTCAGATAAAAATTCAATATCTGATTGGTATGGAATATTGTCTAAACTGATATGTGTAGCAACAATAGAAAAACTTGGAATGGTTATCTTTTGTTGCTTTGCTAATAATTCTGTTAAGGCTAAAGAGTCTTTACCTCCAGAAAGTCCGATAAGAATCTTGTCTCCGTCATTGATAAGTCCGAAATCGTAGATAGCTTTTTTTACTTTTCGGCTTATATTTGATAATATGAGTTGTCTCTTATTTTGAGGCATTTTTGTAGTTTTTTATCCAACTATAACTTGCTAACGCATTGATAACAATAAAAAATAAAGACAGAATGGCGTTGAACGGATTGTTTATGACGAAAATTCCTTGAATAACACTTGCAACGCTGTAAATAATCCAATAAATCCAAGCATCTATTTTTTTGAAAATCAGCCAAAAATTAGCTAATATCGAAGATGCAATGACAATACCATTGATAATTTTAGCAAATGAATTTTGCCAAATAGAATTTTGATTTATAACATAACTTGCAAAAAAATAGTCGCAAATAATCAATAATAAAAATACAAAGATTGTTAGAAATCTTTTGGTCGGAGGTAGGAATGTAGGCTCTGATTTTACGTTGTTTAGTCCATTTTTCCAAGTAATAATAGATGTTATTTGAAAAGGAATAAAAACCACGATATACAAAAATGTTAAATCGTAGAAATCTTTTAAGAAAAACTGAATGCCCAATAATAAAGACATTACGATACCTAAATAAAATCCTATAAAATTTTCTGGATTACGAATTGTTAGTGTATATCCTACTCCTGCAATACTCGCAACAATTCCAATATTGAATGCTATATCATCAAAATTCAATAATTTGTTGTGAAGTTCAGGAATATAGTATTCTAAAAGAAATAAAATTCCGAAAAATATACCAAATAAAATTGTTGATATTAGGACATTAAAACCGAGTTTTTGCCAAAGTTTTCTGTTATTCATTTTTTTAATAATTTTTCAATTAGATCTGTGCGTCCAATTTTTTTTAAACTATACTTTATTTTTGAATGATATTCGGGTTTATACCAAAAGAAAAAATCGCGTTGTTGAAGTTTTTCAATTTTATTTTTTGCAGTATAAATTGTTTTTTGACAGTAAGGATGTAATCCCGTATGATAGATTTCCGTTGATAGTGTCATTGGGGTTGGTGTGAAATCTTGTATTTGCTCTAACTGGAAGTTTAATTTTTTTGTTTCGATGGCAAGTTCTGCCATATCATTTAATTTGCAAGCAGGATGACTCGAAATAAAATAGGGAATAATTTGTTGATTTAGTTTTTCTCGTTTATTTATCGTTTCAAAAATTTGTTTGAATTTTCTGAATAAACTGAAACTCGGCTTTCTCATGATATTTAAAACTGTGTCCGATGTGTGTTCTGGTGCTACCTTTAATCGCCCAGAAACATGATTTTTTATTAATTCTTCTATGTATAATTTATTGTTTCTATCAATTTCTGCATTATTAGTTTTATGAAGCAACAAATCGTAGCGAATTCCACTTCCGATGAAACTTTTTTTTATGAAAGGCAATGCATCTATTTTTTTGTAAAGTTGTAAAAGGAAAGAGTGATCAGTATTCATATTTTTACAAACAGAAGGGAATATGCACGATGCTTTTTTACATTTTTTACATATATTAGAATTAAATCCTTGCATTTTGTACATATTGGCAGAAGGACCTCCTACATCACTCAAATAGCCTTTGAAATCGGGAAGTTCTTTTATTTTTTTTATTTCTTTCAATATAGATTCTTCTGAACGTGAGATAATAAATTTGCCTTGATGCATCGAAATTGTACAAAAAGCACAGCCTCCAAAACAACCTCTATGGCTGTTTACAGAAAAGCGAATCATTTCATAAGCGGGAATCGTTTTCCCTTTGTATTTTGGATGTGGAAGATATGTAAAAGGTAATTCGTAAACAGCATCAAGTTGCTCCGTTGTCATTGGATTGAATGGCGGATTTACCACTACAAAAGAACTTTCTACAGGTTGGACAAGTTGTACTTGTTGCATTTTGTTTGATTCTTCTTCGATAATGCGAAACGTTTCTGCGGATTTTTCTTTGTCTTTAGAACATGTTTCATGCGAATGAAGCAATTTTTGATGTTCTATTAGTGGTTTTGTCTTGCTTAAATAAGCTGTTTGTGGAATTGTGTAACAGCTATCAATATTTTTCCCTTGCTTGAACACCTCTGCAATAGTACGAATTGGTAATTCGCCCATACCGTATATTAGTAAATCTGCTTTACTATCAACAAGAATACTTTTACGATACGAGTCATCCCAATAATCGTAATGCGAAAAACGACGAAGACTTGCTTCTATACCTCCAATGATAATAGGAGTATTTGGATATATTTTTTTAAGAATATTACAATAAACGATGGTCGCTCTGTCCGGACGTAAGCCTGCTTGCCCATTGGGAGAGTAGGCATCATTAGAGCGTAGTCGTTTGTTTGCTGTATAATGATTGACCATAGAGTCCATTACTCCTGCTGTAACTGCAAAAAACATTCGAGGCTTTCCGAATTTTTTGAAGTCGCGGAAGTCTCCTCGCCAATCTGGTTGTGGCACTATAGCAACTTTTAATCCTTCGCTTTCTAATACACGTCCAATAACAGCACTTCCAAACGATGGATGATCTACGTACGCATCTCCAGAGAATAAAACCACGTCAACCTCGTTCCAACTTCGTAGTTCTATCTCTTTTTTTGTTGTGGGTAGAAAGTCCGTTAATTGATAATTTTTCATTCAAAAATTATTTCAAAACATTTGTAAAGTTATGTTTATGTAATACAACCAAACAATACTTATTTATGCAAAGTTATTCCATAAAAATTTTTACTACAAATTTATCACGTATCTTTGCAGTAGCAAACAGAAAAATTAACACTTTATGGTAATAACTATTTTTTACATAATTATTTTAATTCTTGTTCTTGAATTTTTGTTAGGAAGAACACTCTCTTTCTTAAATATTCAATATTCTAAAAATTCATTACCTGATTTATTATCAGATGTTTATGACGAACAGAAATATAAAGAACAACAGTCGTATTTCCGAACAAAAGCAAAGTTTGGTTGGTTTTCGAGTTGCCTTAGTTTTTTGTTCTTGCTACTTATGTTTGTTTTTGGAGGCTATGCTTGGGTAGATGAGTTTGCAAGAACTTTTGTAGAGAATGAAATTTTGGTAACATTATTTTTCTTTGGATTTTTAATGCTTGTAAATGTAGTCATAGATTTACCTTTTGACTTGTATTATACATTCGTTATCGAAGAAAAATTTGGATTTAATCGTACTACGCCTAAAACATTTTTCTTGGATATGTTTAAAGGTTTGTTGTTGAATATGTTAATTGGAGGAATATTGATCTCGGTCATAGCATTAATTTATCAACAAATACCAAATTGGTTTTGGCTTTTGGCTTGGGGTGTTTTGACTGCGTTTATGTTGTTTATGAATTTCTTTTATTCAGATTTGATAGTTCCGTTGTTTAACAAACAAACGCCATTAGAAGAAGGAGAGCTAAGAACTGCTATCCAAAATTTTGCAGCGAAGACGGATTTTAAGTTGGATAATATCTATGTATTGGATAGTTCTAAGCGTAGTACGAAAGCCAATGCGTATTTCACAGGTTTTGGCAAAAAGAAGCGTATTGTGCTTTACGATACTTTAATACAACAACTTACAACAGAAGAAATTGTAGCAGTTTTGGCTCACGAGATAGGGCATTGCAAACATCGTCATACTTTGAAAAATGTTGTTATTTCATTGTTGTCAAATCTTCTTTTGTTTTTCTTTTTAGGATTAATTTTGAAATATGATGTTGTAGCACAAGCCGCTGGTTGTGAACATGCTACTTTTCATATCAATTTGTTAGTTTTTGGAATGCTTTATACGCCAATAAGTATGTTGTTGGGTATATGCTCAAATGTTTTCTCACGACGATTTGAATATCAGGCAGATGCTTTTGTTAAAACTTATGGCAATAGTGATGATTTGATAAGTGCATTAAAGAAAATATCGGCTCAAGCATTGAGTAATTTACAACCTCATCCGTTGAGTGTATTTTTAAATTATTCACATCCTACATTATATCAACGAATAGTTGCACTAAAGTCATAAATTAGCATTATTATTTTTTGATAATAAAAAAGAAAGATTGATAATTTCTACAAGTACAGATGCTTTTGAGTTAGTACGAAATTAAAAATCTTTCTTTTTGTTATACTTAAGATAGCTATTGCAGCTTTCTTAGTTCGCTATTGGCTTTTTCTACAATACAAGTGATGTTTTTATCAGTCAGATTTTCTTGTGAAAATTGATTCAATACAGCGTTAAGTTTCTTTAATTTAGTTGTTTGATTTTTCTTTTCGAATTCTTTTCTTAGAATCTGTATTTTTTCAAAATTTTGAATTCCTTCAGTTAGTTTTTCAAAGCGAATTGAACTTCGTCCTTCGGGATAAACGATGTAGCAATCACCCGCTGCAAACGAACGAAAGCGAGAGTCAAGCAATGGTTCCAATGTGTAACTATTGTACGCCCAACGCAAATATCCATCAAGTCCCAAATGTGCAGTGGACCAACCTAAATATTCGGCTTCGGCAGGTTGCGAAAAGGTAAATGTATTAGGATAAGGCTCTGTGCAACAAGTGTAATAAGTAGAAATCTGACCGTTTTGTTTGCGTTTTTGTAAGATTTCATTTGGGAATTGGTGTCGATATGCAATGCAATAGTCGTACAATTCTGCTTCCAACTCTTCGTGCCAATCTCCTGCCAAGGAGACTTTGAAATTTTTATCGGCATTTTTTATGATATTAAACACCGTAATCATTTGCTCTTTTGGACGCTCGTCCATTGCAATGGTTGTTTTTTCGAACCAACCTTTTTCTTTCAGATGTGTGGCAAATTGCTTAAGCATTTCGGTCCAAACTTCGGCATAAATGCTATCGGAAGGAGTTGCTTCAATGGCTTTGAAATTGTTGGTTGCTTGGTCAAAATACCTGAAAGATAAACTCCAAGGAATCATCGAATAGCAGTTGATCTGCTTGTCGATGCCACAACTCATCATAAATTCCACCCAACGATCAAATACATCAAAATCAAAATGCCACGTGTTATCGATATTCCTTCGCCAAGTTACCATCGATTCAAAATAATCTTGTGTTTGTCCGCCCCAAGGCTTGTGCATAATAGATGCCGTAATTACTTTCTGTCCCGATTTTGCGAGTAATTCCATTGTTGGACGCATTGCATCTAAATGTGCCTTACTCCATGGCTCAACCTGAAAATAACGTGCTTCAGCAAACGGATTTTGCCACAAATCGAGATGAAACGTCCAATCTTTCGGAGCAGGTAATTCCCGATCTATAACTTCGATATTCAGATGAAGTTTATCAACGATTTTATCGTTATTTTGAACCAAAATAGTTGTTTTATAACAACCTTTTTTAGCGTTTTGAGGAATTTGTATTTGTACCCAAATTGGTTGAACAGTGTGTTTTTTATAAGGCAATTTTTCGGAAACGCAATCCAACACATCGGCTACCAACGACGAATCAAAAATCGTAATATCGGGACGATGTCCGCAAGCTCCTTTTCCGTCTTTGTTCAACTCGTCGGTCATCACATAGCGAACAAACGAGGTTTTTGTTTCGTTTTCAAAATCGCCTTTATGAGCAACTTTTAGTGTCATATCTTTGTTCCCGAAAATAAGAAATTGAGCATTTACGCGTTCGCCTTTCCACGCCACAATCTTATGCGTTTTTGAGCTTTTTGCTACTTCTGGAACTATGTTTTTTGCGTAACGAACATTTTTCGATGCCCAAACTACGCAAGTTTTATCGATCACTTTCCAAGATTGTTTGTCAGAAATGTTTGGATCTTGAAGTTCCACATATTCTCCTTTTGGAAAAACTTCTTGGTTCGTAGGCGTCCCAAATTGCGTTACGCCTTGAGCAGCGATACTATTGGCAACAAACAAAGATATAATTGTCAAAATAATGGTCTTGAAAAAATGTTTAGCTTTCATATGTTTTTATTGTTAAAAATTTGATACGCTTTTTCTAAATCTTCAGGAGTGTCGATCCCTATTGTTTCTATATGTGTAATTCCAACTTTGATAGAATAGCCATTTTCTAACCAACGAAGTTGTTCTAATTTCTCAGATATTTCTAATTCTGTTTGTTTCAATTCTGTTATTTTAGCTAATGTATCAACTTTGTAGGCATACATTCCTATATGTTTATAAAAAGTATGTGTTTTTAGCCATTTTGTTCGATCAATTCCTCTTAAATAGGGAATAATGCTTCTGCTAAAAAAGAGGGCTTCCATTCGGTTGTTTATAACAACTTTTGGAGTGTTTGGCGATGAAAGTTCGTCCCACGAAGTGTTCTTGTCAAAAGGTTTTATCAATGTTGCTATTTCTGTTTTGGGATCAGAAAAGCATAGTTTTAGTGTTTCTATTTGTTCAGGTTGAACAAAAGGTTCATCGCCTTGTACATTTATAACAATATCAAAGTTGCCTTTAATTTTTTTAAAAGCTTCGAAGCAACGATCTGTCCCACTTTGGTGTGAAGTTTTTGTCATTACAGCTATTCCTCCAAAATTGTTCACAGCATTAAATATTCGCTGGTCGTCAGTAGCTACAACAACGTCGTTTACCGATTTTTTTACTTGTTCGTAAACGTGTTGTATCATCGGTTTGTTTCCAATCAACGCTAATGGTTTCCCCCGAAAGCGTGTAGAAGAGTAACGAGCAGGAATAATTGCGATGAATCTCATTTATAGAACACCTTTTGTACTGGGTAAGTTATAATTATAAATATCTCTTTTTATGGCCATTTTAAGAGCTTTGGCAAAGGATTTGAAAATAGATTCAAGTTTGTGATGATCGTTTTCGCCTTCGGCTTTTATATTTAAATTCATGAGCGAGGCATCACTTAACGATTTGAAAAAATGAAATGCCATTTCGGTAGGAAAATCACCTACATAATCGCGTTTAAAAGTTGCATCAAATATCAGCCAAGGTCTTCCTCCAAAATCAAGTGCTGTTTGGCATAAACAATCGTCCATAGGTAAGCAAAAACCATATCGCTCAATACCTCTTTTGTCGCCTAAAACCTGAGCAATAGCATTGCCTAATGCAATAGCTGTATCTTCTATGGTGTGATGCTCATCAACATGCAAATCTCCTTTTACGTTTATTTTTAGAGAAATTTCAGAATGTTTCCCAATTTGCTCAAGCATGTGATCAAAAAAATGTAATCCTGTACTAATTTCAGTTTTCCCCTTTCCATCGATAGATAAATCAATTTTGATGTCAGTTTCTTTAGTTGTACGATTGATAGAGATTGTACGTTCGCCTGCAAATAAGAAATCGCATATTTTGTCCCAAGAATCGCATATTTTATAGTCATTTGATTCGTTACAAGAATTGTTGATTAGAATGCCATTGCATCCTAAATTTTTTGCTAATTGCATATCTGATTCGCGATCACCAATAACGTAAGAATTCTCTAAATCATATTCATCAGAAAGATATTTTGTTAATAAACCGATATTGGGTTTACGAGTAGGTTTGTTTTCTTCGGGGAAAGATGTGTCGATAAGTATTTCATCAAAATCAATTCCTTCATTGTGAAATGTTTGTAGCATTTTTTTTTGTACGTTCTCGAAATTTTCTTGCGGATAACTATCTGTGCCAAGCCCATCTTGATTTGAGACAATAACAAACTCGAAATCAAGATTTTTTTTGATGAAATAAAGATTACGAATAACTCCGGGTAAGAATTCCAACTGTTCTAACGTATCTACTTGAAAAGTAATAGGTGGTTCTGTAATAAGAGTTCCGTCTCGGTCGATAAAAAGAACACGTTTTTTCATATTTTTATTTTGTTTCCACAAAAGTATGAATAATTCAGGATTTGTTAAGATAAAACCATGAAAAGAGTAAGAAAAAATGGAGGGTAGATTTTCTTTCTCTGGGTATGCTTGACCTTAATACGCAATAAAGGTTGCACGTTTGCAGGAGCAAAGGGATGCATCAAAGGATTGCAGGGACTGAAATTAAAGGTGGTCGGTACATTGGGGGTTGGTGTATATATACCATCTCGCAAGAAAACGTTTAAAGCGGAAAGAAAAACAAAATAACAATACAGTTTATAAATTAGTATAGTAGTAAGTGATTATAGGTAAATTTAATAGACTAAAATAGACTAAAAGAGTATATATATACATCCATCTACATAAAATTAACTGTATTAAATATTATGCCTATATACTATTGCTTTAGTATATAGGTACAAGTATATGATAATATATAAATATATTTATATA
>JAZSBO010000013.1:0-26597 GCA_045602425.1 Paludibacteraceae bacterium | reverse complement strand
GACTTTTTTTGTGAAAAATTTATAAATGTCTAACCTTTAAAAAATTCAATGACTATGAAAAAATTAGATTTAAGAACATTGGTAATGCTACTTTGTGTAGCGAGTATGACTGTTTTCGCTTCGTGCGACAACAAAGGTAACGAACCCGACGACCCAGCAACCGAGCAAGGTGGTTCTTCTGAAAACAATGGTGGCGGAGAAGAAACTCCCGAACCCGAAACTTCAACTTCTGGCACCGAAAACGGCTACGATTACGTAGACCTCGGTTTGCCGAGTGGCACGCTTTGGGCTGATCGCAACGTGGGTGCTGACAGTCCTGAAGATTATGGTGATTATTTTGCTTGGGGCGAAATTGCTCCAAAGGAAGAATATGGTTGGAATAACTATAAATGGTGTAATGAAGACAATTTTTCTCTAACTAAATATTGTACTAATCAAACATATGGCTTCAATGAATTTCATGATGGAAAAACCATCCTTGACCCAGAAGATGATGCTGCAACGGTAAATATGGGAAGTAAATGGCGTATGCCTACTGAAATGGAAATAAAAGAACTTAAAGATAACTGCTCATGGGCTTGGGTTTCCCAAAATGATGTAATTGGGCGAAAAGTTATAGGCCCTAACGGTAATAGTATCTTCCTTCCTGCTGCCGGATGGAATACGGGTGAAGATGCTTCTAAATACGGTTACTACTGGGCAAATTCATTGGGAGGTAAGAATCCCAATGATGCGTGGTATCTTGACTTCGGTGAAGAATATTATGGTGCACACTACAATCGTCGCTTGTATGGATGTTCCGTACGCGCTGTTAAGGATTTATAAATTTCGCAAAAAATGCTCCTGCATTTTCAGCGGAATTTGAGAGCATCTATAAAATTCTTGATTTTGTCCGGGGCTTCGCCCTGGCAAAATCAAGTCGAAAAAATGATACCATAAAAAAACTGCTCTCCCCTAGAGTTAGGGGGTGAATAAAGAGAAAATAACAAAGCAGAACTCACAGAGTTCTGCTTTGTTTGTGTTGTTTTTTTACCACTTTGGCGTAATTCCTACGAAGAACTCGAAGTTGATGCCGGGCATGGGGCGTGAGAGCACGGAGAGGTACTCCTCGTCGAAGAGGTTGTTTATCGTACCTTTGAGCGACAAATCGGCCCAGCGGAAGAGGAAAAGTTTTTCCAGTGAGATGTTGCTCATAAAGTAGGGCGGAAGCTTGCCAGTGAGCGAGAGGTCGTTGCTCGACATGGTAAAGCGTTCGGAGTAGTAGCACCACTTGTAGGTAAACGTCCAGCGTCGCCACGAGAGTCGCCCGTTGATGGTGGACGATAGCAGCGGAATGTAGGGCAGTTGCTTGCCTACCGATTGGTCGGCCGGTGAGCGTGGCTCGCCTTGGTTGATGGAGGGCGTCCACGAGAAAGTGCCGTTTAGCCCAAGTCGCCAATCTTTGGGGAAAATCAAGTTCAAGTCGGCTTGCAATTCCACACCATAAGCATGCACATCTTTGATATTGTCGGGCGAGAAAAATCCTTTGGTCGTTGGCAACCAAATAATCCAATCGTTGATGTAAGAATCGAACCACGTGGCAGAGCCCGAAAGCGAATAAACATCTTTTTTTTCTACAGCGAACGAAAGTCCGGCATCGTAGGTCCAACCGCTTTCTTGCTTGAGTTCGGGGTTTCCCCCGGGCAAAAAGTAAAGGTCGTTGAGCGTGGGGAAACGGAAGTTGCGTGAAACCGACGCTTTTGCCATCAGATTGCCTTTTTTGGACAATACGCCGTCGATAAAAAATGCAGGAATCACCGGAGTCCAGTTCTTCCCATAAAGTTCTTCGCGCACCACCACCGACATTCCGAGTCGGTCGATTGGTTGCCATTTGACCGATGCACTACCCGAAAGTTCTATGCGTGCTTTTCGGTACCCCACAATGCCTTTGCCACCGCTTTGGAGAATGACGTTTTTGTCGCGACTCTCCACGAAATGCTGATGTGCCGAAAGGTTGGCCATGAAAAGCCATTTTTTATGCAAATGATATTCTCCTTCTACTTTTCCGTAAATTGTGTGAATTTTACTGCGTGAGCGGGTCATGTGTGCCATTACACCGTTGCCAAGGTTGCGTTTGTAGTCGTAGGCCATCCAAGTGTAGATGTAACCTGCGTTGACCGAAACTTTCCACGCCTCGGCCAAATGGTCGTACGAGAGAACGCTGCGGAACGTGTGTTCACGTTGTCTGTTGTCGAAGTCGGTATCGTCGCCGTGGTCCACGGTCAGCATTGGCAGTTCGCGGTTGGAGTAGATGTACCAAGCGTTCAACCCGAAGCGGTCGCCACGTTTGTTGTTGTAATAAACCTCTTGCAAAAGATGCAAATCTTTGAACTCTCCACTTCGGTTTCTTTCTATGGGGTAGTATTGGTCCACGATGTTCATATCGTCGTCGTAAACGTTAATCTTTTTATCGTGATTGCGGAATTTGTAATTGTTTTTTGAGGTAGAGAAAACAATTCGTGTAGATGTTTTCCAATGTTCATTGCCGTATGAGAGTCGGAGAAAATCGTCGAACGTGTAAAACGAACCAATTCCTTGCACAAACTGTAATCCAAAACCTTCTTGCTCGGCGGGAGAGGTAGAGAGTTTTATGGCTCCTCCGAGTCCGCCTCCCGTTTCGTTTACCGACGACGTTCCGTGAAGTAGCGATGCTTTATCGATAAAATACGACGGAATCATAGAAAAGTCCGTCATTCCAAGCATTGGGTTGTTTATTCGCATTCCGTTCCATGTTACTTGTGTGTGTGAGGGCGAAGTTCCTCGGAACGAAACGGTTGAGAGCGTTGCTCGTCCATAGCTTTTTACAAAAATCGGAGTGTTGAAGGTCAAAACATCGGCCATAGATAGTGAGATGTTTTCTTTCAGTACCACGGAGTCGAGTTTTGTTTGCTGAATGCCAATTTCCTTCAAAGGTCTTTTGCCATAAACCGTAACCTCTGGGATAAGGATTTTTTTATGCACATCGTAGCTGGTGGTGCTATCTTCGGCATTTGCAGAAAATAACATCAAAAGTAAAATGTATGTCAAATAGCTTTTTTTCATTTCCAACAAAATGCTCCGGGGATAATTCCTACATAAAATTCGTCGATAAGTTCGCCTTCTTTTGAATAGCGATAAATT
The DNA here is from genome assembly GCA_045602425.1 of Paludibacteraceae bacterium. Taxonomy (GTDB): domain Bacteria; phylum Bacteroidota; class Bacteroidia; order Bacteroidales; family Paludibacteraceae; genus RGIG9608. The sequence continues at coordinate 23,438 of JAZSBO010000013.1, read as the reverse complement.
TTCCCCTGCTGACAATAATCAATGGCGTCGGCTACGTACACGTCGCCTGTGCGTGGACAAATGGTAAGTCCATAGTAAATGGTTTTTTGATAGGGCAGAAATGGTTTTATTGGCAGATAATTGGCTGTAACGTCCATTTCCCAAATATCGTTGTTTATCCAATAGATTTTGTCTTTTGTGCCGTTGAGTTGCACTTCCGATGGAGCATCGCCAAATGCAAATTTGAATTGTTTTTCGATAGTAAAAGTTTCGGCGTCGATGCGGTAAAGAGAAGGTGTTTCGTAACCATAGGGAGAACTTTCGTAGCCACCGTCGGTTATGGTCCAAAGTTTGTTGTTGCAGTCCATAACGAGCGATGTGGGTTGAATGCCGACGGTGAGTTCATCTACAACTTTATCAGTTTCGGTATCTATTTTTAGAATACGATTTTGATACGACCAGCAATTTACAAAAACATATTTCCCATATTGTACCATTTGTTCGGTAGAACCGCTTTCGGTGGTCATATTGGGGCAATCGATATAGCCCGTTATTTCGTAACGTTTTGGATTGACAATAAAAATGCGGTTGTCCCAAATTTGTGTAATGTAGGCCTTTTCATCGGAAGTGAAATGCATATAGCGTGGCGAAGTAAGGTTGGTAATCCGCCCAACTTCTTTGAACGTGTTGATGTCGATGGCAAAAACCACATGCGAATTGTTGACAACAATCCATCCTATTCCGTCTCTGATGATCATCGATTGCGCTACGTCGCCAAGTTTCATGGCATTGGCACGGTAGAAAATTTCATTTTCAACGGTTTTTGTTTCGGGATTGTAGTAAGAGAGCGATGCATTTCCATACTGAAAATTCCCCTCGTTGGTGATAAAAAGCCCTTTCCCACTTGCCGAAAACTCCTCTTCCAAACCGTATTCCCACTCCATGCATCCTACAAAGAAGAATGAAGTGAAGAATACGAAAAGTAGTATTTTAATTTTATATGGCATTTACTTTTTGTTTCTTGGAAAAGGTTGTTTTTATTCTTTTTTCATGCTATAATCGAAAAATCCTACAACTTCGGTAGACATTTCACCAAGCCAATCGCTTTTGGAGTTTACGGCAGTTTGCACTTTTACAAAATCGATAAAATCCATTTCAACCAAATTTCCGTTGACATCAATGGCATTCGATATGTCAAACCTATTTGCTTTGCTATTGGTTGAAGTGCGATCGGTAGAGCTGAAATTGTCGACATATCCCCAATCGTATTCAGGAAGAATCCAATTGGAGCCATTGCCCGATTTGTCGTAGTTGTGTGCCGTTAGGCGTGTACCTCGTAAAGTGTAAGACATTTCGTTAATCCAGTTCGGGTAGTAAAAATCCTGGTTATGAAACGTTTTTAGATAATCAATTTTACCCGAATTTCCTTGGTTGTCGGTCCATTGCACCGACATCTGCTCGCCACTTGGTCGGTAGTAGGTTACGGCATAATTTTTTATGGTAGAAGCACTTTCGGTGTCAGACCCGAGCAATTCGTACCAATTATCATTGGGAAGTCCGTCGCCATTCTCGTCTTGCATTACCCACACAATGCCCGGTTCCGAAGAGCCAGAAAAAGAGTTCCCAACAACGGCAAAGTCATAGTTGTCTGTGTTGTCGATGCTGTGATCGAAACCAACTACAATGTAACCCCCAAAGCCTCCAAGCGAAACCCAATTGCCTGCCGAAAGCCGATTTTCTGCATATACAACAGCGGCTTGTGGAGTGGTTTGGCTACCATCGAAACCTCCAGTTTTAAGTTCGTTGATAAATTGCCCCGGAGCAGGTGTGTATTCGAAAACTTTGTTCCAGTTGGCATTGGAGTTTTCAGTTTTTGCTCTGTAATTCAATTCGCTGTAAGAAATTACATTGACATTTAGGGTTTGTGTTAGCGTTTCGATTTTTTCTCCTTGAGCAACTTTTGCTGTAATAGTTACTTCGTGTTTTCCTACTTGTGTCAAATTACACATCCAAGTTTGTTGCTTGCCTTCTTGTACAATGTTTTCTCCAATTTTATAGCAAAAAGTAGCATTCTCTAAATTTTGCGTTTCGGTTGGACCAACTTCAATAATGCGACCGGCAACCAACTGATAATCGGTTTTCTCAAAATACCAAGAAGCGGGAGCATATTCTACCACTTCGATTTTTGTCTCGATTTGGTCAGCTCCGTCTTCGTTTTCTGCCTCAAAAATTAATGTGTAATTACCAAGTTCTTTTGCCAAAAAAGTATAAGCAAGTGAGTTACTTACTACTTCTCCGTTTAGTTGCCACGAGTAAGTTGTTGGGAGTGAAGTTTCTCTCACCAAAGCTGTGAACTTCATTTCTGTATTCAACGCCAAAATAAAGCCTTTCTCGGCATTGGCAAGAGAAACAATTGGAATTTCTACTTCGACTACATCGACACGAATTTCGCGTTTTTCCTTGCCAACTTCGTTTTCTACTTGAATAGAAATGTAAAATTCGCCCAACGTATTACTGCAAAATTGCAGAGTTGGTGTGGTTGCAATAACAGAATCGTTTATGCTCCAAGTGAAAACGGCATTTTCTGCATTTTCGTAGCGAGGCGAAATGGTTATTGTGCGACCAACCTTTGTTGAATAAATGCCCGATTCGTTGTCGAGAATGATTTTCGGATTTTCAATCGTAAACTCTTCATCGATGTTGCACGAGCAGAAGGCGAAAATGGTTACTGCAAGGAAAAACAATTTTTTCATACTGCAAAAATAGTGTTAATTATCGAAACGAACGGCTACATCATCGTAAGCAAAATAACCCGGAGCTCCAAGCCCATATCCGCTTTCATATAATTCGTCGCTACCGATAAGATTGAATTCCACGCGAGTTACATTACCTAAAACAGACAAATCCCATTTCGTCCAATCCTGTACACCTACACCATTTTCCCAAAGGATAAATTCTGTGCTATTTGTAGCTTCTGAGCCATTATAACCGTAAGCTACAATTTTGAACCAGCATTCGTCCGTAACACCGCCAGTTGGTACCATCCAGCCATCGCCATTTTCAAGTATGTTGTAAACGTAAGTAGTGTTCGTTACGTACATGTGGTCAATAGTACGTGCAACGCCATCTCCAAATTCAAAATATATCAATTCGTTTTGCATTCCCATACCCGAATCGTCGATGTATCCAAAGTGAACGCAGAAGTTTTCAGAATTGTTGACTCCACTTGTTACGTTGTAGGCTTGTAAGTCGTATGTGTAAGTCCCTTGCGAAAGGTCGTTGCCTACATAGTTGGAAATAGCGTGTCCACCATAACCGGGGAATGCCGCTGTTGCCGATGGTGTAAATGAAAGTTCAGTGTTCCCTTCGTCATACCATGAATATCGTCCATTTCCGTTGCCATACTGACCATCGGTAGGGATAAACGAAGACCAATAGTTTTCTCCTTCCGTCCCTTTGTAGTCGTTGTCTTCGAAAGTAAGAACTCGGAGTTCGTACAATGGTTTGGGTTCACTTGGCTCAGGATTTTCTTCGCCGTTGTTCCCGTTGTTTACGGTTGGATCTTTTTGTTCGGTTTGTTCACCTTTTGTTGGGTCGTCAGGTTCGTTACCGTCGTTTTCACACGAAGCGAAAATTGTCATACTCGCTACACAAAGTAGCATTACCCATGTTTTGAAATTTAATGTTTTCATACTAAAAAAATTAATTGTTAATAAATATTATAAAAATTAAAAAAAAGTCGTATCCTGCAACTTTTGCACGCAAGGACACGACAAAACATTTTTATTTCCGACACCTTTCTCATTGACGATAAAGCAAATTGGCATTTTTTTTACCAACGTTTACCTTTTCAATATGAATCGATAGAAAAAAATAGTTTCGATTTTGCCCGTTATCCTGCGGTTTTAAAATCATTTTACTGCAGCAAGGTAGGTCTTCTGACTTGTCCCTGTTTATTGCGCCTTCCCAGCATTTTTGCCAGTGGCAGAAGAATGCAATAAACCTCAAAAAAAGGACTCACAGCAACAGGTATTGTTTTGGATTTTCACCAAATTCCCTTTTCACTCTTTGTGAAGAAATCTTCCGTGAGAGCTCCTCATTGCGGTGGCAAAGATAGTGATTTTTTTTATAAAAATAGGTCTATAAATAAATTGGACTCACGCAGTGCGTCCCTACGGTGATATGGTAAGATTATTGCAGCGTTTCGATGGCTTTTTTTAGCCATTTGTCGTTGCGTAAACCGTAGCGAATAGTACCTTTTTGGAAATAGTAACGTTTTATGATTTCGTAGTTTAACAAATCTTCGATGTCTTTTTTGAAAAACAAAAGATCTTTGTCGAGATTGGGTTTCAGCTTTTCGCGAAGCGATTGAATTTCTTCTTTCACTTGCTCGCTATAACCTTCGAAATTGACGATTTCTTCTAAATCTTTCAACGTGTTTTCACTTTGAAGATTATATTTTGGGCTTTTCTCACGAACGAATTCCATGAAATTTTCGTAGTCTTTTGCAGAGATAGAAAAAGTTTCGGGAGAATCTATTTGTTTATATTTTTTTGCAAACAAAGTTGCATAATCGAAAATGATATTTTGAGTGTAGAGATAAAAAGCGATGTTGATAGACTGCTTTTCTTCGGAGAAAACCGAGTCGGGCAGAATGCCACCACCATCTCTGACCGTTCGCCCAAGTCGGGTAGTGAATACATTTGTCAGACTGTCGGGGATGCGTCCAACGCTTCCGTCTTTGTTGCGGTGAGCATAGTCGATAGCTTGTACGCAACGACCACTTGGCGTGTAATATTTTGCTGTAGTAACTTTTAGAAAACCGTTGTATTTGATAGGTCGAATGCTTTGCACCAAACCTTTACCAAATGTACGCTCGCCTAAAATAACTGCTCTGTCTAAATCTTGAAAAGCTCCTGATAAGATTTCGGACGCCGATGCCGACGATCTGTCCACCAAAATAGCTAATGGTAGATTAGGGGCAAGCGGCTCCCTGCTTGTTTTGTATGAGAAACCGTCCTCGTTGTTTTTGCCTTTTGTTGATACTATTTCGGTGCCTTTTGGAACAAAGAGACTTGCTATTTTTACAGCTTCGTCAATCAATCCTCCGCCGTTGCCACGTAGGTCTATAATCAGACTTCGAATGTTTTTCTTCTCAATGAGTTGTGTTAAAGCCAATTTGAACTCGGAGTAGGCTTTGTCGTTGAATTCCGATAAAAGAATGTAGCCAATGCTGTCGGAAAAAGTAGTGTAATAACTTATGGGGTGAAATTGTATTGTTTCACGAACAAGTGTTTTTTTTATGTTTTTTTTCTCGCCAGGTCGTTTTAGCTCTATTTTGAACGATGTGCCTGGAGCACCTTTTAGCATAGCACTGATGTCGGCTGTCGATTTTTTTTCTACATTTTTTCCATCAATGGCAACAATGATATCGCCACAACGCAGGTCTGTTTTTTGTGCAGGAAATCCTTCGTAAGGTTCAGAAATGACTACATTGTCGCCGTGTTGCATAATTACCGACCCGATGCCTCCATATTCGCCAGAAGTCATTCTTTTGAGTTCTTCGTTTTGTTTTTCAGGAATGAACGTAGTGTAAGGATCTAATGTCGATAGCATTGCGTTGATAGCTTTCTCGGTCAGCTTTTCGTTGTCGATGCTGTCAACATAAAAAAGTTGCAATTCTTGCATCACCGAATTGTAAATGTCTGCATTTTTTGAAATTTCAAAATTCGAATCATTTGCTGTTGTACGTATTACTAAGCAACATAAAATGGATAAACAGAGTAGTTTTTTTATATTCATATTTTAAGCGATATTTCGTTCTTGTTTTATGGCTTCGTAGGCTTTTTGTATTTCTTTGAATTTTTCCTCGGCTTGTTTTTTGATGTCTTCGCCAAGGTTGTTTACTTTGTCGGGGTGGAACTTCATTGCCATTTTCCGATAGGCTTTTTTGAGTTCGTCGTTGGTAACATTTTTGTCGATTCCTAAAACGGTGTAAGCCCAATCGGTGTTCGCTTTGTTTTTTACAAACATGGCTTTGATGGACTCAAAATCGCCAATAGAAACCAAATGTCGTGCAGCAGATTGAATGATGCGGATTTCGTTTTCGGAAACCTCTCCGTCGGCTGCGGCAATCATAAAAAGCAAATGCACAAGTTCGGTGCGTTGCGAGTAGTTGAAGTACAAACTTGCTTGTTGGGCAATCTCGGAAACGTTGTAGTTTTGTTTCAAAAACTCTTTCAGCAGCTGCAAAGCCTCCAATGCTCCTTGCTCGCCAAAGGTTCTTACAAGAAACTGTTTTACAACGTTCAGTTCCGATTTTTTAACCTCTCCGTCGGTCTTCATTACGCTTGCAAAAAGCAACAAAAGCACCATGCGAAAATCGCCTTGAACGGTTTGTTTTCTCGACGAGGCAGTGGTTTTATATTCTTTTTCGCCAGATAGCATCGACGTCAGAACAACGCCTACAACGGCTCCGATTGGTCCGCCAAGAACAAATCCAAGTCCGCCTGCAAAAAGATATTTTCCTAATGACATGTTTTCTTTCCCTTTTTAATTTTTTTTGCGAAAATATCGGTTTTCTCCTTAAAAACAATCCTGCAAGAAGTTATAAATCTTTAATTAAAATCGAATTTAGTTGCGTGATATGACTTTTTTTTGCCTCCGCAAGTTTTTCCCAAATGTGATTTGAAGTTTCGCAGTTTTTTAGTTTGAAATTTTCGTCTCCAAGATTTTCTACACGTTCGATGAGCAATGCCAACGTGATTTTGTGCGTGTCGAGAGCAGGAACGTAGGTTTTTGTGTTGGCTTGTTCGATGTAAGTTTCTCTTACAATTTCGGTTTTGGTCAGCAAGTGCAAAATATTTTGTGTAAGTTTTATCGGAATGTTGTATTTGTTGGCGATGTCTTGGTCGGAAACGGGTGCCGCATTGTTGTCAAACTGCACAATGATTTCTTTCAAAACAATGGTCGTGGCGTAGTCTTTGAACCTGCGACTGATGTTTTTGGTCTCTTTCTCGAAGTTATGAAAAGCTATGTTCTGACTCACATAGCTCAGTTTTGCCCCATAAAGCACTATCACCCACGAAATTTGTAGCCAAAAAAGGAGTAAAGGCAAAAATGCAAAACTTCCGTAAACGGCATTGTATTTGGTGAGGTTGATTTGTCCGTTGATGTACAGGTATTGAAAAATTTGGAACAACGTTCCCGTAACGATTCCTGCAAAAAGTGCATGCAAGAATTTTACTTTTGTGTTTGGAATGACAACGAAAACAAACGTAAAAAGCAACCAATAGACAAAAAACGGAAGCAACGTTATCAGCGTTTTGTATACTCGAGAGAGGAACAAATTTTCCGTTTTTTGAGTCATGTATTCGATGTAAGGATCAATCATGTTTGACAAACTTGTTGCCAATACAATAAGTACCGGCACGAGCAACATCAACGACAAATAGGTGGTAAATTGCCGAATGATGGACCGCGATTTTTGTACATTCCACACATCGTTGAAGTTGGTTTCGATTTGTCGGAACATACTCATCACCGACCACAGCAATACGGCAATGCCGATACCGACAAAAAGTCCGCCTTGAGCCTGATTGAGGTAATTTCCTACAAAATTCATAACGTAAGGGAGCAACTCTTGATTGGTGGCAAACAAGCCCGAAACAAACTCTTCGATAGAATTTTGCATGCCAAAACCTTTGCCAATGGCAATGATAAGTGCCAAAATAGGCACAATGGCAAGCAGCGTGTTGTAGGTAAGTGCCGATGCTTTTATCATCAAGTTGTCTTCGAAAAACTCCCGGAGCGAGAGAATCAATTTTTTGAGAAGCAGTATCGACAAGCGTTTCGACTTGGATAGTTCGTTTTCCGTAATTCGCCAAATGCCGACAGTGAGAAATGTCCAAACGCTCATGATTTTATCTTTTAATGATTTGTTTTCCATAAATGTCTGTTTTTTATTTCGTGTCAAAGTTACTATAAAATGAAAAAAATATTATAAGCAATAACATCGAAAAGATTTTTTTTCTACATTTCCGCCCACTAAAATTTACAATTATGGGAGTAAAAAAGAATTTCGTACTTGACACAAATGTCATTCTACATGACTATCGTTGTTTGGAAAACTTCGAAGAAAACGACATTTATATTCCGATGGTAGTGCTCGAAGAACTTGATCGTTTTAAAAAAGGTAATGAACAAATTAATTTTAATGCACGTCAATTTGCTCGTGAACTTGATATGCTTGCCGATGATAATCTGTTCAAAAAAGGCGTTGCGTTAGGTGACGGCAAAGGAAGATTATTTGTTCTTACCAAAAACGAATTCCCTAAAGAGTTGGAAGATGTTTTTATTACAAAAATACCTGACCATTTGATACTTGGTACCACACTTGCATTGATTCAACGTCAACCTGAAGAAAAAACTATATTGGTATCAAAGGATGTCAATCTGCGAATGAAAGCCCGTTCGTTAGGCATTATTGCCGAAGATTATATAACAGACAAAGTTACCAATATTGATATTTTTGAACGTTCAAATACAGTGTTTGATGACATTGCTCCTGAACAAATAGATCGTCTTTATAGTTCGCACGAAGGTATTGATATCGATGATTTTCCCTTCCGCTCTGATGTAGATCCAAACGAATGTTTCGTATTGAAAAGCAATCGGGCAAGTGCATTGGCACGTTACGTTGCCTCTACGCAAAAGGTAGAACGAATAGAAAAAGTACGTGCTTTTGGTATTGAACCTCGCAATGCTGAACAAACATTTGCTTTGAATGTACTTTTAGACGAAAATGTAAAGCTTGTAGCTGTAACAGGTCGTGCAGGTACGGGGAAAACTTTGCTCGCTCTTGCTGCAGCACTACAACAACACGAACTTTACGAACAAATACTGCTTGCACGTCCAGTTGTTGCACTCGCTAATAAAGATTTAGGTGCCCTGCCTGGCGATGCACAAGAAAAAGTTGCTCCCTATATGCAGCCACTTTTTGATAATTTGAATGTTATAAAAAGAAATTTGTCATATCAAGGATCCGAAGTGCGAATTATTGAACAATTACAAAAAGAAGGGAATTTAATTATAGAAGCTCTTGCATTTATCAGAGGAAGAAGTTTGAGTGATACCTATTTTATAATAGATGAAGCTCAAAACCTTACACCTCACGAGATAAAAACTATTATAACTCGTGCAGGAGAAGGTACGAAAATTGTATTTACAGGCGATGTGCATCAAATAGATTCACCGTATTTAGATATGCAATCCAATGGTCTTGTGTATATGATAGACAGAATGAAAGGTCAAGATATTTTTGCTCATGTAAATTTAATTAAAGGAGAACGGAGTGAATTATCAGAATTGGCAAGCAATTTGTTATAGAAAATATCATAGACTTTTTAAATATAACGATTATGAAATCGAAAAGTAAAAAATCAATGGATTTTACATCCAAATTATTAGGCATTCAAAGCAATATGCTAAACTTCGCTTATTCGTTAACAATGAACAAGGATGCTGCACAAGATTTAACACAAGAGACATCAATAAAAGTATTAACCAACAAAGAAAAGTTTACCAACAATACGAACTTCAAAGGTTGGGTGCTTACTATTATGCGAAATATTTTTATAAATCAATATCGCAAACAAGTTGTTGCTCAGACTATTATTGATAGTCGTTTTGGCGACTTATACGATATAAAAGACCCGAAAGAAAGCGATTCTTTTATTCATACGGACAGCTTATATTCGTTGAATGAGATAGAAAAAGCGATTTCTGATCTGCCACCAATACAGAGAGAACCATTCTCTATGTTTGTTGATGGTTTTAAATATGAAGAGATTGCAACCAAACTTAACTTGCCATTAGGCACTGTTAAAAGTAGAATATTTCTTGCACGAAAAATCCTACAAGAACAACTAAAGGATTATAAATAACCTAATAAATCAAGCACTTGCGAAGTAAGTGCTTGATTTATAGCTTGTATTCCCGAAGGGGCTCGAACCCTTGACCCACTGATTAAGAGTCAGTTGCTCTACCAACTGAGCTACGGAAACATGTTTGTTTTTCTTTGCAAAAGTACACTATTTTTTTGTTATATGAAACTTATTCGTGTTTTTTATCGTTACAGAATAATGCTATTTTGCGTTAAATAAAGATAAAAGATGTATGGAAATAAGAATTTACGTTAAATAAAAACGAAAAAATGTCAGATTTTGTATTCTTTGCATAAATTTTGTAAACTACTCTTTTGATGTTTAATAAAAAAATAAGATTATGAAAGTAAGAAAATTCATGTTAGGTTTATTGTGCTTTTTGATAGCAATTTTTACGAGTGTTATTACTACAGTATTGGTTGTAGAAAAACAACAAACAGATTTGCATTCCAGCGAAAATTTATCATTGCCTACAACTTTTACGCATTATGATGGAACGTTGCAAAAAGCTATTCAAACAGACTTTACATACGCAGCAGAACGTTCAATTCATAGTGTAGTGCATGTAAAAACAAAATACAAAATGGCGACAGCAGATTATTCTGGTGGATCTATTTTTGAATTCTTTTTTGGTCAACCTGGTTTTGGTCTGCCTGAACAAGGGGCACAAGAGCGTATGTCGTCAGGCTCAGGGGTTATTGTTTCGCCTGATGGTTATATAGTAACTAACAATCATGTTATTGATAATGCTACAGAAGTGGAAGTTACACTTAATGACAAACGAACATTTAAGGCGGAGATTGTTGGGGTTGATGCTTCTACAGACATTGCGTTGTTAAAAATTGATGCCGATACTTTACCAATTTTATCTTTAGGGAATTCGGATTTATTAAAGATTGGAGAATGGGTTTTGGCAGTTGGTAATCCCTTTAACTTAACTTCTACGGTTACTGCTGGTATAGTAAGTGCAAAAGCTCGTGATATAAATATTTTGAATTCGGAAATGAAGATAGAGTCTTTTATACAAACCGATGCAGCAGTAAATCCTGGTAATAGTGGAGGGGCTCTTGTTAATACAAACGGAGAATTAGTAGGAATAAATACAGCTATTGCCTCACAAACTGGTTCTTATGCGGGTTACTCATTTGCTATACCTGTTAGTATTGTTGGGAAAGTTATTGCTGATTTAAAAGAGTTTGGAGTTGTTCAACGAGCTGTTTTAGGAGTGCAAATACGTAATATTACTGACGAATTTGCAAAAGAAAAAGGTCTCAAAACTTTAAAAGGGGCTTATGTGGTAAGTGTAGTGAAAGGTTCATCAGCCGAAGTCGCCGATTTAAAAGAGGGCGATATTATCATATCTGTCAACGATGTGCAAGTAGAGACTTCATCGCAACTACAAGAGCAAGTTGGACGTTATCGTCCTGGCAACAAAGTTAAAGTTGGTTATATTAGAAATATGAAACAATATGAAGTTGTAGTTGAGTTGAAAAATCGTTCAGGAAATACGAATGTGGTAAAGGCTGTTGATTTAAACATATTGGGGGCAAAATTCTCTCCCGTATCAGAATCGTTCAAGTATAAATATAGAATTAAAGGTGGAATTTTGGTTGACTCTGTTGAGCGTGAAGGATTGTTTTCTCAGTCAGGAATTCGAAAAGGTTTTGTTATTCTTAAAATAAACAACGAAAATGTTTATTCGTTGAAAGATATGGAAAATGTATTATCGAAAGTTCAATCGACAGATGAAGAATACAGAGCACTTTTCGTCTCTGGACTTTATCCTGATGGTAAGATTGTTCACTATGCGGTAAATTTGACATCGAATTAAAAATATGTCAAAGAATATTTATATTATTTTTATATAAAACAACTCTTTTTTTTACTACCTTTGCACGAAATTTCGGGATAATGAGACAATTAAAAATTACAAAATCAATTACTAATCGTGAGAACGCCTCTTTAGACAAGTATTTACAAGAGATTGGACGTGAAGATCTTATTACTGTAGAAGAAGAGGTAGAGTTGGCTCAACGCATTAGGAAAGGAGATCAAAAAGCTTTAGAAAAATTGACACGAGCAAATCTTCGTTTTGTTGTTTCTGTTGCGAAGCAATATCAGAATCAAGGTCTTAGTTTGCCAGACTTGATTGATGAAGGAAATTTAGGATTAATAAAAGCAGCAGAAAAATTTGATGAAACTCGTGGTTTTAAATTTATTTCGTATGCAGTTTGGTGGATTCGTCAATCTATCTTGCAAGCATTGGCAGAGCAATCGCGAATTGTTCGTTTGCCTTTGAACCAAATTGGTTCTATGAACAAAATTAAAAAAGCTTTAACAAAATTTGAGCAAGAAAACGAACGTCAACCATCGCCTGAAGAGTTAGCAGAGAAATTAGATATTCCTGTTGATAAGATTGCCGAAACTATGAAAATCTCAGGGCGTCATACTTCTATTGATGCACCTTTTGTTGAAGGTGAAGACAATAGTTTGCTTGATGTATTAGTAAATGATGATTCGCCTGTTGCAGACAATACACTGATGCACGAATCGTTAAGAAAAGAAATTGATCGTGCACTTTCGACTTTAACAGAGCGTGAAAGTGACATCATAAAAATGTTTTTTGGAATTGGATGTCAAGAAATGACTTTGGAGGAGATTGGCGATAATTTTGGATTGACACGTGAACGTGTTCGACAAATAAAAGAAAAGGCAATACGAAGACTTCGTCAAAGTAACAAAAGCCGACTTTTGAAAGGATACTTAGGTTAAACATTTAATTTGAAAAGCACTTGAAAAGGTGCTTTTTTCGTTTGATGCCATTTTTTGCACATCACATAACGCCAGAAGAATTAGCAAAAGAACGAATTTGGAAACTTTTGCTCCGGTTCTCGCTACCTGCAATAATAGCAATGTCGGCAACATCGTTATACAACTTAACGGATAGTATTTTTATTGGTAAAGGAGTAGGACCGATGGCAATGGCAGGTTTAGGCGTTGCATTGCCTATTATGAATATAATTTCAGCTTTTGGATCGATGGTTGGAGTTGGGGCTGCTGCATTGTTTTCGCTTCGATTGGGTGAAAATAAGAATGATACGAAAACGATTCTGTCAAATGTTGTTTTGTTAAATTTTATTATCGCTTGTTTTGTCGTCTTAATTGGCGTATTTTTTATGGAGCCATTATTACGACTTTTTGGAGCGACTGACAATACTGCTATTCAAAATGTTGTGTGTGAGGGCTCTTTGAATTATGCAAAAAACTATCTCCAGATTTTACTTTTTGGTAATCTAATAACAAACATGTATTTAAGTTTGAATGAATTGTTACGAGTCTCAGGTTATCCTCGGAGATCTATGTTGATAATGCTTTCCTCAATTTTTCTTAATTGTATATTAGATGGCTTATTTATTTTTGTTTTTAACTGGGGAATAGCTGGTTCGGCTTGTGCAACAATCATATCGCAAACAATAGCATTAGTCTTTGTGTTATGGCATTTTTCAAAGGGAACAAATTTTATTCATTTTTCATTAGATGCGTTTAGAATAGAACAGAAAACCATTAGTTCCATATTAAAAATAGGTTCTGCTTCGTTTTTGTTACATTTTTGTACAAGTATTGTAGTGTTTTTTATAAATAAAGCGTTAATTACTTTTGGCGATTTGTACATTGGAGCTTATAGCGTTATTAATCGAGTTGCAATGTTATTTATAATGATTGTTGCAGGATTTAATCAGGGTATGCAGCCTATTGTAGGTTATAATTACGGAGCTAAAAATAGCCAGCGAGTATTGGAGGCTTTACGACTAACGATTATTTGTGCAGTTGTTGTAATGTCAATAGGGTTTTTGCTCGCAGAATTTTTTCCGCAAAAAATTGCATTACTATTTGTTGACGGGCAACCCTCTGATGGTGATAGCCAAAGTTTATTGTTTTTTGATATTATTGTAAAAGCTATTCGTGTAGTTTTTGTAGCATTTCCATTAGTTGGCTGTCAGATTGTTATTTCCCATTTCTTTCAGTACATAGGAAAGTATCATTTGTCAATATTTCTTTCATTAACCCGCCAATTGATTTTTCTAGTGCCTTTATTGCTTCTATTACCAAATATTTTTGCTGAAGAAGGAGTGTGGATGAGTATTCCAATAGCTGATGGATCGGCTTCTGTTTTGGCAATTATCGTATTATGTGGATTCCTTTATAAGATAAAAAAAAGTAGAACTTGAAAATTCTACTTTTTATTGTCTTTTATCGTAACGAGGCTCCTACTTTATCAGTTAGATTTTTAATTAATCGTTGCATTATAGCATCAATTTGAGCATCTTTTAATGTTTTCTCGTTATCTTGTAAAATAAACGAAACAGCATACGATTTCTTACCAGTAGGAAGATTTTTCCCTTCGTAAACGTCAAATAAGTTTACTTTCTTTAGTAACTTCTTTTCTGTCTCGTAAGCGATTTTCTCTATTTCAGCAAAAGTAACATTCTTATCGATTAGCAGGGCAAGGTCGCGACGAACTTCAGGAAATTTTGGAATATCAGTATATGTAATCTTTTGATTCTTAATTTCTTGCATTAAATTAGTCCAATTCAAATCTGCAAAAAATACTTCTGTATCAATATCAAAATTATTTAAGATATTTTTACTTACACATCCAAATACTACAAGCTTTTTCCCGTTCCTTGTACTGATTTGCAAAGCGTCAGAATATACATCGTCTGTCAACTTTTCTGCAGTAACGTAGTTTGGTTTGAGTCCGATTCGTATAAGAATATTTTCGACATAAGCTTTAAGTTCAAATACAGTTGTATTTTCTTCTTTTTGTACCCAACTTTGCGGTTTTTTATTTCCACAAATCCATAACCCCAAATGCAAATCTTCACTGAATGGACTTAATGCATTTTCTGATTTACGATTTTCATTATGGAAGTAGTAACAATTGCCAAACTCGTAAAATTTTAGATTGTTATTTTTGTAATTACGATTACGAGCAATACTTTCCAAACCGCCAAAAAGCAACGTTTGACGAAGTACACTTAAATCAACTCCAAGAGGATTCATTATTTTTACACAGTTTTCGGCAGGGAAGGATTTTATTTCTGTATAATAAGAACTTTTTGTGAGTGAGTTGTTAAGAATCTCGTTAAAACCATTAGCTGTGAGTTGTTCTGAAATTAAATTTTGAATGCGATTGCTATTGGGTTTTTCGGTGTAGCTAATACTTGATTTTAAGCTCTCATCAAAAGGTATCTGGTTGTATCCGTAAATGCGTAGAATATCTTCAATGATATCAACATCACGTTGAACATCTACTCTATAAGTAGGGACTCGAAGTGATAACTCTTCATTCGATTCTTCTACAATTTCGATTTCTAATCCTTTTAAAATATTTTTGAGAGTGTTTTTCTCAATTTCAAGACCTATTAAATCTTTTACTTTTTTATAAGTTAAATTTACAGCAAAAGGCTCTATTTTTTTTGGATAAATATCGATGATTTCACTGGAAATAGTTCCACCAGCAATTTCTTTAATAAGCATCGCTGCATATTTCAAAATATAAATAGTACTATTAGGATCGCAACCGCGTTCATACCTAAACGATGCATCGGTATTTAATCCATGAGCACGTGCTGTTTTTCGAATGTGAGTAGGATTAAAATACGCACTTTCAAGAAATATTTTTGTTGTAGATTCTGTAATTCCAGAATCCAAACCTCCGAATACGCCTGCTATACACATTCCTTCTTCAGCATTGCAGATCATTAAATCTGTATCACGCAACGAACGTTCTACTCCATCAAGTGTTGTGAATTTAGTTCCATTTGCAAGGTTTTTTACAATAATTTTTCCACCTTTTAGTTTGTCTCCATCAAATGCGTGCATTGGATGACCTAATGCGTGCAATACATAATTCGTAGCATCAACAATATTATTGATAGGATGCAAACCAATTGCAACAAGTCTATCTTTCAACCAGTCTGGAGATTCTTTTACTACAACATCTGAAATTGTAATACCCGAATAGCGAGGACAAGCGGTTGGGTTTTCTACAAAAACTTCTACCTCAAAATCATGATTATCTATTTTAAACTCATCGACAGAAGGTTTTCTGAGCATTATATCAGTACCCTTTGCTAAAAAATATGCTGCCAAGTCGCGTGCTACACCATAGTGTGATATGGCATCGGAACGATTTGGTGTAATATCGACCTCAATGACCGAATCATTTTCTATATGATAGTAGTCGGCAACGGCAATACCAATAGGAGTGTCTTGAGGCAAGATAATAATTCCATCATGGTTAGTTCCAATACCAATTTCATCTTCGGCACAAAGCATACCAAACGATTCTACACCACGTATTTTTGAACGTTTAATTACAAATTCGCTACCATCAACAGGGTATAATTTTGTTCCTATTGTTGCAACAATAACCTTTTGTCCTGCAGCAACATTCGGTGCTCCGCAAACGATTTGGAGAGGTTCGTCTGTATTATTTATTCTCACTGTTGTTATGTGTAAATGATCAGAATTCTCGTGATTAGTACAAGTCAAAACCTCGCCTACTACAAGACCCTTGAGACCGCCTTTTACCGATTGAACTTCTTCTATAGTTCCACATTCCAATCCTATTGACGTAAGGATTTTTGCTACTTCATCGATAGGCAAATCGATGTTAATGTATTGTTTTAGCCAATTGTATGAAATATTCATTACTGCTTATTTTAAATGAAATGCAAAGGTAAGAATTAGAATTAAGATTAAAGATTCTGGGCTTTAATATTTTTGCACACTAATATGAAAAACACTCTTTTTATTACAAATCACTATCTTTGCAACGTTAAAAAATATGTAGAATATGGCGAGAAAAAAAAAGTCACTTCCTTTGTTAGAAGATGTCGCAGTGTTGGACGTTGCTGCTGAAGGTAAGGCAATTGTCAAAAAAGATGATATGGTAATTTTTACGCAATATGCTGTGCCAGGCGATATTGTTGATTTACAAATTACTCGAAAAAAGAATCGCTATATGGAGGGGGTTGTTGTAAAACTAAAACAACCTTCTGAAAAACGTATTGAAGCACCTTGTAAACATTATGGTACTTGTGGTGGTTGCAAATGGCAAATTTTGCCTTACGAAGAGCAACTTAAATACAAACAAAAACAAGTTGTTGACAATTTGGAGCGTATTGGTAAAATTCAATTACCAGAGGTGATGCCAATTTTAGGTTCCAAAAAAACATATGGTTATCGTAATAAGTTAGAATTTACATTTTCAAACAAACGTTGGCGTACATGGGAAGAGATAGCTTTAGGTGAGCCTATTACTGACATGGATGCAGTAGGATTCCATATCCCAAACGCATTTGATAAAGTTTTAGATATAGAGCAATGCTTATTGCAAGATGACATAAATAATCGTTTACGTAATGAGGTTCGCAATTATGCAAAAATACATCATTTGGAGTTTTTTGATTTGCGTAATCAAACAGGTTTTTTGCGAACTATGATGGTGCGGACAACCTCTACAGGTGAATTGATGCTTGTAATGGTATTTTACAAAGAAGATGAAACCTCACGTGTGGCACTATTGAGTCACATTGCTAAAAAATTCCCTGAAATCACATCGCTTTTGTATGTTATCAATTCAAAAGCGAATGATACGATAACAGACCAAGAAATACATATTTTTAAAGGGAAAGATTCCATTTTTGAGCAAATGGAAGAACTTCAATTCAAAATAGGTCCAAAATCTTTTTATCAAACAAATTCTGAGCAAGCTTATGAATTGTATAAAGTAGTACGTGATTTTGCAGAATTGGAAGGCGATGAACTTGTTTACGATTTATATACAGGAACAGGTACTATTGCTAACTTCGTAGCTCAACGTGCTCAACGTGTTGTAGGTATAGAATATGTTCCTGAAGCCATTGACGATGCCGTAGTTAATTCTTCTTTGAATGGTATTAAAAATACCATTTTCTTTGCAGGAGATATGAAAGAGCTTCTTACAAACGAATTTGTATCAGAATATGGTCGTCCCGATGTTATTATTACAGATCCTCCACGAGCTGGTATGCATGAAGATGTTATAAACGTTATACTTGATACTGAGCCGAAGCGTATTGTTTACGTTAGTTGTAATCCTGCTACACAAGCTCGTGATTTAGCATTGCTTGACGGCAAATATCGCGTAACGAAAGTACAACCTGTTGATATGTTCCCTCATACACAACATGTGGAAAATGTGGTACGATTAGATTTGAGATAATATCATAAATATACAATGAAATAATTTTTGCTCTTAAAAATAAAAGTCATATCTTTGCAATCCGTTTTTTGCGGGATATAAATAATTTTTTAACAAAATAGTACTATGTATTTATCAACAGAAAAAAAAGTAGAAATCTTTGGAAAGTACGGAAAGTCTAATACTGATACTGGGTCAGCAGAATCTCAGATAGCATTATTTTCCTACCGTATTAGCCATTTGACTGAGCATATGAAGTCAAATAAAAAAGATTATAGTACCTCACGAGCTTTGAAAGCTTTAGTAGGAAAACGTCGCCAGTTGCTTGATTATCTAAAAGCAAAAGATATTGAGCGTTATCGTGCGATAATTAAGGAATTAGGTATTAGAAAATAATCTAATTCCAAAAAAGGAAAAAAGACATTCCCAACGGAATGTCTTTTATTGTTTTTTAACACAAGAAGTTTTGCTTCGCACATTGATATGTACAACACGATTTACAATTTGGGAATGTTCTTAATGGTGCTTATTATTAAAATCTGTGCACTATTCAAGAAAAAAATGTATTGTCGTGAGAAAGGGAGTAAACAGATTTGGGACAAACTTTCTTCTGCTGATAAAACAACAAAGTATATTTGGGTTCATGTAGCTTCATTTGGCGAATTTGAACAAGGACGACCTGTTATCGAAGCCATCAAAGAAAAAAATCCTGAGGCAAAAATTCTACTTACATTTTTTTCTTCGTCGGGTTACGAGATTTGCAAAAACTATCCACTTGCCGATATCGTTTGCTATCTTCCAATTGATACTCCTCGTAATGCGAAACGTTTTGTGAACTCCATACAAATAGAAAAAGCTATTTTCATAAAATATGAATTTTGGAAAAATCTGCTTTCGCAACTTCATAAGAGAGGTATCCCAACTTATTTGGTTTCTAGCATATTCCGAGAAAACCAACTTTTTTTCAAACCTTATGGGCAACCACATCGCAAGGTTTTGACTTTGTTTTCTCATATTTTTGTACAAAATGAATCTTCGAAACAACTTTTACAGAAAATAAACATTAATAACGTAACGGTTGCGGGAGATACTCGTTGCGATCGAGTAACAAAAATTGCACAAAATGCAAAACAAATTCCACTGATAAAGTCTTTTTCCGAAGATGCAGATGTTTTGGTTGCTGGTAGTACTTGGGAGAGAGACGAAAAAATTATTCTCCGCCATTTCAATCAAAATCCAAAACTGAAACTCATTGTTGCTCCGCATGAAATGTCAAATCGTCGTCTTGAAATATTATGTAACAAAATAAAACGCCCTTATTTGAAATATTCGGAAGCAACAGAAGAAAACATTCGCCAGGCTCATTGCCTGATTATTGACGGGTTTGGATTGCTTTCGTCTATTTATCAATATGGCAAGATTGCTTACATTGGTGGAGGTTTTGGGGTTGGAATTCATAACACTTTAGAAGCTGCTGTTTGGAAAATTCCTATTATCTTTGGACCTAATTACCAAAAGGCGGATGAAGCAAAGGATTTGATGACGTGTGGTGGAGCAATTTCTGTTCGTAGTCAGGAGGAGTACAATGATGCTGTGCGATTTCTGCTGAACGACAAAAATGCAGGAGAACAAGCTTCTACCTATGTTCAAACACATGCTGGTTCTACCAATTTAATTATGAACTCAATTTTTTAAGAACTTAAAAAAAATGGCACAACAGACCTCGATACCTAAAGGAACACGCGACTTTACCCCCGACGAAATGGTTCGCCGAAACTATATTTTCGATACTATTCGATCGGTTTTTCGTTTGTATGGTTTTCAGCAGATTGAAACGCCAGCGATGGAAAATCTCTCTACATTGATGGGAAAATATGGCGAAGAGGGTGACAAACTTTTGTTCAAAATTCTTAATTCGGGCGATTTTATCGGGAAAATTTCCGACGAAGAACTTTTGCAAAAGAATAGCATTAAGCTTACCAACAAAATTTCCGAAAAAGGATTGCGCTACGATCTTACGGTGCCATTTGCCCGCTTTGTGGTGCAAAATCGTGATAAAATCACATTCCCTTTCAAGCGTTTTCAGATTCAACCTGTTTGGCGTGCCGATCGTCCGCAAAAAGGACGCTATCGTGAGTTTTTCCAGTGCGATGCCGACGTGGTAGGCAGCAATTCGTTGCTCAACGAGGTGGAACTGATTCAAATCATTAACGAAGTGTTCCGCCGTTTGCAAATAAACGTCTTGATTAAACTTAACAATCGTAAAATTTTAAGCGGAATTGCCGAATACATTGGCGAACCCGAACATATTGTTGATATTACGGTGGCAATTGACAAATTGGATAAAATTGGTTTAGAAAATGTCAATGCCGAACTTTTAGAAAAAGGCATTTCGGCTTCGGCTGTCGAAAAGTTGCAACCCGTTTTGTTGCTTAGCGGAACCAACGCCGAAAAACTCGAAAAGTTGCAACAACTCCTTGCTACTTCAGAAATTGGTCTTAAAGGTATTGAAGAAACGTCAACCATACTTTCTTCCATCGGCAATTTGCCAATGCAATACGACGTAGAACTTGATCTTACGTTAGCTCGTGGATTGAACTACTACACAGGAGCAATTCTTGAGGTAAAAGCTCTAGATGTTGCTATCGGAAGCATCAGTGGCGGAGGACGCTACGATAATTTAACGGGCGTTTTTGGTCTTTCGGGTGTTTCGGGAGTGGGCATCTCCTTTGGCGCCGACCGCATTTACGATGTGCTGAACCAATTGGATTTGTATCCGAAAAACGCCGTAGAACGCACACAACTCCTCTTTGTTGCTTTTGGCAAAAACGAATTAGACGCTTGCGTAAAAATGGCAGCCACAACGCGTAGCGAGGGAATCAATACGGAGATTTATCCTGAACTAACAAAAATAAAGAAACAGATGACTTACGCCGACAACAACAAAATTCCGTTTGTTGCCATTGTGGGCGAAAACGAATTGAGAGAAAACAAAGTAATGCTCAAAAACATGCAAACTGGTGAGCAAACTTTGCTTAGCATTTGTGAAGTGATAGAATTAATTCAACCTAAAAAATTATAAAAAAATGGCTTTAATCAATTACAAAACAGTAACTCCCGACGAGGCCGTAAAGGTGATAAAATCGGGCGATCATGTGCATTTGAGTAGCGTAGCAAGTGCTCCTCAATGTTTAATCGAAGCAATGTGTCGTCGTGGCGATGCAGGCGAATTGAAAGATGTTCACATTCATCACCTTCATACAGAAGGTCCTGCTCCTTACACCGAACCTCGCTACGAAGGCGTGTTCCAACACGATGCATTTTTTGTGGGTAGCAACGTTCGTAAAAACGTTCAAGCAGGATATGCCGATTATATCCCTATTTTCTTGAGCGAAACTCAACGTCTTTATCGCGAAGGTTACATTAAGTGTAACGTGGCAATGATTCAGGTTTGTCCTCCTGACCAACACGGATTTGTTTCGCTTGGGACTTCTGTTGATGCAACTTTGGCAGCTATCGAAACAGCCGACTACGTTATTGCGGTGGTAAACAAAAACGTGCCTCGTGCTTTTGGCGATGCGCTGATTCCAATGTCGATGATTGATATTTTTGTGGAAGATGATACTCCACTTGAACCAGCTCACTTTAGCGAACCAAACGAAATTGAAACGGCTATTGGTAAAAATTGTGCTGCTTTGATCGAAGATGGAGCTTGTTTGCAAATGGGTATTGGAGCAATTCCAAATGCTGTGTTGGCTCAACTTGGCAACCACAAAAACCTTGGTATCCACACCGAAATGTTTGCCGACGGTGTTCTTCAGTTGGTAGAAAAAGGCGTTATCAACGGAGCAAACAAAAAGTTGGACAAAGGACAAATGGTTTCTACCTTCTTGATGGGGTCGCAAAAAGTGTATGACTTTATCGACAATAACCCTATGGTGAAGATGATGGACGTGGGTTACACCAACGACCCTTTCATCATTTGCCAAAACGACAAAGTAACCGCCATCAACTCGGCTTTGCAAGTTGACCTTACGGGACAAGTTTGTGCCGACTCGCTTGGTACGAAGTTCTACTCGGGTGTAGGCGGACAAATCGACTTTGTGTATGGTGCTTCTCGCTCCAAAGGAGGAAAATCGATTATTGCAATGCCTTCGGTAACCAACAAAGGTGTGAGCAAAATTGCTAACGTGCTCAACTCGGGTGCTGGAGTGGTAACCACTCGTAACCACATGCACTGGTTTGTGACCGAATATGGTGCGGTAAACTTGTATGGTAAAACCTTACAAGAACGTGCAAAACTTATCATTAGCGTAGCACATCCTGACCACCGTGAGGAGCTCGAACGCCAAGCTTTCGAACGTTACGGTTCACACTTCCGTTTTGTTATGAAATAAATCTTTCTTCATAGAAGCACGAAAAGCAGGGCGACACGTGTCATCCTGCTTTTTTATTGTAATTTCTTTTGAAAGATGTTACCTTTGTTTTTTGTTTGA
The DNA here is from genome assembly GCA_045602425.1 of Paludibacteraceae bacterium. GTDB lineage: Bacteria > Bacteroidota > Bacteroidia > Bacteroidales > Paludibacteraceae > RGIG9608. The sequence goes on along the minus strand of JAZSBO010000013.1, from coordinate 768 downwards.
CATTAACAAAAAATATAAAGACAATGAAAAGAAAGAATTTTTTATTCGCAGCAGTGCTATTTGCTGTATTGAGTTTTGGATTCGCTTCGTGCGACGACAAAAAAGGTAACGAACCCGACAATCCCATACAGGAAGAACAAACCGAGCAAAGCGGTTCAACTGAAAACAACGGCGGAGGATCAGCTTCTGACCTTGGCGAAGACGAAGGCGACTCTTCCGATGCTCCCGTTTCAAATTTCACTCCTGCTGCATTTTCTGTGTCTGCCGACAAGAAGGTTTATTTTTCTCCCGCTAACTTACAATATCACCCTCTCAACAACCAATGGCGTTTTGCTGAGAACCAAACCGATGTCGTAGGCAATGAAAACACCAATATCTCTACCACTTATGACGGCTGGATTGATTTGTTTGGTTGGGGAACGGGCAACGAACCAACACGTATGGTAAAAGATAATAGTTCATACACAACTTTTGTGGACTGGGCTACAAACATAATTGGCACAGACGCTGCCAATACTTGGCGCACGATGAGTGCCGATGAATGGAACTATATCTTATCTTCTCGCCCTAATGCTGCGGCACTAAATGGCATTGCCCATATCAATGGTGTGAATGGTCTGATCTTGTTGCCCGATGATTGGGTGGGGATAGAGGGGCTTACCTTTAATAGTGGTGCGTATGGACATTGGAGTAGAGAGTATTACGCGGTACATAACACCTTTACTTTAGAGCAATGGCAACAGATGGAGGAGGCAGGTGCCATTTTTC
>JAZSBO010000012.1:0-3641 GCA_045602425.1 Paludibacteraceae bacterium | reverse complement strand
TAAACTTATTGTTACCGGAGTTTCCGGAGCCAATTCCGTAGTTGAGATATTTCGTAGCAGTCAGGCGGAGCAAAGCGCATTGGAATACTTAACTGCAGTAGAAAGTGATGCAGAGGGGGCTTTTACAGCAACTATTCCTATAGAGAAATTTGGTGAGAATCCTATTTGCCTATCAGCCACCGCCACATACGCAGACAGAGCCACAAGTGCACTGAGCAAGGTCTATTGCTGTGAGCAAGGTAATACGCAAGTCGAAAGCATTTCAATAAGCATTGAGAATATCTATCCCAATCCGGCAACAGAGTATATTTTTATAGATGTTCCGGATGGTTTAGTGTATGAAATTGTCTCGGTAGAGGGCAAGATGGTAGATTCCGGTGTGCTACAAGACGGCGAAATTAAAATCTTACACCTCCTACAAGGTACCTATATATTGCGCATAATAAGAGGAAAAGATGTTTTAGTGACAAGGTTTGTAAAAAGGAGTGTGTGTGAGTAATTAGTACAGACTAATTTTTATCTAAAAAATTAAATTTTTCAAAAGTTTTACATTAATTTATAAATTCTTACCTTTGCGTTCGTTTTTAGGGTAAAGTCACCTTACAACTTGGAACTGCGTAAACAATACAGCAGATCGGTGTTCCCATAGAGGGGGATTTTTGTGTTGTTGTGTTTTATGTGATACATGGTTTTTAGGAATGAAAGGTGAACAAATATTAAAAAAATATATAATGAAAAAGTTTTTGTTTCCTTTTTTTCGGCTAACTTCGATACTCTCCTTTTGTAAGTATAGGTGTTGTTGCCACTATGGACCGCAAATGAATCATGCGGCAGATCATAATCACTATTTAGGAAACCAATTACCATCTAACACATACGTGCTTAAGGTGATGATAGACAATAAAGTATGTTCATCAACATTTGTAGTAAAATGAAACAAGTTATATTCAAGATAGCATTGTTATTCGCGATGCTATCTTTCCCATTTATGGGAATATTCTCTAATGACACGCTTAGTACATTCCTAATCTCCGAAGGGGATAGAAGTTTGGCTTTGGAAAAGTTGTTGCAATTCAAATGTACTGAGGAGTGGACCCCAAGTATAAATTGTTTTTGTTTTGATAAGAGGGGGAATGTATATCTATCAGTTGGTTATGCGAGTAGATTAGAGATGCCTGATGGGCAAGTTCAGAATAATTCTAATAGGCTCACTTGTTCAATAATGAAGATAACACCTAATTATGAATTGTTGTGGTATAAGGAATTCGAAGCAAACGTAAAAAATTATAAAGGAAGTGAATTAACTTCAAGAAGTGATACAATTACAATTTATACTTTTATTAATTAAGTAGGTGAAAAATATAAAACTCACCTTTTGTGTTACCATTTTAAATTTTTAGTTATGTCTGATGCATTAACATTGTCTTATTTGACTCAGAGAAAGGTTATTGGCTGGCTTGGAATTTTATTGCCGGTATTGTGTTTGTTAAGTTGTCTATCCATAGAGGAGAGACCGGACGAGTGGTATTATAGTTTGAGTGCCACCTATCATTTGTCCCCTGTGCTCACTATGATGCTTAGCTGTTCTGCCATATTTTTGATGACCTATCAAGGTTATGATAAAAGTGATCAAATAATTAATATTATATCTGGAATTTTAGCACTTGGAGTGATTTTTTTTCCTTGTAATACAGTTTGGTTAGATCCAAATTCTCAGTTTGGCTTGTTTCAACTAAATCCCGGCACCAGTCACATCATACATTGTATATGTGCAGGACTTCTTTTTTTCTTTTTCAGTCTTAATATACTTATGCAATTCACCAAAGGAAACGGAGCCACAAAGAAACTAATTTTTAGGATTTGTGGTTGGGGTATGATAGTTTGTCTGGTATTTTTCTTGTTGGCAGAATTATTCAAGTTCTTACCAGGTTATTTTACCATGATTTTCGAGGCTATATTACTTATTTTGTTTGGTATAGCTTGGTTGGTCAAAGGCAAGACCTTTAACTTAGACTGATGGTAAGTGCTAATGCAATCACTTGTGTTTCAAGTTTCAGTTGGATCCCTACTGAAACTTGAAACATCCATTTGTATTCCTGCCGGTCGGCTAAGCAAGATGTGCTATTTCTTTAAAAATTAAAAGATTAAAACCATGATGCGAAAAAACATTTAGCGCAGAAATTCTCAGCATATCATTTGAAATATGAAAAAAAGATATATATTTGCGCAGTAAGTAATGTTGGTAAAATTAATTTACGTTGACTTCTACGCATAGTTAATAATGTTGTTTTTAGAAGTTGACTGATAAAACGATAGGGTAATGAAAAGATGGAATTTTTTGTTTATTTGCTTTAGTCTCGCTATACTTCTATTTTCGTGTAATAGTGATGAAGTAGAAGGTATTTCTGACGAGGAAGTTTCACAAAATGTAATGAATGGAGGTTGGGAGTTTGAAGATTTTGAGTGCCAATTAAATTATAATACTGCAAATCCGTTGGCGATTCTTCTTCCTTCTTTAAAAGAGTCTTTGTTAGAAAACGTTCAAGAGCGACTTCATAATGGAGTGCTTTATTTTAAAGATTCTGTTGTCTATTTTGCTCAACGATATGAGGATGGTACATTGGAGTATTATCGTGGAAGTTATTATCAGGTATATCAAAATCCGGCTCGCATTGAGCTTGAGAATGCAACCTTATTGTCGGGAGCATATACTCCTGTTATGTTTGTTAAATTTAAGGCAGAGAGATTATGTCTATATTTGAATGCGGAGCAAACTATGGAGTTAATTCGAAAGGATGGGTCTATTGAGGACTCTTACGTCAATATGATTGAAGAGAATATTGATGATGCTCAATTTGAATTTTATTTAAAGAAGGTAGATTTACCTTTTTTCAAAGATTTTGAGTAATAGGAGGATTGGCAATCAGACAGCACAGAGTACTAAGCTTCAAGTTTCAATGCACATCGTGTGTTTTAGGTTTCAGGGTGCTGACGCACGTTTCAAGATTCTGGTTTCAAGAGATTAACTCTCCGATATTTCAGTACTCCTCCAACGGGTTCGTTATTATATTATGGTCCCTGCCGTTGGGGCGAATCGCATTCGCCCTGTTTTGAATTGTCCTGATACTGCGTTCCGGGCTACCATCGCTATTTTCCTGAGACTGTGTCCCAGGCTACCATCGCTTCGCTCAGTACTGCCTTCCATGCAGGGAGATGTGTTTGGTAAAATCATATCTGAAACCTGAATCCATTCAAGGTACTGCCTTTCAGGCAGGGTGGAAAGTTGGGTAGTTGCATCCCTGAAACCTGAAACTTACACCTGAATTTTGAAATTTGACACAGAATCCTGCCACCTGAAATAAAAAAAAACTCTGTTATCGACAATATTCGGTCTATTTTTTGTTGTAGTAACGTATAAGAGGGAAAAAAGTTCAAAAAACGTTTAAAAATAGTATTCTGATTATAAGCGAGTTAAGAAAAACTTTCAAAATTTTTCAAATTTTTTTCGTCAAAACATTTGGTGGGGAATAAAAAAGGTTCTATCTTTGCACTCGCTTTTGAAAAGGAAGCCTGACTACGAAGGTGGTTAGAAAAAGAAAGAAAGTGATCTTTGAATAAATTTGATTCAGACAGCAAAGCAC
>JAZSBO010000011.1:0-23670 GCA_045602425.1 Paludibacteraceae bacterium | reverse complement strand
TTATTTAGGTTTAAGATATGAGAGAAAAAATATTAATCTTAATAAAAAATGTTCATTACATTTATTGCTAGAAGACAATATAGTTATTATACTGACACCAATCGCAAACCCAATAAAATTAGTAAATTGTCCTTCTGATTCAATCTTAAAATTTTCACTTTCACCGGAAAATCTAAAGCAATTAGAAGAAAAGAAATTTGTAAAATGGCAAATAATAAATGAGGATGGATTGCAAATATCTTCGGGCTCAAATCAATGTTGCTGTGATTACAATAATGTTAATAAAGTTACCTTAAGCCTTTCTCAAGAGGTGTTTCAAGATTTTGTGATAGAGTTTAATCGATTAATAAAAGAAAATACTCCTGAAGAGGAAGATGTACAAGAGGAAACTGCGGAAGAGATTGCTTCTAATAAAACTGGTACTTGTTATGTATATTTGATGATAGATACGACAAATAATTTTCATAAGATAGGGATTTCAAATAACCCAAGATATAGAGAGCATACGTTACAAAGCGACAAACCAACTATTGAACTTGTAGCGGCAAAAGAATATCCGACAAGACTAATTGCCGAAGCCATAGAATCGGCTTTACATAAGGTATATAGCAGCAAAAGAATAAGAGGAGAGTGGTTTAATTTAGATGAGAATGATGTTGCACATATAGTAGAAACTTTAAAATAAAGCAAATAAAAAAAGGATAGCAAGGCTATCCTTTTTTTATTTGCTTTTGGGGTGGACGATGGGACTCGAACCCACGACCAATGGAACCACAATCCACTACTCTAACCAACTGAGCTACGCCCACCATTAAAGCACTTACAAAGTAAGTGCTTTTTGTTTGTCGGGGTAGCGGGATTCGAACCCACGACCCCCTGCTCCCAAAGCAGGTGCGCTAACCGGACTGCGCTACACCCCGTAAAAACGTTGCAAAAATACAACACTTTTTTTTGAAAAACAAAATTTCTAATACGTTTTTTATAAAAATCCATAAACAACAAGCCTGACTTTTCTTTTAAACAATTATAAATAAACAAATTAGATTTCGCATCGAACATTTTTTTACAAAGAATGTTTTATTATAATTAAGCAATTATGTAATTTTGCAACAATTTTAACACGACATATTTTATGAATAAAAACATTACACTTTTTTCTATTATAATATTCATTGTATCACTCTCCCTTAACCTATCAGCACAACAACTCCCCGACGCTAGTTTTGAAAATTGGTCAGATAGTTTCGACGGGAATCCACAATTAGCTGCTTGGCACGGCAGCAACGTAGACCAAGCAGGATTTAAGTTTACTTTTATAAGCAAAGATACCGGTAGAAGTGGAAATTGTGCGAAATTGGAAAACAAAGAAGTAGGTGCTATGGGTATCACTCGCGAAGCTCCTGCTTACTTAACTTTAGGTAAACCTTGGAGTTATCTCGAAGGGTTAACCGTAAGTTCTGCTACAGCAGGAACCGATGGTGGTATCTCATTTTCTTACCGCCCCGATACTTTGGCCGTATGGATTAAACGTACAGGCTCTAAAGCAACTACTGAAGATTACAACATAGTTTACTATTCTTGGAAAGGCACTTCATCAGCCAATAGTTATAGAAACTCAGGAGGAGGATGTACATCTACTACACATACCGACGAGGAGTCGGACATTCGTAGTGCTACAGACCCCAACGCTTGCGGAACAACTACTTTTGCCACACAAATAGCCGAAGCAAGATTGAACGAGAAAAAAGTTTATAATTCTTGGACGGAAGTGAAAGTTCCAATTAAGTATTACAACAATGAGATTCCCCAAAAAATGAACATCATTTTTTCTGCAGGGAATTATCCTAACGGACGTTCAAACGAAGTATATGCGGGGAATACACTTTATGTTGACGATGCTCGTCTAATATATAGTTCCGCTATTCACGAACTATACATTAATTATATAAAATTCCAAGAGTTCAAACCTAATGTATTAGAATACACCTACACGTTAGGATTAGGAGCTACAGAGATTCCAAACATTCTCGCCAAACGAAGCGGTCGCGAACTCTCTGGTAGCGAGATTACAATCAAAGAAGGAGAGGTTGATGGCGACCCAACTTTGATAACCGTAAAAGCTGAAGACGGATCATCAACAACCACTTACAAAGTTTACTTTGTTTCCAAACAGTCGGACAACTCTCGATTGAACAATATCACATACAACGGAAATTCTATTGCTGGATTTAACGGTTACAACTCAGGACCATACAACATAGAACTACCCTACGGAACAACCGATATCCCTAACATAGAAGTTGTCAAAGGAGAAGACAAACAAACTTACGAAATAAGTTATTCTTCAGAAACATTACCTTGTGTTGTTACTATAAAATCGTATGCACAAGACAAAAACTACTCCACTACTTATACGATTAACTTTACTGTAGGAAAATTAAGCGACAATACCCTAACAAACATTTTGGTTGGTGGCAATGCCATCAACGGATTCAACCCAACCAAAACAAACTACGTTGTAGAACTTCCTCAAGGCACAACAGAAGTTCCTGAAATTGTTGCAGTATCGGCTTATCCCGAAGGAGAGCAAACTATTGTTCACCAAAACAACGGTCTTGAAGGGATTTACATTATAGAAGTTTCAACGCAAGGAAATCCTACTCCAAAAACATATAAACTAACGTTTAAGATAGTTGCTTCAACTAATTGTAATTTACAAGGAATAAGCATCGGCGGTGTTCCTTTAGATGGATTTTCTCCAGAAACAACTAACTACAATTATGTTTTACCACAAGGGACAAGCGTACTTCCAGAAATCACATACACACAAGGCGACGCTTATCAAACTATTGTAACTATAAGCAACGGTGTAGAAGGAACGTATTCAATAAAAGTAACATCGCAAAGCGGTTTGACAAAAACCTACAAAATAAATTTCTCGGTTTTCAAATCGGATATTTCGACGTTGAACGACATTAAAATCGGTGGAATTTCCATTCCTAATTTCAAACCCGATAACACAAATTACGCTTACGAACTGCCTATCGGAACAACCTCGATTCCTGAAATCACTTGTGAAAAAGGCGAAGAAAACCAAACCATTACAATACTAAAAGGCAACGTAAATGGTACCACCAACATTCGTGTAACAGCAGAAAACGGGACAAGCGTAACAACTTATCAAATAGCATTTTCTGTATTAAAATCAACCGATGCAAATTTAATAAACATCAAAGTCGGTGGAGTTGATATTGACGGATTCCAAAAAGATTCGTTGGATTACGTTTACATTCTTCCTGACGATGCGACCTCTTGTCCTACCATTGAAGTAGAAACAGAATTCCCAAATCAAACCGTTGAAATCGTAAAACCTTTGCTCAACGGAACTGCGATTATAAAGGTTTATTCTGAAACCGGCGATTCTTACAACATTTACACAATAAAATTTACTTATCAACAATCGAGCAACAACTACTTGAAAAATATTGCCGTAAATGGCGTTAATATTGCTGGTTTTGACAAAACAATTACCGATTATAGCATAAATCTAACAGATGATTCAACGCCTTCGGTTACTTACGAAAAAGATGATCCATTGCAGTCAGTTGTGCTTATCGACAATTTTGCTAACGACAATTATTCGCTTGTTGTTACAGCAGAAAATGGCGATAAACGCACTTATACCATCAATTTCAACATTGCTCCGAGTGGAAATGCTCTTTTGAAAGACATTAGACTTTTCGATAACGCAACGCAAACATTCGTTTCGCTACCCGACTTTGCCAGCGACAAATTCGTTTACATAGATACGCTTGCTTGGCGAACAAAAGTAGTGCCTAATATTCATCCTGTTGTTGGACAAAAAGGGCAAACCGTTACCATCAGTTATGGTAAAATAAATAAAACAACGACCTTGCACGTTGAAGCAGAGGACGGAACAACGCAAGACTATATCATTTCTTTCCCTGTAAAAAAATCGGACGACACAACATTGGAATACATCTCGTTGAGCAATGGAGAATTGAACTTTGATAAAGAAACATTGTTCTACAACGTAACACTTCCCTACGGCTCTACCACAGCTCCTACAATCGATTTTGGGAAAAGCGTTGACGAGCAAACAGTTGAAATAATTTCAAAAAACATCAACGATACAACAAGCATTACCGTTACCGCCGAAAACGGCGACAAGCGTGTTTATCGTTTGGTTTACAACGTCGCTCCAAGCGGAAAAGAAAACGTCTTGACAAGCATTATTGTCGAAGGTGTTGGTGCATTTACTAGTAATGCTGAAGTTGTAATACCTTATGGTACTACTGAATTTCCTGACATTACTTGTGTGAAAAATTTCCCCGAGCAAACCGTTACAATTAACAATGGAGGTCTTTACGCTCCAACTACAATAATCGTAACGTCTCCTTTTGACGAAGAGGATAACGATGTTGCCGTACGTGCAGCAACTATGAGTTGTTCGCTCAGCGATCAAGAGGGAAGTGCCACACACACATCTCGTGGACTTTCTTCTTTGACTTTTGCTGGCAATCAAGGAGCTTCTCTGTCGAGCGGAACTTTGCAAACTGTTGGAGCAACTTCTACAAATAAATTGTATTACGACCTAAGAAGTTCTAAAACGCTCGAAGTAAGCAACGGTGAAACTATTACAACCACTCCTAATTATACTGGAGAATGGATGCAAGGTCATATCTATGTAGACTGGAATAATGATGGAGATTTTTCGGATGATGGAGAATATGTAGCTTCTCCAAAAAACATCGTCGATGGCGTTTATTATACACGAGATTACGCATATCCAAAAGAATTTACTATCCCTTCCGATACAAAAGTAGGAACCTATACGATGCGTTATACCATAGACTGGAACTCTCCTGCTGGTAATGATGGTAACGATCAAGGAGCACAATATCCTTGCGGTCGTACACCAAGCACTGCTTCAGAGAACTTCACAGCCGACAATGGTGGCATCATGGTAGATTTAGAACTTAAAATAACCAAAACATCAGGCACTGTTTACACCTTTACTCCAAAAATAGGTTTACCGCGAACAGCATTGTCTGAAATCAAAGTAAACGGAACGGCCATTGCAGGTTATGATCCAAATAAATACACCTATGTAGTAAATGTAAACAATCCTGTAGGCGAACAACCCTCAATAGAATACACAAACTCCAACGATGCTATTGTAGAACATACGATCGAAAACACAAAACACGTACAGTTAAAAGTTTCCGACCAAAACGACCCAGCACATCCTACCAAGATTTACGATATTTATTTCTACTATCCGAGTGATATTATTCCCAACGGAGAGTTTAACGAATGGACCACTGCTAAATACAATAATGCACCTAAACCTACTGGCTGGACTGTTCCTGCGGATTGCGCAGATAAATATACGTATTATTTAGTGATTGAATATGATACGTATACTACAGGTTCTGAAGTTCAGAATGCAGGTGGCGGTGTTGCTAAATTAACTTCGCACGACGAACATTATAGTATTTGTGGTGCCGTTCCTGGTATGATGACCATAGGCAATATGGCCTTAAATCTTACGAACTCAGGAAATTCCACGTCTTCCATATCAGGTGGTATTCCCTTTAGAAATACGCCCGATCAATTCTCTTTTAGCTATAAATACACCAAAAAAGAGAAGAAAATTAACAACATGAAGCTTGGCTTGTGGATGGCGGATGATGCTACATCTATTCAGTTTGTGGATCATAAAGATTCAGAAGTATCTAACAACTATGTAACCAAAACTTTTGATTTGAATTATAATTTAATCAAATCGCCCACAAGCATGAACATTTCCATCAATAGTACACATACGGATAATGCTTCCGATTTGGGAGGGCTTACTAACTATTCTGGTCATGGTTCTGAACTTTACGTGGATTACATCCGTTTTGCACATAGTTCTACACTTACCAACATTGTTATTGATGGTGTAAGTAATTCTGTAACGAACAACTATACTATTGATGCAGAATATCAAGGCATTCCTGCAATAAGTGCTGTAGGCGAAGTTCCTGACCAAGAACATACTATTCAGATAGCTGAAACAGAAACCGAAAGCGGTGCTAATATGCTACGAGAAGTTACCATCAACTCTAAAGCCGAAGATGGAACTTCAACCAATTATTCGTTTAATTTAAATCGCCCAAAATCGAGCAACAACCAATTAAAAGGAATAAAAATAAATGGTGTTGCATTGGCTGATTTTGAATCAAACAAACTTACTTATTCTTACGCAGTAGTCAATGGGACTACTCGCACACCAGACATTGAAGCTATTTGCGGAAGTATGCATCAAGTTGTGAAAATAAATACAGATGGAATAAATACGGCAACCATCGTAGTTACAGCTGAAAATGGTTCTGCAACAACCTATTCTATCAACTTCGTGGAAGAGAAATCGGACGTTGCAACATTGAAAGAGATTTCAATCGAAGGAAATCCTGCTGACTTTGCTTTCGACGAAAACATTTCGGAATACAACGTTGCTTTAGCCTCTAACGCTACATTACCAATGATTTCATTTGATAAAAACAGCGACGGGCAAACCGTAACAATGACCACTGGCGAGACTGCAACACTTCACGTTGTAGCCGAAAACGGAACAAGTGAAAAAACATATACAATTAACTTCACTCGTACCAAAGAAGAAACCAATGCAAAATTGGCAACAATTACGGCTACCAACAACGAAATTTCGCCAGCGTTCAATGCCGATATTTACGAATACAATATTGTGAGAAATGCTGAAATTTACCTTACTTATGAAAAAGAATTTCCTGCCGATTCGCTCACTACAACCATTTATACCGATTCTGTAGTTTGGAACATTGAAAATAGTGTTGCAGCGAAAAATCGTTACAAACTTACCTTTAGCAATGTGGTTTCATCTAATGCATATTTAGATGGTATTTTGGCAGAAAATGTTAAGATTGATGGATTCGAAAAAGATTCATTCAACTATACCATTGTTTCTGATACAATACCTGACATTGCCATTGAAAAAGGCGACGAAAATCAAAGTGTAGAAATCACAACTCACGAATCGCAAATAATCATTACGGTAACAGCAGAAAACGGTACTATCAGCCAGATTTATACGATAGATATAGAATCGTCGCAACCAAAATCGGATAACGCTCTACTTGGCGGAATTGAAATAAACGGAAATCCTTTGGCTGGCTTTGTTGCAAATACGTTTAATTACGACTACGAACTTCCAATGCACACCGAAACAATGCCTGATATTGTTGCAATTTCTGGTGCAAATGAACAAAACATTACCATAACTACTAACGGAACAAATGGAATTACAACAATCGTAGTAATAGCAGAAAACGGCATTGCAACCGAAACATATACTATCGCTTTCAGCGTTACGCCTTGCGACAATAGTTCGTTGAGCGACATTCAAATTGACGGAGAAACGTTAAGTGAAACATCGCTCCACTACGAATGTGACAAAGATTTTGCTGCAAACGAATTAGAATACACTATTCTATTCCCAAACGACAGAACAACTTATCCTGAAATAAAACTTGTTTCTAGTCATGAATCGTGTCAAACAATAACAACCGACACTATTAGCATTAGCAAAACAGAATGCGACCTTGTAATAAAAGTTATTGCAGAAAATGAAATCGATTCTACCATTTACGTCCTTCACATCATTAAAAAGAAATCTAACAATGCTCTTTTGAAAATGATTTATGTAGATGGAAATGAAATTCAAGGTTTCGATGAAACTACTTTCAATTATGTGGTAGATCTACCTTATGGAACAACTATTATACCTAATATTACTTGCGAAAAACAAGAAGAAACGCAAGAGATTGTTATTACGTCTGCTACTACAATCAATGGGAAAACAATTATCAACGTTACTGCCGAAGATGGAATAAGCCAAAACACTTACACCATTTCGTTCAACATTTTACCTTCGTCTGATGCAACACTCAGCGGAATATTCATCGGTGGAGAATTGATAAGCACGACTGCAAATGGATTTGTAAGTAATGAAAATTTCAGTTCTAACGATTATGAATATCACGTAGCTCTACCAGTAGGGACAACCGAATTACCGGAAATTACTTGGACAACAACAGTGCCTGACATTACAAGTGCAACTCTTGAAACAAACGGCATAGAATCGGCAACAATTACCATTATTGCACAAGACGGGATAGCATCTGAGACTTACACTATTAGTTTTGAGGTATTAAAATCGGATAATAACAAACTTGCCGACTTACAAGTAGAAGGTGTAACAATCGGAACAAAGCAAAACGATCCTTATGAGGTTTATTTTGGCAATTACGATGCTGGAAACATTGCCGACACATTTAATCCTGATTCTACAGTTTATACGTTGGTATATCCCATAGGCACTGACACAAGCAGTATTATCGTACAAGAAGATATTAGCTTTGTTGTTGGAGAGATTTCACAAACAGTAACCATCTCTCAAACAAAACCTACAGAATTTTTAATCTCTGTAACAGCTGAAAATGGGCTTCAAAACGTTTACGTCATCACGGTAGAAATTCTATTATCGAACAACTCACTTTTGAAAGACATCAAACTCAACGGATTCTCAATAGAGGATTTTGATCCGACAAAATTCTACTACGAATACCTACTCTATCAAGGAGATACTATTCCAGAAATATTACCAATAAAGCAAGAAAATTCTCAAACAATATCTATTATAAAAAAACCAATAGGAGAAGAAACTATTATCACTTGCCAAGCAGAAGATTTATCAACTTCGCAATATAAGATTCTATTCAAATACTCAACCGAAAATCCTGGCGACGAACCAACTTCCGATGATATATGTTGGACGGCTTTAGGAGGCGGTCGTTGGAAAGCAAGTTCAAAACGTAGCAATGTATATGTTTACATCTTCGATCCAAATGGAAGAATGATTGACATACAACAAATACCTGTAATTGATCCAAACAGCGATTTATGCAGTAAAGACTCTAACGGAGCAATATTTGAATTTGAGAAGAAAGGACAAGTGCGTATATATCTGTTCGTTTATAATATGAAAAAACGACTGTTTTCTGGTAAGATTCTTTACTAGGAATTTAAAGAAAAGCATTCTAAAACGGAAAGCTTTTTCTTATTTTCACAATCTCTCAAAAAAAATCGTTTTTTGAGAATTCCGCATTATTCACTATTTTTGTGAGAATTTTAGCACAAAAAAGTATATGCCTAATACAATTGACAACGACGAAGAATTAGTAGAGAAAAATGAGAATCAAGAAGAATTGTTAAACGAAGAAACACCTTTACACAATTCTACATACAAAGTACCTTCTCTTAACGATGAAAGCAGTAAGCATCATCTTTCGGGAATGTATCAAACATGGTTTTTAGACTATGCTTCGTACGTAAATCTTGAGCGTGCGATTCCTCATATCAACGATGGGCTAAAACCCGTTCAACGTCGTGTATTGCACTCTATGCGAAGAATGAACGATGGGCGTTTCAATAAAGTTGCAAATATTGTTGGGCATACAATGCAGTTTCACCCACACGGAGATGCATCTATCTACGATGCATTAGTAACCATTGGTCAAAAAAATCTTTTAGTCGATTGCCAAGGGAACTGGGGGAATATTATGACAGGTGATTCGGCAGCGGCTCCACGTTACATCGAAGCACGCTTGTCAAAATTCGCTCTTGATGCTGTATTCAATCCTAAAACAACAGAATGGAAACTTTCTTACGATGGACGAAACAAAGAGCCTATTTATCTTCCTGTCAAATTTCCACTCTTACTTGCACAAGGCACCGAAGGTATTGGTCTTGGTCTTAACTCAAAGATTCTTCCTCACAACTTCAAGGAATTAATTGATGCTTCTATAGCTTATCTAAAAGGAGAAGATTTTACGCTTTATCCTGATTTTCCTACGGGAGGTTCTATCGATGTTAATAAATACAATGATGGCGAAAGAGGCGGTAAAATAAAAATTAGAGTACATATAGAAAAACTCGACCACAAAACATTAGTAATCACAGACACGCCTTACGGAGTAACGTCAGGGAAACTAATGGAGTCTATTGTAAAAGCTAACGAGAAAGGAAAAATCAACATTAAAAAAGTGGAAGATATGACTTCCGACAAAGTTGAAATTCTTATTCATTTAGAAGCGAAAACCTCGTCAGATAAAACAATTGATGCCCTTTATGCTTTTACAAATTGTGAAGTTAGTTATTCGCCTAATTGTTGTGTAATCCAAGACAACAAACCTCTATTCACAAACGTTTCTTACGTTTTAAAACATAGTGCTGAGGCTACAAAAAATCTATTGAAATTAGAATTAGAGATTCAGAGAAACGAATTATTGGAACAACTTCACTACTCTTCTCTCGAAAAAATCTTTATAGAAGAAAGAATATACAAAGACAAGGAATTTGAAAATGCTACTTCAAACGAACTTGCTTTAACTCATATCGACAAACGTTTAACGCCTTTCAAAAAGGATTTCATTCGCGAAGTTACAACCGAAGATTTGCAGCGTTTGTTAGAAATAAAAATGGCTCGTATTTTAAAATTCAATTCTGATAAAGCACAAGAACACATCATCGCTTTACAAGCACAAATAAAGGAATGCGAAACGCACATTGCACAAATTGTAAAATACACGATTGATTGGTTTAAGTCGTTGAAAAAGAAATACGGAGCACAATATACTCGTTTGACCGAAATCAAAAATTTTGAAACAATTGAAGCCGCCAAAGTAGTTGAAGCAAATGAAAAACTCTATATAAATCGGGAAGAAGGTTTCATCGGTACTGGGCTCAAAAAAGATGAATTTGTTTGCAATTGTTCTGATATGGATGATGTTATTCTCTTCTACAAAGACGGAAAATACAAAGTGGTTCGTATATCAGAAAAACTCTTTGTTGGGAAAAATATTATCCATTTAGATATTTTCAAGAAAAACGACAAACGTACAACCTACAACGTTGTTTATCGCAATGGAAAATCCGGAGCTTTCTATATGAAACGTTTTGCTGTTAATGGCGTTACACGTGAGAAAGAATACGATCTAACACAAGGCGAAGCCAATTCTAAGATTTTTTATTTTTCAGCAAATCCAAATGGTGAAGCCGAAACCATAAAAATCACCTTAAAACCAACTACACGAAGAATAAAAAATCTTATATTTGAAAAAGATTTTAGCGAATTAGCTATCAAAGGACGCCAATCGATGGGAAATATTCTCACCAAATTTGATGTACAAAAAATTTCGCTCAAAGAGCGTGGCTCTTCCACTTTAGGAGGAACTCCTATTTGGTTTGATTCTGATATTTTACGTTTAAACTTTGACAAGCGAGGAACTTTCCTTGGCGAATTTTTCCAAAACGAAGAAATCCTTGTCATCTGTAAAAATGGTGATTACTATACAACTTCATTCGAACTTGAAAATCACTACGATGAAGATATTTTGAGAATTGAAAAATTTGATCCACGCAAGATATGGACAGTTGCATTGTTCGATGTTGACCAACAAAATTTCCCTTACCTAAAAAGATTCCAACTCGACTCTTCGAAAAAGCGAATTTCGATGTTAGGGAATAATCAGTCGAAAATGATTTTAATAACTGACACTGCTTTCCCACGATTTGAAATCATTTTTGGCGGAGATAGTAGTTTACGCGAAAATCTTGTTATCGAAGCCGATGAATTCATAGGAGTTAAAAGTATGAAAGCCAAAGGTAAACGCATCACAATATGGGAAATCGATAAAATACACGAACTAGAGCCGACAAAATTTCCTGAACCAGAAGTTACAGAAACGATAAATAATGAACATTCGCCACAAACTGATACGCCAACAGAAAATTTAGAGGAACAAAACAACACCAACAATAGTTCTCTAAACATCGACGAAGATACAGGACAAATCAGTCTATTCTGACAAATATTAGCGACAACATAAAATGTCGCTTTTATTTTTTTAACATATAAAATTCAGCTATTTTTAATCTTTCTTATAAATTTGTCCAAACTTTTAACCAAAACAATAGTCTTATGTATGAACAATTATTAACATTAGACCAGATACGTATTACTCCTCCTCAAGGAAATATTCTTAATATCGTGCTGGCATTAGTGATGTATGGAGTAGCTTTAGGTGTAACTCCGGGTCGATTCAAAGATGTTTTCACAAAACCGAAATCAATCTTATTAGGATTAGTCGGACAATGGATTTTACTTCCTTGCTTAACGTATCTTTTAGTAATATTACTACGTGATTACATCACACCAATGATCGCTATGGGAATGATTTTGGTAGCATCTTGTCCTGGTGGAAACATTTCCAACTTTATGACTTCATTAGGGAAAGGAAATTCTGAACTCTCGGTATCAATGACGGCCGTAACAACAACTTGTGCTCCTGTTATCACACCATTAAATTTTACGTTATGGGGGAATCTTTATGTAAACTTTTTTATGAAGCGAGGCATTGAAGTTCCTTACTTACGCATTCCATTCTCCGAAATTGCTATTTCTGTAATTATACTCCTTGGCATTCCACTTGTTTTAGGATTGTTAACAACTCATTTTTTACCTAAAGTGGCAGAGAAAATCAAAAAGCCGATAAAAAATGTTTCGGTCATTATTTTTATTGCGATGATTATTATTGCAGTTATTGGCAATCTCAATCAGTTCAATAGCTTTAACGACTTTTTCCAAAATATCAAATGGATTTTCTTAATTGTCTTAATGCACAATGCATTGGCATTAGGTATAGGTTTCATTCTTGGGACAGTTTTTAAAACCAGTAAACCTGATCGTCGTGCTTTAACTATCGAGATTGGAATTCAAAATTCAGGATTAGGTCTAATCCTTCTTTGTTCTCCTATTTTTGCAGGTCAAACTGCCCTCGGTGGCATGATGCTTGTAACAGCTTGGTGGGGAATTTGGCACATTGTATCAGGACTTTTAGTGGCAACACTTTTTCAGAAAATAAAATGAAACGCATACAAGACAAAAATTGGATATATTCTTTTGCTCACTACTATGTAAATGCATCGTTTTTCATGGCTTATCGTAGATGTGAATATGTTGGGCTTGAAAAAATTCCAACCGATGGAGCTATTATTTTTGCACCAAATCACACAAATTGCTTACAAGATGCATTAGCTGTTTTAGCACTGAATCATAAGCCAAAAGTATTTGTAGCTCGTGCCGATATTTTCAGAAATCCGAAATTGAAGAAAATACTTAATTGGATGAAAATCATGCCAATTATGCGTATTCGTGATGGCTATTCCAATCTTCAAAAGAACGATGAAATAATGAAATATGCGGTTGATGTATTGACTGACAAAGTGCCATTTTGCATTATGCCCGAAGGAAGACATCGTCCGATGCATAGTTTACTTCCTTTGGGGAAAGGTATTTTTAGAATCGCTTTACAAGCCAACGAAAAAATCGAAGAGAAAATGCCAATTTACATCGTACCATTCGGTATTGAGTATGGTAATTTTTTCCGTTTTCGTTCATCTTTACTTGTAGAAATAGGCGAACCTATAAACGTAACTTCTTATATAAAAGCAAACTCTACCCTTTCTGTTGCCGAACAAATAAACGGACTTAAGGATTTATTAACCGATGGTTTAAAAGGTTGCATTTGCTATATTCCAGACAACGAAGACTACGACTCGTTGCTGACATTATGCCAAGTTTGTTCCGAAACAAATCTTTCAAAACAAAATAAAAAGAAATCGCTAAACAATCGTTTGATAGAGAACAAATTCATCCTCGAAAAAATCAATTCGTTAAAAACAACAGATTCACAAAAGGCAAGTGCATTAATAGCAAAAAGTAAAGAAATACACGATTTAGCCCAAGCAAATAAGATTTCTGCCAATAGCTTAAAAACAAAAAATTTAGGAGGGAAACTCATCGGGAGAATTGCTCGCTTAATTCTTTTCTTTCCCTACTTTTTAGCAACGTTTGTGGCAGATTTTCCTATTTTTGTTTTATCTGAATTTGTTGTAACAAAAATAAAGGACAAAGCCTTTGGTAACTCTGTAAGATTTGTCATCAATTGGCTTTTAGCTCCATTTATTTTTGTCATTCTTGTTGCAATTTTATTCTCAAAACTTATATGGTGGCAGGCTGCAATCGCAACAATTCTTTTATTACCTGCACACGCAGTTGTCCACGATTATATTCGTAACGCACGATTAACAATTTCTGACATAAAACTATTATGTAACAAAAAATTGAGATCTTTAATCAAAGATGTTCGTAAAAACTTTTAACAATGAAAAAAATATTTTTTAGCCTTTTCGTATTAACTCTTTCGGTTAGTATATCTGCTCAAACCGATTCTATTTCTCTTGCGACGGACTCTCTGCCAAAGAAAAAAATCAAAAAAGGTTGGACATTTGGTGCATTGCCAAGTGTTGCCTTCGATGCCGATTTGGGTTTTCAAGGCGGAGTTTTAGGAAATGTTTATTATTACGGCGATGGAAGTATTTACCCCGAATACATTCATAACTTCTATGTAGAAGCTGCTTACACAACAAAACATTGTGGAATTTTTCGTTTCTTCTACGATTCTAAGTTTCTTATTCCTAATCATCGTTTGACAATTGATGCGTCTTATCTTCCCGATGCAATGTGTGATTTTTATGGTTTCAATGGCTATCAAAGCATTTACAATCAAAGTTGGCACAAGTGGAAAAAAGATCCTGCAAAAATGGATACAGAAGCGTATAAATCAAGAGCTTTTTATAAATACAAACGAGATTTGATTCGTGTAGCAGCTGACCTTGAAGGTAATATTTCTGGGCATTGGAAGTGGAATGTTGGCGTTGGAGTTTTGGGATATTTGCTTGATGAGGTTAACATTGAAATGCTCAATAAAGGCAAAAAAGATGAAAGCAAAAAACTGCCAGACGTTGACGGATTGTATCAAAAATATATTGATTGGGGATTAATTAGTAAAAATGAACAAAACGGAGGTTGGCATCCTTATGTACATGCGGGTTTCACCTACGATAGTCGAGACAAGCGTGCAAATCCCTCACGTGGTATTTACACCGATGCGTTTTTAAGTTACTCTGCCGCTTTCAATTCCAAGGCATTTGGCAATCAAGCAGAATACAATAACCTACGTTTCAATTTCAATTTCCGCCACTATGTACCTATTTATAAAGATAGAGTAACCTTTGCTTATCGCATTGGAACACAGAATCTTTTGGCTGGGAAATCGCCATTCTACGCAAACACCTATCTACAAACATTATTCCTTCAACGCGTTCTTTACGAAGGACTTGGAGGAGGAAATTCCTTGCGTGGTATAATGCGAAACAGAATCAATGCCGACGGATATTTGTTTGCAAATATCGAGTTTAGAGCAAAAATTTGCCATTTCGACATTGGTAAACAGCATTTCTATATCGGGGTGAATCCATTCTTCGATTTTGGCATGATTACTCAAGGAATTGACCTTGGCGATACAGAAGAATTGAAATCGAAAATTATTGCTGGCGGAGATAGTCCCGATGATTATTTCAACTTTGACCAAAAAGCACTGTACCGTCCACACATGTCGGCTGGATTGGGATTAAAAATTGCGATGAACGAAAACTTTATTCTTTCAGTCGATTGGGCAGCAGCTCTTGACGAACAAGACGGAAAACTCAGCAATTTCTACATCAAAATGGGCTATTTGTTCTAGGATAAAAGATTATAATGATGGTAAACTCATTCCATTAATCTTTCGATACAAATCGAGTGCATAAACATCGGTCATTCCTGAAATATAATCCAATACAGCTTGAATTTTTCCATATATAGTATTGGATTTAATATCGTATTGCGAAGGAATTCTATTCAAAATTTGTTTAGAATAAGCCTTTTCTGGATTAAATACCGCACTCATAAACACATCTATAAGTTCGGATATTATACGATATCCCGCCAACTCAACATCTAAAACAATCTGTGAGCGATAGATTTTATCAACCGACAATTTTGAAGCATTATCATAAGCGTTTTTCAATGTTTCTGGCAAATTATTCATCAATGATTTTTCAAACAATCCCGACAAAATTTTTTCCTCATTTTCTACAAAAACTTTGGCACACGCATCAATCAAAGTTCCCATTACCGACGAACGCAAATAAGCAATTTGCTCATTTACATCTTCAACTAAACGAAATGTATCAACAGCACGTTTTTTTCTATCATCAGACAAAAATCCTAACAATAAACCCATCGTCTCTTCATACGACAATATTTTTAACTTAAACGCATCTTCGATATCCATTATTTGATAACAAATATCATCGGCAGCTTCAACCAAATAAACTAAAGGATGACGTACATAGCGATTTTCATTTTTGGGCTGACGAATAATACCCAAAGTATCAGCTATTTTCAAATAAGTACTTTTTTCCGTTTGAAAAAATCCAAATTTAGTTTTCTTCTTATCGGCATATTGTGCTTCGTAAGGATACTTCACCATTGATGCCAAGGTTGTATAAGTAAGAACAAAACCACCATTACGACGACCATTAAACTGATGCGATAACAATCGGAATGCATTTGCATTTCCTTCAAACTGTACAATATCCCTCTGTTCTGCAACAGACAATTCAGTTAAGAATTTGCGTCCTTCTCCTTCCGAGAAATAAGTCGCAATAGCATTTTCGCCAGAATGTCCGAAAGGTGGATTCCCCATATCGTGAGCTAAACACGCAGCCGCAACAACAGCACCAATTTCCGATAAAAGAGGAACCGAGTCATTATATTTTTTCTGTAAAAAATAATATACCGAATCGCCTATCGAACGTCCAACACACGAAACTTCAAGACTATGTGTCAAACGATTATGAACAAATACACTCCCTGGCAATGGAAACACTTGAGTTTTATTTTGCAAACGCCTAAATGGTGCTGAAAATATCAATCGGTCATAATCTCGCTGAAATTCAGAGCGTCCATCGTGTTTTTCATTATATTCCATTCCTAAACGACACGTAGTTAACAACTCATTCCAATTCATCATTTTTCTATCTTTTTTATATTTTCAAAATAAGGGCTTTTTTTGCCTCTTCTTTCAATCGTTCATTCAACAATTCATTATTTGGAAATATTGATTTCATTTTTCGCTTAAAATCTGTACTATGATTCATTTGCTCGGTATGACAAAGTTCGTGAACCAATACAAAATCAATCAAATCCAACGGTAACAACATCAGATAACAACTCAAGTTTATACGTTTCTTCGAAGAACAACTTCCCCAACGAGTCGTTGCACTATTTATATGTACGCTTTCAAACGTAAAATTATATTTCTCCGCATTTTCTTTCAATCGATTCGGTAGAAAAGATTTTGCTTCATCTTTCAGTATTTGTTGCAAAATACGCTTCAATGTTTGCTGTATTTTAGGTTGTTCAAAATCAATCTCCGAACAATAATAAATTCGTAATTCATCAGATTCTCTCCGTAAAGCGAAAGCATGTTTTTGTTGTAAACAAGTATCTAACACAAATCGAATCGTAAAAAAGCACGTTTTAATTTCGGAAGTAGGCAATAATGTCAAAGTTGCATATCTTTCTTTTAATTTCTGCTGTGCATTTAATATCCAATTGACTCTTTTTTCTGACAATGGGAACAATGTATTTACAAGAAATGGCGAAGTAGTTATTCTAACCTTTTGTATAGAAACACTAAAAGTTGTTCGTAATGTATTTTTTCGCGTACAAATTTCAATATCGCCAATTTGTGGATATTTTATTATCGATTTCATTCTGCTTTAACATCAAGAGCATAATCAAACCCTTGCTCAAAAGTGTTATTTTCCATTTGAAAATTTGTTACTCGTTGTAGCCAAAACTTTTTATTATTAAAATGAAATGGCTCATAGTCATAAGTTTGTTCAATTATATTATTCTTAAAGCATAATCCATCAACAGATTTTGCATAAACAATCGGCCTATCAAATGTCCGAAATAGATTATCCGTTATCTTTATATTACTATGAAAATATGCGTTTTGCTTTTCTAAGCAAGGTATTTCAGGATAAATCGAAATTATTGCATTGGTAAATTGAAACATACTTGTCAGAACATTTTCAAATCTATTTTGAGCAATCAATACATTTTTACAAGCACCTGTTTCGTACCAACCATTGCAATCACCACAAAGCAATATTGCCGTTCCTGAAACATGCTCAAACGTATTATTTTCAACTTTAACCTCACATGGTGTACTAAACAATGCACCTCTTGCTCGATTGTTACGCACAACATTGTTCGAAAATTCCACCGAAGGTGTCCATGTTAAGTTTTCTATTCCAAATGATTCTGAACTTTTCAATTCCGTAGCCAAAGGTCTATCAAAGCTAATTTCAAAAGTCTTAGGATATTTTGTTTTAGGTGTAATCTTCTTTATCTTATAAATATTAGGCAAAATATCCATAGTTGAAGATTTTACAAACTGAACACTATCGCCAACATTGCCCCAACGGAATCCCCAAGTTTGGTTGTGCATATATGCAGCTTCTACTGTAGAATCGTTCAATACAGAAATCAATTTTAAATAAGTGCCATGTACATTTATAGCATCGTCCATCATATTCTCATACAAACCATTTTTTGATATGATTTTTCCTTTACAGCTCGAAAAATGTGTCGCATCGGCTTGGGTCGTAAAGCAACGCAAAGAATCTTTCAAACAAACACTAACACTATCTAACGTAATATTTTCGCACAATTGTGCCAAGACTCCCATACCTTCTGCATAATGAATTTTTATATTCCTCAATGCTATATTTTTATTTTCGGAAAGAAATATAGCTGGTGCAGGACGACTATAAGTTCTTAATGCCACAAGAGTGCCATTTTTCAGACTTTCATCTTTCCATCTTGGTGCATACAAAATACGAGATTTTGCAGTAGGTCTCACTTCCGACAAATTGCAATGCAAATCGCTGGTTCGGTACAAAATATGCCGATTTTGAGGATCAAAAGCAATACCCGTAAAAGGTTGACTTCGTTCGTCCCCCTCAAACGTTTCGAAACACCCATCTTCCGTTATTCGATAATTATAAAACGGAGCAACTCTAAAAACAATACCACTATCTCCCTTATTTTCAAGCACTTCAACCTGAACAATGTGTGGACGTTCAAAATCAACACTAAAATTTTTTAGTGTGCAATTTTCTGAATTAATCAGCGAAAGAGGTAACATTCTTCCATGAAAAACAAAATTAGCTCCTTGACCGTCAAATGTTAGATTTTTCAGATGCTCTAAAGCAATTCCTACTTTTTTAGGATTTATTTGATCGTGATTCGATATATAATATTCTCGTGAAAACGCTCCCAAATCATAAAAATGATACGTTCCAGAATCAAACCGCACTACAATCGGTTTGTCTCCCTTATATTCAGCTACATCTTGCAACAAATTTTCAAAAAGAGGAGAAAAATTTTCACCATTCGGCTCTATACCATACTCTCTTACATTAAAAACTTTTTCGTTGGAGCATGCAACAAATATTGCCATACACAGCAATAGCAGATATTTTTTCATAAAGACATTTTTATTTACCAAAATTAAATAAAGACGATTCCGTACGAGCAGCATCTAACATTGCTTCCAATTCTCTTGCTTTATCAGGATATTGTTCCAAAAGATTTATGTCTTCATGCAAATCGTCTTTTAAATTATACAACTCAATTTTTGTTTGTATACTATCATTAATAGGTTGACGAATAATTTTCCAATCGCCACAACGCAACGCTTGGCGACCACCTAATTCGTGAAACTCCCAATACAAAAAGTCGTGTTGCTGTTGCTTGCCACATCCAAATAAAGTTGGCAACAACGATACACCATCTGTTTTTGGCATTTCACACCCTGTTAAATCTGCAATTGTTGGCATTATATCCCAAAAAGCCGAAACAACATCTGAAGTTTTACCTGCTGCTATTCGTTTGGGCATCCAAGCAATCATCGGAACACGAATACCTCCCTCGTAAACATCTCGTTTATAACCCTTAAAAGGTCCATAGCTATTAAAAAAATCAGGGTCTGCACCTCCCTCTTGATGCGGTCCATTATCGCTAGCAAAAATTACAATCGTATTTTTATCAAGCCCATTTTTTCGGAGTTCGTCCATGATTTGTCCAACATAAGCATCTAAACGAGTTACCATCGAAGCAAAATCGGCATGTGGCTTCAACGATGTTCCGTAATTTCCCATCCGATAATTACTTCCACTATCAATACCATGATAAACAAAACTTTCAGGAAGCAAACTTTCATACATTGCATAAATAGAATCTTTGGGAGAAATTAATTCCGCATGTGGCAACAAAGCTGATACATACATAAAAAAAGGTTCATTTTTATGTTCTCGTATAAATTGCAACGTCTGTTCTTGAATCAAATCTTGTGCATAAACTTTCGGTTCTGCTACTCCATCTTCATTCCCTTCAAGAATGATTTTTTCATCATTATGCCAAATGTAATAAGGATAATATCGGTGCGATAGTCGCTGACAATTGTATCCCCAAAACTCATCGAAACCTTGTTTGTTAGGTTCACCTGAAGAAGACGGATAACCAAGTCCCCATTTACCAAAACATGCAGTTGTATAACCAGCTTCTTTCATCATCAAAGGCAACGTATATGTGCCTTCGGGCAAAGGTTCCTGTCCCTCTGGCAAAATTTCTTTATTTCCTCTAATATGGCTATGCCCCGTATGCAATCCTGTAAGCAAACTGCAACGCGAGGGTGCACTCACCGTACAACCTGCATAGTGTTGCGTAAAACGCATTCCTTCACTCGCTAAACGATCAATATTTGGTGTTTTGATTATTTTTTGCCCATAGCAACCCAAATCACCATAGCCCAAATCATCAGCTAAAATATAAATCACATTAGGTTTTTGTTGTTTTCTATTTTGGCAAGCGACCAAAAAGAATACTGCAAAAAAAAGTAGTATTTTCTTGATAATCTTCATAAGATTTCACATTTTTATTCAAGTTTCAAAAATACCATTTTATATAAAACACAACAAATGTTTTTACAATATTTATACCTTTGCATTCGATGAAATACAGCACTATTTTTATTGATTTAGACAACACTATTTGGGATTTTGAAACAAACTCCATAAACAGCCTTTCTCATTGTTTCGACACGTTTGCTTACAACAAATTTTTCCCAGATTTCAATACCTTTTATCACATATATCATCAGCATAACGATATGCTTTGGAGCTTATATCGCGAGGCAAAAATCACAAAACAAGAACTCAATCGCGACCGCTTTTTATTTCCATTACAAAACGTTGGCGTTAAAAACGAAACCCTCGCAAAAGCATTTGGCGAAAGTTACCTTAACACACTCTCCGTTCAATCAATTTTAATTGATGGAGCTCGCGACCTGCTCTCTTATCTGAAAGCAAAAGGCTACCAACTTCTTATCGTTTCCAATGGATTTGAAGAAGTTCAAGCAAAGAAAATGACAAGTGCCAACATTACCGATTTTTTCGATGGCATTATTTTGTCTGATTTTGTTGGATACAACAAACCGCACAAAAAAATATTCGAATTCGCATTGCAAAAAGCAAATACCAAAAAAGAACAAACGATTATGCTTGGCGACGATTGGGAAGCCGACATTGTAGGAGCAAAAAATTTCGGTATCGATCAACTTTTTTTCAATCGAACACAACGCTCCGTACCATTTACACCAACCTATGAAGTAAACCATCTAAGCCAAGTAAAAAAACTTTTATAAAGCTTTTATTTTCAACTTATCGTTTTTTATCTTTGCAAAGACGAAAAAACAAACACATTATGAATAAAAAACGTGCAGCCATTATTGGCTATGGAAATGTTGGTAAAGCTGTTTTAGAAGCATTACAAAGTGCTCCCGACTTCGACATTGCAGGCATTGTACGCCGATCAAAAGCAAACTGCGAAAAAGAATTAGATGGAATCAATATTGTTACTGACATAAAAGAACTGGAAAGCGTAGATGTAGCAATACTTTGTACACCGACACGCAAAGTGCCTGAATTTGCAAAGCAAATACTTGCTTTGGGTATCAATACGGTGGATAGTTACGACATTCATTCTTCGATACTTGATTTAACAAACGAACTCGACCCCATTGCAAAACAACATAATGCGGTTTCGATTGTTTCAGCAGGTTGGGATCCGGGTAGCGATTCGGTTGTTCGTACGCTATTGGAAGCTGTTGCTCCTAAAGGCATTACGTACACCAATTTCGGGCCGGGTATGAGTATGGGACACACCGTAGCCGTAAAAGCTATCGAAGGCGTAAAAGCGGCCTTATCGATGACTATTCCTTTGGGCACAAGCATACACCGCCGTATGGTTTATGTAGAAGTAGAACAAGGCTATGATTTTGCCAATATCGAACAAAAAATAAAGTCAGACCCCTACTTCATTCACGACGAAACGCACGTGATACAAGTAGCCGATGTAGAAGCATTAAAGGATATGGGACATGGCGTAAATCTCACTCGCAAAGGTGTTTCGGGAAATACCCAAAACCAACTTTTCGAATTCAATATGCAGATAAACAACCCTGCCCTCACGGGGCAAGTGCTTGTAGCTTGTGCAAGAGCTACTTTCAAACAACAAGCAGGTTGCTACACGATGATAGAAATTCCTCCTATCGATTTTGTCTATGGCAATCGTAACGATTTAATTAAGCGATTAGTTTAAAAAAAGCGACCAAAAGGTCGCTTTTTTTAGTCTTTTTCTTACTCTATTACCCCACGTACAGGACGACCAGTACAGCGCCACCCAAAACTCCAATTTACGTTGTCCGAACTGAAGCGAACGCAGTAAGCGGAGAACGAAGTACAGTTTTCATTGAACGAACTCGACCAAAAGTAGCCGCACGACCCCGCGTCCTTCAAACCACTATCGCTACAATATCCAGCAGCAGGCAAGAAGATATGGTTGCCGTTAGTTTTGCTGGTTACAATACTTCCTGCTACACCTGTACCATTATAGTCGTCTGTCCATGTCCAAGTACATTCGGTTCGCAATTCAGTGTTTTCAGAAGATGTAGGCATTCGCCAATCTCCACCCATATTTACAGCTGCGGCATCGTCTTCTTTGTCGAGAACGGTTTTGTTATCACCAATAAAGTTCCCTTCGCTATCGTACCAAACGCCATCTGTTTGACCATCGGCAATCGTGTATTTATTTACACCATTCCAATCATTGATATTCGAATCCATAAATTTGTAAGTACTCCAAGAGTATGTAGTTTTTGGAGTTGTTTCTCCCCAAGCATAGTAGTTACCATACTCTTCTGGTTTAGTTGCTCCCACGTTGCAGGTTGCCCATTTTACACTCAAACCCAAATCTACATAAGCGTGTCCGTTGTAAGGGTCGGCAGGAGTTTCTTCTCCGCCACCTTGCTCGGTTTGTCCACCCTGTGCTGGGTCGTCGGGTTTGTTACCTTTGTTGTCGCACGAAGCGAAAACAGTCATACTCGCTACACAAAGTAGCATTACCAATGTTCTTAAATCTAATTTTTTCATAGTCATTGAATTTTTTAAAGGTTAGACATTTATAAATTTTTCACAAAAAAAGTC
>JAZSBO010000010.1:0-40743 GCA_045602425.1 Paludibacteraceae bacterium | reverse complement strand
GCCTCGATGCCACGAATAGCCAAGTTCATCTGCGCCATCTTCCAAGTGGTGGGGTTGGAGTCCTGACCATAGACCGAGATTTGGTTGATATTGCCGGCGTGGCTTTCAATAAACTTTGCCGACTGCACAAACATGCCGCCCGAGCCGCAGCAAGGGTCATAGACACGACCTCGGTAGGGCTCCAAGACATTGACAAGGGTTTTCACTATACAGGCAGGGGTGTAAAACTCGCCCGCCAGCTTACCCTCCGCCTCGGCAAACTTCGAGAGGCAGTATTCGTAGGCACGACCGAGGATATCCTTCGAGTCGCCGTGCTCGTGCATTTTGATATTGGTGAACAGATCGACCACATCGCCCAAGCGGCGCTTGTCGAGCTCGGGGCGTGCGAAGTTCTTGGGCAGAATATCTTTCAGTCGGCGGTTCTCCTTCTCGATAGCACGCATAGCGTTGTCTATAGTAGTGCCAATCTCGGGGGTATGAGCTGCCGCAGCGATGACCGACCAGCGAGCCTCCGTAGGGACATAGAAGATATTTTCGGCGGTGTACTCGTCTTTGTCCTCCTCGAAGCCCTCGCCCTCATCGACAAGAGCCTGATAGCGAGCTTCGAACTTATCCGAAATATACTTCAAGAAGATAAGACCAAGCACCACGGATTTATACTCCGAAGCGTCAATATTGCCGCGCATCTTGTCCGCCGCCTTCCAAATTTGGTCCTCAAAACCGATATCTGCTGTATTAAGTTTAGCCATAGTAGTTGAAATTTTGTATAAAGGTAGTAATTTATTTGTGATTTAACGCATAAATGTACCTATACTTTTTATTGCCATATAAGCCTATATCTAAATTTGAACTTGCCAGCCCCCCCCTCAGACTTTGGATGGCAGGATGCCGATAGGGAGTTTTGGGACGCCGTAAACATTTCGGGTGCCCCAAAACACAACTTGCTATGTTCGTTTGAACATAAATTTCCAGTACCTGAAAATTACGGCATAGTATTTACTTTTTAGCTCAATAATACGCCTCGTTTAATGCAAGTCGGGTTGTTCTCATATTTCTTGAGAATTGCCAAAGGAATATCCAACAGCGGGATATTACACATATTATTTGTCTTTTGGCGTGTCTTGCGAATCCAATAGTGCCCGTTGTTATCCTGCACGATATGCTCTCCACCGACATTGCAATGCAACGTTGCATTTTAGGTAATATATTTGATAATCATTTATTCTTTTTGTAATTTTGCACTGTCATAAAAAGCCTATTTCCCCATGTTTAAAAAATACGACAAGGTTGCATATATAATTACACTTTCCCTGCTTTCTGTTTTTGTGTTGATGAGTTGCTTCCCTGCGCTGAGTGCAGTCGGCGGTTTTGTAACCCCGCCTGTGGCACTTTTTGTGGGATTGGTCTACGCGCTTTTGTTCGGCAAGCCTTTTGCATCATTCAACAAGAAGATGTCTAAGGTATTGTTGCAGTATTCCGTCGTCGGACTTGGATTCGGAATGAATCTTTATGAGTCGCTTGCATCGGGCGGTAGCGGTATGTTGTTCACTATAGTTTCAGTATTCGGTACTTTGGCTATCGGATGGTTCATCGGCTGCAAATTGTTGGGAGTGGACAGAAATATATCCTATCTGATAAGTTCGGGAACTGCCATCTGTGGTGGTAGCGCAATAGCTGCCGTCGGGCCGGTCATCAAGGCTAAGGATAATGAGATGTCTGTGGCATTGGGATGTGTCTTTATTCTGAATGCCGTTGCGCTTTTTATTTTTCCGGCCATTGGTGAGTTGCTTGGTCTCACCCAACAGCAGTTTGGCACTTGGGCGGCTATAGCTATTCACGACACAAGTTCGGTGGTAGGTGCCGGAGCTGCGTATGGCGAGGAGGCATTGCAGGTGGCAACAACCATTAAACTCACAAGGGCTTTGTGGATTATTCCAGTGGCACTGTTTACCTCTTTTCTGTTCAAGAGAGAGGGAAAGAAGGTCTCTGTGCCTATGTTTATTATCCTCTTTGTGTTGGCTATGGTGGCGAATACCTATCTGTTTAGCCGTTTCGAAGTGGGAGTTGTTATTGGTGATACTATAAATCTTGTTGCCCGTAAACTTTTGACTATTACTCTGTTCTTTATCGGAGCCTCATTGTCGATTGATGTGCTTAAAAGCGTGGGCTTGAAGCCGCTGTTGCAGGGTGTACTGCTATGGATTGTGATTAGCATTGCTTCGCTTGCTTATATTTGTCTTATCTGATTGTAGTGTAGTCCGGAAAAGAGCATTTACTGAATAACGGAGCATTCCTATATTCCTCCCTGAATTTGAAACCTTTTATCTGAAGCATTTGTTCTTCCAATAAAAATGTTTCAGTATGAAAAGGTTTGTTTCTATTGTCGTTTCTGTCGCATTGTGCCTTATTGTGGGTTTCGTTTCGCAACGTATACAGATGGAGCCATTGCATAGTTGGTATCCGTTGCTGAATAAGTCGTCGCTGACACCGCTCAAAAAAAAGCCACGAATTTGGCACGATTGAAATTCCTAAATCTGCATGTTTTGCACAGTTGAAACAAAAAGAAAACCTCTGAATTCGTTGAAATTCAGAGGTTTTCATCTTTTTGCTGTGATTCTTCGTGGTGCCACCAGGAATCGAACCGGGGACACAAGGATTTTCAGTCCTTTGCTCTACCAACTGAGCTATGGCACCATCGTGTTTTGCGAGTGCAAAGATAAATGTTATTTTTTATTCTCCAAAATAAAAAAATCAATATTTCTAAAAAAATGCAATCCTACCAAAGTCTGTTTTTCCATTCCATAACGGATGAGCTATGATTTTCTCATATAATTCTGCTCTTTTAATCTTCGTCATCGTGTTTTTTTATAAATAATTCGTAAATCACTAACACCACTATTTCTACCGCATAAAGCACCATTAGCCATTCAAATGCATCCATAATTATTCGTTTTTTTCATTGTTCAAAAGTATAAAAAATGTTAATTGTTATTATAAATAACTGTGTCAAATATTTGATAAGCATTCCAAATAAACTCTTTAGATTTTAATATTAAGAAAAAAGTTACCTTTGCAATTATCTTCTTAATCAGGTTATGAAAAAACTAATTATTCTCTGTTGTACATTATTCTTATTTGCTTGCAAAAGTGAAAAAAGAGACATAAATATTTCCGATTCAAACATTAAAACAACTATTCAACGATTCGATATTGATTTTTGGAATCAAGACACTAAAAATTTCAAAAAATCTATGGAAACGTTACATAACAAATATCCTAAACTATTATCTATTTATACTGAACAAGGCTTAGCTATTGGAGAGTGGAACAGCAAAGAATGTCAAGAAATTCTAACCGATTATTTCTTCCCCGACAGCACCATACAAATGTTATACAACGATTGTTTAGAACAATACGAAAACATCGATGACTTAAACAAAGAACTCTCAAAAGCCTTTCAACGAGCAAACACACTTTTCCCTGAAAAAAATATTCCAATAGTTGCTTTTCACGTTTCGGCAGGGGTAAATCCCAATCCCTTATTATATAAAGACAGCTTGCTATCATTAAGTATCGATAATTATTTAGGCGAAGACTATCCTCTATATCAAAATACTGTTTATAATTATTTATGTTACAATATGCGACGAGCAAAAGTTGTTCCTGATATTATAACAATATGGCTAGCATACAATTTTCCTTTTTCTCCACAATCAGGGCAGTTGCTTGACGAAATGATCTATCGAGGAAAAATAATGTATTTACTTTCGACTTTATTACCTGATGAGACAAAAGAGAATCTCATAGGTTACACACCTAAACAATGGCAATGGTGCATAGAGCAAGAAAAAGATATGTGGATGACCGTTGTAGAGAAAAAACACCTATTCTCTACCGAAGGTCTTTTAATCACAAAATACCTCAACGATGCACCTTTCACACCTTATTTTTCGCAAAATTCTCCCGGGCGATGTGGAGTATTTCTCGGTTGGCGAATTATAGATAGCTATATGAAAAACAATCCTAAAATTTCACCAACAGAATTGATAAAAAACACTAACTACAAATCCATTCTCGAACAATCGAATTACAATCCATAAAGAAATGAACTACAAAGAAGTTGTTTTTGATTTAACACAAGCCGATGATTTCATTCCCGATGTATTAGCTGCACAACTCGGCGATGCGGGATTTGAAAGTTTTGTTCACGAAAAAGACAAACTTTTGGCTTATTGTCCCGAAAATTTATTTTCCGAAACAGCAATGGGAAATGCTCTTTGTGGCTTTCCTATTCTATTAGAAATTCCTTATCAAATAAAAGATATTCACGAACAAAATTGGAATGAAGAATGGGAAAAAAATTCTTTCAAACCGATAACTATAAACAACAAATGCGTAATACATAGCCCTAAAACATCCGTCGAGAAATTCGATTTTGACATCATCATTGACCCTCATTTGGCATTTGGAACAGCCTCACACGAAACAACACAACTTATTATACAAGAAATGCTTGAAATGGATTTTTCCAACAAATCTATTCTTGATATGGGGTGTGGAACAGGAGTTTTAAGCATTCTTTCTGCCAAACTCAATGCAAAAAACATAACGGCAATTGATATTGACAAATTTTCATACGAAAATGCCATTCACAATGCAGAACTTAACAACATAAAAAACATCAACATTCTACACGGAGACGCTTCGCTGTTACACGATATGAATTTTGATATAATTTTAGCAAATATCAATCGAAACATTTTACTTCGCGATATGCCCTATTACTGTAATGTTTTAAAAAAGAATGGGATTATTCTTTTCAGCGGGTTCTTTACCGAAGATGAAAAAATGGTAGAAAACGCTGCACAAAAATTCGGATTACAAAAAGTAAACGCTGCAACGTTAAATAATTGGGCTGTTATTATTTACGAGAAAAAATAGATGAAACCAATATTTTTATTAGGGTACATGGGAAGTGGGAAGACCACAATTGGTAAAATTATAGCCGAGAGTTTGAATATACAGTTTTTCGACCTCGACAATTTAATTGAGAAAAAAATTCAACAAACGATTCCAGAAATATTTACCAATTTTGGAGAAAAGCAGTTTAGAGAAATAGAACGCAATTTACTAAACGAAGTTATTAGTTTTAAAGATTGTATTATTTCTACAGGAGGTGGTACTCCTTGTTTTTTTGACAATATCGAAAAAATGAACGAAAAAGGAATAACTATCTTTTTAGATGTCAGCATTGACGAACTTACACACCGGCTTTATTACAAAGGGAACAAACGACCTCTACTTCAAGGCAAAACAAAAGAGCAATTACATAACTTTATCGTAAAAACTCTTGCCGAAAGAGAACAATTTTATTTACAAGCAAAAATCAGAATTTCGGCTGATGATACAAATGCCACAACCAATAGGATATTACAATTAATTAAAAATGAATATTTTTTAGTATAAAAACGTGATTATCAATTACAAGGAATAACTTTCATCATACATTCTGCACAATCAAAAACCAAGCGAAAACGCCGACCATCAGCCATTTTTAAATATAACGGTTCTTTTACAGACACATCGCCATCCTCCTTTTTACACCAGCCAAAATGCTTTTTAATGCAATATTTACAAAACATAATAGGTCCTTTAGCAGATTGCAGTTCATAGGCAGGCATAACTACATCAACACCACTTTCTTTATAAAATGATAAAGCCAACGAATTAGACACATTTGCACGATAGTCAAATTCTTTTGTAATATAATTGCGATACACCACACTTTGCATGCATCTTTTTTCTCGCACATACGACATTGTATGTTTTTCTAATAACATTTTACAAAGTCTTCTTCGCATATCAGAAAGTACTGAAGAAGGTATAAACCATTCTTTTGAAATTTTTAGATTTATAGAAGATATTTCAAAAGATGTATTTCCCCATTTACTTAATTGTTTTATGATATTATCACGACCTGATGTCCGAGCAAGTTCCTTTGTCGCCACAATATTTACCGTAGCCTCCACCCCACTTTCATCATGTCCTTTTAAAACAAAACCATTCTCATTGTCGTAAAATTCGAGAGACAGAGAAAGTTTTCTCTGAATATCAGAATATTCAACCTGTTTCTCAAAAACGCTATCGTAATTACGAAACAACTTTACTCCACAAAACAACGGTGGCATCAATTGAGGGAATATTTTCTCACCTTCGACTTTATTTATTCTAAAGCCATGTAACTTTTCATCTTTGCCAATAAAGCAAAGCCCATCGCCATTATTTAAACATTTGCCTGCAAACGTAAAGAAATGATGGGATACAGACACAACTTTACCCATATATTCTCCTATTGATTTTGGGGTATTCATAGAAGCTATTTTTTCAATTCTACTTGTAAGAAAATATTCCGTAAAGC
Organism: Paludibacteraceae bacterium; assembly: GCA_045602425.1. Lineage (GTDB taxonomy): Bacteria > Bacteroidota > Bacteroidia > Bacteroidales > Paludibacteraceae > RGIG9608. The sequence goes on along the minus strand of JAZSBO010000010.1, from coordinate 34,325 downwards.
CTCGATTAAAACTCTTCTCCAAAACAGGTACAAATTGCAGAGTCGATCTACCAAATGACGAACGCACATATTCTTTCCTATATTCCAATATTCTATCTATCTCTGCACGATAAAACGCTGTAACATTTTTCACGTACGATTCATCTTTAAGTCTTCCTTCTATCTTGAACGAAGTTACTCCTGCATCCAACAGTTTTTCAATATACTCGCTACGATTCATATCTTTAAGCGAAAGAAAATGTTTATCTTTACACAACACCCTATCTTCTGCATCTATCAAATCAAACGACAAACGACAAAACTGGGCACATTCACCCTTATTAGCACTACGCCCAAAGCAATATTGAGAGGCATAACATTGTCCACTATAGCTAACACACAATGCTCCATGCACAAAAACTTCCAATTCCGTTTCAGGCACTTTATTGTGAATATCAGCAATCTCATCTAATGACAATTCACGAGCAAGAACAACACGCGATAATCCAGACTTAACAAGAAAATCCACTTTCTCCGCATCACGATTGTCTGTTTGCGTACTAGCATGTAATTGTATTGGAGGAATACTCATCTTTAATATTCCTAAATCTTGAATTATCAATGCATCTACACCGATCTTATATAATTGCACAATTAGTTTTTCTACTTCAAAAAGGTCTTTTTCCTCTATAATCGTATTCAGTGTAACATAAACCTTCACATTATACAAATGTGCATATTCAACTAATTGGGAAATATCTTCTATACTATTTCCTGCCGAATGCCTTGCACCGAATTGCATAGCACCAATATAAACGGCATCAGCACCGTGATTTATTGCAGCGATTCCACAAGCTAAATTCTTCGCAGGAGCTAATAATTCTACCTTTTTATTATTCATGTAAGTTAATCGAAATATTCAAATTGGCGTTTAGTTATCACACGAGGTTCATTCTCTTCGCCATCATACGTAACGCGTTCCGTCCAATTATTTTTTTCATCATATTTATAATCATACGTTCGCTTTTCTACTAAAACACCCTCAGAATCAAAACTCTCTTCCGATATTAAATTCTGTTGTTCATCGTAAGTATATACCCAACGCCCCAAAAGATTTTTTGCATCATCAAACAGAATGCCTTCTATTAGTTTTCCATGCTTATTATAACGATATTCATACTTTGTAATAAGAACATTATGAACATCATAATAATACGTATAACGTTCTTGCTCCAACCCATCTTTAAACTTCGATTTTTGAGACTCTTCCAATACTCCATTCGGGTCATATTCCGAAAGTTGTATTAAATTGCCATTTTCATCAAACGTATATTCAAGTCTCGAAAACAAATTATTATTAGCATTATAATACAATTCTTCCATCAAAACGCCATTTTTATCGTAAACAAAAATACCACGTTCTTCAATTTCATTATTTGGTTTAAAACTTATTAACTCTACACAATTATCGTTATTGTCATAACGATATTCTTTTCTGGAGGTTTCTTCGTTGAATCGCCAAAACTCCTCTGTACGGTAACCTTTCTCGTTATAAACGATTTTTCCCTCTGCTCCAATTATATCCGAAGGAAAAATTTCCCCCAAATCCAATGCCGCCAAATAATTTATTATTCGATAAGAGACCACTCGACCTTTCAGTTCATCGTTCAACCAATCGTTTTTTACTTTCTCACAATCTTTTTGACATGCGACAAACAAAAATAGGAACAAGACATAAAATATTTTTTTCATAACTAACTATATTTATAAATTCAAACAAAATGAAACACTCTTTCTGTTTACAAATTAAAGTAAATTGTAAATAATGACAAAAAAATATTCTTTCAATTAAACCATTATAATAAATTCAAGTCATAAATGCTAATAAATATAATTAAGATGAGAAAATTACTGCTATTTTTAACTTTTTGTACTATCATAACCAACACTATTTTTGCCACTAAAATAAATGGGACAATCAAAGACTCTACAACAAAAGAAGCCATCGGCTACGTCAATATATCTATTAAAGACAAAAACAACAATCTTATCTCTGGAGGTACAAGCGATGATAACGGACATTTCTCTATTTCTATAGGGGAAGGCAATTTCATTATCGATTTTTCGTTTATTGGATACAAAAATCATCAGAAAAGAATTTCTGTAAAGAAATCAAACGACATCAACCTCGGAACTATTCTGTTAGAAGAAGATGCCCAAATGCTTAGCGAAATTGAAGTTGTTGGTCAAGGCATGCAAATGCGTTTAGAAATCGACAAAAAAGTTTTTAGCGTTGACCAAAATTTATCAGCAGCAGGAGCATCTGTTAGTGAGGTTTTACAAAACATTCCTTCTGTTGATGTTGATGGAGAAGGCAATATTTCACTTCGCAACAATTCTAACGTTGAGGTGTGGATAAATGGTAAACCTGCAGGTTTGACTGAAGAAAATAGAGGACAAATTTTAGAACAAATGCCTGCAGGAAGTATTGAATCCGTAGAATTGATAACAAATCCATCGGCGAAGTATAACCCAGAAGGGACCGCAGGTGTTATCAATCTTGTAATGAAAAAGAAAACCACTAAAACCTACTACGGAAGTGTTTCTGCTGGAATACAATGGCCAACAGCAAGCAAAATACCAGGTGGAAATATCGGTGCAAGTTTCAATTACAATAGTCCAAAAGTTGACGTCTATGCCAATTTAGGAGTAAATTACCATAATAGAATTAGTGGGAACAATACAAATCGGTATTCTTTAGAAAATGCTATTGACACAATACAATTGCTCAACTCTTCATCCCTATCAAACAACAACAGATTAGGTTTTTTCGGTAGGGCTGGTATCGATATTCATATTACGGAACGAAATACGTTAAGTTTATCAGGATTTGGTATGTATAACAAAGGCAATAGTGCTACCGATATCAATTACACTTCTTACGATTATCAAACCTATCCAATCAGCCTTCTACGTAATTATTCCCGCGACAATAATGGGAAAAACACATTCCCTGTTTACAATGCACGATTGGAATATCGGCACGATTTTCTAAAAAAAGGTAGTTTTATTTCTGCTGATATTTCTGTTGGTAATCATGGTAATTCACGAACAACTGATTACATTCAAAAAGACATAATATCTTCTGATACCATCATTTCTGGAGATGAAACACAAGAATCTTCAAACAAAAATCTTAGAATTGAAGGAAATATTGATTTTACCTATAAATTCACTGACAAGAGAAGACTTGAAGCTGGTTGGGAAAGCAATTTCTCGCAAAGACAAAATATTGCATCTGCTTTCAACAACCTAACAGATAAAGAGATTGATGCTTTTTACAACAACTTCAATTATCAAGAACAAATACATTCTCTTTACGCAACTTATGGCGATATGTATGGTAACTTTAGTATGCAACTCGGTTTGCGTGGTGAGTATATGAAAGTAAATACAACAACTATCTCGAAAACGGAAGAAGTAAACAACTCACGTGAATATTGGCAACTTTATCCAAGTGCATTTTTTGCTTATTCGTTTAAAAACAATCACGAACTACAAATCAACTATACGCGTAGAGTTAATCGTCCACGAGGACGACAAATAAATCCGTATCGTGATTTCTCGGATTCTACGAGTATCTTTTTCGGGAATCCTGATCTAAACCCACAATTCTCAAGTTCAGTAGAACTCAACTATCTAAAAACTTGGGACTTTCACTCTATCTCGGCTTCCGCATATTACAAATATACAGACAACGTAATACAGCGTGTAAGTTATCGCAACGACAAAGTAATGGAAAATACATTTATCAATATTTCAAGAAAACAATCAGCTGGAATTGAATTAGTTGCAAAAAATCAATTATGGAAACGGCTAAACCTTACAACATCCATTAATTTGTATTATGATAAATTAGACTCTGCAAACTATACAACTCCTTATGGCGACGAAATAAAAATTAAAGGACAACAAAATTTTTCGTGGAATGCTCGACTTATGGCCAACGTAATGATAACAAAAACAACCACAGCACAACTTGCAGCAAATTATCGAGCTCCTCGTATCATTGCACAAGGTCGACAAAATCATGATTATTCACTTGATATTAGCATACGTCAAACATTCTTGAAAGGTAAATTAAGTTTAAATCTCACCGCACGGGACATTCTTGATTCTCGAAAATTTCGTAATGAGACATGGGGCGACACTTTCTATCAAAAATCTGAAGGCTATTGGTCTGGACGAACTATTGGTTTAACTATTTCTTATAATTTCGGTAATCTAAAAGACATGAAAAAGAAACCAAATGCCAATATGAATGAGGTACAAGGTAACGACGATTTCTTTATGGAGGAATAAGTTTCCTATATCAATGAAGATATTGAGTTAAGTTATTGTATTTTTATTTTATTCTCGCTCTTTACAGATTTATCATTCTTTACTACCTTTGCAAAAAATTTTTAAACGATGAATTTTGTAGAAGAACTTAAATGGCGTGGCATGCTCCACGATATGATGCCGGGAACGGAAGAACAACTTAATAAAGAAATGACTTCGGCTTATCTTGGAATTGATCCAACTGCTGATAGTTTGCATATTGGACACCTTTGTGGCGTTATGATGTTGCGTCATTTTCAACGTTGCGGACACAAACCTATCGCTCTTATTGGCGGTGCAACTGGTATGATTGGCGACCCATCGGGAAAATCGGCCGAACGCAATTTGTTGGACGAGAAAACTCTTCGCCACAATCAAGAATGTATCAAAAAACAATTAGCTCGTTTTCTTGATTTTGAAAGCGATGCTCCAAATGCTGCCGAATTGGTAAATAATTACGATTGGATGAAAGATTTTACGTTTCTTGATTTTGCTCGAAATGTAGGAAAACTCATCACCGTAAATTATATGATGGCAAAAGATTCTGTAAAAAAACGTTTGAATGGCGAAAATTCAAATGGAATGAGTTTTACGGAGTTTACGTACCAACTTCTACAAGGTTACGACTTTGTTTATTTGAATAAGAACAAAAATTGCAAATTGCAAATGGGCGGAAGCGACCAATGGGGAAACATTACCACGGGAACCGAACTTATTCGTAGAATGAACGGAACCGAAGCCTTTGCTCTAACTTGTCCGCTTATCACAAAAGCCGATGGAGGTAAATTTGGGAAAACTGAAAGTGGAAACATTTGGCTTGATAGTCGTTATACTTCACCTTATAAATTCTATCAATTTTGGCTCAATGTGAGCGACGATGATGCAAAAAAATATATCAAAATTTTCACTTCGTTATCGAAAGAAGAAATTGATGCTTTAACTGCAGAACATGATCAAACACCACATTTGCGTACATTGCAAAGACGTTTGGCTAAGGAAGTTACCGTAATGGTACATTCCGAAAACGACTACAATATGGCTTTGGAAGCATCAAATATATTGTTCGGAAATGCAACAAGTGATGCGTTGAAAAAACTTGATGAGGATACACTTTTAGCAGTATTTGAAGGAGTTCCTCAATTCGAAATTGAGAATTTGGAGGAGATTAAAATAGCAGAACTTTTAACTGAAAAAGCTGCTGTATTTTCCTCAAAAGGAGAATTACGAAAAATGGTTCAAAACGGAGGATTAAGTATTAACAAAGAGAAAGTTACCAGTTTCGATTTGCTTGTTGAGAAAGAAATGCTTTTGAACGGAAAATACATCTTGGTGCAAAAAGGCAAAAAAAATTATTACCTTCTGATTGTAAAATAACTAATAAAAATTTTGTAAATAAAAAGAAACAATCTATCTTTGCATCACTGTTTAGAAAACAGAATGATTGTCCTATGGTGTAATGGTAGCACTACAGTTTTTGGTACTGTCTGTCTTGGTTCGAATCCAGGTAGGACAACATAAAAAAGGCGAGCTTAAGTTCGTCTTTTTTATGTCTTATCACTTTTACTTCTTTTCAGTTGATAACAAACCACATGCTGCTGATATATCCTCCCCACGAGAACGTCTTATAGTACAAAGAATACCATTCTCATTCAAATAATCTCTAAACCATTCCATTTTATCCATCGCAGGACTTTTAAAGTCAACGTTCGGAATAGAATGAAAACGTATCAAGTTTACTCTACAACGTAAGTCTTTCAATAAACGAACCAATTCTCTTGCATGCCTAACGGAATCGTTTATACCTTCAAAAACAATATACTCAAACGACAAACGACGCTGTCCACGAAAGTTAGCGTGCCTCAATTCGTCAAACAATTCTGCTAAAGGATATGCACGCTCCACGGGCATCATCGCTTGACGATTTTCTGAAAATGAATGATGCAAACTAATAGCTAAATGACACTCTGATTCCTCTAAAAATCGGCGTATTCCGGGTATCAACCCAACCGTAGAAACAGTTATTCTACGCGGACTCCACGCACATCCCCAATCGGAAGTTAAAACATCAAGTGCAGACATCACAGCATCTATATTATCAAAAGGTTCACCCATTCCCATAAGCACAATATTTGTCAAATGTGCACTATCTGGTAGAGAAAATATTTGATTCAAAATTTCTGCTACAGATAAATTGCCTGAGAAACCTTGTTTCCCCGTCATACAAAAAGCACAATTCATTTTGCATCCAACCTGCGATGACACACAAACGGTTGCTCTATCTGCTTCAGGAATATAAACCGTCTCAACTGCACCAACATTTGTCTGAAAAAGATATTTTTTTGTACCATCAATAGAAACTACTTCATGCGACGGAGGGACTCTTCCTATTTTATATTTTTTAGAGAGTTGAAAACGTGTAGACTTCGAAAGATTTGTCATCTCGTCAATGCTACAAACTTTTTTCTTATATAGCCAATCTGAAATTTGTTTTGCCACGAACTGAGGTAATCCCAACTCTACAACAATACACTTTAATTCACTTAAATTTTTACCTAACAAACTCTCCATCATACAACAACTCCGTTTTATGCAAAAGTAAGAATTTATCATTTCTCTAAAAACTATTTACTATATTTGTCCGACTAAAAACAACATCACTATATGGCAGAAAAAACACCTTTAACAAAAACTTTCAAACGCAAATTCCTAATATGGTTTTGGTCTATATTTATCACTATTTTTGGATTAATTTTCTTCTTATTTTTTTGCATCGCAAAAGGATGGATTGGCTATATGCCTCCATTAGAAGAGTTGCAAAACCCGAAAAGTAAATACGCAACAATTATCTATTCATCTGATATGCAAGTTTTAGGCAATTTCTTTTCCAATAAAGAGAATCGTATAAATATGACCTACAACGAACTCCCTGAGAATCTTGTTAATGCTTTGATAGCGACCGAAGATGTCCGCTTTGAAGACCACTCTGGCATTGACATAAGAGCTCTTTCGCGCGTACTCTTCAAACGAATTATATTGATGCAACACAACGCTGGAGGTGGCAGTACTATTACACAACAGTTAGCTAAACTACTCTATTCGCCTCCTGCCAACAACTTATTCTATCGTGCAATGCAAAAACCTATTGAATGGGTTATATCTGTCCGTTTGGAGCGGCTCTACACCAAACAAGAAATTATGACAATGTACCTTAACCAATTTGATTTTTTAAACAATGCCGTAGGTATAAAAACTGCTTCACAAGTTTATTTTGGTGTTTTACCAAAAGACTTAAAAATTGAGCAATCAGCAGTTTTAGTAGGAATGCTCAAAAATCCTTCATATTTCAATCCCGTCAGACGAAAGGAGCGAGTAACTCAACGTAGAAACGTAGTTCTTTCTCAAATGGAAAAAGCAAAATTTATTACTAAAGAGCAATGCGACTCGCTAAAAAACTTGCCATTAGAACTTGATTATCATAAAGTGGATCATAAAATGGGGCTTGCTCCCTATTTCAGAGAATATCTTCGCATAGCTTTAACTGCAAAGAAACCTAACCGCTCAAAATATGCTTCATGGCAAAAGAATCCTTATGGGAAATTTTATCTTGACTCTTTAGCGTGGGAAAACGATCCTTTATATGGTTTTTGTGAGAAATACACAAAAGCAGATGGTTCTAAATACAATATCTACAGCGACGGATTAAAAATTTATACCACAATTGATTCACGTATGCAACGTTATGCTGAAGAAGCCGTAAAAACACACTTTAGTGATTTACAAAAAAAATTCTTCAAAGAGAAAAAAGGGAAACGTAATGCACCTTTTTCTTCTGATGTTACAACTGAAGAAGTAAAGAGAATCATTCAGCAAAGTATAAAACAAACTGACCGATATCGTATTATGAAAAAAAATCATGCATCTGATAGCGAAATAGAGATGGCTTTTAACACTCCTGTAGAAATGACTGTTTTCTCGTGGGAAGGAGAGAAAGATACGATAATGACACCTATTGATTCAATTTATTATCACAAACATTTTCTACGTTGTGGATTTATGTCAATGGACCCTACTTGTGGTTTTGTAAAAGCCTATGTAGGAGGTCCTAATTTTTCTTATTTCCAATACGATATGGCAACAGTAGGTCGACGCCAAGTAGGCTCTACCATTAAACCATATCTTTATACATTAGCTATGAACGAAGGTTTTTGGCCTTGCGACAAGACTATAAATCAAGAAATCACGCTATACGATGCTTTAGGAAGAGAATACACCCCTCGCAACGACTCCGACAAACGCATAGGCGAAGAGGTCACACTCAAATGGGGTTTGATGAATTCTAACAACTGGATTTCTGCTTATTTAATGAGCTTATTTACTCCTGAAAAATTAGTAAACACGATGCGTTCTTTTGGTCTTAAAGGACAAATAGATCCTGTCGTTTCACTCTGTTTAGGTCCTTGCGAGGTAACTCTTAGCGAAATGGTTGATGCATATACTACTTTCCCTAATAAGGGTATCCGAATTGAGCCAATATACGTTACTAGAATTGAGGATGCTAATGGAAACGTTATAGCTTCATTTGCACCTCGCACACAAGAAGTTATTGACGAACTAACTTCTTTCAAAATGTTAGACATGCTATCATCTGTAGTAGATGCAGGAACGGGAATACGTATTCGTTACAAATACAATCTAAAAATGCCAGCAGGAGGAAAAACAGGTACTACACAAAACAATTCTGACGGATGGTTTATCGGATTCACTCCATCATTAGTGTCTGGTGTATGGACAGGTTTCGAAGATAGAAGCATCAACTTCTCAAGTATGGCTGACGGACAAGGAGCAAATATGGCACTACCGATTTGGGCTCTTTATATGCAAAAAGTTTTGAATGACCCAGATTTAGGATATTCGGCAGAAGAGAATTTCGATATTCCTGAAAGTTATTACTCTAATGCAAGTTGTGAATAATGAAACAACTTGTTGCAGAAATAATATTACCACTACCTCTTACACAAACGTTTTCTTATAATGCCGAAAATTTTAGAAGTGAAATCGTAGTAGGAATGCGTGTCATTGTTCCGTTTGGAAAACGAAAATTTTATACAGGCATTGTATACAATTTAACTGAACAAGACAACGCAATTTCTCTAAAAGAAATTTCTTCACTAATAGACAATTATCCCATAATTCTCCCCAAACAGTTGAATTTTTGGAAATGGATTTCTAATTATTATCAATGTTCGTTAGGCGAGGTGTTCAAAGCGGCACTTCCTGCGGGACTAAAAATTGAAAGCGAGACCTACGTCTCTAAAAACCAAACAGAAAACATAACTAAACTTTCTGACAAAGAATCCTCTATTTTAAATATTATCGGTGATAAAACAATTTCGTTAGACGAATTAATAAAATTTGAAAATACAAGAGGTATTTTTCAGATTATCAGAAATTTACAAAAAAAAGGTATCATAAATTTAAGTGAAGAACTTACTCCAAACTATAGAGCAAAAACAGAAACGTTTGTAAAAATAAATCCACTTATAGAAAACTCGACAGAAGAAATACTTGTATCTCTAAAAAAAACACCAAAACAACTGCAACTTTTTTCTTCTTTAGTCGATTTTTTAACATCAAATAGCATTGACTGTATCTCAAAAAGAGAGTTGCTCACGATTTCAAAATGTACCAATTCTGTTTTTAACGAGCTAAAAAAGAAAAATATCATCACTTGCTTTGAAAAAACAATATCACGTTTGAAAGACACTTACGCCACAAGACATGCTTTCGAATTAAATACTTATCAAAAAATTGCTTTAGAAAAAATAAACAACGAATTCAAAAATAAAAATACTGTTTTATTACATGGAGTAACTTCATGTGGGAAAACCGAAATTTATATACATCTAATAGAAAAAATTTTAAAACAACAACAGCAAGTATTATTCCTTGTACCAGAAATAGCTCTCACAACACAACTCGCCGAACGTCTCAAACAAGTTTTTGGCAAAAAAATCGGCATCTATCATTCTCGATTTTCAGATGCTGAAAGAATCGAAGTTTGGGATAATCTATATTTTCAAAAAGGATACGAAATCATTCTCGGTGTTCGATCTTCTATTTTTCTACCATTTAAAAATTTAGGACTTATTATAGTTGACGAAGAACACGATACCTCATACAAACAATTTGATCCAGCTCCACGTTATCACGCAAGAAATGCTGCAATTGTTTTAGGGTTACAACACAATGCAAAAGTTTTACTCGGGACTGCAACGCCTTCTATCGAATCGTATTGCAATACACTTATAGGGAAATTTGGTCTTGTTGAACTTTTTTCGAGATATGATAACATAGAACTACCAAGAATTGAAATTATTGATTTACAACAAGCTTATCATCGAAAACAGATGAAAGGACACTTCTCATCTATTCTACTTGAACAAATGAGAGAAAAATTAGAGTCTGGCGAACAAGTAATTTTATTCCAAAACCGAAGAGGGTTTTCGCCATACACAGAGTGCAAACAATGTGCGTGGGTTCCACGTTGCCCCAATTGCGATGTAAGTTTGACTTATCATAAGAGATTTAACAAACTAACATGCCATTATTGTGGATATACAGAATCGATGCCACAAGAATGCCCATCGTGCAAGCAACCAACACTTCAAACAAAAGGTTTTGGCACAGAACAAATAGAGACTGAAATATCAGAATTGTTTCCCGAATACAAAGCTATTCGTATGGATTTAGATACTACAACAAGTAAGAAGGCATACGAACAAATTATTTACGAATTTGAAACACAACAAGCACAAATACTCATCGGAACACAAATCGTTACTAAAGGACTTGACTTTGGTAATGTAGGAATGGTAGCAATTCTTAACGCTGATAATTTGTTAAATTATCCAGATTTCAGGGCACATGAAAGAGCTTTCCAAATGCTCACCCAAGTAAGCGGACGTGCAGGACGAAAAGCAAAACAAGGACTCGTATTATTACAAACTTCCTCACCACAACATCCGATTATACAACAGACAAAAAACAATGATTTTCAAGCATTTTTTAAAGTTCAAATGACCGAGAGACAGCTATTCCATTATCCGCCATTCTACCGAATCATTGTTTTAGAATTAAAACACAAAGACCCACAAACTCTATCAAAAGCGGCTTACAGAATAGCAAAAATATTGCAAAACGAAAATTGTGGAGAAATATTAGGTCCAAGCAATCCGCCTGTCAGCCGAATACAAACCTATTTTATCAAACATATTTTAATAAAATTTGAAAATACATTCCCTAACGAAACAATAAAAAACATCATCCAAAAATGCACATCGCATCTCAAAGAATCAGAAGAATTCAAACAACTTCGAATAAATTTAGATGTCGATCCAATGTAAAGTACGTTAATTTAACAAGCTCATATCCTAAAAATCATTATGTTTTTGTATTTTTGCATTTATGAGAAAAAGTATTTTCATAATAGGGCTTATTTTTATTGTTTACGGAAATAGCTTCGCTCAAAAACGTATAAAATCTAACCCAAATTCGTCTGCTAATACCGAAAGTACAACTATTGATTTCAGAAATCAAAACAACAATTCAGAAAATAAAAACAATGATGACGATGACTATATCAAGCGGAAAAAGAAACAAAAAAAATCAGATGTCATCTCTTGGCATTTAACCGACGAATATTTAGGTTTTACTGATACAATTGCTGTTGATACGGCGATTGTGAATTTTCAAAACAATGATCCTGTACTTCGTTTTGGTATAGAGAACTCTTACAATGGCAATTTAGGTTCGCCCATCCAATCAAAAATCTACTTTGATAACAACAAAAACAAAACCGACTATTTATTTTCAAAAAGTTACGACCTTTATACGATAACACCCTCCGACGTAAGATTTTATAACACAAAAACACCATTCTCTCTGCTTACCTACCGAACAGGTGGAGCAAGTTATCACGAAGAAGATTATCTGAAAGGATTATTTACTTTTAACGTTAACAAGAACTTAAACATTGGACTTCTGGCAAACTATATCTACGCCCGAGGAACGTATTCAAATCAAGCAAGCAAATTATTTAACGGAGCTATTTGGACCGTGTACGATGGCAAGCATTATTCTTGCAACGGAGCAATAATTCTAAATCATTTCAACACACAAGAGAATGGTGGAATTTCCGATATCCGATTCATAACCGACCCAAGTGCTGTTTCAGGGGCAGGCATTTCTGCAGAAAATATCCCAACAAACCTTACGAATGCCTACAATATGTTTCGCAATGATATTTATTATTATCATCACAAATATAAAATTGGTAACGATAAAGAAATTGAAATTGCTCCTGATTCGTTCATTACAGAGTTTATTCCCATTTTAGGCATCTCTCACACAATAAAATTTGAACATGCTCGTCGACGTTATTACGAAGACAACATCATTAACACAGAATTTTACTCGCACAATTATTTAAACGACACGTTTACCAACGACTCATCTTCATACCTTTCACTGAAAAACAATATTGCAGTTACGCTTGAAGAAGCTTTCAATAAAAAATTAAAATTTGGTGTTTCAGCTTTTTTGCAACACGAATTTCAACGTCACGAACTTTTCATTGACACAATCCCTAATCGTACTTTTTGCAACAACCTTAAAGTTGGTGGAGCCATTTTCAAAGAAGAAGGAGCTATTTTCAAATACAATGTAATGGGAGATGTAGTTGTGGTTGGCGACCGCATCGGTGATTTCGATATTAAAGGTAATTTCAACACAAGTTTCCGAATAAAAAATGACACAACAATGACTATTTCGGTTGATGCAAAAGTAAATAATCACAAACCGACCTATTTTTTACGCGATTACATATCAAATCATTTTCAATGGAGAAATTCATTAAAAAGTACATTTAAAAGTGGCATTGAAGGTTACATCAAATACCCCAATAAATACACAGACATAAAACTTGGTGTAAATTTTGAGAATATCACACGATATATCTATTTTGATACCAATGCACTTCCAAAACAACATGACGGGAACATCCAAGTATTAAGTGTAAACGGGAAACTTAATTTTCATGCTTGGAAGTTCCATCTTGAGAATGATATTGCCTATCAATTATCGAGCAATAAAGAAGTTTTACCACTACCCGATGTTGCTCTATTTAGTAATCTATACTATATGGACAAATTTTTCAAAGTGCTTACGTTTCAGTTAGGAGTTTCTCTTCGCTATCATACATCATACTATGCACCATCTTATATGCCTGCTATAGGACAATTTTATAATCAAAATACTACAAAAATTGGTAATTATCCTTTTCTTTCGGCATATATCAATTGCCACTTGAAAAAGGTTCGTTTCTTTGTTCAAGTTCACAATTTACTTGAAAGTGCTATCGAAGATAAAAATTATTTCTCGATGCCAAATTATCCATTATCACCTCTCACTTTCCGTTTTGGACTTGCTTGGGCATTTTATGATTAAACACAAAAAATATATTTATACCATATTCAGTATTGCTTTCATTGTTGGTATTATTAGTTATTTTTACCAACCAAAACGCGATTTGCAACGAATACAAAGTGAAGGTATAATAAAAATTATTGTGCCAACAGATTCTTTTTATGGATTTGAGTACGAACTACTTCAAAATTATCTAAATACAATTCACGTAAAAGCAGAAATCGAAGTCGAAAAAGAATTTAATATTAGCATACAAAAACTAAAAAAAGGTGAATATGATTTATTGCTACGTTTAATCCCAACAACACAAACTTTAAAACAAGAACTACTATTCACACAACCTATTGCCAAAACAGAATTGTTACTTATTCAAAACCAAAACAATCAATTAAAAAGTTATTATGAGCTTGAAAATGACACTATTTTTATAGAAAAAAACTCATCATATCTTCCGCGAATACACAATTTTCAAGAAGAAATCGGATTAGAAAATCTTAATATCATAGAAATAAATGCAACACCACAAGAGATTTTAAATAAACTCGTCAATAACGAAATTCGACTTACAATCTACGATGAATTTACATTTCATTTATTAAAAAATAATAAGTTATTAAATAAAGAAATTATCATCAGTACTCGTCATTTTTTAGCATGGGCTATCGCTCCAAATTGCATAGCATTAAAAAACGATATTAACACATGGCTCAATTCATTCACTAACTCAATAGAATACAGAGATTTATTACGGAAATATTATTACTAAAATCACAAAAAAGTATGCCACTTAACATTCCTAATCAAATTCCTGCTATCAATGCACTGAAAAGCGAAAACATATTTGTTATGCCTTTCGACAAAGCATCTACACAGGATATTCGTCCTCTTAAAGTGATTATTTTAAACCTAATGCCCATAAAAATAACCACAGAAACTGACTTGATTCGACTGCTTTCGAACACTCCTTTACAAATAGAAATTGATTTTTTAAAAATTAAAAATCATACTTCAAAAAATACTCCTATCGAACATTTGAAAGCTTTTTACAAACCTTTCGACCAAATAGCAACAAATAATTACGATGGAATGATAATAACAGGAGCACCTGTCGAACAAATGGATTTCGAAGCTGTAAATTATTGGGAAGAATTAACAACGATCTTCGACTGGGCAAAAACACATGTTACCTCTACATTATTTATCTGTTGGGCAGCACAAGCAGGATTATATCATTATTACGGTATACCCAAATATCCTCTTACAGAGAAAATGTTTGGGATTTTTGCTCACCAACCATTAGAACCACTCCACCCGATTTTTCGTGGGTTTGACGATATATTCTATGTCCCTCATAGTCGACATACCGAAATTCGGCGTTCTGATATTGAAAAGCATCCACAACTAAAAATCTTATCTGAATCATCAGAAGCTGGCGTTCATATTGTTATGGCACGAAATGGTCGTGAATTTTTCATTACTGGTCATTCTGAATACGCCCCAATTACACTTGATGAAGAATACAAACGTGATTTAGCGAAAGGATTAAATATCAAAAAACCAGCAAACTACTACGTTGACAATAATCCTGAAAAAGGTCCGCTGGTCAGTTGGCGTTCACACGCTAATCTTTTGTTTTCAAATTGGTTGAATTATTTTGTTTATCAAGAAACACCCTACAACTTAAATGACATTCATGGTTAATTATTTTTCATTTTAACCACAATAAAAAGCGGCTTTTATGAATTATTTTAATACTTTTGTAAGTTAATATAAAGACATTCTCATTTTTATGAAAATTGCTATTGTAGGAACAGGTTATGTTGGATTAGTTTCTGGTGCGTGTTTTGCCGATTTAGGTATAAACGTCACTTGTATTGACACCGATATACAAAAGATTGAAAATTTAAAAAACGGCATAATTCCTATCTACGAGCCCAATCTTGACACACTTGTTATGCGAAATATTAAGGCTCAAAGATTACATTTTTCTACACAACTTACAGAGGTTCTAAATACTGTTGAAGCAGTTTTCATTGCAGTAGGGACTCCCTCGAGCGAAGATGGTTCTGCCGACTTAAAATATGTATTTGAGGTAGCAAAAACAATCGGAGAAAATATTACGAAACCAATCATTATTGTTACTAAAAGTACTGTCCCTGTTGGCACTGCAAAAAAAATCAAAAGAATTATTCAAGAAGAACTTAAAAAACGTAACGCAGATATTGAATTTGATATTGCGAGCAATCCTGAATTTTTAAAAGAAGGAAATGCCATTGCGGACTTTATGAAACCTGATAGAGTTGTTGTCGGTATAGAAAGTGAGAATGCCAAAGATTTTATGACTCGACTATATGCTCCAATGCTTTTAAACAACTTTCGGGTAATATTTATGGATATACCTTCAGCAGAAATGACAAAATATGCAGCCAATGCGATGCTTGCCACACGAATTAGTTTTATGAACGACATTGCAAACTTGTGTGAGCGAGTTGGTGCTGATGTGAATATGGTACGCAAAGGTATCGGATCCGACAAACGTATTGGCGGTAATTTCCTTTACTCTGGTTGCGGATATGGTGGAAGTTGTTTTCCAAAAGACGTCAGAGCTCTGATACAAACAGGAGCAGAAAACAATTATGAAATGAAAGTCATCAAAGCAGTAGAAGATGTTAATAACGAACAAAAATTGATATTATACAAAAAAATAAAAGATTATTTCGGTAACACATTAAAAGATAAAAAAATTGCTATTTGGGGACTTGCATTCAAACCAGAAACCGATGATATGAGAGAATCTCCTGCATTAGTTTTAATTGAAAAATTACTACAAGAAGGTTGTAAAATTACTGTTTACGACCCAATTGCAATGAACGAATGCAAAAAACGTATAGGCGATGCCGTTGCGTATGCAAAAGATTTGTACGAATCTGTTGACGAAGCAAATGCAATTCTACATATTACGGAGTGGAAAGAATTTCGTATGCCAAATTGGGATATCATAAAAAAACTTATGAAACAAAACCCTGTTTTATTTGATGGTCGTAATGTATTTAACCCTACAGACTTGAAAGGAATTAAATATTTTAAAATAGGATAAATGAGTAAAATTTTAGTTACAGGTGGTGCAGGATTTATAGGATCTAATCTTTGTGAAAGTTTATTGGCAGACGGACACAATGTTGTTTGTTTAGATAATCTCTCTACCGGTCATATCGAAAACATAGAACCTTTATTGAAAAAATACCCTAATCATTTCTTGTTTATCAAAGGAGATATTCGATCGATGGACGATTGCAAACTTGCGGTATCGGGAATTGAATATGTGTTGCACGAAGCTGCTCTTGGTTCTGTTCCTCGTTCGATCAAAGACCCTATCACAAGTAACGATGTAAATGTTAGTGGATTTTTGAATATGCTCGTTGCTTCGCGCGACGCAGGGGTTAAACGTTTTGTTTTTGCAGCAAGCAGTTCTACTTATGGCGACAGCAAATCATTACCTAAAGTTGAAGATGTAATTGGCAAACCGCTTTCTCCTTATGCCATTACAAAATACGTCAACGAACTTTATGCCGATGTTTTTGCAAAAACATACGGGATGGAATACATCGGACTTCGTTACTTCAACGTTTTTGGTCGCCGACAAGATCCAAATGGAGCTTACGCAGCTGTAATTCCATTATTTGTTAAGAAGTTTATGAATCACGAGTCGCCCAACATCAATGGCGATGGCGAATATTCTCGCGATTTTACTTATATCGACAACGTAATACAAATGAACAAACTTGCATTGTTTACCGAAAACAAAGATGCTGTAAATCAGATTTACAACACAGCTTTCGGCGAACGCACAACACTAAATATGTTAGTCGAATATCTTAAAGAATACTTGTCTGAATACGACAAAGAAATAAAAACAATAGAGCCAACTCACGGACCTAATCGTGCAGGTGATATTCCGCATTCGTTGGCAAGTATCGACAAAGCAAAAGAATTATTAAACTATGCTCCTGAATTTTCTATGAAAGAAGGTTTGAAAGAAGCATGTAAATGGTATTGGGAAAATCTAAAATAAAAAAATATGGAAATTAAAATTTGCGTCATTGGTCTTGGTTATGTAGGACTTCCACTTGCTAGACTATTTTCTACAAAATATAAAACTATCGGCTTCGACATGAACGAAAGACGTTGCGAAGCTCTTATGGAAGGACACGATGCTACGTTGGAAGTTTCGGACGAATTATTGCAAGATGCCATCAATAATCACGGCTTCAAATGCACAGCAGACATTGAAGAAATTCGCGATTGTAACTTTTATGTTGTAGCAGTTCCAACTCCTGTTGACCAACACAATAATCCAGACTTAACACCATTATACGGTGCATCAACAACAGTTGGTAAGGTGATAAACAAAGGTGACATCGTTGTTTATGAATCAACTGTTTATCCTGGCGTTACAGAAGATGAATGTATCCCTGTAGTCGAAAAAGTTTCTGGTTTAAAATTTAATGTAGATTTCTTCGCAGGTTATTCTCCTGAACGTATCAATCCAGGCGACAAACTTCACACTGTTGAAAAGATTAAGAAAGTTACTTCTGGTTCAACTCCTGAAATTGGTAAAATCGTTAACGATGTTTATGCTTCTGTTATCACAGCAGGAACGCATCTCGCTCCTACAATGAAAGTTGCTGAAGCAGCCAAAGTTATTGAAAATTCACAACGCGACATTAACATTGCTTTTGTCAATGAGCTTTCAAAGATATTCACAAAAATGGGCATTGATACCAACGACGTACTAGAAGCTGCTTCTACAAAATGGAACTTCTTACCATTCAAGCCAGGACTCGTTGGCGGACACTGCATTGGCGTTGACCCATATTATTTGGCACAATGTGCAATGACATACGGCTACAATCCTGAAATAATTCTTGCAGGAAGAAGAATGAATGACAGTATGGGTGCATATGTTGCAGACCAGACGATAAAACTGATGCTAAAGAAAGGAATTCAAGTTTTAGGTTCTAACGTTTTAATTTTAGGTTTTACATTCAAAGAGAATTGCCCTGACTGCCGCAACACAAAAGTTGCCGACATCGTAAAAGCACTGAATGAATACGACTTGAATCTAACGATTTACGACCCATGGGCAAGTCCTGCTATAGCAAAACACGAATATAATATTGATATAATCAACGAGTTCCCAACAGACAAATTCGATGCTATAATATTAGCAGTATCGCACAAAGAATTTACAGAACTCGATGTTAAAGCCTTTGGCAAAGAAAATAGTGTTATTTTTGATGTAAAAGGATTGTTAGACAAAAATTTAGTTGATGGTAGGTTATAAATAATTTTATTATGAATTTTTTCCTTCGATGTTTTAATACTTTTAAACATCCTCGGGCATCTTTATTTAATCACATTAGAGGAGCTCGTTGGACACATTTTCTTTCAGATAAAACTTACTTAAGAATCATTTATTATCTTAGAGTAAAGAAAATACTTCATTTCAAAAGCCCCAAATCTTTTAATGAAAAACTCCAATGGTTAAAAGTTTATAATCGCGCCCCCCTATATACTATTCTTGTAGACAAACTTAAAAGTAAAAAATGGGTAGCAGACAAAATTGGTCAAGAACATATTATTCCTTTTATAGGTGTTTATGACAAATGGGAAGACATTGATTTCTCTATTTTACCAGACCAGTTTGTAATAAAATGCACACACAATTGTGGGGTTGTAATATGTACTGATAAAAACAAATTAGACATAAAAAAAGCTAAAGCTACGATAAAAAAATCTTTACACGAAAATTATTACTATTTCTCTCGAGAATGGCCTTATAAAAACGTACCACCTAAAATCCTCATTGAAAAATATATGGTGGACGAAAGCGGCACTGAACTAAAAGATTATAAATTTTTCTGTTTTAATGGGGAACCTAAATTATTTTTCATTGCAACTGATAGGAACATCAACGATGTCAAATTTGATTTCTTTGACATGGATTTCAATCACTTACCGATTAGAAACGGACACGACAATGCAAGCCACTTAATAACAAAACCCGAGAAGTTTGATGAAATGATAGAAATTGCACGAACTTTATCAAGAGATATACCTCATGTTCGGGTCGATTTGTATAATATAAATGGTACCATTTATTTCGGTGAGATGACATTTTTTCATTTTGGGGGAATGACACCTTTTGAACCGGAGGAATGGGATTATAAAATTGGAAGTTGGCTTGAATTACCTAAAAAAAGACAATAAAATCTCAAAATATGAGCCAAGCACGTCTTAATGATGTAATGATCATGCGTCCAATAATAGTTATATTATTGATTGTGATGCACTCATTCACTATGTTTACAGGTGGTTCGTGGGCGTTACCACAAGGGATTCACGAAGTATCTATATACAAAGAAATTCCTGATTTTGACACTTTTGGAAAGATCATCATTAAAGATAACGTATATATTGGTAACAATGTACTTATTATGCCTGGTGTGACTATCGGTAATAATGTTTTAATTGGGGCAGGAAGTGTTGTCACAAAAAGTATTCCTGATAATTCTATTGTTGCAGGGAATCCTGCAACAATAATAACAAAAGGAGATAAGAATAAAAAGAGAAAAATTATCAATGCAGATGCTCAATTATTTATAAAGAAAGAATTCTTATCAATGAAATAATAATTATGCTTTATCTAATTTTTCTCTCATATCAAAAAAATTCAGCATATACAAATCGTGCTTTAGCCATTTCTAAAGGATTAAAAGAGTTGGGAATAAAGCATCGAAACATTGTAATTTTGCCTTCAAGAAACTTTGACAAGGAATCGAATTTTTTGCAATACGGAGCATTTGAATACATGTGGTATGGGAGAAAAACCAACTGTAGATTTTTCAACAAATTGCAGCTTTATATAGCATATAAGTTTTGGAGCAGATGGGAATTTAAGCGTTTTTTATCAAAACTTTCTCCTTGTGATGTAATTCTAAGTTTAGGTGCAGTGGCATTTCTTCCTGATATGGTTGCAATACACAAAGGAGATATTTATTTAGAGCGGACAGAACATCTTTTAGTTTCGTCGCAAGGATTTAACACAAAAGAGAAACAAGCATTTTTTTATCGTATTTGCCAAAAACTAAAAGGAATTTTTGTTATTACACAATCGCTGAAACAATCGTATATAGAGCAAGGGATTGATGAAAATCGCCTACATATTATCAATATGATGGTAGATGATGAACGCTTTAGAGAGCTAAAAAAAGAGAGTCCTCAAACACCCTATATTGCCTATTGTGGAACTATATCGAATCAAAAAGATGGCGTAAATGATTTGATAAGGGCATTTTCTATTGTGGTCGACAAGAACAAACAGATACTACTCTACATCATAGGAGCAACTCCAAAAGTAGATGATGAAAATGAAAATCTACGTTTAATAAAAGAATTCGGACTTGAAAAAAGAGTTGTAATGACAGGAGTAGTACCTTCCGAAGCAATGCCACAAATACTGAAAAATGCAGAAGTTTTAGTATTAGCTCGTCCCAATAACTTACAAGCACAAAACGGATTTCCAACTAAACTCGGAGAATATCTGCTTACAGAGAATCCTGTAGTGATAACCAAAACAGGCGACATCTCGTTATTCCTAACCGACCAAAAAGATGCACTACTTGCCACACCTGGAAATTATGAAGAAATAGCCGAAAAAATATTATGGGTTTTAAACAATCCTTCAGAGGCGAAAAAGATTGGAGAAAATGGTGCTCGTGTAGCACTGCAACATTTCAATTATTTAACTGAAACGAAAAAAATAGTAAATGTCATAAACAAAGAAACTTTGTTGCGGTGATTACTCCCAAGCACATCATATCGAACATAAAACTGGTCTTTCACAAGCCTTTTGATACCTCTACAGCCGAAGGTCGCTCCAACGAGCGCATGCGACGCATTGCACTTACGGCACTTGCAGCAGCTGTTTCAAAAGTGTTTCAAACAATTATTCCTTTCATCACCATTCGTATCACGTTAGATTATTTAGGCGTGGAAATTTATGGATTGTGGAACACCATTACATCTTTTTTTGCCATTTTCGTATTTGCCGATTTAGGATTAGGTAATGGATTACAGACACTTTTAAGTAAAGCTTTTGGTAAAAACGACATCTCGTTACAACAAAAAATTATTAACAACACCTATTTTATATTGTTCTGCATTGCTGCAATTTTAGTAGCCTTGTTGCTTTTGCTCTATCCTTTTATAAATTGGTCGGCGCTAATGAATGCGACAACAAACACAACTCAAGCCATTGTGGGCGTTGTGATTTTGAGCATTGTTATTCCTAAATTTATATCCATACCCTTTTCACTCATACAACGCATACAGCTTGCTTATCAAGAGGGTTACAATAGCCATTTATGGCAATGTTTTGCAAGTATATTGAATTTATTATGCATCTACATCATAAGTAAGGCTGATTTAGGAAAAGTTACATTGATAGCCACCACCGCCTCAATGCCACTTATCATGTTTATACTCAATTCGTATTTCTACTATCACACCAATAGTCATCAAATAACTTTTTCGAGGCATTATTTAGAACGAAAAACCGCTAAAAATCTGTTAAATACGGGTTTATTATTTTTTTTCCTTTCTATTGTTACCACTATCGGTTTGTCCATCGATACATTTATAGTTGCTCATATCGGAAGTTTGTCGGAGGCAACACCTTACTCCATTCTTGCAAAAATAGCGACACTAATAAGTCTTATTGCAAGCATGATAAGCACTCCGCTTTGGTCGGCTAACGGAGAGGCTATCGCCCGAGGCGAAATAGTTTGGGTAAAACGCAATACGAAAAAAGTAGCAATCTTATCCATGGTCTTTGCAGTAACAATGTCGTTAATCCTCATCATAATTGCACCTTTTGCGTTCAAACTATGGTTAGGCGAAAATTTCAGTTTCTCAATATTCTGTTTGACAGGAATGTGCATTATGCAAATACTCCTCTCGTTTGTAGCTCCCTATTTCATGGTTCTCAATTCGATTGGAATGGTAAAAGCACAAATTTTTATTTTTGCCATATTTGTAGTCGTAAGTATTTTGTTGAAAGTAATTTTGGCATCATTTTTCGGCACCAATATCATACCATGGGTATCAGCAATATGTTACGCCTCTATTATCATACCTTTTATTTTAAGGAAAGTGCATCTTATCTATCGGCAATATGAACAAAAAGCGTAAACTGACACTGGTTTTTATTCTGATTCTACTCTCACGCTTGTATTCGTACCTTCATATGAAAGTAGGTGTTGAAAACGGAGAACTTTATCTCAACGGACTTACCAACTATATATCTGTCGGATTAAATTTAATGGCACTTCTAATAGCATTATGGATGTCATTTTCATCAAGCTACAACTTGAAAATTTTCAGGAAATACCCCATTGCTCTGACTTGCTGTTTCATTGCTATAGTATTTTGGTTGGGATTTGATTTATTTCATGTAGGCATTATCGAAACATTTTATTCATCTTCGTCTTCGTTAGTTTATCTTACCTTGTTTACCATGGCAATAGGTTGCGACGAAGAATGCTGGTTTTTTCTAAAAAAACTATCTCCTATTATGGGGAGTATTTTTCTGTTTCTCACATTGTTTTTTTATTCCATATTGATAGTCCCGCTTGGTGGGAGAGTTGGGGGAGGTACTCCTGTAACCTATTTTCTCGTTTCCTCGTTTTGGTGGTTAGCACTCTGCAGTGCATTCATTAAGCAATACAACAAACGGACAAAAATCTACATTATAGCACTCGTCATTGTATTCGGACTGATAGCATTCTCGCTTACTTATCGTTCGTGGATGATTCAAACAGTCCTACTAATACTGATTATTTTTTATCAACTCAACAACGAAAAACGCAATAAGAATTTCAAGATAGTTGCATATATTACCCTCATAATCGTAATTGTTGCCGTTGTATTCTCTTTAAGCGATTGGACAAAGGCTTTCAGTACCCTTGAGCAAAAAAGCCAAAGCGACACTCGTTTGTTTCAATACAAAGAGGCTTTTTCTCAAATACCGCTTACTACTTGGCTTTTCGGTGGAGGTATCAATGTTTCCTACAACTTTTCGGCAGGTAACGATAAATACACAAGCATTGATAATCAGTTGCTGATGGCAGAAATGCACTACGGATGTTTTTTGGCGGTGCCTTTCTTCTTCATTTGGTTTGCAATGTTTTTCAACCTTTTTTGGAACTCTGTAAAGCAGAAAAAAACTTTCTATCCCGAAATGCTGATACTTATGCTTTGGCTATTTGCGTTAGGCGGATTATCGGTTTTCAATGCCATCGCTTTTAATTCCCAATCTATTTTACTTGCTATTGTATTAGGAAGGTGTTTTTATATAAACCAAAATATAAATATCCAGAAACATGAAAAAGATTAAACGTTTTATCAAACAATTGAAAATTATGTTCTATTATAGGACACGCCCATTGGCTTTTGCAAAAAAAGTCGGAGTAAATATGCCAGCGGAAGGAGGCGTTCATCTATATGGGACTATAGGCTGGGGCAGCGAACCTTGGTGTATTACTTTAGGGAAAAACGTTCACATAACGGACAAAGTACAATTTGTAACACATGATGGAGGCACTTTAGTCTACAGACATCTTGTTCCCGACTTAGAAATAACAAAACCGATAACCGTTGGTAATGATGTTTATATAGGGATAAGAACAATCATATTACCCGGCGTACATATTGGCAACAATGTAATAATTGGAGCAGGAAGTATTGTTACCCACGACATACCCGACAACTCTGTAGCAGTAGGAGTACCTGCCAAGGTTATAAAAACTGCAGACGAATACCTTGAAAAACTAAAGAAAGAATCGTTACATTTAGGACATTTAAAAGGTGAAGAGAAAGATCGTGCACTAAAAAAACTTTTCAACTATGAGGGGACATCGAAAGGTATCTATTTCTGAAAAGAGAAATACTTGTATCTTATGGACTACCGCCATAAGTGACATCATCAATCCTGCATCCGATCGTATTGGAGGAATCTCCGTACAAATGTATTTTTGGGCTAATACGTTTATAAAAAACGGGTGGGACGTACACTCTTTTTATTCCGACAAAAACATAACAAGTTTCGACACCGAAAGGATTATCTTTCATAAAGATTTTGTTACACACCTATGGTCGGCAGTACTTTATCTTTTCTTTACGCTATACATTTTTATAAAAGTCAAACCCAACCTCATAATTACACGAGGAGGTACCAACAGAAACCTGTTTTTTATTTCGTTTGTTGCAAAATGCTTTAAAACGACAACCGTTCATTTCATAGCCAGCGACAAAGAACTTACCTTGAGAAATGGAACATTAGCCAACAATATCAACCGGAGTTGTTTTCTAAAAGGTATTCGCAATACAAAATTTATCGTTGCCCAAAATGAGTTTCAAGAAGCACAACTTTTATCCTTATTCAATAGGAAGTCACTCATTATTCCCAACATTTGGGGAGTTGTTAAAAACGATAACATCTACAACATAAAAAATACCGATGTACTTTGGGTGGCAAATATCAAATCGCTCAAGCGCCCTACTTGGGTGTTCGATTTGGCAAAAAAAATGCCCAATTTCACGTTCACTATCATCGGTGGAGATATGGAACATTCGCTGTTCGACACCTGCAATCGGGAAGCCGACTCACTACCCAACCTGCATTTTTTAGGAGCAAAAAGTTTTCGTGAGACCAACGAATATTTCAAACATTGCCGACTTTTCTTGTGTACGTCGGAATACGAAGGATTTCCGAATACTTTTCTGCAGGCTTGGTCGAACAACGTTCCCATTATCTCTACAGTAAACCCGAACAAAGTTTTGGAATCACACAACACTGGTATTTTTTGCCAAACAATAGAGGAATTATCTTCCGCCATTGACAAATGTTTGACCGATAACAATCTGTATCATGAAAAAGCAGAAGCCATTGGCAATTACTTCACATACACTCATGCTGCAACAACAGGTTACAATAAGTTGATAAACTATATTAAAAAATCTATTTATGTCGAAAATATTGTTATTCACTGATAATTTAGGTGCTGGAGGAGCGCAACGACAACTTGTCGGATTAGCAGTATTACTTAAAAACAAAGGATTTAATATTAAAGTTTGTACATATCAGCATTCTGATTTTTACAAAGAATATCTTGACAATGAGCATATTGAAAATATTGTAATCGAAAATGCCACTAATAAAAGAAAACGTATTTGGAACGTAACTAAATATTTAAAAAAAGAACAACCAGATTGGGTAATTGCGTATCAGGAAATTCCTTCTTTAATTGCCTGTATAGCAAAAATCTATAACAATAACTATCATCTAATTGTCAGTGAAAGAACAACTACACAAAAAGTAACCATAAAGGATAAACTTCGTTTTAATTTATATCGTTTTGCTGACGCTATTGTACCAAACAGTTACACACAGGAAAGATTTTTATTAAATAGGTATCCTTGGATGAAATTGAAACTAAAAACCATTACCAATTTTGTCGATTTAAATTATTTCTCTTTTACAAAAAAATTAAAAAGCGATTTACCTTTAATTATTGTTGTTGCCAGCATTATACCCGTAAAAAACACTCATGGACTTATTGAGGCAATAAACATTCTTATTCAGAAGAAAATTCCATTAAGACTTGAATGGTATGGTATTACCGAAGATAGTAATAACGAATACCTTTGTCAATGCAAGAATTTAATCTCCAAATACCATTTGGATAATTATATTAAATTATTAGAAAAGGACAGAAACATAAAAGAGAAATATCAAGCATGCGACTTTCTTTGCCTGCCTTCGTTTTACGAGGGTACCCCTAATGTTATATGCGAGGCATTGGCAAGCGGTCGCCCAATTATTTGTAGTAACGTCTGTGATAATCATCTATATGTTAAAGAGGGTGAAAATGGATTCCTTTTTAATCCTAACAATTCGTATGATATTGCAGCAAAAATAGAACAAGCATTAAAAATTACTGATACAGAATATAAATCAATCTCAATAAGAAACAGGGAATCTGCTGAAAAGCTATTATCTAAAGATGTTTTTATAGAGAAATATCTTCAAATTATAACAAAATAGATTTATAATGCATAAAATGAAAGTTCTTTTAGTTGCTCCATTTGGAGGAGTTACAGGCGGAATAGCCCGATGGACAGAGCATATTTTGGACTACTATAAAAAAACAGGGCGAAACGATTGTGATTTAGATCTACTCTCAACAGGGCGAAGCACATTTATAAACATCAATTCATCGGTATGTTTTCGCATTATTTCTGCATTAAAAGATTATCGGGTAATCTTAAAGAACTTCCGTAGCCGGTTAAACATAAATACCTACGATGTGATGCACCTGACATCAAGTGCAAGTCTGAGCCTCACAAAAGATCTTTATATGTTGCATACTGCCAAACGTAAAGGCATAAAAACAATTATACATTTCCATTTTGGGCGTATACCTGAGTTGAAAAAGTTGAATAATTGGGAGTGGAAATTGTTGTGTAGAGTAGTGAAAAAAGCAGATAAGGCTGTAGTTATTGATTCTATGTCGTATAATGCTTTAGAGGATAGTGGGTTTGATAATATTGAATTTTTGCCTAATCCAGTATCTCCTCAAGTAGTTGATATTGTAATTGAAAATAAAGATATAAAAAGAGAAGCACGAACAATATTGTTTGTGGGACATGTGGTGAAAACTAAAGGTGTTGTGGAATTAATTGAAGCATGTAGAGAGATTGAAGATATTAAAGTGAGAGTGGTTGGTACTATAACTGATGATATGCGTAATGAGTTAATTACCCTGACTGAAAATGCTAAGTGGTTGGAAGTTGTAGGGGAAGAACCATATGAAGAGGTGATAAAAGAGATGTTGAGATGTGATTTGTTTGTTTTGCCTACCTATACTGAGGGTTTCCCAAATGTGATATTGGAGAGTATGGCGTGTGGTTGTGCTATTGTGACTACACCAGTTGGGGCAATTCCAGAAATGTTGGAAGAAGAGAATGGTCAACGATATGGTTTGCTAGTTGAACCTCAGAAAATAGAACCATTGAGTGAAGCTATAGTTGAGATGTTGGATAATGAAGAGTTGAAAAAAGAGTGTAGAGCAAATGTACAAAAGCGAGTTGTTGAAAGATACAATATGGATGCTGTGTGGAATATGTTAATTAAAATATGGAGAAGTGTAAAATGAATATTATTAGAAGAATAAAAAATAATAGATTTGTTCGTGGCATTTATATGCTATATCGTAATTATTTCGGGTATTCTAGAAAAAGATTTGGCTATATTGCTGATAATGTAACAATTACCCCCCCCTGTTATTTTTCTAATCCTAAAAATGTATTTTTGTGTGGGGGCAATAAATTAGAGGATGCAAGAATTTTAACCACAAATGCTAAATTTGTAATGAAAAAAAATTCTCAAGCAGCATTTGGATTAAAGGTATCTACAGGTAATCATGCTATGATATTAGGGCGTTATTGGGTTTCAATTACAGAAGCAGATAAGCCAAAAGGATTAGATAAGGATGTTGTAGTTGAGGAGGATGTTTGGATTGGTATGAATGTAACTTTGCTCGCTGGTGTAACTATTGGTCGGGGATGTATTGTTGCAGCAGGAGCAGTGGTGTCGAAAAGTATGCCTCCGTATTGTGTAGTGGGTGGTGTTCCTGCTAAACCGATAAAATTTAAATGGACTATTGATGAAATTTTGCAACATGAATCTATGTTGTATCCAAAAGAGGAGAGATATACAAAGGAAGAATTAGAAGAGATTTTTGAACAATACCAATCATTGTAAAAAGCCTTTTTCTGATTAGGTATAAAATCTTCGTCTTCAACGAAAAGAATAGGAGAAGATTTGTTTATCTTTGTAGATTGTTATGTCATTTTTATAAAATGCTAATATAGAGAAACGTTGATTCTCTACTGAACTGACAAATTTTGATATTTTTATTAAAAAAAGTAAAATAAGTATTCATTCACATGTCAATTTTTAAAGATAACGTATTGTTAATCACTGGTGGTACTGGTTCTTTCGGTAACGCAGTGTTGCGTCGCTTTTTAGATAGCGATATTAAAGAAATTAGAATTTTCTCTCGTGATGAAAAAAAACAAGATGATATGCGTCATCATCTTCAAGCTCAATATCCAGAACAGGCTAATAAGGTTAAGTTTTACATAGGTAATGTTCGTAATCGTGAGTCTGTCGACGTAGCAATGCGTGGAGTTGATTATGTCTTCGCCGCTGCTGCTCTCAAACAAGTCCCTTCTTGCGAGTTCTTCCCTATGGAGGCTACTCTTACTAATGTTTTAGGTACAAACAATGTCCTTCTTTCTGCCATTGAGCACGAGGTGAAAAACGTCGTTGTACTTTCAACAGATAAGGCTGCTTACCCTATCAACGCAATGGGTATCTCAAAGGCTCTTATGGAGAAAGTCGCAATAGCTAAAGGTCGTGAACTTGGACCAAATGCAAAGACAACAATCTGTTGTACTCGTTACGGTAACGTGATGGCTTCTCGTGGTTCTGTCATTCCTCTTTGGGTTGAGCAAATGGAACAAGGCAAACCAATCACTATCACCGATCCTAACATGACTCGTTTCATGATGACATTGGATGATGCTGTTGATTTGGTTATCTATGCTTTCACTCATGGCGAAAATGGAGACCTCTTCGTACAGAAGGCTCCTGCTGCTACATTAGACGTTTTGGCTGAGGCGTTGAAACAGACATACGCTAAAGTCAATCCTAAATATGGTGAGACAGAAGTGAAAGTCATCGGTACTCGTCATGGTGAGAAATTGTACGAGACACTCGTAACTCGTGAAGAAATGGCTAAAGCGATAGATATGGGTGGCTATTATCGTATTCCATGCGACAATCGTGACCTTAATTATGATAAGTTCTTCTCTGATGGTAATGAGGAAATTACTAAAATTGAAGATTATCATTCACATAATACCGCTCGTTTGGATGTGGAAGGTATGAAGGAACTTCTTCTTAAGTTACGCTTTATTCGCGAGGATTTAGGACTTCAACCAAGAAGTAAAGCAAGAGAAATTAGATCTGAATAATATGAAACTTGATAAGGAATTATTAGACTCAATAACTCAAAAAGCGAAGGAAAATCCGCGTTTGAGAATGAATCATAATCTACATGATTCGTTGGATAGTAAGGTGCAGAGATTGTTCAATGCTTTGGAACCTGGAACGGTATTGCCGATACATCGCCATCAGAATACCGACGAGACTTATATTCTGATTCGTGGTAAGATAGAAGTTATATTCTATGACGATGACAAGAATGTGATAGATAGATTTATCATGTGTCAGGAAGAAGGAAATTTCGGTGTCCACATTCCTAAAGGCACTTGGCATACAATAGAAATAATGGAGAGTGGTTCTGTGATTTTTGAGGTTAAAGAAGGTCCTTATCAGCCAATTTCAGAAAACGATATATTATGAAAATATTAGTTACAGGTGCCAAGGGATTTGTTGGTAAGAATCTCGTGGCTCAACTTAAAAATATCAAAGACGGCAAGGCTCGTTGCTACGGTAATCTAACTATTGATGAAATCTATGAATACGATATCGATAACACTATAGAAGAGTTAGATTGTTTTTGCCGTGACTGTGATTTCGTCTTCAACCTTGCTGGTGTAAATCGTCCTCAGAATCAGGAGGAATTTATGCAGGGTAATTTTGGCTTTGCCTCAACTTTACTCAATACATTAAAGAAATATGGCAATAAATGTCCTGTTATGATAAGCAGTTCTATTCAGGCAACATTGGCAGGTCGTTTCGGTACATCGGAATATGGTAAGAGTAAGAAAGCCGGAGAAGAACTGATGTTTCAATATTCTGAAGAGACTGGAGCAAAGGTCCTCGTGTACCGTTTCCCAAATTTGTTTGGCAAATGGTGTCGCCCAAATTATAATAGTGCAGTTGCAACATTTTGTAACAATATAGCCAATGACCTTCCAATACAAGTCAATGACAGAAGTACAGAGTTGGAACTTCTTTACATAGATGACTTAGTTGAGGAAATGATTGCCGCGTTGAAAGGTGAAGAACACAGATGCGAATTCGAGGGTGTTGAGACAATATTAACAACAGATGGAAGATATTGTGCTGCTCCTATTACTCATAAGGTAACTCTCGGTGAAATAGTTGATTTATTAGAATCTTTCAAAGAGCAACCACATACACTCGTTGTTCCTGAGATACCATATAATTCTTTTGCTAAGAAATTATATTCTACATATTTATCTTATCTGCCAAAAGAAAAAGTTTCATTCCCTCTGAAAATGAATGTCGATGATAGAGGCAGTTTTACAGAGTTGATAAAGACTTTAAACTGTGGACAAGTTTCAATAAACATTTCAAAACCAGGTATCACAAAAGGTCAGCATTGGCATAATACCAAATGGGAATTCTTTATTGTCGTTTCAGGCCATGGCTTGATACAAGAAAGAAAGATTGATTCTGACGAAGTAATAGAATTTGAAGTCAGTGGCGACAAGATAGAAGCAATCCACATGCTTCCAGGATACACACACAATATCATTAATCTCTCAGAAACAGAAAATTTAGTTACGGTCATGTGGGCTAATGAAGCATTTGATCCTAATAGACCAGATACTTATTTTGAGAAAGTATAAAAATAAATGCCATGTTTAAAAATAACGGAAAATTAAAGCTGCTCATTATAGTTGGAACTCGTCCTGAGATTATCCGCTTGGCAGCAGTTATAAATAAATGTCGTAAGTATTTCGATGTAGTATTAGCTCATACAGGACAAAACTACGATTATAACCTTAATGGAGTTTTCTTCAAAGATCTGAAATTAGCAGATCCTGAAGTTTACTTAGACGCTGTTGGTGATGACCTCGGTGCTACAATGGGTAATATCATTGACAAGAGTTATAAACTCATGGTCCAGATAAAACCAGATGCAGTCCTTGTACTCGGAGATACAAATTCATGTTTAAGTGTAATTGGAGCAAAACGTCTTCATATTCCAATCTTCCACATGGAAGCTGGTAACAGATGTTTCGACGAATGTCTTCCAGAAGAAACAAACAGACGTATTGTCGATATTATCTCAGATGTAAATATCTGTTATTCGGAACATGCGAGAAGATATTTGAATGCAAGCAGCGTTGCTCCGCAACGTACATACGTCAGTGGTTCGCCAATGGCAGAAGTATTACACAACAATCTTGCAGATATTGAAGCAAGCGATATTCATCAAAGGTTAGGACTAGAAAAAGGAGAATATATTTTATTATCCGCTCATCGTGAAGAAAACATCGATACAGAAAAGAATTTCACTTCTCTGTTTAATGCAATCAATGCGATGGCAGAGAAATACGATATGCCAATATTATACAGTTGTCACCCACGTTCACGAAACAGATTAGTAGCGTCGGGGTTCAAATTGGATTCAAGAGTTATTCAACACGAACCATTAGGATTCCATGATTACAATTGTCTTCAGATGAATGCCTTTGCTGTTGTTTCAGACTCAGGAACGCTACCAGAAGAAAGCTCATTCTTTACAAGTGTAGGACATTCATTCCCGGCAGTATGTATAAGGACATCTACAGAACGTCCAGAAGCGTTAGACAAAGGATGTTTTATATTAGCAGGTATCAACGAACACGATCTTCTGCAAGCCGTTGACACAGCAGTGGAAATGGTAAAAGAAGGAGACAATGGAATACCAGTGCCGAATTATGTTGACGAAAACGTCTCTACCAAAGTAGTTAAATTAATACAATCCTACACCGGAGTAGTAAACAAGATGGTTTGGAGGAAGGAGTAGAAAATTTAAATGAATATTCTATTTATATCTCAATATTTTCACCCTGAGAATTTCAGGGGAAATGATATAGCATTTGATTTGGCTAAAAAACATAAGGTACACGTTATTTGTGGAGTGCCTAATTATCCTCAAGGAAAATTTTATGAGGGATATGGATTATTTCATAGAAATAGAGAAGTAATAAATGGTGTCAATATTACTAGAATTCCTATAATTGCCAGAGGTAATAATTCTATACAATTGTTGCTTAACTATTTTAGTTTTATGGTAAATGCATGGATATATGTACTTTTTCATGCTATAAATCATAAATACGATTGTGTATTTGTTCAACAATTATCTCCAGTAATGATGAGTATGCCTGGTATATTGTATAAAAGGTTAAGAAATGTACCATTATATACATGGGTTTTAGATTTATGGCCAGAAAGTTTACAAGCAGCAGGAGGTATTAGTAATAAGTACATACTTAAATTCTTTTCTTTATTTGTCAAAAAGGAATATAAATACAGTGATAAAATATTGGTTAGTTCAAAAAGCTTTATAAAATCAATTGAAAAATATGGCGACTACAATGACAAAGTCGTATATTTCCCTCAATGGGCTGAAGATTCTATTTCCAATACAGAGAATAAAGAGCCAATGATAATTCCCGCATTACCTGATGGGTTTAAGGTGATGTTTGCGGGAAATGTTGGAGAAGCACAAGACTTTACGAATATCATTAAAGCAGCTGTATTAACATCCAATCACAAGAATATAAAATGGATAATTGTAGGTGATGGTAGAAAACTTGAATGGGTTAAAGAACAAGTTATATTTAATAAATTAGAAGATACAGTCATACTTTTAGGAAGATATCCTATTGAAACTATGAACATATTTTTTAAACAAGCAGACGTGATGTTAGTATCTTTAAAAAATGAACCAATATTTGCATTAACTGCACCAGCTAAGATTCAAGCTTATATGTCTGCTAAAAAGGCAATAGTATCAATGCTAGAAGGAGAAGGTGCCAATATAATAAAAGAAGCTGATTGTGGTTACTGTGTACCTGCTGAAAATGCAAAGGAATTAGCTGATTTAATAATTAAATTATCACATACTGATAAATCCGATATAATTAACAAAGGAAATAATGGTTATGTATATTACCAAAACAATTTTGATAAAAAAATATGTATCTCTAAACTAAATACTATAATAGAATGTCAATAATAATACTTCTCATCCTAATAATCTCAGAACTAATATATTTCCGCATAGCTGATAAGTTTAACATTATCGATAAACCTAATATGCGTAGTTCTCATACTCATATAACACTGCGCGGTGGAGGTATAGTGTTTCTGATAGGAGCTTGGCTTTATGTCGCTTTCTATGGTATGACTTATCCGAGGTTTATGTTAGGACTTACAATAATCACGATTATTAGTTTCGTAGATGATATTCATTCTGTTCCGAATAAATATAGACTTATCGCTCAATTCATATCAATGTTTTTGATGTTTATTAACTTAAATATTGTAAACTTGGAAAGTTGGTGGATAATTATCATCGCTTTAATTG
>JAZSBO010000009.1:0-72844 GCA_045602425.1 Paludibacteraceae bacterium | reverse complement strand
TATAAATTAACTCTTAAAAATTCCTTGCTTTTTGAAACGAAAAAAGTCGCTCGATTTCTTCTGAAATCAAACGACTTATATATAACAAACGTAGGCAAAAACGCCTGAAACGCCCTATTTCTTGTGTGTGTGTGTGTGTGTGTGTGTAGAAAGCTCGCTACGCTCGCAGCGGGTTTCCTTCAAGAATAATATGTCGCACACGCTCATCATACGAGGACAAATGTAAAAAAATTTTTGTACGAAACAAAAGTATGAAATTTTATTTCTTCTGACAACAAGAGGCTTTTTTCTGGCAAGGCGTTTCGCATTCGCCGACTACTACCTGCGAAGCGTATTTGTTGTACTTCATCAAGGCTTGTTGGAGTTTTTCTACCGTAGTTTTTTTGTCGTTGTAAGTAATAGTTACTTGGCGTTTTGCCAAATCGAAATCAAGAGCTCGGACGCCTTTCTCAAAAGCTAAAGTGTTTTCTACTTTTGCCATACAATTTTTACACTCCATATCGTGAATGTAAAGTGTAACCGTTTTTTTCTCTGCTGCAGCTGTCAAAGCCATTAGCACCATTGCGATGCTTAAAATCATTTTTTTCATGGTTGTTAAAATTTAATAGTTATTTGAATTAAAATATTAATCTCGGTTTAATGCCCAACGGAAACCAATATAAACTTTTGCTCCGCTGATAGGTCCCCACACCACAGAAGAATCAAATGCTTTATCAAACGGATTCGCTGCGTTTATAATCGGATCTTTTTGCTTGAAGTTGGTCATATTTTCTGCTCCAACATAAATACTCCACGTCCTGAAATACTTGGTAACTTGAGCCATAAGTTGCGGATACCAATCAAAGTGTTCGTCCCATTGCGGATTTTCTTTGTCGGGAACTGGAAGTCGCCCTCCACCATTGAATTGGGCAGTAAGGTCAAATTGCCATTTTTTCAAAGGTGTTTGATACGAAGTTGTAATCAATCCTTTGAATCGGTTGGTAAAAGGTTTTTCTCGCAATTCGCCTGCAATGGTTTGTTTCACATCACTCATACGATACGCCAACGTCATTGTCCACCCACGCAAAATTTCCATCGAAGCCTCTATTTGCAAATTGCTTGCATACGATTTTCCGCCATTCAAATTGTCGAAAATAACTTTGTGCGGATCGCTATCCATATCAGCAACTACGCATTCGAAAAAGTGCGTATAGTAATAATCGGCCGAAAGTTGCAATTCTCGTTTGCCAATAGGAATATAAAATGTTGTACTCACGCCAGCATTCAAAGCCCTTTCTTGCTTGAAATCTTCGTTCAATCCAACGATTTCTCTGCTACTTGCTAACACTGAACTATAATCGGACAGCACATTCGGCGAACGGTAACCCAACCCTACCGAAGCACGCAAATTCCACCAATGCCAAGGCGAATAACGTACGTTAAAACGAGGTGTTACAAAAAATCCGTAACGATTGCTATAGTCGGCACGAACGCCTACAAGCAACGACAGTTTTTCATCGTATTTGAAATCGTATTCCGCAAAAATACCCGGCGTATATTCTCTTCGATTAGGAAGAGGTATTTCACTTTTAGGTCGAGAAATAACTTTACCATCAAAAGCCAATATTTCTACGTA
Organism: Paludibacteraceae bacterium; assembly: GCA_045602425.1. GTDB lineage: Bacteria > Bacteroidota > Bacteroidia > Bacteroidales > Paludibacteraceae > RGIG9608. The sequence continues at coordinate 71,229 of JAZSBO010000009.1, read as the reverse complement.
GTCATCGAAATTAAAACTCAATCCAGTTGTCAGTTTATGTCGGCTTTTGTCGTCGAGATAGGTTTGAAACAATGCATTCAGATAGGCATTTCCTTGAGTAGCATTGTAAGTAGTAGAACCATACAAACTTCCTTGACGATGATATGCTCCGCTCACAATAATGCCGATGCTTGTGCCTCGTTCGTGATCGAAAACATAACCATTCTTCAGAAATCCATCAATGCGAGTTGTGTTGATGTCGATACGATATGGATTTTCAAGTTGAAGGTTTGTAAGCTGTCCGCCTAAACGTTTCTCATAAATACCTCGTACAAGAAATTGCCCCGTATAATCGTCGGTTTTATAATACCAACGATTCAATAAATTTATGCGATTGCCTTTGGGCATATCCATAAAACCATCGTTGTTTCCGTCCATTTCCATAAAGTCGCCACGATAGTGAGCCAAAACCGCAGTTGATAATTTGTCATTGACTTTCCAACCACCCGTTGCATTCAACTCAGCACACAAATCGGAGTTGACCATGCCATTTATAGCGATTGGATCGGCAGTTTGTGGTTTCAGATATTCAATATTTATTTGTCCTGTAGTGGCTTCGTAGCCATTAACAACAGAAGAAGTTCCTTTCGAAACCTGAATGCTTTCCATCCAAGTGCCCGGAATATATTCCATCCCGTAATTGGATGCCAACCCACGTATGCCCGGCGTATTTTCGGTAAGCATTTGTACATAATTGCCCGACAAACCGAGCATTTTTATCTGCTTGGCTCCTGTTGCAGCGTCGCTATACGAAACATCAACCGAGGCATTTGTCTCAAAACTTTCTGAAAGATTGCAACAAGCAGCTCTACAAAGTTCGGCTCCCGTTATTTTTTGTGTTTGCGTTGCCGAAAATCGATAGTTCATCGTGCTTACCGCTCGAGCCGTTACTTCAACCTCATCCAATTCTTCCTGTTTTTCTACAAGAGAAATTTGCAAAAACGTGGTATCTTCCACAGCGATAAGCATTGTTTGATAACCCAAATAACGAACTTCGAGCGTGTCCGTTTGTTCGTTTTTTTGCAACTCGAAATGTCCATCTATGTCGCTTGTTGTACCAACGCCAGTGCTGTGCCAAAGGATTTCGGCACCAATTATTGGTTGCTCGTTGGCCGTTACACTACCCCGTATTGTTGTAGCTTTTGTGGAGATAAAAATCCAAATTGTTAGAATCAGGAATAATAATATTTTTTTCATTTTTATTCGATTAAAAAGTAAATAAATAATACACGTGTCTCACATCTATTTATGAGACAAATCAAAATTTACTTTTTTAAATCAAATAATGAAAGTAGCTTTTTTCTCTAAAATTGTTCTGCCCGATAGCAGAGGAGGTGCTTTGAGATTTTTATGTACGATTTCGGTTTCAACTATTTTTTTTACAGTTGAAAAATCAAAATCGAAAATTTCTACAATCAAAGCAGGGATTACTTTAATCTGTTTTTGAAGTGTAGAAAAATCTATTGAGATGCGAGTTAAACTACAATTTTCGGATGTTGTAGATATTCCGTTTTGGTGATTCGATTTATGTTCGCAACAATCGCCGTTTTGATGTTTCGAATGAATGTCGGAGCAAGAACTATCTTGAAAAACTTCAAAAAAACCATGTTCAGCACACGTATTGCAACAAAAATGCACAACATTAAAACCCGTAGCCGATGTTAAAAAGAATAACACCAACGTTACAATTGTAGTATTTCGAAAAAAATGCTTCATCTGATGTTGCAAAGATACAAAAAAAATAAAAATCATTTTTTTTCTAACACTTCTGCTATCTTTTCAGCAATTATTTCGCCATCCATTGCCGACGAAGTAATGCCTCCTGCATAACCAGACCCCTCACCACAAGGGAAAAGACCTTTTATTTGAATATGTTCGCAGGTAGTTGCCTCACGAGGGATACGAATAGGCGACGATGAACGCGACTCAACGCCCACAACAATAGCTTCTGATGACAAAAATCCACGCATATAACGATCAAAAGAACGAAATCCCTTACGCAAACGCATTCCGATAATTTCAGGCAACCAAAAATGCATCGGCGAAGATATAACTCCTGGTAAATACGAACATTGTGGCAATGAATTAGAAAGCTTCCCTGCAACAAAATCTGTTAAACGCTGAGCTGGAGCTGTTTGCAATCCTCCACCATTATTATTAAAAGCCGTTTGTTCTAATTGTTTCTGAAATTCAAGTCCACATAATTCACCATAATGATGAAAATCATGTAAATCTTCGGGACGAATTTCAACCACAATACCCGAATTTGCAAATTGTGAATTACGTGCAGATGCCGACATTCCATTTACAACAATTGCACCATATTCTGTTGAAGCTGGCACTATATGCCCTCCCGGACACATACAAAAAGAATAAACTCCACGACCATCTATCTGATTCACAATATTGTACGAAGCTGCAGGCAGATATTCTCCACGACAACGACTATGATATTGTATTTGATCGATAAGTGCTTGCGGATGCTCTACACGAACTCCTATTGCAAAACCCTTAGCTTCAATTGCAATATTTTTTTGTTGCAATAAAGTATAAATATCACGTGCCGAATGTCCTGTTGCCAGAACTACAGCTCTGCCAAAATATGTATTTCCATCGTCTGTTTTAACTCCTTTTATCGTATCTTTTTCTATCAATAAGTCATTTACTTTTGCATTAAAAATATATTCACCGCCACATTCAATAATCGTTTTTCGTATATTTTGAATAACTATAGGTAAACGATCTGTTCCAATATGCGGATGTGCTTCGTAAAGAATTGTATCTTGTGCTCCGTGTTGATGAAAAATTTCTAAAATTCGACGAATATTTCCTCGTTTTTTCGAACGAGTATAAAGTTTTCCATCAGAAAAAGTTCCAGCTCCACCTTCTCCAAAACAATAATTTGATTCCTTATTAAAAGCTTTATTTCGATTTTGCAAAGCAATATCACGCTTACGCTCCGACACACTCTTGCCTCGCTCTAAAATGATTGGTTTATAGCCTAACTCTATCAATCGCAAAGCCGCAAAAAGTCCAGCAGGACCTGCTCCAACAACTACAACTGGCACCGCATTGCTAATATCTCTATAAAGAAATTCATTTTCATATAAACACGGAGGCTGCTCTCCCACAAAAACCTCTACAGAAAGATTCACACGTGGTTGACGACTACGTGCGTCTATTGACCTCCTAACAACACGATAGATAAAGTTTTTTTCATCACAACGAAGTTTTTGACTAATAAACTTTCGGAGTTCACTCTCATTTCCTGCTTGTTGTGGTAAAAGCGTTAGTTGTAATTTTGTTTGCATGGTACAAAATTACAGATAATTTGTTTCCATTTATCGAAAACTATACTTTTGTAAATACAAATAAAACTATTACAAATGCAATATAAAAAAACAACTACGGCTTTTATAGACACAAAACCTCATTACGAACTTCTTGATGGACTTCGTGGCGTAGCTGCTATTTTAGTTCTTATTTACCATATTTTTGAAGGATTTGCTTTTGCAGAAAGTGTAAATGGCGATGGAAGTGGAATTATAACCACACTCAATCATGGACACATTGCTGTAGATTTTTTCTTTATTCTCTCGGGATTTGTGATAAGTTATGCTTACGACGACCATTGGACAAAGATGAATCTTGGAGAGTTTTTCAAACGACGACTCATACGACTGCATCCAATGCTTGTGGCTGGAAGTGTGATAGGAGTAATCGCATTTTTTGCCGTAGGATGTAAAACTTGGAATGATGGTGTAACTTCTACTGGTTGGGTAATGATGGCCATGTTACTAACAATGTTTATGATACCTGCTATTCCAGGAACTCCTTACGAAGTGCGTGGCAACGGAGAAATGTTTCCTTTGAATGGCCCGATGTGGTCTCTCTTTTTTGAATACATCGGTAATATTGTTTACGCACTTATTATCCGTCGGCTTTCGACTAAATTTTTAGCTGTTTTAACCGTTCTTTTAGGCATTGCTCACGTATGGTTTTTTGTAGGAGATATTTCGGGTTACGATAGCGTTGGTGTAGGTTGGACCATTGATAAAGTAAACTTTTGGGGCGGTTTTGTGCGTATGCTTTTCCCTTTTAGCATTGGAATGTTGATTTCTCGCACTTTCAAACCACGAAAAATCAGAGGAAGTTTTTGGCTTTGTAGCCTGATGTTGATTACTGTTTTTTCGGTCCCATACATTACCAAAAATAGCAACATCAGTTTGAATAGTCTTTACGAGGTTATCTGCATTGCTCTTGTTTTTCCTTTCATTGTTTGGATAGGGGCTTGCGGACAAAACGAACATCGCTACACAAAAAAATTGAACAAACTTCTTGGTGAAATTTCTTACCCGCTGTACATTGTACACTATCCTATTATGTACATTTTCTATAAATGGCTTATCGAAAAAAGATTATATACCTTTTCCGAGACATGGCTTGTGTCGAGCATTGTGGTTGCATCAAGTATTCTGCTTGCTTTCGTTTTCTTGAAATTCTACGATGAACCCGTAAGAACATGGTTGACAAAAAAGTTGCAGAACAAAAATTAACGACGGCGACGCCAAGGTTTTTCCGAAACATTTTGCAATGAACGAGATGGTTTTTCTTTTTTATTTAAATTTCGTTTTCGTTCATTAAGTTTTGAATTACCTTTATTTGCAATTTGAAGACGGACTCCATTTGGTGCAAATTGTTCAAAAGCATGAAAAACTTGTTCTGCTTTATCTGCATAAACATCAAAGAAAGAGGATTTTGCAATAATTTCTATAGCTCCAATTTTTACTCCTCTGTCACACACTATATCATTAATAAAAGCCAATAATCGATTGACATTAAAATTGTGTTTCGTCCCTAAATTAAGACGAAAACGCACCTTTTTCCCATTATAACATTTCTTTTCAGAAATCGATTTTGCTTTTTTATCAGCAATCTTTTTAGTCTTTTTATCTTCTTTCTCCTGAATATTTAAATCTGGTGCGTTTTTATAATATTCAAAAAAACGATTAAACTCTAATGAGACAAAACGCTTTAATATTTCTTCTTTTTCAAGATAAGCAAGCTTTTTCTCTATTTCAGGAAGAAAAGTTCCGATTTCATCGCAGATTTGGACTTGCTCCATTTTTTCTATCAAATGGAAAAGTTGTTTTTTACAAACAGCAATCCCATCAGGGACTTGAACTTGAACAAATTCTTTTTTTAGCAAATTCTCAAGCGTGCGGATACGATGACGTTCACGTACGTGAATAATCGAGATTGAAATTCCTTTTTTATTAGCACGACCTGTTCTTCCACTTCTGTGTGTATAAACTTCGGCATCATCTGGCAAGTTATAGTTTATAACATGTGTCAAATTATGCACATCTAAACCTCGTGCTGCTACATCCGTTGCAACAAGCAATTGCAACCCTCTCAAACGAAATTTCGACATTACCGAATCTCGTTGCATCTGTGATAAATCGCCATGTAATGCATCTGCATTATAGCCATCTACAATCAATTTTTCAGCGACATCTTTTGTCTCTTGTCGTGTTCGACAAAAAACTATTCCATAAATATCGGGGTTCATATCCACGATTCGTTTCAACGCTAAATAACGTTGTTTTGCTTGTACCACATAATAAATATGCGAAACGTTTTCCGAACCTGCATTACGTGTACCAATAGTTATTTCCTGCGAAACCTTCATATAATTTTTAGCTATACGTGCAATTTCTGTTGGCATTGTAGCAGAGAATAGCATTGTACGTCGACTATCAGGCATTGATTGAAGAATCGTTTCTATATCTTCCAAGAATCCCATATTAAGCATTTCATCAGCCTCATCAAGTACAAGAAACGACACATCGTTTAAATAGACTTTTTTTCGACGAAGCATATCTATCAATCGCCCTGGAGTTGCTACTAACACTTGTGGCTGTACATCAAGTTGCTTTAATTGCTTCACAATTGATTCTCCACCATAAATAGGTACCACACGTAGCCCCGTTAGTTTTTTCGCAAACTTAGTTAAGTCGTTTGCTATTTGAATACAAAGTTCACGTGTTGGAGCAATCACAAGTGCTTGAATGGATTTCTTCGCACAATCAACGAGATTCAAAATAGGTAAACCAAAAGCAGCTGTCTTGCCTGTTCCTGTTTGTGCCAAAACAACCAAATCATCTTTCTTATTAAAAATAAAAGGTATTGTTTGTTGCTGAACAGGCATCGGAGTTTCAAAACCCAACTCTGTAATCGCTGAAAGAATTTCTTTCTTCAGCCCTAAATCTTCAAATGTCATAAGTCATAAAATTCGTGCAAATATACAATAAAGAAACCAGACACTCTTGAAAAAACATTACCTTTGAAAAATGTCTTTTTTTAAAATACTATGGATATAAAATCATACATCATTGAAAACGAAATGCGATTTTACGATGAGCTTAACTCACTTATACGTATTCCAAGCATTAGTGCAAAACCCGAACACAAAGCCGATATGCAACGTTGTGCAGAACAATGGTGCAAATTACTTTTAGAAGCAGGTGTTGAACACGCAGAAATAATGTTATCAAACGGAAATCCTATTGTATTTGCAGAAAAAAAAGTTACAAATGCAACAAAAACCGTACTTGTGTATGCACATTACGATGTAATGCCAGCAGAACCTATCGAAGCATGGAAAAGCAATCCTTTTGAACTCAATATTGATGACGAACGTATTTGGGCACGTGGAGCTGATGACGACAAAGGACAATCTTTTATCCAAGTAAAAGCTTTTGAATTTTTAGTAAAATACAATCTTCTCAAATGTAATGTAAAATTCATTTTTGAAGGCGAAGAAGAAATCGGATCACCTTCTCTCGAAGACTTTTGTAAACAGCATACCGATTTATTAAAATCAAACATTATTTTAGTATCTGATACAAGTATGCTTGCTGCTGATATTCCAAGCCTCACAACAGGATTACGAGGTTTGGCTTATTGGCAAATAGAGGCAAAAGGTCCAAATCGCGACTTACATTCAGGGCATTTTGGTGGAGCTGTAGCAAACCCAATAAACGAACTCTGCAAACTTTTGGCACAAATAGTTGACAAAAATGGAAGAGTTACTATCCCACATTTTTACGATGATGTTCTTCCAATTCCTAAAAAAGAACGTGAAATGATTACTCAAATTCCGTTTGACGAAAAACGCTACATGCAAGCCATCGGTGTAGAAAAATTACAGGGTGAGAAAGGATTCTCTACTTTAGAACGTAATAGTTGTCGACCATCGTTTGATATCTGTGGCATTTGGGGTGGATATACTGGCGAAGGGAGTAAAACGGTACTTCCTTCAGTAGCATACGCAAAAGTATCATGCAGATTAGTAGCTAATCAAAACTATGAACATATTTCGCAACTTTTTATAGACCATATGCAAAACATTGCTCCAAAGAGTATAAAACTCAACATCACGCCAATGCATGGTGGACAAGGATACCTTTGTCCGATAGATTTACCTGCATACAAAGCTGCCGAAAAAGGATTCGAAAAAGCCTTCGGGAAAAAGCCCCTTGCCGTACGGCGAGGAGGAAGTATACCTATTATCAGCACATTCGAACAAATACTTGGTGTAAAAACCATTTTAATGGGATTTGGGCTTGAAGCAAATGCTATACATTCTCCAAATGAGAGCTTCTCTCGCGATATTTTTCGTCGTGGCATCGAAGCCGTTGTCGAATTCTACAACATTTATGCTAATCTGTAAAGATTTTGTACTTATTTTATAGATAGCATTTATGTTAATTTGTTTTTCAAGAAAAATAGCATTCTTTAGCAAAAAGAGATTATCTTTGCCAAGTTTTTTCTCTAAAAAGAACAAGTTGTTTTAAGATATGGAAGGTCAAACTCCTATTAAAATAGACATAGAAAAAATTATTCGTTCGAAGACGAAAAAAAGAATACCGAAATTTATTTTTCGTATTGTGGAAAAAATCATCCACCAACGTGAAATAAACACCTTTTTTGAAAATAATATTGGTGCTGAAGGTCTTGATTTTGTAAATGCGGCACTTGATTATCTCAATGTAAAAATCAGTATAAAAGGGGAAGAAAATATACCAACCGAAGGAGAATTTATTTTCGCATCAAATCACCCATTAGGTGGACTTGACGGATTAGCTATGGCATCAATCATTGGAAAACATTTCGATGGGAAAATTAAATTTCTCGTCAATAATTTTTTGATGTATCTGACGCCTCTCGCTCCTTTATTTGTTCCTATTAACGTAGGTGGAGGACTTCAAGACAGAAATCTAAACTCCAATATCAAGAATATATTTGACTCCAAACAGCAGTTACTGATATTTCCAGCTGGAATTTGCTCTCGAAAAGTAAACGGAAAAATACAAGATCTTGTTTGGAAAAAAACCTTTATATCCAAAGCCAAAGAATCTCATCGAGCTGTAATACCAGTATATTTTGAAGCTAAAAATTCACGTTTTTTTTATAATCTTGCACGAATACGAAAAGCCCTTGGCATTAAGCTAAATATAGAAATGATGTTTTTGCCACACGAAATGTTTCGACAAAAAGGAAATACATTTACTGTAACATTTGGAAAACCTATTTCTTACAAAGTATTTGATGAAACAAAAACACAACATCAATGGGCACAATATGTTCGTGATATTGTTTATAAAATGAAAAATTTATAATCATGGAAGCAATAAGAGAAGCCGTAACTGTTGATTTAATAAAAAAAGAACTCACTCCTGATAAGTTTTTAAGAAAAACAAATAAGGCGGATAATGAAATTTATATAGTTACTGCTCATAACTCGCCAAACATAATGACAGAGATTGGACGTTTGCGTGAGCTATCGTTCCGAACAGCAGGTGGCGGTACAGGCAAAGCCATCGACATTGATAAATACGATACGATGGAGGATCCTTTCAAACAACTTATAGTTTGGGACCCTAAAGCAGAAAAAATTCTTGGAGGTTATCGTTTCCTTTTCGGGAAAGATGTTCACCTTGATGAAAAAGGATTACCACTTTTGGCAACATCAGAAGAGTTTAGATTCTCACCTAAATTCATAAAAGAATATCTGCCTTATACAATGGAATTAGGTCGATCATTTGTTCAACCCGACTATCAATCCAGTAAAATGGGGTCAAAAAGTCTTTTTGCTCTCGACAATCTTTGGGACGGGATTGGTGCTTTGACAGTAGAAATCCCAGAAATGAAATACCTTTTTGGGAAAGTTACGATATACTCCCAATACGACGAAAAAGCCCGTGATATGATTTTAGGATTTGTTGACAATCTATTTCCTGATTATGAAAAATTAGTTAAACCTTTAGATCCTTTTAAGATTCAATTTTCAAAACAACAAATTTTGGATATGTTTGCCGCTGAAAACATAAAAGAAAGCTATAAGAAACTCAATACAGCTGTACGTGCTTTAGGTGTAAACATTCCACCATTAGTAAATGCTTACATAGGATTATCACCAACAATAAAATCTTTTGGTGCCATTCGATTTTTGGAGTTTGGCGATGTAATTGAATTTGGTATTTTGGTAAATATTGAAGATATTTACCAAGAAAAAAAGAGTCGTCATATTGAGTCTTATTTGAAATTTTTAGCAGAAAAAAATATTTAATTAAAATCATAAAACATGAAACCTACATTATTTGTACTTGCGGCAGGTATGGGAAGCCGCTACGGAGGATTAAAACAGCTCGACGGATTAGGTCCAAACGGAGAAACCATTATGGACTACTCTATTTACGATGCTGTACGTGCTGGATTTGGCAAAGTTGTGTTCGTTATCCGCCACTCTTTTGAACAAGATTTCCGTGAAAAAGTAATCAATAAATATGAAAAAGTCATTCCAGTTGAAGTTGTCTTTCAAGAGATAGATTGTGTTCCAGAAGGAGCATCGTACAACAAAGAGCGTGTAAAACCATGGGGAACGAACCATGCACTTTTAATGGGTAAAAACGTTATAAAAGAACCTTTTGCTATTATCAATGCAGACGATTTTTACGGAAAAGAGTCGTACGAAGTTTTAGCTAAATTTTTAATGGAAAAAGAAAATAAAACCAACGAATACTGCATGGTAGGCTATCGTGTTAGCAACACACTTTCTGAAAGTGGATCTGTTTCTCGTGGTGTTTGCGAAGTCGATGCAGAAAATAACTTAACTTCGGTTGTTGAACGTACATCTATCGAACGAAAAGACAACAAAATACAATTTACCGATGAAAATGGCAAGGAGGTTGAAATCAATGAAAATACACCAGTCTCGATGAATATGTGGGGTTTTACTCCCGACTATTTTGAATATTCTGAAGAATTTTTCAAAAAATTCTTACAAGAAAATGGCAACAATCTGAAATCGGAATTCTATATTCCAACTTTGGTTAACGAATTAGTTTGCAACAAAATAGCATCATGCAAAGTTTTGGATACTCCAGCAAAATGGTTTGGAGTAACTTATGCCGAAGATCGTCCTCAATTTGTAGAAAAAATTAATGACCTTGTAGAAAAAGGTGTCTATCCAAAAAAATTATGGAAATAAAAAAGAAAATCAAACAAGCATGGAATCATTTTACATCATCGAATAACGATGCGGTAAAAATATTAGTTACAGGCGGAACAGGATACATCGGTTCGCACACCGTAGTGGAGCTCCAACAAGCAGGTTTCGAAGTTTTTATTGTCGATAATTTATCAAACTCAAACATCGAAGTTTTGAATGGTATCGAAAAAATTACTGGGAAAATGCCAGTATTTGAAAATATCGACTGTACAGACTACGTTGCCATGGATCGTTTCTTGTCGAAACACGAAGGTATTCAAGCCATTATTCACTTTGCAGCAAGTAAAGCTGTTGGCGAATCGGTAGAGAAACCTTTACTTTATTACCGAAACAATGTTGTGTCACTCATCAATCAATTAGAATTAATGTCTACTCACCATATCAAAGGCATTGTATTTTCTTCGTCTTGTACGGTTTATGGTCAACCCGACCAACTTCCTGTAACAGAGTCAGCTCCTCGCAAAGCAGCATTATCTCCTTATGGTAACACAAAGCAGATTTGCGAAGACATTATCATGGATACCATTTATTCTAACAGCCAACTAAAAAGTATCATTTTGCGTTACTTTAATCCAATTGGTGCACACCCAAGTGCACATATAGGAGAGTTGCCAAATGGCGTTCCAAATAATTTGATTCCATTTGTAACACAAACTGCTGCTGGCATTAGAGAACAACTCAAAGTATTCGGGTCAGACTATAATACACCTGACGGAACTTGCATTCGCGATTATATCAATGTAGTCGATTTAGCTAAAGCACACGTTATTGCTGTAGAACGTATGCTACAAGAAAAAACAAAGAAAAACGTCGAGATTTTCAACCTTGGTACCGGAAGAGGTTTATCAGTGATGGAAATTATTAAAACGTTCGAAAAAGTGAATAAGGTTGCCGTTCCACACGAACTTGTTGATCGCCGCGAAGGCGATATCGAACAAGTTTGGGCGGATCCTACTTTTGCTAATAAAGAATTAGGATGGGAAGCAAAAGAATCTGTTGAAGACACGTTGAAGTCAGCATGGAAATGGCAAAAACACCTTATGAAAAAAGCTGAAAAATAATTCTTCTTCATAATAAAAACGAAATGGGATAACTCAAGTTGGTTATCCCATTTTTTTATTTCTCTACGGCTTTTTTGTCAAATCAATTTTACTGCCTTTTTGCTCAATGAGTACTTTGGTACTGGAAATGTATGCGTTGATGAAACTCGTATGCTTGAGTTTTACTTTCTTTTCAAATTCGATGTAGCGAGATGGCGTTTCAACGCCCAAAACCTTTTGCAAAAGTTCAATCCAATAGCGTTGGGGTTCTTGTTTTTCGTCACCTTTCCCTTTCCAGAATTCTGAAAAATCTTTGGCTGCTCTTTGTTGTTCTGCTTGTGTCATAAAATAACCTATTCTTCCGAAAAATGTACCAACACGTGGCGGTACGAGTTGAAAATTTTTGACTTGGAAACATAGCCAATGTAAACGCCGTTTTCGTCCACTACGGGTAAGTTCCAAGCATTGGTTTGCTCAAACACGTTCATCACCTTTTCCATAGGCATATTCAAGTAAATGCGTGCAGGTGTAGAAATCATCAATTGCTTTACTGTAAAACGCTGATACAGTTCGGGGCGGAACATAATATTGCGTACCTCGTCGAGCAACACTGCTCCAAGCAACTTGCCTTGTGCATCGACCACAGGGAAAATATTGCGGTGCGAATGTGAAATAACCTTTACCAATTCACCTAAATTCATTTCGGGCGATACTTTCTCAAGGTCGGTTTCTATCACGTTTTCCATCTTCAAAAGCGTAAGCACAGCCTTGTCTTTGTGGTGCGTAAGCAACTCGCCTTTCTGTGCCAAACGTATGGCGTAGAGACTATGTGGTTCAAAGGCTTTTATTGTTACATAAGATATGGTTGATGTTATCATCAATGTCATAAAAAGGTCGTATCCACCAGTAAGCTCGGCAATCAAAAATATACCGGTAAACGGAGCATGCATTACGCCCGACATGAGTCCTGCCATTCCTGCAAAAGCAAAATTGCTCTTTGGTACATTCAACCCAAAAGCATTGAAACATTGTGCAACGACAAATCCTGTCAAGCAACCTACAAAAAGACTTGGAGCAAAAATACCACCCGTGCCACCACCTCCATTTGTTGCCGCCGAAGCAAAAATTTTGAAGAACACAATCAGACTCAGGTAAAGCAAAATTGCCCAAACTTGATTTCTATATTCGTAGAACAAACTTCCACCGAAAAGCGATTCGCTCTTGCCGTTCAAAAGTTCGCCAATGGTGTCATAACCCTCACCATAGAGCGGAGGGAAAAGAAAGATTAACACACCAAGCATGACGCCACCGAACAATATTTTTTTGTACGGTTTGTTCAGTTTCTTAAAAATCTGCTCCAAGCGATTCATTCCTCGTGTAAAATACAAAGAGACAAACCCACAGGCAATTCCTAAAATAATGATGTACGGAATACGACTCAAAGTAAATGGTTCCCAATGTTCGAAGTGGAACATTGCTTCGTTGCCTGTAAGAAAGTAAGAAACTGCCGTAGCCGTTACCGACGAAATGAGTAAAGGCACAAGCGAAGTCATGGTCATATCGATGAGCAACACCTCGAAGGTGAACATCACACCTGCAATCGGTGCTTTAAAAATTCCACCAATGGCACCTGCCGCTCCACAGCCAACAAGGAGCATCAAAGTTTTTTGGTCCATTTTGAAGAATTTGCCCAAATTGGAACCAATGGCTGAACCCGTCAAAACGATAGGTGCTTCGGCTCCAACCGACCCACCAAAACCAATAGTAATGGAGCTCGCCACGATAGACGACCACATATTGTGAATTTTAATAATGGCCTTATGTTGCGAAATGGCATAAAGAATTTTTGTAACTCCGTGGCTGATGTCGTCTTTCACTACATAACGAACAAACAAACTTGCTAGCGTGATACCTATAAGCGGATAGGCCAAATACCAATAGTTGGCTTCGCCCTCTTTGAAAAACGAGGTCAGCATGTTTTGTATAAGATGAATGGTCTCTTTGAGCACTACCGCAGCCAACGCTGCTCCAATGCCCACAAAGAAACTTAATAGTAAAATGAAATTTTTCTGCTTGATGTGTTGTTCACGCCAAGAAATCATATTCATATACCAACCTCGTCTCATAATAATTAAATACCTTTTCCTTTAAAAATTATTTCAATACTATAAGCAATAATTTTAATGTCGTTAAAAATTGACATGTTGTCCATGTAAATAATATCGTAATTAAGGCGTTCTTTCATTTCTGCGATAGAATGCGTATAACCTACTTTGATAGGTCCCCACGATAATAATCCCGGTTTTATTTTGTACAAAAGGCAATAATATGGGGCTTCTTCTATTATTTGCTGAATAAAATATGCTCGTTCGGGACGAGGGCCTACAATAGACATATCGCCTTTCAAAACGTTGAATAGTTGAGGTAGCTCATCAACTCTATATTTTCTCATAAATCGACCATAAGACGTTATTCTTGGATCATCTTCTTGGGTTAATTGAGGCGGAAGCCCTTTTTCGGCATTATCATACATCGAACGGAATTTATAAATAACAAAAGGCTTGCCTCCTTTTCCTATACGTTTTTGCTGATAGAGAATTGGTCCTTTCGAATCTAATTTTATCCGAATAGCAACATAAATAAAATACGGCGAAAGTATAATTAAAGCAAAAACACTTATAACGACATCAAAAAATCGTTTCACTGAACGTTGCCATGCAGGCATTGATAAAGTTGATAGACTGATTAATGGAACCGAATCTATATCATTTAAAAGAACACGCCCTGTAATAATTTCTAACTGACGAGGAAGAATACTCACCTCAACATTCTGATATTTTATCAAGTTGTTGATAATATCAAAAACAAAATTATCCTCTTCATTTTCGAGGGCTATAATAACATTCTGAATATCATATTTTTTAATAATTATATCTATTTGCGAAAGATTGCCTACCACTCTTCCCGAAACCCTTTTTGGTTTTCTATTTGTACGAACAAAACCTATAAGGTTTGATCCATAAAAACGCAACTTATTGTTTATACTTTGTGCTGTTTTTTCTGCAGTTTGTCCTGTTCCTATTATCAAAAGATTGAAACGAATCTTTCCTTTTTTGATTTTTAAAAAATAATTTTGTGTGATACAAAAACGAACAAAATACATCAAAACAAATTGTATTCCCCAAAGGACAAAGAACGATTGATAATAAAAATGATACGAAACGACCACATCGTCAATCAATATTACAAAAAAAGTTATCAGACTTGATATGAATGCTGCAATAAGTGTAGAAAACAATTCTATAATACGCGAACGCGTAGCTAATCGATCATAAAAACCTGTGAGATACGATACAAAAACACAACAAATCGGGTAAAAAGAGATTGCTAAAAAGAAGTTATAATTAGGCGTAAGTATTGGAATATCGTTAAAAACTAAGATATCATTTGCCACCCAACGAAAACAACAAAACAGTAACCATGTAACAATGGAAACTAGAACATCGGCAATGAGATATTTCCTTATGAGTTTTATTATTTCCATCTATTCTCGTATAATTTTTATTTCGCTATTCACATTTACTTTTATAATACTCGAAGGGCAACTTTCTGTTTCATCATTTTGACGATATTTTACAACATAATCCACACTCTCTTTAATTTTAGGATGTACATCATAAAAATATTTTGGAGTAGTTTGCCCATTGATATTTGCCGAAGTTGAAACAATGGGTCGCCGTAATGCTTCACAAAGTTTTTTCGAAAAACATTCAGACGTAACTCGTATGCCTATGCTTTTATCTTCTGCTAACAAGTTCACTGCCAAGTTTTTCGCATTCGGATAAATAATTGTTAAAGGTTTTTCACTTACCTCTACCAAATCCCATGCAATGTCAGGTATTTCATCTACATAACTTGCGATGCGTGCCATACAATCCACCAAAACCAACATTGCTTTACTATCAGCACGTTGTTTAATTTCAAAAATGCGTTTTACAGCATTTTCATTTGTAGCATCACAACCTATTCCCCAAACGGTATCTGTTGGATAAAGAATAACACCTCCATTTCGAAGCGTCTCCACACACTGATGTAAGTCATCAAAAGAAAATGGATTATGATTCTTTTTTCGCAAGTCTTTTGCGTTCGTTTTCATCTAATACAATTTTTCGTAGTCGAATAGATTGTGGTGTTACCTCTACATACTCATCTTCTTTAATATACTCAAGAGCCTCTTCCAAACTAAAAATAACTGGAGGAATAATACGAGCCTTATCGTCTGATCCCGAAGCACGCATATTAGTAAGTTTTTTCGACTTTGTAACATTTACAACCAAATCGCCATCTTTACAATGCTCTCCTACTACTTGTCCTGCATAAACCTCATCTTGAGGATAAATAAAAAACCGACCTCTATCTTGCAACTTATCAAGAGCATAAGCAAAAGCTGTTCCTGTTTCCATTGCAATAATAGAGCCATTGGTTCGTCGTTCCAAATCGCCTTTGTATGGTTGATATTCTAAAAATCGATGGGCCATAACAGCCTCTCCTGCTGTTGCTGTTAATACGTTGTTGCGTAATCCGATAATGCCTCGCGAAGGAATTGTAAACTCCAACGTAACCCGATCACCTTTACGTTCCATATTAATTAAATCACCTTTGCGAATAGCTACTATTTCGATTACTCTACCAGACACTTCGTCAGGAAGATTTATAGTCAATTGCTCCACAGGCTCACATCTAACACCATTTATTTCTTTAAAAATTACTTGAGGTTGCCCAACTTGCAATTCATAGCCTTCGCGACGCATTGTTTCAATAAGTACCGACAAGTGCAATACTCCTCGCCCTGAAACACGCCAAGTATCCTCTGTTTCCGACTTTTCTACTCGTAAAGCTAAGTTTTTATCTAATTCACGTAACAAACGCTCATGTATATGCCTCGATGTAACAAACTTTCCCTCTTTACCAAAAAACGGCGAATCGTTATTCGTAAATGTCATACTCATTGTTGGTTCATCTATAGCAATGGGTTTTAAAGCCTCTTGTACATTTACATCTGTAATTGTATCACCTATTTCAAATTTTTCAACTCCAACAATAGCACAAATATCCCCTGACGAAACAGACTCAACAGGCGTACGACCCAATCCTGTAAAAGTATTTAATGCCTTAATTTTTGATTTTAAAATCGTACCATCTTGTTTCAGCAATGCTATATCCATATTGTTTTGGAAAACACCTCGATGCACACGACCAACAGCAATTCGTCCTAAATAAGGAGAATAATCAAGCGATGTTATCAACATCTGTGCTGGACCAAGTATAGTTTTAGGGTCAGGAATATATTTTATAATTGCATCAAGCAGTGCATTTATATTATTTGTAGGTTGACGCCAATCGTCTGACATCCAATTTTGTTTCGCCGAACCATAAACCGTAGGAAAATCAAGTTGTTCTTCGGTTGCATCAAGACTGAACATTAAATCAAAAACTTCCTCTTGTACTTCGTCAGGACGACAATTTGGCTTGTCCACTTTGTTAATAACAACAATAGGTTTCAGACCTATTTGCAATGCTTTTTCAAGTACAAAACGGGTTTGTGGCATTGGACCTTCAAAAGCATCAACTAAAAGCAAAACGCCATCGCACATATTCAATACGCGTTCTACCTCGCCACCAAAATCGGCATGCCCGGGTGTATCAATAATGTTTATTTTATAATCTCCATAATTTATTGAAACGTTTTTAGAAAGAATCGTAATGCCTCGTTCACGCTCAAGGTCATTGTTGTCCATTATGAGTTCACCCACATTTTCATTCTCACGAAAAAGTTTTCCTGCTAATAACATTTTGTCCACCAATGTCGTTTTTCCATGGTCAACATGTGCTATTATGGCAATATTTTTTATTTTCTGCATAATCTTTTATTTTCGCAAAAATAAAGAAAAATACGCTCTAAGAGGATGTGCGGTTCTCTTTTTTAGAAGAAAATTGCGAAAAAATATTTTTTTTACAAAAAAACCTATTACCTTTGCACCACTATTGAAAAATAATAGTCGGCTCCGTGGCTCAACTGAATAGAGCATCTGACTACGGATCAGAAGGTTACAGGTTTGAATCCTGTCGGAGTCACTACAAAAAAAAGCAACTACTTAAGTAGTTGCTTTTTTTGTAATAAATTTTAATTGATAAACAGCAACTCTCTATATTTTGGCAAAGGCCAAACCTCATTGTCCACTACCAATTCTAATTTATCGATATGCGTACGTATGACGTCAAAAAATGGCACAATAGTGTCGTGATAGGCAATAGCTTTCTCGCGTTCAGATTCTATCTTATTTGCACGCTTACGAGCTTCAACCATCGCATCAACATTCGTTTTAATGCCTGCTATATGTGCTGCAATTTCCTCTATTAACGCCAAATCCATAGCCGACAACTCTTTTACTTTTTCCGAATCGTACAAAGCCTTTATTTTATAGACATTATCAAGCAAAACAGATTGATAGCGTGTTGCTACTGGTATGATATGATTCATTGCCAAATCGCCCAAAACACGAGCTTCGATTTGAACTTTTTTCGTGTAAATCTCCCATTTCACTTCGTTACGAGCAAAAAGCTCTTTTTCCGAGAAAACATTTGTATCGGCAAACAAACGGATCGTTTCTTTTTTAGTATAAGCGTCGAAGATTAAAGGCACGCTTGTTTCGCAATCCAAGCCACGTTTTTCAGCCTCTTTTTTCCACTCTTCGCTATAACCATTTCCATCAAAACGTATGAGTTTGCTCTCTTTTATGTATTGTTTTAAAACATCGAAAATAGCTTTTTCTTTTGTTTCACCAGCAGCAATTTTTTCATCTACCGAGATTTTAAATTCCTTCAGTTGAGCGGCTACAACAGCATTCAAAGCAATCATGGCCGACGAACAATTGGCCGACGAACCAACAGCACGAAACTCAAAACGATTACCCGTAAAAGCAAACGGAGATGTACGATTTCTATCTGTATTATCTATCAAAACTTCAGGGATATGAGCAACTCCTAATCTCATTCGCTTTTTAGCATCGACGATAATAGCTTCTTTGCTATCACTTACCTCCAACGTATCTAATATCGAAGATATCTGACTCCCAAGAAAAACCGATATTATTGCGGGAGGAGCTTCGTTTGCTCCCAAACGATGAGCATTGTTTGCCGACATTATCGACGCTTTAAGTAACGCATTATTCTTGTAAACAGCCATCAAAGTATTTACCAAAAAAGTTACAAAACGAAGATTCTCTTCTGGATTTTTACCCGGCGTAAACAACCCAACGCCCGTATCTGTTCCAAGCGAAAAGTTACAATGCTTTCCACTGCCATTAATACCCGAGAAAGGCTTTTCGTGCAATAAAACCCGAAAATTATGTCGGCGGGCTACACGACGCATCAATGTCATTATCAACAAGTTTTGATCTACAGAAAGATTTGTTTCTCCAAAAATCGGAGCTAACTCAAACTGATTTGGAGCCACCTCGTTGTGACGTGTTTTTGCTGGAATGCCATATTTATACGCTTCAAATTCAAGTTCTTTCATAAAAGCCTGCACTCGCAAAGGTATAGCTCCAAAATAATGATCTTCGAGCTGTTGGTTTTTTGCACTTTCGTGCCCCATCAGCGTGCGTTCGGTCAATGCTAAATCGGGACGAGCAGAATACAAACATTCATCTACGAGAAAATACTCTTGCTCCCAACCCAAATATGAAAAAACTTTATTGACTTTCGTATCAAAATAATGACAAACATCCGTAGCGGCTTTGTCTATTGCCGACAACGATTTCAACAACGGAGTCTTATAATCCAAAGCCTCCCCCGTATATGAAATAAATACAGTTGGGATACAAAGCACATCGTCTATCACAAAAGCTGGCGACGAAGGATCCCACGCCGTATAACCTCTTGCTTCAAAAGTATTTCTTATGCCACCGTTTGGGAAACTTGATGCATCGGGTTCTTGTTGTACTAATATTTTCCCTGAAAATTCTTCGATAACATCGCCACCAGGGGCCGATTTATATTCTATAAACGAATCGTGTTTTTCGGCAGTTCCATCTGTCAAAGGCTGAAACCAATGCGTATAGTGCGTAGCTCCTAACTCCACAGCCCACATTTTCATACCTGTCGCAACGCGATTAGCGACCTTTCTATCAATAAGAACTCCCTTATCAATAGCATCGTAAAGAGTATTCAGCGTTTCTTTTGACAAATACTTCGCCATCTGTTTACGATTAAACACATATTTACCATAATACTCCGACGTCATCTGCTCTGGAGCATCTACTCGGACGGCTTTATGCGAAAAAGCCTCCTCTACGGCTTTAAATCTTAATGTTGACATATTACTAATAATGAACAACAAAAATACAACATATCTTTGAAAAAATCTAATAACAGAAAAAGACGTCCTATGTAAGGACGCATCCAAATGCGTCTTTACATATAAAAAGTAGAGCCGCAGCGGAAGCCACGGCTCTACAGCGTTTCTCTCTACGGACTTTTATTTTAATTATTTATTACCCCACGCACCGATTGACCATAATAACGGTCTTCAGCATAAATATCATTTTCAATATCAATTTCTTCGTATGGATTAAAATTATAAGCACCCCAAGAATAACTACCAAGCGTTTTTGCCCAATAATAAGCATCTTCTCTATCAGTATATATTCCTCCTGAACCACCATAATCTGCTAATGGGAAGAATATGGTATTACCATTGGATTTGCTCTTACCCTCATAGCCAGGCATTCCGTTAATGGTTGTCTCACTCCAAACACATCCTTCTATCAATTCCATATATTCATAATGAGTTGGCATACGCCAATTGCCTCCCATATTCACAGCAGCAGCATCGTCTTCTGCATCAAGCACGGTTTTATTATCGCCTATAAAATTACCCTCGCTATCGTACCAAGAGAAATCAGTAGCACCATCTTCCACAGTGTATTTTGTAAGCACATATTCATCTTCAGGATCTGCAAATTTATAATTTTCCGAAGTGTAAGTTTCTTTAGGTTCTACTTCACCCCAAGCAAAATAATCGCCACAATGATGAATACTATCTGCACCCACATTGCAAGTTGCCCATTTCAATCCGCTTGGTAAGCCAAGATCTACATACGCATGTCCGTTGTAAGGGTTAGGAGCAGGTGTTTCTTCTCCACCGCCTTGAGGGTCGTCAGGTTCGTTACCTTTTTTGTCGTCGCACGACACAAATCCAAAACTCAATGCTGCAAAAAGCATTGCCACGAATAAAAATCTGTTCTTCACCATAATTTTTTCTGTTTTTTAGTTAGACAATAAATTTAATTTTTGAAACGAAAAAAGTCGCCCGATTTTCCTCGAAATCGACCGACTTATGTATAACTTATGCATAGGCAAAAACGCCCAAAACGCCCTATTTCTTGTGTGTGTGTGTGTGTGTGGAAAGCTCGCTACGCTCGCAGCGGGTTTCCTTCAAGAATAATATGTCGCACACGCTCATCATACGAGGGCAAATATAAAAAAATTTCTTTTTCACAAAAAAAATCACCACAAATAAGGATTGAAAAATTCCATACTCAACATTATCTTTGCATTAAAAATTTTTGATTGCTATAAATGAGAAAGATATATATCTTATTTTTTATATTATTCCCAACAATTCTTTTTGCTACACAAAACGAACTAAACGATACTTTAAATGAAATAACAATAACAAGCCAACGAGTAAATACCTTACAAAAAAGTTTATCAGCACCTGTTTCACAGTTTTTTCTTAAAAGTATCGAACAAGAGAAACGTTTAGCAATAAAAGATTTCTCGGCTGTCGTTCCCAATCTGTACATTCCCGATTACGGATCAAAAATGACCTCTTCTATCTATATTCGTGGATTAGGGACTCGCATAGACAATCCCGTTGTTGGGATGTATATAGACGGCATTGGGATAGCAAATAAAAATAGTTTCGATTTCGATTTATATGACATTCGCTCTGTAGAAGTATATAGGGGTCCTCAAGGAACTCTTTTTGGTCGAAATACCATTGGCGGAGTTTTTAATCTTACTACACTTTCTCCGTTGACGTATCAAGGGACAAGACTTTCTGTTGGCTATGGCAATGGGAATTCTGTACACGCCCGACTATCGCACTATCACAAAACAAAAAACAACATCGGTATCGGAGCAAGTGTGTATTTTAAACACACAGATGGATTTTTCAAGAATAATTTCAACAATAAAAAATGTGATTGGTCGAACGAATTAGGTGCTCGACTAAAAACCGAATGGAAAACAGAGCAGGGTCGTTTTGCAAATTCGCTAATTTTTAATTGGATTAATCAAGGAGGGTTTCCGTATCATTTCCCCCAAAAACCTATTAGTTACAACGACTCTTGCAGATACCAACGCATCAATTTATTAGAAGGATTGACTTATACTTTCGACTTCGAAAAATTTCAACTCAACGGAACTACTTCCTACCAATTCTTACTTGATAATATGAATATGGATCAAGATTATCAGCCATTGTCATATTTCACCTTGCAACAAAATCAAAATGAACACGTTGCAACACAAGAATTATCCTTAAAGCCTAAAAAGAAAACAACAGAAGGTTGGGACTGGATAACAGGGCTTTCTTTGTCGTATAAACACAACAAAATGAATGCCCCCGTAACGTTTAAAAAAGATGGTATTGATAGTTTGATTTTGAAAAATGCAAATAGCGGTATTGCACAAATGTTTCCTGACGCAAAAATTCTTATTAGTGAAAATAATTTCGTCATTGGCAGTAAATTCACTACACAAAATATTGACGCTGCCATTTATCACACATCGTTTTATCGTCTAAAAAATTGGCAATTCGAAGCAGGTGTTCGACTCGATTTTGAATATAGCCATTTTGCCTATAACTCAAATTCTACCATTCATTACCGATTTACTGAAACACAACCCGAATTTAGATTGTTAGAAACCTACATCAAAGGGAAACAACATTTAACATACATAGAAGCCTTGCCAAAAATAGCCATTTCGTACAAACAATCACATTGGGCAATATATTTCTCTGCAGCCGAAGGATACAAAGGCGGCGGTTTCAATACGCAACTCTTTTCCGACATTTTACAAAATGCGATGATGGAAAATATGATGAACAATATGGGAGTTTATTTCTCAGAAACAAACTCTTACAAAATCGCTGATGTTATTACTTACAAACCCGAAAGATGCGTAAATGTCGAAGTAGGAGTCTCTGCAAATGGCAATATTGGAGAAACATCGCTCTCTGGCGAAGCAACATTTTTTTGGATAGAAGTTTTTAATCAACAATTAACCGTTTTCCCTACAAAAGGAACAGGCAGAATGATGACAAACGCAGGTAGAAGCAGAAGTTTAGGCACAGAACTAACTGCAAAACTTCGTTATAAAAACTTTTCTCTAAACCTAAACTATGGCTATACAAATGCAAAATTTGTAAAATACAACAATGGAAAATCCGATTTCGCTAAAAAATATGTTCCATACGTACCAACTAATACACTTACAGCTTCGATAAATTATTCTATACCCTTCACGCATAAGATTCTACAATCACTCGACTTTAATATCAATACAAGTGCTTATGGCGATATTTATTGGAATGAAGAGAATTCCATAAAACAACATTTTTATGCTTTATTAGCAGCTAACATTACTCTGAATATGAAATATTTTTCGATAGAGCTATGGGGCAAAAACCTAACTGCAACAAAATATAATACTTTCTATTTTGTATCAATGGGAAATGCATTCCTTCAATCAGGGAAACCTATTACATTCGGTGTAAACTTAAATCTAAATTTATAATTATATGAGACTCAAAACGCCAATCATTTTTTGTTTACTAATGCATATTTTCACAAGTTGTGAAGGATACGAAATAAACAAAGACAAAACATCCACTAAAAGTTTTTTAGGCGATGTTATTGTTACGAATAGCGATGGTTCAAAATTCATTGACAAGGGTATTCGTGTTACGCTTTCCGAATCATTAAACGACAAAGGTCTTTACGATATTTTTCTAAAAAAGGTAAAATTTGCAGAAAAAATGCCTGTGCGTATAAATATGACCATTCCTTCTGTAGAAAAAGATTTAGACGGAAATGTTAGTGGTAACAACATCATACCTTGGGCAATGGGAGGACCTTTCGAAAAATGGGAAATCCACGATTTAAAAGGAATCGTTACTTATAATAATAACAACGAACCGAAATCGCTACAATTCGATATGATATGTGGCGAATACCCTGTTTCCTATTTTGGTATTTATACAGAAGAAATTATCGATTATTAAAGAAAATATTTCTTCACAAAACCAAACATTTTGTAAGGCATATACCTAAAAGGTAAATCCAACCAAGTGGGCGTAATAACCAACGAACGTTCGTTAGAGAAAGCCTTGTAACTATTGTATCCATGGTAGTTACCCATTCCAGAATTACCTACACCACCGAAAGGAATTCTTTCGTTAGCAATGTGCATAATCGTATCATTGATGCAAGCGCCTCCTGACGAGGTTTTTCCTATTATTTCCAACGCTTTCTTCTTGTTTCCAAAATAATAGAAAGCCAATGGTTTTTCTCTTTCTGTTACAAAGCGTAACACCTCCGATTCCGAATCGAAAGTAATCATAGGCAAAACCGGACCGAAAATTTCTTCTTGCATTACGGGCGAATCCGCTGAAACATCATCGAGCAACGTTGGCTCAATGTATCGTTCAGTAACATTAGTTTTCCCTCCTAAAAGAATTCGTCCGTTTTTCAAATATGATGACACTCGTTCAAATGCACGATCGCTTACTAAACGAACAAAGTGGTTACTTTTTTCGATGTCATTTCCATGCAAATTTTGCAATGCTTTTTTGAATGCAGCAACGAATTTCTCTTTTTGAGAACGATGTATCAGCAAATAGTCAGGAGCTATGCACGTTTGTCCAGCATTTAAGGTTTTCCCCCACGCAATTCTTCGTGCAGCCATTTCTATGTTGGCATCTTTGTCAACAATACAAGGACTTTTTCCGCCGAGTTCAAGCACAACTGGCGTCAAGTTTTTAGCTGCAGCCAACATTACTTTTTTGCCAAGTTCTGGGCTTCCAGTGAAAAATATAATATCAAATCGTTCCTCAAAAAGCAATGCGTTTACTTCTCTATTTCCTTGAATTACAACGATATATTTCTTGTCAAAATATTTTTCAATCATTTTCGCCAAAACTGCCGATACGTTTGGAACGTAAGGCGATGGTTTCAAAATTGCCGTGCAACCTGCCGAAATTGCACCAACAAGTGGATTCAAAAGCAATTGTACGGGATAATTCCAAGGAGAAACAATCAATGAACATCCAAGCGGTTCGGTAACGACATAACTGCTCGAAGGAAACATTTTTATTGGCGTAGAAAATCTTTTCCGCTTCATCCACTTTTTTAGGTGAGAAAGATGGTTTTTTATTTCGCCCGTTACAATACTCAATTCCGTAAGAATCGCCTCTTCGTACGATTTGTGTAAATCTTTCCACAACGCCTCGCAAAGCGGCTTTTCGTACTCTTTCAAAGCAGATTTCAACATTTTTAATTGTTGTTTTCTGAACTCATAATTGCGTGTTTCACCAGATAAAAAAAACTCACGTTGAGCCGTAACAATGTTTGAAATTTGTTGCTTCATAAATAATTAATTTTTTCGTCCTGTAAAATTATCCATCACATGAAATATACCAACTACTTCGCCAAAGAAAAAGTCGAAAACAGCTAAAGGTAAAATTGCTTGCCAAAAACGAATGAAATGAAAACTAAAAGGAATTCCTTTGAAAGTTTTATTTTTTTCGATTGCTCGGATAATTTTCTTTACCGTAGGTTTAGGTTTTAATATTGGGAAAATACGCGAACGAACACCATCGAACATTCCCGTATTGATGAAATAAGGAGCAATAGTTGTGATTTGAACATTGCTTTTCATCTGTTTTAGTTCAATTCTTACCGAATCCGACCAACCAATTACAGCCCATTTACTTGCTGCATACACCGACATTTTTGGGTTAGAAATCATTCCCGCAGCAGATGCTATATTACAAATATGTCCTTTGTCTCGAGTAATCATTTCAGGCAAAACTTGCAAAGCAATCACCATTGGAGCTGTGGCGTTTATGTCCATAGTTTTTTCAATGCTTGTAATATTTTGTTTGTCAAAAGTTTCATTCCCAAAAACAACGCCGGCACAGTTTATCAAAATATCAACCATTCCTTGATTGCTTCGCACTTGTTGATAGCATTCTACAATTTTTTCGCTATCCGAAACATCAATTTTATAACCAACTACATTGCCAATTTGTTTCAATTCTGCAATGGTAGTATCAATGTTTTTCTCGTTAATATCCCAAATAATCAGTTGTTTTGCACCTTTTTCGAGAGCAACACGTCCCATTATTCGACCGATACCAGAAGCACCTCCTGTTATCAATACACAAGCATTTTTAAATTTTGTCATTTTTATGATCTTTTTAAAAAATCGGGTGCAAAAGTAATAAAAGTAAAATTAAAATTGCACACTTTTGTGTTTTTTGTGCATTTTTAACAAATAAGAACAAAAAAAGAGAGAGTTTTTAAAAACCCTCTCTTCAGTATAAAACAGAACTTTCTTACAATTTAGGACCAGCTGCAACAAGAGCTTTACCTGCATCGTTAGTAGTATATTTATTAAAGTTCTTAATAAAGCGTCCAGCCAAATCTTTAGCTTTTTCTTCCCATTGGCAAGCACATTCGTATGTATCGCGAGGGTCAAGAATTTTTGGATCAACTCCTGGAAGTTCAGTTGGAACTACAAAATCAAACATTGGGATTGTTTTTGTAGGAGCTTTATCAATAGAACCATCAAGTATTGCATCGATAATACCACGAGTATCTTTAATAGAGATACGTTTTCCTGTACCATTCCAACCTGTGTTTACCAAGTATGCCTTAGCACCATTAGCTTCCATTTTTTTTACCAATTCTTCAGCATATTTTGTTGGGTGCAATTCAAGGAATGCAGCACCGAAACATGCAGAGAATGTTGGAGTTGGTTCAGTAATACCACGTTCTGTACCTGCCAATTTAGCTGTGAAACCTGACAAGAAATAATATTTAGCTTGCTCTGGAGTCAAAATAGATACAGGAGGCAATACACCAAATGCATCGGCAGAAAGGAAAATAACTTGTTTAGCAGCAGGACCTTTCGATACTGGCTTAACGATATTTTGGATATGATCGATTGGGTAAGAAACGCGAGTGTTTTCTGTTACGCTCTTATCTGTGAAATCAATCTTACCATTTGCATCTACAGTTACGTTTTCAAGAAGTGCATTGCGTTTAATTGCATTGAAAATATCTGGTTCAGACTCTTTATCAAGATTAATAACTTTTGCGTAGCAACCACCTTCGTAGTTGAATACACCTTCGTCGTCCCAACCGTGCTCGTCATCACCAATAAGTTTACGTTTTGGGTCAGTAGAAAGTGTCGTTTTTCCAGTACCTGACAAACCAAAGAAAATAGCAGTGCTTTTTTCTTCCATGTCAGTGTTAGCCGAACAGTGCATAGAAGCGATACCTTCAAGCGGTTTGAAGAAGTTCATCATCGAGAACAACCCTTTTTTCATTTCACCACCATACCAAGTGTTAAGGATAACTTGTTCCTTTGAAGTCAAGTTGAATACAACAGCTGTATCAGAGTTTAGACCAAGTTCAGCATAGTTTTCAACTTTTGCTTTAGAAGCATTGTAAACGATGAAATCTGGCTCAAACGATTCAAGTTCTTCTGCTGTTGGACGAATGAACATATTAGTTACAAAATGAGCTTGCCAAGCAACTTCAACGATGAAACGTACTTTCAAGCAAGTAGCTTTATTAGCACCACAGAAACCATCGACTACGAAAAGACGTTTGTTCGAAAGTTCTTTTACAGCAAGATCTTTGATTGTAGCCCATGCTTCTTCTGTTACAGGTTTATTATCGTTTTTATATTCTTCTGAAGTCCACCATACTTTATCTGCACTGAAAGCGTCTTTAACGATAAATTTATCTTTAGGAGAACGTCCTGTGTAAATACCTGTCATTACATTCACTGCACCTAGCTCTGTTTCTTGACCTTTTTCAAAACCTTGCAATTCTGGTTTTGTTTCTTCTACGAAAAGTTGTTCGTACGAAGGATTGTGTACAATCTCGGTAGCTCCCGTGATTCCGTACTTTGTTAAATCTAATTTTGCCATTTTTTTGTAATTTATTATAAAACTAATCTTTCAAATTTATCTCGGTTACAAAAATACTATATTTTTACATAACCTTAAAACAATTAAAGAATTTTCTCCTTAATCAAACATTGTTTCTATAAAATCTATAAAAAATAAAACAACATTTGTCTATTTTTTGTTTTTCAGATTTGTGCAATTTTGAACTTTTTTTGACTGTTTCCGACAATTGTTATACAAATCACAATCTTTACAAGCAAGATTTTCTTTGTTTTGAAACATTTTCCATAAACGATAACCAATAAAAATTATCGTCAAAAAAAGAATCCCAAAGACAATATATTCTTGCCACATTGTTCAAAACAAATTTCCGATTTGCCATACAGTAAAAGACAACAACCACGCAATAGCAGTAGTGTAAAACAACGCAAAAACCGACCATTGCCAACCTGCTTCTTTACCAATAGCTACCAACGTAGCCATACATGGAAAATAAAGCAACACAAACAATATATATGAGAATGCTCTCAACGGCGACAGATGTGGCGAACCAATAGCATCGAACTGCTGACGCAATGTTGCATTCAGCGAAGAAGTCTCCGAATCTTCGTACAAAATACCCAAAGACGATACGATAATCTCTTTTGCAGGCAAACCACTCAAAAGTCCAACTCCCATTTTCCAATCAAAACCCAAAGGCTCAATTGCAGGTTCTATGGCATATCCAATCTGACCCATATACGAGAATTCCATCTGTTCGGCAGTCGTTGCATTTTCTTTATGCGGAAAGTAACACAACGCCCAAATAACAATAGAAGCAAAAAGAATAACCGTTCCCATTTTTTTTAGATACATCACGCTTTTTTCCCACATGTGTATCAACGTGTTACGAACGGTAGGAATGCGATATGGTGGTAATTCCATAACAAACTGATCGGTTTCGTTTTTAAACAATGTTTTGTTCAAAACTGCAGCAGTAACTACAGCAACCAACACTCCTATCATATAGACACCCAACAATATTAAACCTTGATACTTTGAAAAGAAAGCTGAAACCAATAGCAAATAAACAGGCAAACGTGCCGAACACGACATAAAAGGAATGGTCAGCATCGTCAACAAACGATCTTTTTTGTTTTCAAGTGTACGAGTTGCCATTATCGCTGGAACACTACAACCAAAGCCTATCAAATAAGGGATAAACGATTTGCCATGCAATCCCATCCTATGCATCAATCTATCCATTATAAATGCAGCACGAGCCATGTAACCAGAGTCTTCCAACAACGAAATAAAAAGAAACATTATCAAAATATTCGGCAAAAACACCAACACTCCACCAACACCTGTTATTATTCCATCTACTAACAAATCGCGGAATATACCATCGGGGACAAGTTGCGAAACAAAATCGCCCAACCACGCTACACCGCTTTCGAGCCATTCTTGCGGATAAGTTCCAAGTGTAAATGTTGTTTGAAACATTATCCACATAAACAATATCAATACAGGAAATCCGAGCCAACGATTCGTAAGTATCGTATCAAGAGCATACCCCAATTTTCGATTATCAGAAGAAGATTGTGTAAGTGTTTCGCTCAAAGCTCCACGTATAAAACCATATTTCAAATCGGAGACAATGCTCGCAATGTCATCGTTGTAAGCATTCTCTATACGCAAACGACACGACTTTGCCACACGCTTTATATCTTCTGCATTGGGCAAATCATTCAACATTTTTGCAATTATGCTATCGCCTTCTATCAATTTCAGAGCCACATAGCGAGCAGGGACATTTACTTGTATCGATTTTTGTAAAAGATTTTTCACTTGCAAAATGGCGGTTTCCAATTCATCGCCATAATTGATATGAATATGTTTAGTTTGAGAAGAACTTCCTTCGTAAACACAAACAATGGTCTCGAGCACATCAGCAATGCCTTTACCCGTTTTTGCAACAATCGGTACGATCGGGAAACCCAACATTTTCGACAAACTCTCGTAGTCGAGTTTATCGCCAGAGGCTTCGAGTTCATCATACATATTCAATGCCATCACCATTCGCGGATTTTGATCGATAAGTTGAGTTGTAAGAAACATATTCCGCTCCAAATTGCCGGCATTTACTATATTCAAAACCACATCGGGATGCTGCTCTGAAAGAAACGAACGTACATAAAGTTCTTCGGGCGAAAATTCCGTAAGCGAATAGGTTCCGGGCAAATCGACAAGGTTGATAGTATAACCACGATGATGAAATGTACCAATTTTAGAATCGACTGTTACGCCACTATAGTTTCCAACTTTCTCACGTAAACCTGTGGCATAATTAAAAAACGAGGTTTTGCCGCAATTCGGATTTCCTACAAGAGCCACTGTCAGTTGGCGACTCTTTTGCTCCACCTCTTCGGCTACGTGTTCTTCTATTGTACCATGATAAAGATTGTCTGGGTGAGCTCCTGCTTCGAGCGAAACGACCTCTATGTTTGCTGCTTCGCTACGCCGCAACGACACGTGGCTACCCATCACTTCGTATTCTACAGGATCGAGCAACGGAGCATTACGCAAAACACGTACCGTTTCGCCACGTACAAACCCCATTTCCAATATCCGATGCCGAAAACCGCCGTGTCCGTGCACTTTCAGTATGACACATCGGCTGCCCATTGGCATCTCCGAAAGCATTTGTTTTTTTTGCGTATCCATACGAAAGAATCTTATTCCGACAACAAAAATACAAATTCGCAGAATACGTTTTTATCCCTATTTGTAGGGATTTTTAAAAAGAAAAACGCCATCTTCGGACAGCGTTTCTCTCAAAAATAACATACTAACTAACAAAACAACAACTTTTTCTGTTGACAATGCAAAAATAAAGCTACAAGCAGTCATACACAATCACTTAAAATAAGTATTTTTCATCTTTATATATCACTACTATTAGCGATTTTTGTATATTTTATGAAAAAATATTCCAATAGTGCTATTTTTTTGTAAAAACCTTTAATTTTCAATACGTTTTTTTAAAAAATAATTTACTTTTGCGACCATATATTTCTTAATTATTAACTTTTTAAAAATTAAACACTATGAAAAAATTATTTTTGAACTTCATGACGATTGTGTTCGCTATGAGCTTGGTATTAGTCTCTTGCGATCCAAAAAATGGTAACGACGACACTACTACTCCAGACGACCCAAATACTGGGGGGGGTAATAATGTAGAACAAGAACAACCTACTACTCCATCTTGGGAAGAGCAAGGTTACACTGTAGCAAATGCAGCTTTTGGTACTGCTTATCCTGCTCTTTCTTTCATTGATGTAACTTTAGCTACTGAGACAGATTCTTTGACTATCTCCTTTTCAACAGATGGAGAAGAAGAACTTCCTCTTGGCGATTACACAGTAGACGAAAATCCTGATGACGATGAATATCCTGCTGGAACTTATGATCCTTATTATTCTTATTGGTATAATGCAGAAAACATCAGTTACATTACTAATGGAACTATTTCAGTTACAAAAGCAGGACGTAACTACACTGTAAAAACTGACTGCGTTGACGAAAACGGTGACTCTGTAAAATGGGTTTACGTAGGACAAATTGATTTAGAAGTAGAAGCACAAGAACCAGCTCAACCAGAATTCGATCTTACTTGGAATGACATAGATCCTGAATATAGTCTTTATCTACATGTGTCTGATTATAACTTATATCGCTATATTTTAGCAATTGTTGATCCTGAAACTGGTTGGGAAATAGATTTGGATTTCTTGGGTAACGCAACTGATACAGAAGGCAAACTTCCTACAGGTACATTTACTATGCTTACTTCAGCTATTACTGAATATGGTATTTTACCAGGTTATGTAGATGATGATGGTTATACTAATGGATCATACGCAATTAATTGGGAGGATGCAAACTCTACTTTCAATCCATTTGTAGATGGTTCATTCACTATCACAGAAGCAGACGGAAACACAACTCTAGAAGGTTCATTCACTACTGAATCTGGCGACGAAGTTTCTGTTAATGTTACAGGTACTACTCCTACAATAGAGTTATACACTCCAAGTGGTGCTCCTGTTAAAAAAAGCATCGTAGCAAAACAAGGTAGAACTATCAGCAAACGTTTTATGAGAAAATAATCGTTGTAAAAACGAAATAATAAAAGACTCTCATCTGGTAAGGTGAGAGTTTTTTATTGCCTTACGGTTTGCTGTTTTCAAGAAACAATTATTTTTGCACATCACATTTATTCATCAAATTATGCAAAACAACTATTTTACCGAAAATATGAAGTTGGCTGACATCATCACAGCCAATTATAGTCTTGTGCTTATGCTTCCTCGTTTTAATATTTCGCTCGGTTTTGGCGAGAAAAGCGTGAAAGAAATCTGTGAGCGAAACGGCATTTCGGTACATTTCTTTTTGCTCATCTGCAACGTATACACGTTCGACAACTACACTCCCGACAACACAAGTTTCACAGAAATGGATTTTTTAGTGCCTTATCTTTCGGCATCGCACCATTATTATATGCAAGAACGTTTACCTCACATCGAACATCATTTAAACAAAATAGCCGACAACATTGACGAAAAATACGGTACAATACTGAAACGATTTTTTACAAATTACAAAGACGAAGTTGCCGAACATTTTTCTTACGAAGAAAAAACGGTGTTCCCTTACTTAAACAAAATGGAACAAGGCATTATAAACGAAAAATATACCATAAAAGAGTTTTCTGCCACACACAGCAATATAGAAGATAAGCTAAACGATTTGATTCAGATCATTTTCAAATACTTGCCGAACAATACCTCGTCGGTCGAATCCATCGAACTTATTTTCGACATTATGCAACTATCAAACGATTTGAAAAAACATCAACTGATAGAAGACAAAATACTTATTCCTTACGTTGCACAATTAGAAACGAAGCTATGAAAACGAAACTGAAAATAATGATTGTAGAACCATCGGAAATCATTACACAGGGTTTGGTTTCGATTCTCGAGAAGTGCAATTTCAGCATTTGCCGAACAGCAAAAGACACGTTACAGTTAGACGTGTTATTAGAGGAAACGAATCCCGATGTACTCATCGTAAATCCAACGTTGAACGCTCCCGACAACCGCATACCATTGCATACATTTTTAGCAAAAAAAACTACGGTCAACGTCTTTGCTTTAGTCTATCAATACATTCCCGCTACATTGCTGAAAAACTATCCAAAAGTAATAGATATTCAAAGCGACGAAGAACAAATAAAATCGCTTTTCGAGAGTTTGGAAAAATCGACCGACGAAGCAACCAACGAAAGCTACGAACTAACAAGTCGCGAAACCGATGTTTTGACTTTGATGGTGAAAGGAATGCTCAACAAAGAAATAGCCGACAAACTCAACATCAGCATTCACACAGTGATCACTCACCGAAAAAACATTGTACGAAAAACAGGAATAAAAACGGTAGCTGGTCTTACCGTTTATGCTATGCTGAACAATTTAATGGATTGAGTAGTGCCCAAAACAGGACTCGAACCTGCACAACCTTGCGATTATTAGTCCCTGAAACTAACGCGTCTACCAATTTCGCCATTTGGGCAAAAAATAAAGGCAGTGTGTCGCTGCCTTTTCAAATTTTTGAGCGGAAAACGGGACTCGAACCCGCGACCCCAACCTTGGCAAGGTTGTGCTCTACCAACTGAGCTATTTCCGCATTTCAAATAATCACCAATTCTTATCGAATCGGACTGCAAAGATAATGCCTTATTTTTATTTTACAACACAAAAAAATAAAAAATAGCTATTCTCAACTTAAAAATCGAAACGCAATTGGTCGTTTGTCAGCCGATAACTCATTCTATGATAAGGCGTAACGCCATATTGCTCAATAGCCATCCGATGCTGTTTAGTTGGGTAACCTTTGTTTTTATCCCAACCATAATTCGGAAATTCTTCGTGCAAAGCGTTCATATAATCGTCACGATAAGTTTTTGCCAACACTGAAGCTGCCGCTATCGAAAGATATTTCCCGTCGCCTTTCACCACAGTCCGATGCGGAATATCTTTATATGGTTTAAACCGATTGCCATCGATTATCAGATGTTCGGGTTTCACTTTCAAAGCATCAATAGCCCTGTGCATTGCCAAAAAAGAAGCGTTCAAGATATTTATTTCGTCAATCTCTTGTGCCGACACTACTCCCACAGCCCACGCTACAGCTTTTTGTTCGATTATTGGCCGTAACGCATAGCGTTGGCGTTCGGTCAATTGTTTGGAATCGTTCAACTCTTTACACACAAAATCGTGCGGAAGAATTACAGCCGCCGCATAAACAGAACCTGCTAAACATCCACGTCCTGCTTCATCGCAACCTGCTTCGCAAACCCCTTCTTGAAAAAATGGTAATAATTCGTTCATCTGATTCTATTTTTCGGAATAAACTACATGCAAAAGTGTTTGCCCAACTTTGTACAAAGTTTCCTTTGAAATATTTCGCATATCATCGGACTGTGTATGCCAATATGAAGCAAATCCTGTCTCAGAGTTCAAATCCTGTCTTATGATATCAATACAAGGAATTCTTGCCAACTGATTTACATACAAATGATCATCTGTAATAGCGCCTCCTACTTCATTCAAAAAACAAGATGAAAAGCCTAATTCTTTCGCTTTATTCCACACTTTTTCTACAATTTTCGGAGCATAATAATTTGAGATTTGTTCTTTCCGAAAGGTTGCACTGCTTGCTCCAACCATATCTAAAAGTACACCATAACGCGCAGAATAGTTGATTTTATGCGGATTCTTCGACCAAAACTGCGATCCCAAACACCAAGAATGCTCTGTATAAACTTTTTCTGTATAAAAATCTGGCTTACCATAATCCTCCACATCAAACAATACGATATCAACGCCAATATTCGGCTGGTGTACACTAAATAATCGTGCTATTTCCAACAAAACACCAACTCCGCTTGCTCCGTCGTCAGCTCCTGCGATAGGTAAATATTTTTTACTATCATCTTGCTCTTGGTCAGAAAAAGGACGAGAATCCCAATGAGCACAAAGCAAAACTCGTGATTTTTTTTTAGGAGAAAACTCTCCTATGATATTTTTACAAGGAATCACTTCGCCATTGTATAACTCCACCAAACCATGCTGAATTTGAGCCGTATCGCAAAAAGAAGAAAGTTTTGACAACAGATATCCTGCACAATCATTATGTGCTTTTGTTTGTGGAACACGCGGACCAAATAAGAGTTGCTTTTCAATATAAAAATATGCCGAATCGGCATTAAATTGAAAAGCAACCAAATTTTCATCAACTTGCGAAATAAATTTACTTTCTTTTGACTGAACATTTCCACAAGCTAACAAAACAAAAGATGCTATAATTATAAAAGGCGTTTTCATCTATCTATTTTTTGCCCATTGCATGACATTTGCAGGTGGACGTTGGTTAAACAACTCGTTTGCCATATAAGCCATATACGGAGCAACATGCCGAAAATACATTTTATATCCTTTGCAAAGATAGTTTAAACCTTTTTCACCCGACAATGTTGTCGAAATTCTATTTTTAGGACATTCACCATTACACAATTTTAAATATTCGCATTGCCTACATTGGCTTGGTAATGCATCACGCTTGTTTCGTCCAAAACATAATTGCTTTTCAGACAACATCATTGTTAATAATGGTGTGGTATAAATATTTCCTAATTTATATTGAGGAAAAACAAAATGATCACAAGCATAAACATCGCCATTGAACTCCATAACTCCTGCATGACCACACGTTTCCGAAAAAATACAAACCCCGGGTTGCTCTCCTACCCAACAAGCCAATGTAGCATCAAACAGTTGTACAAATACATTTCCTACATCATTTTTAACCCATTCATCGAACATTTTTATATAAAAATTTCCAAATTTTAGAGGATCTACTGACCACGGAGCCAATTCTCCATTTTCACTTTCTGGAAGTTGTAATTTTAGATTTTCATCAGCATTAAGTCGCTCCACAATTGGTGAAAATTGTAGAAATTGACTACCTATATCTTTCAAAAAATGGTATATTTCTATTGGATAATTAACATTATAATCATTGATAACCGACAGCGTATTAAAATCAACACCATAACGTTGAAGTAACTCTATGCCATGCATCACCTGCAAAAAACTACCGCTTCCATTACTTTTTTTCCGATATTTATCATGACAGTGTTCGGGTCCATCAATCGAAATTCCTATTAAAAAATTGTTATCCCGAAAAAACCTACACCATTCTTCGGTTAATAAAACACCATTTGTTTGTAAACTATTGCTTATGCTCCGACCACAACCATAGCGATGTTGGAGTTTCACCACTTTTTTATAAAAAGAAAGATCACGCAACAATGTCTCGCCACCATGCCACGTGAACAAAACCTCTGGCACTGGTTGAGCTTCTATATATTCCTGAATGAAACGTTCTAACAACTCATCGCTCATACAATAAACACGTGAATTTGCATAAAGATCTTTTTTATCAAGGTAATAGCAATAATCACAACGCAAATTACACAAGGCACCAGCAGGCTTTGCCATTAAATAAAGCGGAATTTTAAAAGGATTAAAAGTAATCGTATTCTCCATCAATCTACTTCTATAACCAGATATTTAGAAACTTCCCAAAATTCATTTGGATTTAAGACTTTTAGAACAAAAAAATCTTCATTTTTTTCGAGAGAGTAGCTTGTTTTTGAGTGTGGCGTATGAATCTTTATTTTTTTCGAATAGAGAGGTATAGATAGAACATCGCGTGTATCTATTTTTAAGAAAAAATCTTTGTTGAAATCTTTTTGTAAAACTTTCGGTTTAGAAAACAAACCTTTGTTTGTCAATATTCGTTGTTGTTTTAATTCCTTATACGTACCAAAAGCGTAATAAGCTGTATGTATTGTTTGACTTTGTTCTTCTATAACCACATTTTTTTGAGCATTTTTTTCCTCCAAATCTTCAATGTTATTTGTCAATCCTTTTATAGCAATGTCACGTTGCAGAATTAATTCATCACGTTTATTTAGTTCCATCTTCATCTGGTCAAAATAAGAGTTTTGCTCATCTATTTTACTTTTTAAACGTGAAATCGTATTCTCTAATCCTGCAATATGAAAAGAACTCTTTTTTAATTGCTTTTTTAACGAATCTATTTTAGTAGTATTAGTTTTTAATAAAGAAGCTATTATCTCGATTCTTTTATTGATGTTCTCTGTTACATTGTTATTTAAATTTTCTCCAGTAGGTTGAACCGATAGAAAACCACTAAATTCTTCTATTTTATTTAAATTATCTTCTATTTTTTCTATCTCATTAAAATAGTTATTGATTTCTGATTCCAAACGTTCTTTTACACAGTTCAAAGAATCAAAACTCTGCGACACAACCTCATTCTTTTGAGACTCAAAATGCGTACACGACAACAAAGAATAAGCAAATGCTACAACTATAAATAAAAAATGTTTTTGCATAAATGTTTATATACAAAATACGTACCTAAAACTATTTTTTATACTTTAAATGTCTAACAAACAAATATACACCACCACATAAAAACAACAAAAGTATGGGGAGAAAGACATTTACCCATTTCAAAAACAATGCGTTATGATAAACATTCGATTTGTTTAACATACGAACTTTAAAGGTGCGATTTCTTAATTGAAACCAATTTTCTTCATCAGTAAGATAAAGCAATGCATTTACAATAAAATCTTTATTACCGAATTGTATTCCCGAATAACGATCAAAACCCATTGGTAAAACTTGAAAATCGCTACCTGTATTTACTACATTATTTTTTATTACATCGCCATCAGCAACTACCAACATTCGTGTTGCTGTACTTTTATTTTTTCTTGGTGAAAAATCCGTTATACCTTCTGGCATCAATCTATTTGTAAAAACAGAATTAAAATTTCCCTCTAAAACAGCAGCAACAGGCACAAAGCGTGTATTAAAAAAGTTTCTGTCATTTTCATCAGGCATTTCACGAAGATCAATCATCGAAGGAAGCTTTTGTTGGTGTGTCGACGAAGAAGTTGATAATAATACTGTTTTTGATACTAAATCATTACCTGAAACAAAATCTATTGACGAACAAAAATCTGCTGAAACTTGTGTCAGATTTCGTGAAACAGGATGCATCGGATTTGGTAATAACAACGGAGCAAAAAACCACGGCATCAATTCATATTGAGGATTTGCTCCTGCCGAAACATTTATTGGCATTTGAACACATTGCACATCTTGCAACAAGTCAGAATTGATTCGAACTCCATAACAAAATAACATATCCGAAAGATTCAACTCTTTATCAATAAGCGGGGAAACTCCAGATGCTGACAAATCATCAGTAGAAAAAGATACTCCGTCAACAAACCACAGAACCTTACCACCATTCATAATATACTGATCGATGATAAATTTATCACTTTCCGAAAATTCAGTTTGTGGATTTGCTATAATAATAGCCTCATAATCATCAAGAATACGAGCATCATTCCCCAAAAAACCTCTATCTACTTGAAAATAACGACTAAATGCTACCGACGCATCATAAACATAATCCTCCGATAACTCTTCATGCCCCTCGATGAATGCTATTTTTTTTACTTCTTCTGTATTCAGAATACGTAATGCATCTGTCAACTCAAATTCTAAATTTTCAATAGAGATATTTAGATTTTCAGTTCCAGAGTTTCCTGGAATATTTTTTAAAAGATTCACGGAGAAAGTATCTTGTTCAGTAATAATCTCAATCCATGGAAAAACAACTTTCTGAATAGATTTACCTTCAGAATCTCGTTCGTAAATTGTAGTAGGATTCATTCCTTTTGATACAAGATGAGAATATACCTTATATCGTTCTTCTTCTGTTTTAGCAGCCGAAGGATTTATGAAATGATAATTAAACTCCGTTCCAGTATATATGCTAAATTCATCTAACAACTCACGCAAAGAATTCCGCAAACGAAGAAATCCCGAGTTCAAATCGCCATCTAAATAAATATTCATGTTAATAGGCTGATGTAATTCTGCCATTAACTTCTTAGTATTATCCGAAATGCTATAACGTTTTTCTGTTGTTAAATCGATACGAAAAAAATATCGCTGAAGAAAAATATTAACCAATAAGAAAAACAATAAACAAGTAATAATAACTATTATTGATTTATATTTTTTCATGGCTTAAAAAAGTTGTTTTTTACGGTGCAAATATAATGTATTTCATAAAGAGGGACTAAAAATTAAGCAATAAAAAAAGGAGTGTACGTACACTCCTTAACTAAAATAAATATCTTTTTTACATTCTACTTTCAACAATACTCCAATCTATCATCTTCCAAAGATTTTCGACATGCTCTGCTCGCTTATTCTGATAATCAAGATAATAAGCATGCTCCCAAACATCAATGCCAAGAAGTGGTTTCATTGCATTACGCAACGGATTACTTCCGTTCGCCTCTTTCGTAATATGCAGTTTCCCTTTTGAATCAACAGCTAACCAAACCCAACCTGAACCAAACAAAGATATTGCTGATTGGTTCATCTCGCTCTTAAGATTCTCAAACCCTCCAAAATCACGATCAATAGCATCAGCTAATTTTCCTGTCGGATGATTCTTTATAGGTCTTGGCGAAAACTGCAGAAAATACAAAGTATGATTTAAAACCTGACCTGCATTATTAAAAATCGCACCATCTGGAGCAGTTGCTACAATTTGTTCCAACGATTTTCCTTCAAATTCTGAACCTACAACCAACTTATTCAGATTGTTGACATAAGTTTGCAGATGTTTCCCATAATGAAAATTAACACTTTCCTGACTAATAACAGGTTCCAATGCATTTGTTGCATAAGGAAGTTTTGGCATTTCATAAGTCATAACCAAAGAAATTAATGTTGTTAATAATAAAATTGACATAAAAATATGTTTTTACTACTACAACATTAAAAACAATGAAAAAGTTTTAAAAAAATTAAATGCCTGAACTTTTTCTTAAATCTTCAATTTGTTTATTCCATAGCATTTTGGAATCTTCAACTTCATCAGGTTCTGCAAAATCAATTACAATGAGAGTTACATCTTTAGTTAAAGAATTAATAATTATTTGAAGTTCAAAATAAGTATCCTTATCGCTATCTTCTCGATGGAATCGAACATATTCGCCATCTTTTTTCTTTAATAAAACAGCTTCTTCACTCGTATTTCCCCACGAAAAAACAAATTTATTATTTTGGGATTCGCACGACTCAGCATACCATTTTTCCAAACCTTGTGCCGTCGAAATTAGATTCCATAAGATTGTTGTTGATATATTTCTAAAAACATATTCTATTTGAAATTGTTGCATCATTTTTTTAAATTTTGTTCGTTAAACGCTAAAGGTAAAAGTTGTTTTATACTTGGTATTAAATAAACTCGATTTTCACCATAAAGCAAAACTTGCAAATTCTGCTTATAACGAGTTTCTGTCTCTAATAAAACCTGCCGGCAACTACCACAAGGCGAAATAGGTTCTTCTATAAACCTTTCGTTGTAAAAAGCTGCTATTGCTAATACTTTCGGAGCTATATCTGGATACATTGCATTGGCATAAAACACCGCAGTTCTTTCTGCACAAAGTCCTGAAGGATAAGCAGCATTTTCTTGATTACTTCCAGAAATTATTTGTC
Source organism: Paludibacteraceae bacterium (assembly GCA_045602425.1). Lineage (GTDB taxonomy): Bacteria > Bacteroidota > Bacteroidia > Bacteroidales > Paludibacteraceae > RGIG9608. The sequence goes on along the minus strand of JAZSBO010000009.1, from coordinate 30,561 downwards.
CATTTTCTAACAAAAGTGCTGCTCCAACAGAATAGTTTGAATACGGAGCATAAGATTTTTTTGTATTTTCTTTTGCTACATTTATCAAATGTTGTAAAGTTTTGTCTAACTCTTCAAAACTATATTCAACAACCTCAACTTCTATTTTTTTAGAAATCATAACTGGCTATATTTTAGGTATGAAATACAAATTTATTTATTTTTTTGAAAAGTGCAATAATAAAGAAGCCCATCTTAATAAGATAGGCTTTCTTCGTTGTTTTTCAAAAAACTTTATTCCTTATCTTGTTGAGAAGCTTCGTACTCTTTCAACAATTTCTCCTGAACATCCATCTGACATAATTCATAAGATGAAAAATGCATTGTGAAAGAAGCACGTCCTCCAGAGATTGAGCTCAAACTTGTTGAGTAATTAGACATTTCCTTCAAAGGAACTTTTGCGTGTAAATGTTCAAAACCTTTTTCACTATTCATACCAAGAACTATTGCTCTACGGCTTTGCAAATCGCTCATCACATCACCCAATCGATCTGACGGCACCACAACTTCAACATCATAAACAGGTTCCAAAAGCTTTGGACTTGCTTCCTTAAACGCTTGACTAAAGGCATTTCGACCTGCCAAGCGGAACGAAATCTCATTAGAATCAACAGGATGCATTTTCCCATCATAAACAATTACACGAACATCGCGAGCATAAGAGCCTGTAAGAGGACCTTGTTCCATTCTGTCCATTACACCTTTTAATATTGCAGGTAAAAATCGAGCATCAATAGCTCCACCAACAATACTATTCACAAAAACAAGTTTTCCTCCCCATTCCAACGGCACTTCTTGTTTGTCGCGAACACTTATTTTATACTCTTGTCCATTGAATTTATAAGTTGTAGGATCTGGCATTCCTTCGAAGTAAGGTTCTACGATCAAATGCACTTCGCCAAATTGTCCAGCACCACCTGATTGTTTTTTATGACGGTAATCAGCTCGAGCTGCTTTAGTAATAGTTTCACGATAAGGAATTTTTGGTTCAATAAAATCAATCATCACTTTATCGTTGTTTTCTATTCTCCACTTCAATGTTCTAAGATGGAATTCTCCTTGACCATAAACAATTTGTTGTTTCAATTCTTTCGATTGTTCTACAATCCACGTAGGGTCTTCTTCGTGCATACGAGTCAGTATTTCGCTGAGTTTTTCATCTTCTGCTTCTTTTTGAGCTTTGATTGCACGACGATATTTAGGATCCGGATAGCTAATAGTTGGAAATTCCAAATCGCAATCCTTACCATTTAAAGTATTTCCTGTACGAACATTTTTCATTTTTACAGTGGCACCAATATCGCCCGCAACTAATTCACTTAAACTAATACGATTTTGACCAGCTACACAATAAATCTGATTAACACGCTCTTTAGACGACGAACGACTAATGTTTATTAAATCATCACCTTCACGAACTCGTCCTGACATTACTTTAAAATACGAAACTTCGCCAATATGTGGTTCAACACTCGTTTTAAATACAAACAATGATGTTGGTCCATTAGAATCAACAGCTACTTCTGCACCAGATGTTGTTTTTGGTTTTGGCATTTCGTCGACAAAAGGCACAACATTCCCTAAAAATTCCATCAAACGACGAACTCCCATATCGCGACCAGCACAAACACAGAACAAAGGGAAAATACTTCTATCAACTAACCCCTTACGAATACCCTCACGCATTTCATCTTCGGTAAGTGAACCTTTTTCGAAATATTTATCCATCAAGGTCTCATCATTTTCAGCTGCAGCTTCTACCAAAATATTGTGTAATTCTTTTGCTTTTTCGAGTTGGTCAGCAGGGATTTCGGATATTTCAGGAACTCCTCCTTCTGGTTCCCATTTATACATTTTCATCAACAACACATCTATCACAGCATTAAAAGATGTACCCACAGTTATTGGATATTGAACAAGCACAACTTTGGGGCCGAAATTATCTTTCAGTTGTGCCACTAATTGTTCAAAATCAGCTTTATCTTGATCTAACTGATTTGCAGCAAAAATCACAGGTTTCTTTAATTGCTCTGTATGTCTGAAATGGTTTTGGGTCCCTACTTCAACACCATATTGAGAATTCAAAAGTATCAACGCTGTATCGGTTACCGACAACGAGGTAATAACACCTCCAACAAAATCATCAGAACCAGGACAATCTATAAAATTCAATTTTTTCCCTAACCATTCGGCATAAATAACCGATGGAAAAACCGAATATCCATACTCCTGTTCTACAGGAAAATAATCTGAAACCGTATTTTTTGCTGCAACGGTCCCAATACGTTTAATCACCCCACTCTCATAAAGCATTGCTTCGGCAAGTGTTGTTTTGCCCGACCCCGAACTTCCCAACAAGGAAATGTTTTTAATCTCATTCGACTGATAAATTTTCATAGCCTTTATTTTTTAATATTAAACATACATTTTTAACGAAGGCAAGTTAACTTATTTTTTTTGCTCTAATAAAAAATTCTATATGTTATAAAGCATACAAAATTTTCCACTAACAACAAAAAAACCAATTGAGTTAATTGGGTTTTCTCAAGATTTATGTTTAATTAACTTTTAAAAAAAAGCTTTTGTTTTTTAATTACATTACCGATATCTGAATAATTCTGTAATTTGTTTCAATAAAGAAGTCTTTTCATCATTCTGTACGATGAAATCTGCTCTTGTTGACAAATATTCTTGAGATAATTGAGAGTTTAACCGATTTTTTATCTCTTCTATCGTTGCATTATCTCTTTTCTTTATACGTTCTATACGTAAATCTTGAGGAGTTGTTACCAATAAAACTTTATCTACATACTTGTAAAATCCACTTTCAAAAAGTATTGCCGATTCAACAAAAACAATATTACTTTTTTTTAATTGAATTTCACTCCATTGCAAAAAATCTGCTAAAACAACAGGATGAATCAACTCATTAACAAAAGTACGATTTTGCTCATCTCTAAAAATCTTTTTTGCTAAAAGTTTACGATTCAATCTTGTTCCTTCATAAATTTCTATACCAAAACGAGCTATAAGTTCTTTTCTAATTTTATCGGATTCATCGGTAATTTTTTTTGCATTGCTATCCGAATCATAAACAGGAAATCCCATTAAGTCTATTATTTTTGCAACAACAGACTTACCACAACCTATTCCGCCAGTAATTCCAACAATCATAAAAAATCAATTTTCTTCTAAAAGAAATTCAACCTCTTGTGGTTGAACCTTCAGATAACGAATAAAATCTTTTGCAGAAAGTACTGTAACAAGTTGTTTACCAGAAATATTGCTCTTAAGTTGATTATAATCAAGAACAGCTTGAAAATCGTCTTCGGTAACATTATAAAAATTACTCAACCCAACAGAGAAAATCACATCTACAACTGAAGGAAACAAATGCACATAAACACCTAAAGGCTTATTTATACATTGAATAGGTATTTGAAGATGTTTCTCCGTAAGCATTTCTACAGCAATATCTATTGTTGCTTCTTTTTCAGTATAAAAAATGCCCTTTTGTTCCAAAAAAGGCTGTTTCAAAGAAACACTTTTATCTATCTTTGATATCGTAAGAGGAGCAACATAAGCATAACGCAACGTATCAAGAATTTCTTTTGGTCCAAAAACATTGATACTATCGGGTGTTATTCGTAAAGGAGAAAGAAAAATATATTGTGTTTGCAAAGAAACTTCACCTATAAGCATTGTTGCCAATCGCTTTTTCTCAAGTTTTTGATATTGAACAATTATTTTTTTTAAGCCACTAACTATTTCTGCAGAATTTTTGAAATTGGCCTTTAGTTGAGTTTCTAATTTGTATTCAGGATATTGAAGTGCAGAATCTTTCTTCAAAAAATCGTTGTAATTAACAATAACAGAATGCTGCTTTTGAAAAATATATTGCAATACATTCAACCCAAAATCCTTTATCTTGACATTTATTTCTTTCGGTAGAGGCGTTAAAAATTGAATATCGTCGGGGATATTTTTATATTCTATATTTATGTTCATATCAATAGCACGCTTTTTGCCTGACATATTTACAAACCAAAAAGCTGTTGATATCAAAACAAAAACAAGAAAGATTAGAAAATCTTCCGTAAAAACAAACTTTCTAATCTTTCTTAAAAAATCTTTTAAGATGACTTTTGGTGAGGTCATACTCTCAAAATTTATTTTTGTGGTTCTTGAGTTTGAGTTGTAGCATCTTCAGGAGAAGCAAAAACCATTGATTTTGCTACTTTGATACGAACATTGTCAGCAACTTCAATAACAACAACATTTTCCTTCACATCTTTTACCTTTCCATAAATACCACCTGAGGTAATAACCTTACTACCAGATTCTAACGAATCCTGAAATTTTCGAATTTCTTTTTGACGTTTGCTTTGTGGACGAATCATAAAGAAATAAAATACCACAAAAATCAAAACAATCATCAACATACTCATCCAACCTGATTGTTGTTGACTGGCTGCTACATCTTGCAATAAAACTGTTAACATAATACTATATTTTAATAATGAAACAAATATAAAAATTCTAACTCTTTAAACATTCTACTTTCAACATCTTATTTTCTGTTTTTAAAACAACAACGGCTTTGTCTAAAATTCCATTTATAAATGAATGACTCTTTTCTGTACTATATATTTTTGCTATTTCTATATATTCATTTATAGTAACAATTACTGGAATAGTAGGAAATTTTACCATTTCCGAAATTGCTATCAACATAATAAGAATGTCCATAAATGCAATTCTGTCAGGATCCCAATGTTGTGACAAACGGCTAATCAAATCACGATAATCGTTTTTGTTTAAAATAACATCGGTAAGAAGCTCTTTAGCAAAATTTATATCATCTTCTTTGCACATCTTTACTGATAAAACATCTGTTACCTCATTTTCTTTCATCTGCTTTATTGTTTTCACAGCAAAACTCAAAGTCAACTCCAAATCGTCAACCCAATAAATGCATTGTTCTTCGAGAGCATCGTCCAACAATACATTATTCGAAACAATTTTTTCAAATATTGCACGCCAAAGCATTTTGTCTTCATTAAAATCATTTTCTGAAGAACACATATAATCAAGATAAAAAGAACTTTGTTGGATTTCAGAATAAATAGATTTTATGACCTCCGGATTTTCATCCCACGAAACATTCAAAGATTTTACATGTTCTACAAAATCATTGTTTGCCAATAATTGCTTTACAAACAAATTATTAACAAACTTTGTATTTGGATATAGTTCTTCTCTTGTTGGTCGGAATTTCTTTTTTGCTGCTTCTATACATTCTGCAGCATACTTGGTAATAAAAACAGAAAGATTTAAAATGTGATAAAATAGGTCTGTTGTTTTTTGAATACTTTTCAAAAGTTCACTTTCAGAAACACTTAACATTTTTTCATTTTTACTCTCATAAGCATACAACAATTGTACTACTTTTATTCGAAGAAGAGTTCTATAAGTCATCATAAATTTAAAAGAGCTTTATCTGTTTTTATTACTGCAAAAATAATACTTTTTAAAGCAATTGTTTGTTTTTTTTGAAAAAACTCAAACTTCAAAAATCTTATATTTTTTTCCACAAAAATAGTTTCTAAAAAATATTTTAACTTTGCCATAGAATCTCATCGTAACAATGGATAACATTTTATTAAAAATCAAGCAACTGCGAAAAGAATTAGAAGAACATAATTACAATTATTATGTAAAATCTAATCCTACGATTAGTGATTTTGAATTTGATGAAAAGATGAAAGAATTACAGGATTTAGAGAATAAATATCCTGATTTTTTTGATCCAAATTCTCCTACACAAAGAGTTGGAAACGATATAAATAAAGCATTTAAGCAGGTAAAACATATTTATCCAATGCTGTCTTTAGGAAACACGTACAGCAAAGAAGAAGTTTCCGATTTTTATAACCGAATCAGCAAAACGCTTAATGAACCTTTCGACATTGTTTGTGAATTAAAATTTGACGGAACTTCAGTTTCTTTAATATATGAGAAAGGGAACTTGCTACGTGCTGTTACGCGTGGCGATGGCGAAAAAGGTGATGACATTACTGCAAATGTACGAACTATTCGTACAATTCCTCTTCATCTAAAAGGAATGGGATTCCCTAATTTTTTTGAAATTCGTGGCGAAATATTAATGCCATGGGATGTGTTTGAACATTTAAATAAAGAAAGAGAAAAAGATGAGGAACCTTTGTTTGCAAATCCTCGAAACGCAACTTCTGGAACAATAAAATTACAAAATTCAGCAGAAGTTGCCAAGCGACATTTAGACGCTTACCTCTATTATCTGTTAGGTGAACAGATGCCATCTGATAGTCATTATGAAAATTTACAAATCATAAAAAACTGGGGATTTAAAGTATCAAATGAAATCACAAAATGTAAAAATCTAAACGAAATTTTCGATTTCATCGACAAATGGGATATTGAACGAAAAAATCTTCCCGTAGCAACAGATGGTATTGTTCTAAAAGTAGATTCTTTAAAACAACAACAACGATTAGGGTTGACAGCAAAATCGCCACGTTGGGCCATTGCTTATAAATTTCAAGCCGAACGTGCCGAAACACGATTAAATTCCATCTCTTATCAAGTTGGTAGAACAGGTGCAATAACTCCTGTAGCAAATCTTGATCCTGTTCAACTCTCGGGTACTATTGTAAAAAGAGCTTCTTTGCACAACTCCGATATTATAGAAGATTTAGACCTACACATCGGCGATATGGTGTATGTAGAAAAAGGTGGTGAGATTATTCCAAAAATTACAGGAGTAAACAAAGAAGCGAGAATTCTTATTGGAGACAAAGTAAAATTTATAACTCGCTGCCCCGAATGTGGCACGCTCTTAATTAGAAAAGAAGGTGAAGCCGCACATTATTGCCCTAACGAAACAAATTGTGCTCCACAAATAAAAAGTAAGATTGAACATTTTATTTCTCGCAAAGCAATGGCTATTGATGGTATTGGCGAAGAAACAATCAACTTGCTTTACAATCAAAAACTGATAAAAAACTATGCTGATTTATATAAATTAACAATAACAAACATTGCTTCACTTGAACGAATGGGCGAAAAATCAGCACAAAACATCATAAATAGTCTTGAAAATTCAAAAAATGTACCATTTGAACGGGTTTTATTTGCTCTTGGAATAAGGTACGTAGGCGAAACTGTTGCTAAAAAACTTGCCTATTCGCTTCACAGTATAGAAGCAATCCAAACGGCATCTTTCGAAGATTTAAAAAATATCGATGAAATTGGCGAAAAAATAGCAGAAAGTGTTGTTCTGTTTTTTAAAGATGAAAAAAATATTCAACTGATTGAAGAATTAAAACAAATAGGTTTAAAATTTCAGATTGATGAAGAAAAATTACAAAACAAAACAAACAAATTAAACGGAAAAACTTTTGTTATCAGTGGAACTTTCTCTTCGCATTCACGTGATGAGTATAAAGATATTATCGTAAACAATGGCGGTAAAAATACAAGTTCCATTTCTACAAAAACCGATTTTATTTTAGCAGGAGAAAATATGGGTCCCGCTAAACTACAAAAAGCACAAACATTGTCTATAAAAATTATCTCCGAAGAAGAATTCTTAGATTTACTTAAATAATCATGTCAAAAAATAAGCTAAATAGGATTTTAAAAAAACATGAGCATCAACGAGATAAGCAATTTACCAACATGTCCGATGCTCAAAAAATACTGATTTTCATTCATGGAGAAACGTTACAAGAACTTTATGATTATTCAAAAATTATAGAAGCACAACTATTTGGTAAAGAATTAATTATAGTAGGATTCGTAAAAAAAATATCTAAAGAAGAAAGATCCGTGCCACCACCCGTTTGCTTGAATAAACTTATCACGAAAAAAGAACTCAACATTTGGAACAATCCTAAAAAAAAAGACATCGAATGGATTCGATTATTAAATACAGATATTCTTATAAATTTAGATTTGACTTCTGCTAATGTTTTTAATATCCTAACAGCAGCCTCTTCTGCAAAAATAAAATGTGGTTGTAAATCAAAATATTACAATATTTTTGATCTAATAATAGACATTCCTACTAATGCGACAAAAGAGTTTTTGTTAGAACAAATACTATTTTACTTAAACGCTATACAAGTAAAAAATTAAATCGTAAATTTGCAAAACACTTTTGTACAAATTCTTATGCAAAGAAACAAACTAGCTGGAATGGGTGTCGCATTAATAACTCCATTTAAAAAAGATGGATCTGTTGATTACGATGCTTTAAGGAGATTAATTGAATATCAAATTCAAAACGGGACCGATTATTTTGTAGTTTTCGGTACAACTGCCGAAACACCAACTTTAACAGAAAACGAAAAAAAACATCTTTTTGATTTTATTCTTGCACAAATCAATGGACGAAAACCTATTGTTTTAGGCATAGGAGGGAATTGTACACAAGCTGTTGTTGAAAAAATAAAAGATACAGACCTAAGTAATGTAGATGCAATTTTATCTGTAGCACCTTATTACAACAAACCTTCTCAAGAAGGTATTTATCAACATTACAAAAAAATTGCAGAAGCATCAAAAGCACCTATAATTCTCTATAATGTTCCAGGAAGAACAGGTGTAAACATTTCAGCATCAACGATTTTACGTCTTGCAAACGATTTCAAAAATATTATTGCAGTAAAAGAGGCTTCTGGAAATTTTTCACAGATAGACGAAATAATCAAAAATCGACCAAAAGATTTTATGGTAATTTCAGGAGATGATGGCATTACTTTTCCGCTAATAACATTAGGTGCTGTTGGAGTTATCTCTGTAATAGGAAATGCTTTCCCAAAAGAATTTTCAAGAATGGTACGATTAGCTCTTAATGGCGATTACAATGGTGCAAGAGAAATTCACTACAGATTTTCAGAACTTATTGATTTACTGTTTGTTGATGGGAATCCTGCGGGTGTAAAAAGTATGCTTTCGGTAATGGGTTTCATCGAAAATGAATTACGGTTACCACTCGTTCCAACAACCATTAATACTTTCGAAAAAATCCGATTTGTACTTAACCAACTAAACACCAAATTGTAAAAACGCAGTAGCAAAATGACTTTCTCGTACGATGTTATTGTTGTTGGGGCAGGACATGCAGGTTGCGAAGCAGCTTGTGCAGCAGCCAACATGGGTTCGCAAACGTTGCTCATCACAATGGATATGAACAAAATTGCTCAAATGAGTTGTAACCCCGCTATCGGAGGAATTGCAAAAGGGCAGATTGTGAGAGAAATTGATGCTCTTGGTGGATACATGGGAATTGTTACGGATTTGACTGCTATTCAATTTAGAATGCTAAATCGCTCGAAAGGTCCAGCAATGTGGAGTCCACGTTCGCAAAGCGACAGAATGCAATACATCATAAAATGGCGCGAGATTTTGGATAAAACACCTAATTTGCATATTTGGCAAGATACAGTAAACCAACTTATTATAAAAAATAACACCATTGTTGGGTGTAAAACAGTAACAAACGTTGAATTCAATGCAAAAAGTGTCGTTCTCACTGCTGGAACTTTTCTCAACGGACTAATGCATATCGGAAAAACACAAATTGTAGGTGGAAGAATTTCTGAACCGGCATCATTTGGAGTTACTGAGCAATTGAAATCTTTGGGTTTTACTACCGACAGAATGAAAACAGGTACGCCTGTTCGAATAAACGGAAATTCTATTAATTTCTCGAAAATGACCGAACAAATCGGTGAAAATGATTTTCATAAATTCTCTTATTTGGACTTTGAACCACGTCCACTCAAACAACAAAGTTGCTGGATAACCTATACAAATACGTCCACTCACGACATTCTGCGCGGAGGATTAAAAGATTCTCCGCTTTACAACGGGCAGATTCAAAGCATCGGACCACGCTATTGCCCGAGTATCGAAACTAAAATTGTAACTTTTTCCGACAAAGAACAACATCAACTTTTCTTGGAACCAGAAGGGGAGAGTACACAAGAGTTTTATTTGAATGGTTTTTCTTCGTCGTTGCCAATAAATGTTCAGTTTGCTGCGTTGAAAACTATTCCCGGACTCGAAAATGCAAAAATTTATCGTCCAGGATATGCTATTGAATATGACTTTTTCGACCCAACACAACTAAAACATACGTTGGAAACGAAAAAAATTGCCAATCTGTTTTTTGCTGGACAAATAAACGGAACCACAGGTTACGAAGAAGCAGCAGGTCAGGGATTGATTGCAGGCATCAATGCCCACCTCAAATGCAATGGCGATTCGGAATTTATCCTCCAACGTGACGAAGCGTATATTGGCGTTTTAATCGATGATTTGGTAACAAAAGGCGTTGACGAGCCTTACAGAATGTTTACCTCAAGAGCCGAGTACAGAATTCTACTCCGACAAGACGATGCCGATATGCGACTGACGGAAAAATCGTATAAAATTGGTTTAGCAACAAAGGAACGTTTTTCTCTTCTGCAAACAAAAAAATCAGCGGTAGAATCTTTTATAGATTTCACTAAAGAAACTTCGGTGAAACCTCAAGAAATTAACTCCGTTTTGGAAATAAATAATTCTACGACACTCAAACAATCGACTAAATTGTACGACTTAATTCTCCGTCCGCAATTAAATATTTCCATTTTAGAAAACTTTTTACCAAGTGTAAAAGAAAAAGTTTCCAAAATTACATCATCGCGCAAGGAAGAGATAGTAGAAGCTGCCGAAATAAAAATTAAATATTCGGGCTACATAGAGAGAGAAAAAATGATAGCAGATAAGCTACAACGATTAGAAAATATCTCTATCGAAAATAAATTTGATTACGAAAATATTCAATCACTTTCGACAGAAGCAAGACAAAAACTAAACAGAATACAACCAAAAACCATAGGACAAGCGAGCCGAATTCCAGGAGTTTCGCCAAATGATATCAACGTATTGCTCGTATTATCAGGAAGATAGTATAATTGTTCCACGTGGAACAATTTATAAAAACAACATAATTATGACTATAGAAGAAGTAAAAAACAACATCAGAGATGTGGTCGATTTTCCAATCAAAGGAATTGTTTTTAAAGATTTGACTACAGCATTCAAAAATGCCGATTGTATGAAATTTTTCGAAAATGAAATGTTCAATCTTTACAAAGACAAAGGCATTACGAAGGTAATAGGAATAGAATCGCGTGGATTTATCATGGCTCCTATATTAGGCAACAAATTAGGTGTAGGCTTTGTACCTATTCGCAAAAAAGGAAAACTCCCTGCTGAAACTATAGAAGTGAGCTATACTAAAGAATACGGCATAGATACTATACAACTCCATAAAGACGCACTTAATGAAAATGACGTAGTGTTACTGCACGACGACTTACTCGCTACGGGAGGAACTATGAAAGCCGCTTGCGAACTTGTGCGTAAGTTTGGTGTGAAGAAAATCTATGTAAACTTCTTGGTAGAACTCGATTTCTTGAAAGGACGCAAAGTATTCGATAATGATATTCAAATCGACTCATTGATTCATTACTAAAATATCTTACATATATATGCACAGAAAATGCCACAAATTTGTGGCATTTCTTATTTACTGGCATAATTAATAATAATGATGGTAAATAAATTTAATAATTTTCATTCTCGTTTCCTGTTATGCACAATGGTATAGAATAATAAACACAAAATCAAATAAAAAAATGCCCTGTAGGGCATTTTTAACGACTGTTATTTAAGCCGGCGTTTACCTGCCAACCCTTGGATACAAACCACAGGCTGTCTTCCAATGCCTGGGTTGGGTGGCCAATATCGGTTTCAAAACTACCCTTGCCACGGATGCGTGGGGACAGGTCTGTGCGTGGCTCCAACACGTTGCTGCGTGTCAATTCAAAATAATGGTATCCCAAGCCCAATGAGTTTGGGGAAAAAAACAACCCCTGGGGAACCATGAAAATTGTATCGATATTATCCATTGCCAGATATTTATTTAATGTATCAAATGAAATTTGTATGCCATCAGATTGACTAAAATATAGTTCCTTGTTAACTTTTACAACTGGTTCAACCGGTGTTTCAACCGGTGTTTCAACCGGTGTTTCGGTTGGTGTTTTGTTGTCCAATGGGTCATCTGGTTCGTTTTTGTCATTTTTACAACTGATAAACGCTATCACATTTAGTAGTAATAGTATCGGTATTAGTATTTTTATTTTTTTCATTGTCATCTATCTTTTTATTTTGAGTTTTGGTTTGATAAATCAACCCAATATTTATTCACAGTCCAACCGTGTTCAACCAACCACAGACTATCTTCGGGCACAATACTGGGAACTCTGCAATCAAACACCAAATCGCCCTTGCCACGAATACGCGGGGACAGGCTTGTACGTGGTTCCAGCAGATTGCTGCGCGCCAATCTAAAATATCCCCCTTTACTGTATCCATCTGGCGTAAAAAATGTGCCCTGGGGAATCATATAAATTGTATCAAAAACAAAACTTCCATCTTCATTGAGTATTGCCAAATATTTATTTAATGTATCAAATGAAATTTGTATGGCGTCATGTTGGTTAAAATACAATTCTTTGTTCATGTGTATAGGCAAATTTAGAATTTCTTCTTCAGTTAAACTGCCTTGTTCGGTTACTGGGTCTTCAGGTTCGTTACCTTTATTGTCGCACGATGCGAATCCCAAACTCAATGCTGCAAAAAGCATTGCTACAAATAAAAATCGTTTTTCCCTCATAAATAAAATCCCTGATACGTGTCGGGCGCAACCTTTAAAAATTAAAACATTTAATTTAACTATAAGACACAAAAAAAGCGGAGCTGCAGTATTGCTGTTCCGCTATCTGAGGCTCTGGTATTGCCATTGTATCCGAACAAACAACATCGAAGCCCACGCCGATATGAAAAAAAGTTACGCTCAAGCATAACTTCTACAAATCATACCACGCAGACATCTCATGTTGCAATGCGTTGGATACTTTTTTGAAATTTACCAGATTTCAGATAGCCAAGCACAAAGCGACAAAAAGACGCCTTTTTTTATGTCTGCCTCTTGCCCACCCTCACATAAAAGGCAAAACCTCCCCAGCGTGAGCAAAATGCATAGCAAATATACACCTTTTTAATAATTTAATGTAAAAGAAAACAAATTTCTTCAAAAATTATAACTTTGTGCTATGGATGAATTGCTAAAAAATAAAATCAATTCACTGCCCGAGTCGCCGGGCGTATATCAATACTTCAACTCGAAAGGGGTGATTATTTATGTTGGAAAGGCAAAAAATCTGAAACGGCGTGTTGCGTCATACTTCAACAAAACGCACGATTCGATAAAAACAAAAAAACTCGTTCAGCAAATCGTAGATTTGGAATACATTGTAGTAAATTCGGAAAACGAAGCTCTGCTACTCGAAAACAACCTGATAAAACGCTATCAGCCACACTACAATATTCTCTTAAAAGACGGGAAAACGTATCCGTGGCTTTGCATTACGCACGAAAAGTTTCCTCGTGTATTCAAAACCCGAACATTGAAAAAAAATGCCGATTTCTTCGGACCGTATTCTTCGGTTCGTGCCCTCGACACGCTTTTGGATTTAATCCACGAACTCTACCCCATACGTAGTTGCAACTTGATGCTCAACACCGAAAACATCAGAGCGAAAAAATTCAAACTTTGTTTGGAGTATCATATAAAAAACTGTTTAGGTGTTTGCGTAGGTTTGCAAACCGAACGCGACTATCAGAAAAACATCGATGAAATAAAAGAAATTGCACAAGGCAACAGCCACAAAATTGTTGACTATCTATTGCAACAAATACAAATTTTGGCAGCAGAAGAAAAATTCGAAGAAGCACAAAAACTAAAACTAAAATACGAAGCATTGCTCAAATATCAAGCAAAAACAATCATAACGACAGCAACCGACGACAATTTAGATGTTTTTGCCTACGACGAAGATGAAAATTCTGCTTACATTAACATTTTGAGAATAGCAAAAGGTGCTGTTATTCAAGGATTTACAATAGAATATCAAAAAAAATTAGACGAAGACAAAACAGAAGTTTTTGCTCTTGGCATTTTAGAATTACGCGAACGACTGAACAGTACGAACAAAACCCTCATAGTTCCGTTTCATCCCGATGGAATAGACGAAAATTTAGAATTCATTGTACCACAACGAGGTAATAAAAAGAAACTGCTCGATTTGGCAACGAAAAATGTTCGCCAATACAAAGTTGACAAATACAAGCAAAGCGAGAAACTGAATCCTGACCAGCGATCAATGCGATTGATGAAAGAGATACAAAACGCTCTTCATCTTCCAAAAATACCTGAAACAATCGAATGTTTCGACAATTCGAACATCAGCGGAACAAATGCTGTAGCAGCTTGCGTAGTATTCAAAAAATGTAAGCCTTCGAAAAAAGATTATCGTACGTACAACATAAAAACCATTGTCGGAGCCGACGACTATGCATCAATGAAAGAGGTTGTACGTAGACGTTACACTCGCTTGAAAGACGAACAACAACCGTTGCCCGATCTTATTATTACCGATGGCGGAAAAGGGCAAATGGAAGTCGTACGACAAGTTGTAGAAGACGAACTACAGCTACAAATACCAATTATTGGTTTAGCAAAAAATAATCGACACCGAACCAGCGAAGTTTTATTTGGTTGTCCTCCGCAAGTAATCGGATTGAAACCGACCGACTTTACTTTCAAATTTTTAGCTTCGGTGCAAGATGAAGTTCACCGATTTGCCATTTCGTTTCATCGGAGCAAACGAAGCAAACAGCAAACCTCATCGGAACTCGACAACATAAAAGGGATTGGCGAAAAGACAAAAACTGAGCTTTTAAAGCACTTCAAAAGTCTAAAACGTATAAAATCTGCACCACAAACTGAACTCGAAAAAATAGTCGGAATTCAAAGAGCATCAATTATTTACAGTTATTTTCATTGAGTTTTGACTGTACGAGAAAAGCATATTTTTTAGCATTGTGCATTCTTATGCTGTTTTTTTTAATGTAATAACTCAAAAAATTTTTAATTTTGGGAAAACAAATTTTAAAAAATTTTTGCCTATGAAATAATTCTCCTGTGTGCTTTTATGTACACCTTGAAATTTTGGAAAAGCGTTTGCTTTATTTTATGCCCCGAAACCTGAGAAATTTCATGCATAAAAAATTTCAAACACACGAACGTATTGTTTACGCATTAAACGTGGACAAGAATTGTCTGTTCGTGTGTGGGTAATTCTCAGGACCTCGGGGCGTGGATAAATCTCTGTCCACGCTTTTTTGTGTACATATCCAAAAACATTCGACAGAAAACGGAGCAACCTGAAAAGCCGAAAAGAATCAGGAATTTTTATTAAACTTTTTAAAAACAAAAAAATTATGGCAAATTCAAATTTAAAATCTGGTCTTATCTTAAACGAAGGTGAAAATTTAGTAATGGAACTTGAAGCTGAATTGTGGGCAACTAGTGCAAATCCTTTTGCTAAACTTTGGGGTTCTATCGTAAAACTTTTTAACCTTTTGTTAGGAAACAAACGTGAAGGTTTTGTTGTTATCACTAACAAACGCGTAGTTGAAGTTATTCAATTCAAAGCTTTCTGGGTTTTGAACGCTGGTAAAAACGTAAAATATCTATTACCAAGTAGCGTAAAAGAAGTTGGCTATGTAAAAGAAGGTACTTGCCTTGGCTGTTTCTGTCAATCATACACTTTGTATTATGATGCATTCACACAACGTACTTCTATCTTATTGCCAAGCGACAACGAAGCAGAAGCACAAAAAATAGTGGATTCGTTCTACAAAGCTATCTCTAATGCTCAATAAATGAACAAACAAACAATCGTAACTTTTTCGCGATTTTTGTATTTAAATACTTATGCCTTCCTCCTGCTTGTTGGGGGGATAGGCATTGTATTTATTCCGCTTTATAAAATTTACAATTGGATTTTTTTTGTACAAATTGTTGTTGCCCTTATATGTTTACGGTCTGCTCTACGTATTTTTCGTGCATGGAACGACAAAAAACGTAAATACAACGTCTTGATGCAACGCAACGAAAACACGTTCCGCCCCGATACATTTACCGAATATATGCAAGCCCCTTGCGGACGATTATTAGTAAAAATAGTACTCAAGGATTTGAATCAAACAGACAAATATAAAATATTGAAAAAACTAAAGCAACCTCTTATTAAAACATTGAAAAAAAGCTGTAAAAAACAAAAAACCGTTATTTATACTAACTTAAATCAGAATTAATTATGAATACTTTTTATGTTGTCATTTTTGCTCTTTTGATAGTAGCAGTACCTACTATTATTATATGGTTTTTGATTTTGCCTTTGAAAAAATCTACTAAAAAAAATATTCTTTTCGCAGCTACAATTCTAACTGCTATTTTATTGATCACATTGTTCATAGCAAGTGCTTTTATCCCGAAAAAAATTAATCAATTTATAGATTTCGAAATCGGTCAAGTAGAAAATCAAATCAACCAAATTTCTCCTGACTATACGCAACAGGTTCTTAATGCCGAAACCATTAAAAATCTTATTTCCGATAGTAAACAAATTCGCTCATATTTAAATAGTAATGATGATGTTAATTTTCTTGTTCGCATTATTGGTATAAATGCTTATATCTCTTATTTAGAGGAATTTGCCAACAATATCAATCTATATTTAAACGAATTTGAGACTACAAATACACCTTTTACACTACATAATATCTTTCTATCGTTGAAAGAAAAATCGCAAACGCCAATACTAAAAGCTACTAAAATAATAGAAATCATCATTCTTGTTTTGGCTTTTATTGTCAATTTAGCTCTTATCATTTGGAGTTTTGCCGTCAAAAAAGAGTGGATAAACTCTGCTGGTAATGGCGTTGTATTTGGCGACGAGGCTTAGTTCTCGGCATTATTGAATTTCTATTTATAAAAAAGAGCCACATTTTTTTGATTTGTGGCTCTTCTGTTTTTATTAGAAATTGTTTAATACTTACATTTCGTTTTTCGAAAAATAAGGAAACCGAACACTATACCTGAAAATCCTCCTAAAATATTAGCAAAAAAATCAAACCAATCGCCTGTCCGATGCACAGCGTATTCTTGTATCAATTCTATGACACCTCCATAAAAAATAGGGAAGAATAACACAAATATTTTCTTGAAAAATGTTGACAATCCAATTTCATAACAAAGCACCACTCCCAAAATAAAATACATAACGAAATGAACTCCTTTATCAATATATGGGAAATTGAAAAAAGAAGGAATTTCGGAAATCTCTATTTTCTTCAAAGAAAGTATTGCTATAACAATACACCAAACTATTATTAAATAGTATTTTCTGAAAAAATGCATTTTTATCTTGACTTTAAGTAGCGTTCTACTTCTATAGCAGCACGGCAACCACTTGCTGCTGCCGTAATGGCTTGTCGATAATTTGGATCGGCCACATCGCCCGCAGCAAACACTCCTGCAACGTTGGTTTTAGGCGTTCCAGCAACAGTTTTGATGTAACCTAATTCATCAGTTTCAATAAATTTTTTGAACACATCAGAGTTGGGATGATGACCAATAGCTAAGAAAAATCCATCGATAGCAATTTCAATTTCTTGTTCGTCGGTTTGTCCACGACGTTTCACCAAACGAGCTCCTTCAACACCGTTTTTACCAAAAAGTCCAAGTGTTTCGTGTTCGAAAAGCACTTCGATGTTTTCGGTTTCAACGACACGTTTTTGCATAATTTCCGAAGCACGAAGAAACGGTTTACGCACAATGAGGTAAACTTTTTTTGCTAATCCTGCCAAATAGATTGCTTCTTCGCAAGCTGTGTCGCCACCGCCAACTACAGCCACCGTTTTTCGGCGATAGAAGAATCCATCGCAAGTGGCACACGCGGAAACGCCCATTCCCATATATTTTTGTTCGTCGGCGAGCCCAAGATATTTTGCCGAAGCTCCTGTGGAAATAATCACACATTTAGCTTCAATTTGTTTTTCTCCATCGATTGTTACTCTATGCACATCGCCCGAAAAATCAACTTCAGTAACCATACCAGAGCGAATATCAACACCAAAACGTTCAGCTTGTGCACGCATTTTTCCCATCAATTCCGTTCCTGTTATTCCTTCGGGGAATCCCGGAAAATTTTCAATCTCGGTAGTAGTGGTAAGTTGTCCTCCAGGCTGAATTCCTTCGTAAAGAACAGGGTTTAAATTGGCACGTGAGGCATAAATGGCAGCTGTGTATCCTGCAGGACCAGAGCCGATAATCAAACAGTCTATTTTTTCCATAAATTCTATCTTAAATCGTTAATAATTACATTTGGATATTTCGATTTATCAAACACAAAAACCGCATCAGAAAGCGTTTTCAACGTTTGATAATTTTTTGTAGAAAACAGTGTAGATGTTCCATTTTTAAACGAAATTTTGATCGAAACTATCTGCTTTGTGTTTGTTTTTACTACCAAAGCTACTTTAAAATGATCAGCATTTTTATCAGAAGGATAAAGATTCAACAAACGATTTTGTGATGAAGCCACATCATCAGCATCAAATTGTACCATATGAGTTTTTCGAAATTCTTTTATCATTAAAATAGGATTTACATCGCTTAACTCCTTACCTGTTGGCTCGGATACAGACACTTCGTCAATATCTTTCATATACATCCATTGTGTTTTTCCATCGAAAAACAATTCTATCGTTTCGAGCAAAAAATAAAATTTATTGCCTTTAAGAAGTAGTTTCCCTTGTTTGGTTTCGCTATCGTTTGTAACAGCATTTTCGTAAGTTACCGAAAAGTCCGTTTGTAACGAACTATTTTGCAATACAGCTATTGTTTTATCAAAAAATACTTTTGCTTGCTGATCAGTTTGTGCTACAGCAATAAACGGCATAAATACAATTAACAACGCTACTATTTTTTTTATCTTTTTCATAGTTTTCTTAATTCATATTGTTAAGCATTTGATCTAATTCAAACTCCGATGCAACCAACACTTTTCGTGGTTTGCTTCCTTCTTGTGGACCAATAATACCAGCATGCTCCAACTGATCCATTATTCGTCCTGCACGATTGAAACCCACACTAAATTTCCGTTGAATATTAGAAGTAGATCCCTGTTGCGTACTTACCACCATACGAGCAGCTTCCTCGAAAAGCGGATCGCGTTGCGTCATATCTACACCACTTACATTGAGATCGCCTCCCGACTCGGATATTTCACATTCAGGCAACATATATGCCGAAGGATAGGCTTGTTGTTTACTTACATATTCTACTATTTTTTCAACCTCTGGCGTATCAACAAAAGCACATTGCACACGTATTAGTTCACTGCCACCCGAATAGAGTAAATCACCTTTCCCAACCAACTGATTAGCTCCAGAAGCATCAAGAATTGTACGCGAGTCTATCATTGAAGACACACGAAAAGCGATACGGCTTGGTACATTTGCCTTTATCACTCCGGTAATGATGTTTACAGATGGACGCTGTGTTGCTAATATCATATGCATACCTACAGCACGAGCTTTTTGTGCAATACGAGAAATAGGCGTTTCTACCTCTTTGCCCGCAACCATTATAAAATCACCAAACTCATCAATCACTATTACAATATAAGGCAAAAAGCGATGTCCTTTTTCAGGATTAAGCCTACGGTTAACAAACTTTTCATTGTACTCGATTATATTGCGACAATGTGCCGACATCAACAACTTATAGCGCTCTTCCATTTCTATTACAAGCGAATTGAGCGTTTGAATTACTTTTGTAGAATCAGTAATGATTATATTATCTTGATCAGGCATTTTTGCCATATAATGCTTTTCGAGAGCAGCATAAATATTAAATTCAACCATTTTAGGGTCGATAAGCACAAACTTCAATTCTGAAGGATGTTTTTTATAAAGCAATGACGTAATAATAGCATTCAAACCAACCGATTTTCCTTGTCCAGTTGCTCCTGCAACTAAAAGATGTGGTGTTTTTGCCAAATCGAACATAAACACTTCGTTCGTTATAGTTCTTCCAAGTGCTACTGGCAAAACATACTTTTCTTCTTCTTGAAATTTTTTTGAGGCAATAACCGAATGCATCGATACAATTTGTGGATTTTCGTTGGGAACCTCAATTCCAATAGTACCTTTACCCGGAATTGGTGCAATAATACGAATACCCGTTGCTTTTAAACTCAACATAATATCGCTTTCGAGATTACGAATTTTCGCAATACGTGTTCCTGCTTGTGGCACTATTTCATATAGCGTAATTGTTGGACCAACTGTTGCTTTTACACTTTCTACTTCTATGCCATAGTTCCGCAAAGTAGTAACAATTTTGTCTTTGTTGGCATTTTGTTCTTGCATATCCACCACAGGCATATTTTCGTTAGGATATGTTTTTAAAAGCGAAAGCTGAGGAAATTTGTAATGCATCAAATCGAGACGTGGATCATATTTTCCATATTTTTTCAAAATATAATCAGGGTCGTTAGTAGCCATTTCGGTATCTAACGAATCTTGTATTTCTACTTCAATTTCCTTTTTGTTTTCATCGTTAGAGAGTATTTCTACCGATTCGTCTTTGGTAGGATTTTCTACAAAAAAATCGTCATTAGAAACAACATTATCATCTGCTGGTTCAGGAAAAACAAATTCATTGATTGCAGACGATTCTTTTTCAGCTTCGGATTCTGCTTCAGCAGATTCTTCTTCAACAACAGCATCAGAAGCAACAGGCAATGCCTTTCTTTTCTTAACAAACAAGTTTTTTATCCATACAAGCGACTGCGAAGAACAAATAAGAAGAATAATGAAAAAAGCTATAATGATTATCAAAATAGTACCCCAACCACAATTTTCAAACAAAAAATCGCTCATAAAATCGCCATGAGCACCGCCAAGACTAACAGCCCATTTTTGGTAAAATTTTGAAAAAAAGAAACTAAAAAATACCGAACCCCAAATAAGAAATACAGCCGAAAGAATAAACGCTTTCCAAAGTGGCATCAATTTCTTTCCTACCAAACGCAATGCTAAAACAAACGGAAACAACAACACCGCAAACGAAGCAACTCCAAAACCGTCATTCACAAGTTTGTTAGCTAATTTTGCTCCCAAATATCCAGTCCAATTTGTTACTTGTTTGTTGTCTGTTGCCGTCAACACCTGACTTTGGTCAGCACTTGCCGTAAAAAAAAACGAAAACATCGCAAAAAACAGATACAACACAAAAAACACCAACAACAAACTCAACGCATAATGCGTACGTTCATCAACAAAAAAGTTCTTCAAACGAACGAAAAAACTATTCTTCTGTTTTTTATCTGTTACTTTTTTAGCCATAACAAAAAATCCTTTTTAATTCTTGCAAAAATAATAAAATCAACATCAAAAAAAAACTCTTAACTTTTTTGCAATCTTTGCTAAAATAATGAAATTTGCTTACTGAAAAAGCATTTTTACGATGACTAAAAAAGAACGTTATTCGGAAGTAATCGCTTGGTTCGAGAAGAATATGCCTATAGCAGAAAGCGAACTCAACTTCTCCAATCCGTTTGAATTGCTCGTGGCAGTAATTCTTTCGGCTCAATGCACCGACAAACGAGTCAACATGGTCACTCCTCAGCTCTTTTACGACTATCCTACAGCCGAAGCAATGTCTGCGGCAACACCCGAAGTGATTTTTGAATACATCAGTAGCATATCGTACCCCAACAACAAAGCCAAACATTTGGTGGGTATGGCAAAAATGCTCGTAAACCAATTTGATGGCGAAGTCCCAAACAACACCGATGATTTGAAGAAACTACCCGGTGTGGGACGAAAAACTGCCAATGTGGTTGTTTCTGTAGCATTTAACCAACCTGCTATGGCTGTGGATACGCACGTTTTCCGTGTAGCCGAACGCATAGGACTAACCACCAACAGCAAAAATCCTCTGCAAACCGAAAAAGAATTGGTAAAACATATTCCCAAAAATCTTATACCCAAAGCGCACCACTGGCTTATTCTACATGGCCGATATGTTTGCATAGCACGCAAACCCAAATGCTCCACTTGTGGGCTGCAAAATTTGTGTAGATATACAAAAAAAGAAAGGATTTAAATTCTTTCTTTTTTTGTATATTTTTTAATAATTTTATTTTCTTCTAAAGTTTTACTTTTACATTAATGTCTATTTTAGTCTTCTTGCTAATTCTTCTCGTATTCTCTCGTAATCTTCATTTGATAAAATCTTTTTATCATTTAACTTCTTTAGTGTTACAAGCCTTTCTCTCGTTTTTTCGTTAGAGCAGTTATTAACTCTAATGCGTCTTACAATTATTGGTTTTTTCTCAGAATACTCAGTTATATTTATGAGACCATCTTTATAAGAACAATCCAATGTAACTAAATCTTGCACCGCTTGTTCAAAATCTTCGAAATGTTTATAATCATATTCTTGCTTTTTCTCATAAATCCATTTTATAATTTTGTAAAGAAGATAAATAAGACCTAATGGTAATAAAATTGAAAATAATAAAATGTAAATAATTATTTCTACTCCGCTGCTATCATCTTCATCAACGGTCACTTTATATCTACTCATAAAATAAATTTTTATCTATAAAACCTACTCACTATACGGCTTTTCGGGTTACTCCGTAGCACCAGAAAATCTAAACTTACGCACATAAAAATAGCGTGGTGCTGATTTATTTTTCATCGGACACTGCGGTTCTAGACTACCTACCTTCCAAATTACGAACAAATGCCCACGCTTCTCGCGTGAGCGTCAGTGAGCATGTCCTCAGAAGGATTTTGAAATTGTCTAGATTTCAGTGTCCAAGTCTTTGCTTATAACGCTATTTTCAATATTTTCAAGATGTGCGTAAAAAAATACGCTGGTTTATTTCATAGGCAAAAATGTTTTAAAATTTCGCTCAAAGATAGTATTTTTCAAAATAGAGTGAGTACCTCATTCTGAAGTTTTTAAACATTGCCTATTTTTCGCACACCATTGTTACGGCAATGGCAATGAAAAAACATTACCTTTGCATTGTTTTTCACAAAACCACACAACGTGAATATATTAAATCATACACAAAAACTTAATAATCAAACTGTTGCAACTATTGGTTTTTTCGATGGTGTGCATACAGGTCATCAGTTTTTGTTATCGAAATTGCAAGCACTTTCGCAAGCGTCAGCAATGGATTCACTTGTAGTGTCGTTCAACAATTCACCACAAAAGGTTTTGTATCCTGAACGAACAATAAAAATATTAACTACTCCAACCGAAAAAATAGCATTATTCTCGCAAAAAGATATTTCTCATTGCCTAATGCTCAACTTCGATACAAAAATAGCCACATTGCGTGCTAACGATTTTCTACAATGGCTCAAAAAAAATTTTGGTGTTCAAAAACTACTCGTAGGCTACGATCATCGTTTTGGTAGCGATGCAATGGCATCATTCGAAGATTATCAAAAATTGGGTAGTGAACTTGGAGTCGAAATAATCCAATGCCCACGCTTCGACAACAACGGCATTCAAGTTAGTTCATCGAAAATAAGACTTTGTATATCAGAAGGCGATATCGAAACCGCCAATCGTTTGTTAGGTTATAATTACACCATTACCGGAAAGGTTGTTCATGGAAACAAAATTGGAAGAAAAATCGGTATTCCTACTGCAAATATAGAGCCTAATATTGATAAACTAATACCAAAAAATGGCGTTTATATCGTAAAAACTACCATCGACAAACATGCATATAAAGGCTTACTCAATATAGGCATTCGTCCTACGATTGATGATGGAAATAAAACAATAGAAACACATTTAATTGATTTTAACGGTAACTTATATGGACAAACAATAACCTTACAAATAGAAAAACGATTACGCAGTGAAAAAAAATTTGCATCGCTTGAGGCACTCCAGCAACAAATAGAAACCGACAAAAATCTATTACGTTCAACATAAAAAAACCACCCTTACGAGTGGTTTTTTTTATTATAACTTGTGTTCTATCCAAATTAACTTGTCAATGTTATAGCCACGTTCTTTAGCTCGTTTAAGTAAAAAATCAAGATCAACTTGTTCCATTTGTGGAGTACGACTCAAAATCCACAAATATTTATCAGTTTTGCTACCTACCAATACATAACGATAATCAGAAGCCAATTCAAGTACATAATAGTCAGCATAGAAATTTGCAAAAAATGCCACTTCGAGTTTTCCGGGTTCATCTTCGTTTGGTCGGCGAGCCTTTCCTACAGATTCATCGTATTTTCCATCTAAAGTTTTTTTATAACCAGCATTCACTACTTTAATGTAGCCATTGTCTTGAAGTGTGTAATTGGCCGTACAACCAACTAATCCTCGCTCGAAAATATGATCGAAACGAGCAATTTCATACCATTTTCCGACATAACGATTTAAATCAAGTTCAGAAACCGTAGAGTTGTTCAACTGCTCATTTGAGCAAGCGTTCAATCCAATCGAAAACAAACTAACCAATAAAAGCATTTTTTTCATAATCTAAAATTTTAAAAAAGTTCAACTATACAATACAAACAATATAAACGCATTTTTTGTTCTTCAAAAGATTACTTTTCTAACAATCAGACTATTTTTATAATTTTGTAGCATAAACAATTTAATTTTTAACAAAATGAAAAAATCAATTTTAATTTTAAGTTTAGCGATTATGATAATTTCGTGTTGTAAAAAAACAGAAAATCCATTTTTTGTTGAATGGGAAACTCCTTATGGCTTGCCTCCTTTTGAACAAATAGAAGATCAACATTATCTTCCAGCCATCGAAGAAGGCATCAAACAACAACAAGCAGAAATTGCTGCCATCATTGCCAACAGCGAAAAACCAACCTTCGAAAACACAATTGCTGCCTATGATCGTTCGGGAATGTTGCTGTCGAAAGTAATAGGTGTATTGTTCAATCTATCAGAATCCGATTCAAACGACAGCCTTAACGCCATTGTAGAAAAAGCATTGCCATTGCTCTCTGAGCATAGCGACAATATTTTTATGAATGCTGATTTCTACAAACGCGTAGCCACTATCTACAACCAAAAAGATTCACTTTCTTTGACAAGAGAACAAATGATGTTGCTCGAAAAAATGAATCGTAGTTTTGTTCGTAATGGTATTGCCCTTGATGCAGAAAAACAAACACGCTTAAGAGAAATTAACAAACAATTATCAGCTTTAGAACAAAAATTTGGAAACAATCTTTTGGCAGAAAATAATGCTTTTCAGTTAATTTTAGAAGAGAATGATTTGGAAGGATTACCTGAAGCTGTACGTACAGCTGCTGCCGAAGCAGCAACAGCAGCTGGCCACGAAGGTAAATGGCTTTTCGGTTTACAAAGTCCAAGCAGAATTCCTTTTTTGCAATATAGTTGCCGTCGCGATTTACGCGAAAAAATGTATAAAGCTTATGTCAATCGTGGCAACAATGGTAACGAAAACGATAACAATCAAATTGTACTTGATATTATAAAATTAAGAATCGAAAAAGCTAATATTCTTGGCTTTGAAATGCCATCAAATTTTATTTTAGATGAAACAATGGCAAAAAATTCGACCACAGTAAACGAGTTTTTAGCAAAAATATTTACTTCGGCTATAGCTAAAGCAAAAGAAGAACGCACAGAATTACAAAAACTTATTGATCGTGAAAATGGTGGATTTCAACTTCAAGCATGGGATTGGGATTTCTACACCGAAAAGCTTCGTCAAGAGAAATACGCTCTCAACGAAGACGAAATTAAACCGTACTTCCAAATGGAAAACGTACGTGCTGGTGTTTTTGCTGTTGCAAATAAACTCTATGGATTAAACTTCGAAAAATTAGAAAATGTTCCTGTTTATCACTCTGATGTAGAAGCATTTAAAATAACTGATCAAAATGATTCACTTGTAGGACTTTTCTATACCGACTATTATCCACGTGCAAGCAAACGTGGCGGTGCATGGATGAGCAATTTCCGCGAACAACGAGTAATTGACGGACTACAAATAAGACCTATTGTAGTAAATGTTGGAAACTTTACAAAACCAACTGCTGAAACACCATCGCTACTAACTCTCGATGAAGTAGAAACTATGTTCCACGAATTTGGACACGCACTACACGGACTACTTACACAATGCAACTACGTAACATTAAGCGGAACAAACGTTGCTCGCGATTTTGTAGAACTGCCTTCGCAAATTTTAGAAAATTGGGCTTTTGAGCCAGAAGTTTTACAACTTTATGCTAAACACTATCAAACAGGAGAAATAATTCCAAACGAGCTGATTAATAAAATTCAAAATGCTATCAATTTCAACCAAGGATTTATGACTACCGAATTGGTTGCAGCTGCAATTTTAGATATGAATTGGCACGATTTGAAAACTACTGACGGCATCGATGTCCAACAATTTGAAAAACAAAAAATGACAGAACTTGGTTTAATTCCTGAAATAGCACCACGCTATTGTACTACCAATTTCAACCATATTTTCAATAGTGGCTATAGTGCTGGTTATTACAGCTATTTGTGGGCAGAAGTGCTCGACAAAGATGCTTTCGATTTGTTCAAAGAAAAAGGTATTTTCGATGCTAAAACCGCACAAGCATTTAAAGAAAATATCCTCGAAAAAGGCGGTAGCGAAGAACCTATGAAACTTTACAAACAATTTCGAGGTGCAGAACCTAATCCAGAGGCAATGCTCAAAGGTCGCGGATTGAAATAAAAACAAAATGCACCCCACAATTTTAACCTACAATCTTGGTACAAAGCAATTTCAAATGGAATTGCTTTGTGCCAATTTTCATATAACCATACGAAATATTAGCATTGAAGAACAAACACTAATCATCAACTCATTTTTAGATACAAACATCATAACCAAAGGATATAATGAGTTTTTTTATGATGAAATGATTGTTTTTTGTCATTTCAGCGATGCTCTTTTGGAGCAATTTCTACAGCAGATGAGAAATCTGAATATAAGAATTTCGCTCAAAGCTGTTTTAACACCTACCAACAGCCAATGGAGTTCTATTGAGTTATACAAAGAATTAACAAAAGAATACAACATTCTAAACAAAAAGAAATGAATTTTCAACAAAAACTATTAAGCTTCAATAACTTTACTATTATTTTTGTACAAATCGTTTGTACATTTTTTTGGTTTATGCCGTTCTTTTTTCACAAAGAACCAAGTGATCCAATTTCGATAACTTTTCTAGGAAATTATCTTATCGAATACACACCTTTAGTAGCTTCGTTGATTCAATATTTTTTTGTTTCAATCTTTGGATTAATCATCAACTCTGTATTAGAAAAACTGAAACTTATACCGCTTCACAATCGGTTTTTCTATATCTGTTTTCTTTTTGTTTTTTCGATAACATCTTATGCACAATTTTTCAATACGACGACTATTTCATTTTTTCTTCTGTTAATAGCTCTCTATAATTTATTGTTGATGTTTCAATCTGAAGCTGTTTTTAGAGCCTTTAATTCTATTTTGCTTTTGTGTATTGCAACACTATTCAATATCGAATATATTTGGTTTATCCCATTCTTTTGGATTGCTTTTATCCAACTAAAAGCTTTTACAAAAAACACTTTTTTTGCTTCATTTTTCGGAATCATCACTTTTGTTGTAGCGTTGTTTCTTATTGCATATATTACAAACACTTTGGCTTTTGTAGAAAAGTACTTTACAACAAATATAAATATCAGATTTTTCGATTTAGATGCATTAAAATACAGCATTTTTGATATTGTTTATTATGTGATTTTTCTCATTTTTCTATTCTACTATATAGGCATTTGTTTTATTGTTCGATACAAGCAAAACAACATTCTATACGCATATTACTCGTTTTTCATTTTATTGGTATTTTTTATTTTCGTCCTTTATTTAATAAATAGTATTTTTTATAAAGAAATTTGTTTGCCAATAATAACTTTAATGGTCTTTTTTGCGACATTTTACTATAATTTCAATCAAAATAAATTATCAAATATTCTTTTATCAATATTTTCGGCATTAGGTATTTTATATCGAATAACATATCTGCTAATATAAAATGTTTTTTATCAGTTTAGGATATTTCGGCTTATTCATAGCCGCTTTTTTAGCTGCAACGATTGTACCTTTCAGTTCCGAAATCGTTTTTTCAGCATTGATATTTTCTGATTTTAATCCATGGATATGCATCGTTGTAGCTACATTAGGCAACTGGTTAGGTGGCTTAACTTGTTATTGGTTAGGACATTTAGGAAAATTGGAATGGATAGAAAAATGGTTAAAAATAAAACACGAAAAAATAATTCGCTTCGAACAAAAATTTCATAAATACGGTGATTGGTTCGCCTTTTTCTCATTTCTTCCTGGCATTGGAGATATTATAGCAGTTGCTTCTGGATTCTTACGATGTAACTTTTGGATTGTTGCCCTTTCAATGTTATTCGGAAAATTTGTTCGTTACATTATTTGGATGTACATGAACAATTTCTTTCTATAATATTCCATTTTTTCTATATTTTAAAATAAAAACTCCCACACTGCGAGCATGGGAGAAATAAATAAAACAAATTTATTTTATCAATCAAAAATACTTCACTTCCTCACCGCAAATACTTGTCAGTAAATTATTAGCCAAGCGACTTGCTCCAAATCTAAAATATTTATTATTAAGCCATTTTTCACCTAAAACAGATTTTACAATGGTATAATGTTCTACAGCTTCTTTTGTAGTAGAAATACCTCCAGCAGGTTTATAACCTACCATACGTCCCGTTTTTTCGTGCCATTCTTTTATAGCTTCACACATCACATAAGTAGCTTCTAAAGTAGCTGATACGGAAATTTTTCCTGTTGATGTTTTTATAAAATCGGCACCAGCCTCCATAGCTAAAACAGATGCTTTTTTAATATTTTCGGCAGTGATTAAAGCTCCTGTCTCTAATATAACTTTAAGATGTGCTCCATGACAAGCAGCTTTTATTTCTTCTATTTCATCGAAAATTTCTTGGTAATTTCCTTCTAAAAATTTACCTATAGATATAACAATGTCTATTTCTGTAGCACCAGCAGCAACTGTAAGAGCTGTTTCAGCAACTTTTACTTCCAAAAAAGTTTGTGAAGCAGGAAATCCTGCCGAAACAGCAGCAATACCAATATTTTCTTTCAAATTTTCTTTTACAATAGGTACCATAGCCGGATAAACACACAAAGCCGCTACGTTTGGTATTTGTTGGAAATTCGATTTGAAATTGTTTACATTTTCTACCATTGTTTTAACTTTTAACGTAGTATCATCACCATTTAGCGTAGTTAAATCTATTTGGTTTAAACATTGCTTATAAACTTCAACATTATCGTTTTCATCAAAATGTTGATTTATAATATTTTCAACATTGTTTTTTACAATATCATCTTTCAAATCATTACAATTAAATTCCGCAAAAAGTTCTTCAATATTCTTCATAATTATTTCAATTTTTTATTTGTTATATGTCGTGTTTTATCACGATTTGTTTTCTTTTCCATATTTTTAATGAAAGCAGTTGTTAAATCCACATTCATTTGATTAGCCATACATATCAAAACCCATAAAATATCAGCCATTTCATCTGACAAATTTTTTTCTTTATCCGATTCCTTAAAAGATTGTTCGCCGTAAGTTCGAGCAATAATACGAGCCAATTCACCTACTTCTTCAGTCAGAACAGCCATATTCGTTAATTCATTGAAATAACGTACACCATAAGTTTTTATCCAATTATCAACCTGTTGTTGAGCTTCTTTGAGTGTTATTTCATTCATAAAATTATTCTTTATTTTTAGAATCTATTAAAATAGTAACTGGTCCATCATTTATTAATGATACCTTCATATCAGCTCCAAATTTACCAGTTTGGATACTCTTTCCAAATAATTTTTCCAAGCAATCACAAAATTTTTCGTACATAGGTATTGCAAAATTAGGTTTTGAAGCCCTTATGTATGATGGTCGGTTTCCTTTTTTTGTAGAAGCAAACAATGTAAATTGACTTACAACCAATATATCGCCACCAATATCAATTATTGATTTATTCATAATACCATTTTCATCATCAAAAATACGGAGATTTATAACTTTTTGAGTCAGCCAATTTATATCTTCCTCAGTGTCCAAATTTTCTATTCCTATTAAAATTAATAAACCTTTTTGAACCTTTGATATTAATTCATTGTTTATAGTAACAGAAGCTTCTTTAACACGTTGAATAACAAGTCTCATTTATTTATTTTTTACAAAGTTAAATGTTTTTTTATAGGCAAAAACTATATTAACAAACTATGTTGAAAACTTATTCAAATACTTCAATAAAAAATGAAAAATAAAACTTGGATTTTAATAAACTATTTTCTGTAAAACAAAATC
>JAZSBO010000008.1:0-35175 GCA_045602425.1 Paludibacteraceae bacterium | reverse complement strand
TATCGGTCTGTTTGACAAACGACAATGCAGCGGACGAGATCCGAGACGGATAATCGATTGGGATATTCTTATATAATATTGGTTACAATGTGATGTATGCTTAGGAATGTATCATCATAAACATCTAAAAGTGCCACGAACTGTGCCACATACTGCAACAGGCTCACCGTATGATTGAGGTGTGATAACTTATCTCTTTCTTTGCCCTCAGAAAACGGAACCGCGTATGAGAACAGAGCCTATTTCAATGGCTGATTGTCGTGTCTGTGATGAAACGATATGACAAGCAATGACACCTATTGTTAGTGCCATTGAAGTATGAAAATCTCTTCCTTATTTAGCAGTGCGAAACAAGAAAACAAGTGTAATAAATTAAAATAAAGCGTATGGATTTAATCATTTTTGAGAGAAAGGCATTTGAGGAATTTGCCACGAAGATTGAGCAGTTCATTCTGCGAGTATCAAATTCACCCGTTGTCAAGAGCGGGAAGAAAAAGACAAACAATTGGCTCGACCATCAGGATGTTTGTCAGCGATTGAAGATAAGCAAGCGTACATTGCAGACTTTGCGTGATAACGGTACGCTTGCCTACACCAAAATCGGCAACCGCACGTACTACCTGCCCGAAGATGTAGAGAGCATTGTAACAAAGGTAGAGGACAGACGAAAAGAAGCCAGATGGAAGGGACGAGAAATCTAATCAATGTATAACAATAAAACCATTTGAACTATGTATCAAGAAATGCGAACCAAAGATGATGTGTGGATGCAGTCCATTCACGAGAGTATCGACCAGCTATCGGAGATTCTCGATAGTATGCCAAAAGATGGTGCAGCCTTGCAAAACGATGATGAGTATCTATGCGACAAGGAGGTGGCGTATATGCTTAAAGTGAGCCGAAGAACATTGAGTGAGTATCGCAGTAACGGAACACTCCCTTACTATGTGCTCGGTGGCAAAGTTCTGTACAAGCGAAGTGAGATTGAGCAGGCGTTGAAACGGGAATACAACGGAACGCATTTGATGAGTGGCAGTGGATAAATCCCTTCTATATTTTTGGAGGGAGTGAAATTTACCGCTTGCCCTATATTCATCTATTGCAAAATAATAGTGCCCCTATGGATAGAGACAAGAACAGCATACAAATGGGTTATCAATGTAAGAACCCATTTGTATGCTGTCTGTTTATCTTTATCTACATTTTCGTCAGTCGTTCATTTCCGTTGCCGTCTGCATTTCTGAGTACAGACATTGAAAGGGGAAAGGTTTTCGGGCTGAATACTCTCCGCAGGAGGAAGATTCAGTCCGAAACGGCTTGCCACCTGACCTTTCAACTTTCAAGGGCTGATGTACTACCTTCGCAGACGAGCAAAGGAAAGGGGCGAATGACGGAATCGGGAAACTCATAATATCGCAGATTGATGATAGACTAAATCAAATTTTATCCTGCAATAATGAAAAATGCACTGTCCTTTTGCTCGTTCATAAAAAAGTTGTACCTTTGTGTATCAGGAGTTATGTCATTGATGCAAAACAATAAAGAACTCTGAAATAGGAACGGTTGCCATCTCGTTACCCAATTTCCATGCAAACCGAATAACCGTTTAATTCTAAGATAATTGCAAATTCTGCACTTTTTTTGCTAAAAAAGAGTTACTTTTGTTGTGTTAGTTTATGGAAACTTATTATTCGTTTTTTAAATCACAATTAAAACAATTGTGCAACACGTCCGAATTGCACGATTTTGTGTCTCTTGTTGGTAGAAAATTGACAGGATTTTCAGATGTCAAACTTATGACAAAAGCTTGTGTTCTAAACGATTGTCAATTAGAATTATTTGAACGATATTTAAAAGAATTATCAAAAAATCGCCCGATACAATATGTTCTTGGCGAAACGGATTTCTGTGCTTTAAAATTCAAAGTTGATGAGCGAGTATTGATTCCACGTCCAGAAACTGCAGAATTAGTAGACTTTGTAATAGATTCAGCATCAATAGGGACGAAAATATTAGACGTTGGAACTGGTAGTGGTTGTATTGCAATTGCGTTATCAAAATTGATTCCTAATGCTGAAGTTATTGCATTCGATATTTCAGAAAGTGCATTGGAATTAGCTACAGAAAATGCACATTTGAATAATGTAGAAGTAAATTTTCGACAAGTAGATATTTTGAATGGAGCAGATTCTGATGAAGATTTTGATGTCATAGTAAGTAATCCTCCTTATATTATGCTTTCGGAACGAGAAGAAATGTGTTCAAATGTGCTTGATTATGAGCCTCATTTAGCTCTGTTTGTCCCCGATGATGATCCTTTGATTTTTTATCGTGCAATAATTGATTTTGCAAAAAAGCATTTGTTGCCTACAGGAAGTTTGTTTTTTGAAATAAATAGAGTTTTTTCGAAAGAAATAAAAGAAATGCTGAATGAAAAAGGGTTTTCGAAGGTAAAAATACGAAAGGATATGTTTGGCAATGATAGGATGATAAGGGCTCGTTTTTAAAACAATAAAGTATGCGAAAGAAAAAATATTCTTATGAAGAAGCCTTGCATCGAGTTGCAGCATTGTGTTCAATGGCTGAAAAGTCGAAGGTCGATATTTATCGTAAATTATCGGAATGGGGTTTGGAAAGTGATGAATGTAAGCAGATTTTATTGTATTTGAAAAAAGAGAACTTTCTTAACGAAGAACGTTTTGCAACGGCTTTTGTAAAAGATAAGTTTCGCTTTTCGCAATGGGGTAAAGTGAAAATCGCTTATGCTCTTCGTCAGAAAGATATATCGGAACAGTGTATAACTGAAGCTCTTTCGTTGATTGATGAAGATGAATATACTGATTCGTTGTTGACATTGTTGAGAAGCAAAAAAAAGAATTTAAAATCGGGTAGCGACTATGAAAAAAGTGCAAAACTTATTCGTTTTGCACAAAGTAGAGGATTTGAATTAAATGTTATTCTGAAGGTTTTAAAGCAATTATAACGAAGTTGCTATTTCTTTATTGATGAGTATATTAGCATACATTTCGAGCATTTTTTGTTTCAAGAATGTAATGTCTTTATTTTCTAAATCAATAAGTTCTATTCGCTTTTGTAAATAATTTTCGAACGCGATTTTTTCATCTTGCGAATAATTTGTTGCATATTTTTCTTTGTTCAAAAGTATATCATAAGCAATCATATTATTCTTGAAAATCTGATAATTAGAATGAATTTTTCGGTCAATAATATTTGCGGTTTCGGTTACTTGTTCGTTTTTGTTCCCTTTCAGCAACGAAATTTCTTTGCTTATATCTCCACAAAAATGAAAATGGATTTTCCCTTTGAATCCTTCTAATCCTTGTTTCATGTTGATAAAATCGTCCATCGGACTTTTCTTGAAATTTTCAATATCTCTTTTTTGCTGAAATTCTTTAGCTTTCAGATAGTCGCAAGCATCGTATTCGTAAGAAATAGTCAAAGGACAAATGTTAAGTTTTTGGATGCTTTCAGCAAAAGTATTGCTTTGCCCCAAAACGAACATTTTCAATAAACTTTCTTGTGTTCTATCGTTTGAATCTTTTGCGCGCCCTTCACGTTGTGCAATCCAAATCGATTGATTGCGTTCTGTTATTGTATGATGGATATATGCCGATTGGCGTGCAAGAATTTGTACCATTTGTCTAATTGGAGCATTTCGCTGTATAATGAAACTTTTGTTTATACGCACCAATGTACGAATCCAATTTTTTATGAGTAGATTGTCGCCAATAGCAATTTCTGTTGTGTTGAAACCATTTCCGAGCAGAACATAGTTTAGAAAGGCAGAATCGAGAATGATGTCTCGATGATTCGAGATAAAAAGATATGCTTTGTTTTTATCCAACGAATCAAGTCCTGAAAAAGTTATTCCGCTTGATGTTTGTTGTTCTAATTGGCGGAGTAGAGGGAAGAAAAATTGTCGTTGAACTTCTGTTTTGCTATTGATATTTTTTAGTTGTTTTACAAAATCATTTGGTTGAATTTGAGGAAATGTTTTTTGTATGATAGCCATAAATTCAACATCTGATGTCAGTTGCTCAAATGCTGACTGAAGTTCTGAATCGTAAAATGGTCTTATTTCGTCGAAATTGTGATTGTTTTCCATAACTTTTTCATTAGTGCTTAATGCAAAAATAACACATTTTACATCTCAAACAAAGACAGTATTTCTTTTGGAGATGTTTTTGATCGGATTCGCCATTCTGTAGGATAGAGATTGTTGTGTCTATTGCCTAAATTTTTAATCCATCCCAAAGGCGTATTTTTATGACAGACAGCGATATAGCCTTTCTCTAAATTGTCGGTAGAGAACGTCTCTTTTTGTAAAAAACGTATAGCTTGTTCATAATTAATTTCGTAAGTTATAGCATTTTTTTTGTTAAAAAATTTCGATAAAGCTAATCCTGTTTGTGGAATAAAATTATTTCCTTTCTGTTCGTAAAGTGGAATCCCCGTATGAAGAATGTTTAGATGTTTCTGTAAAAAAAGAATTAGTTCAGTATGAAGTTTCGGTACAGCATAATAAATCTGATCGTTTTCAATCACATTGAACATATCACTCTCTTGCAGAATGTTTAAATCTATTTTTGCAGTTTTTAGTTGTTTGTTTTTGATTTTAAGGGAGTTTGTCTGTTCTTTTTTTTGTATGATTGATAGAAAAAAACCTTCACCTTTTGTTTTGTGAGGAAAGAAGTGATAACCAAAATCGTTTTCTATAATTCCCCATGATTCATCAACAACCAGATGTAAAACCTCGGCATCGAAATTATCGGTAATCCACGCAATGTTTTTTTCATTTTCTTCCTGATTGTAAGTACAAGTACTATAGACAAGTATGCCGTTTTCTCGCAACGATTTCCATACTTGCAAAATGATCTCTTTCTGTCGTTCGGCACACATTTCTACGTTTTTTCGGCTCCATTCGTTGATAGATTCGGGATCTTTTCGAAACATTCCTTCGCCAGAACATGGAGCATCAACCAAAATAAAGTCGAAAAGCCCACTAAATTGTGAAAAATCTTTTGGGGCATTGTTCGTAACAACATTATTTGCATTTCCCCATTTTTGGATGTTTTCTGACAAAACAAAGGCTCGCGAACGGATTATTTCATTTGAAACAAGAAGACTACCCGAAGGTAATAATTGGCTTAAATGCGTAGATTTTCCACCGGGAGCAGCACACAAATCGAGTGCAATAACAGAGGTTTTTACAACTTGTTTTACAACTTGTTCTAAAAACATCGACGAAGCCTCTTGTACATAATAGGCTCCTGCGTGAAACAACGGATCGAAAGTGAAGGATGGGCGTTCGTTTAGGTAGAATCCACTATCGCACCACATTACATGTTCGTTTTGTAGTTTGGGTTGAAGTTTGTTGTTAAATCGAACACTGATAGGTGATTCGGAAGACAAACTTGAGAGAAATAAATCGCATTCGCCTCCTAATAGTTTTTTTGTATAGTCGATAAAATCGAGCGGTAAATTCATGTTTTTATTTTTGTTGAACAAATGTACGAAAAAGTAATTAAACGCCTGTTTTTTGAATCGTCTGCAGTAAGTCGAATTTTTGTATTTTTGCATTTATAAACAAAAGTAAAAGCATGAAACTGAAGCATCTTTCTGTTGTAAATTATAAGAATATTTTGTCGTGTGAATTAGATTTCTCGGATAAAATAAACTGCTTTGTCGGGCGAAATGGAATGGGAAAAACCAATCTTTTAGATGCAATATACTATTTGTCATTTTGTAAAAGCCATACAAATCCGATTGATAGTCAGGTGGTTGCTCATGATGAGGATTTTCTTGTATTGCAAGGATTTTATGAGAGAAATTCTGCCGCAGAAGATATTTATTGTGGGATAAAACGTCGCCAAAAAAAGCAATTTAAACGTAATAAAGTTGCTTATACGAAGTATTCAGAGCATATTGGATTTTTGCCATTAGTGTTAGTCTCACCAGCGGATTCTTCGTTGATTTTAGACGGAAGTGAAGAGAGACGTCGATTTATGGATATTGTTATTTCTCAATACGACAAGGCTTATTTGCATGCTTTGATACGTTATAATGCAGCGTTGCAAAATCGAAATTCGCTTTTGAAATTAGAGTCGGCTGATGCGTTAATGTTCGACCTTTATGAAGAAGAAATGACCGATGCAGCATCGTTGATTTTTGCAAGTAGAAATGATTTTATTCAACGTTTTGTTCCTATTTTTCAGTATTATTATGATACGCTTTCCAATGGGAATGAGTCCGTTTCTTTGAAATATACTTCGCATTTGTTTGATTCGCAGAATTTTATTGATGTTTTACGTTCAACTCGCAGTCGTGATGCAATAATTGGTTTTTCTACAAAAGGGGTTCATAAAGACGATTTGGAGATGTTGCTTGGCGATTATCCTATAAAACGAATTGGCTCGCAAGGACAAAATAAAACTTATTTAATTGCATTGAAATTTGCTCAATTCGATTTTTTAAAAGAGATAAATAACGGGATGTCGCCTATTTTATTGTTAGATGATATTTTTGATAAACTTGATGCAGAACGTGTTGAACGGATTATTCAGTTGGTTTCAGGTAATCACTTTGGACAAATCTTTATCACAGATACGAATCGTGAGCATTTAGATGAGATGTTGTCTAAAATTGATTATGAAAATAGAATCTTTAAAGTCGAAAATGGAAATATAATAGCTTGATTTTATGGCGAAACATAACGATTTTGGAAAACTTGGTGAGCAACGAGCGAAGGCTTTTCTTGAGCAGAATGGATATACTATTTTGGATACAAATTGGACTTCGGGTAAAAATGAATTAGATATTGTAGCAAAAAAAGATGAAATGCTTGTTGTTATTGAGGTTAAAAGTCGTTCGACTGCTTATTTTGAACATCCAAAAGATGCTATAACACCAGCTAAAATACGAAGAATAGTGGAAGCAACAAACGATTATATCACATTGAAATCTTTAGATTTAGAAGTACGATTTGATGTAATAAGTGTATTGCCTAATAATAACGATTTTGAGATAGAACATATCGAAGATGCATTTCTACCACCAATCTGCTAAATACCGAATTGTTTGGGATATTTTCCAGTAACGTTTTTGTAAAAATCCTTTATTTCTACGATGTCGGTTTCATAATTGCCTGAAGGTTGCACAATTTTTTTGTAACCTAACTCTTTTTTCTTGTAGTCAATAGTTGCTAATACTATCGGTACATTTGCTTTGTAAGCAATAAAGTAAAAACCTTTTTTCCAATCAGGATTGTACTTTCGAGTTCCTTCGGGAGTTATTCCTAATTGAAATTTTTCATGCTTCTTAAATTCTTCTGCAATTTGATCGGTGAGTGATGTTTTTTTACTCCTATCAACAGGAATTCCTCCTAAAGCACGCATAAGTCCACTGAGAGGAAATCGAAACCATTCCTTTTTTATGAAAAAATGGGCCTTCGCACGCATTGCTTTGTTAAATAAATTTCCCCACACAAAATCCCAATTACTTGTATGAGGGGCAATACAAATGACACATTTTGCTGGAATATTAATCTCATTTTTTATTTCCCAACCACACCAGTTTAAAATTTTTGCACTTAAACTTTTCATTTTAATGATTTGATTTTTAATTCTGTACGTCTGTTTTTAGCTCGCCCTTCTTCCGTGTCGTTGTTAGCAATAGGTAGAGTTTCTCCCATTCCTATGCAAGAAATTCTTTTTGCATCAATACCTTTTGCTATAAGAAATTTTGAAACTTCTTTGGCACGATTTTCCGAGAGAACAATGTTGTGTTCGTGTGTACCAATGTTGTCTGTGTGTCCGATGATTTCTATATCAACTTCTGGTTGAGCAACCAAAAAACGAAAAACATATTCAAGTTCAGGAGTCGATTTCGGCAACAATTTATAAGAATTAGTTTCGAAAGAAATGTTGTTTAAAATCAAACTTTCGCCAATGCGAATGCTGTCCATTTCTATAATCGCTTTGCTCTCTGATAAATCTGTAGGAGCAATATTTTTAGAATAAAAAAGAAATCCTTTTTTGTAGATGTTTATTGCATACTCCTGATTTGCTGGTAAATAAGTAGAGAACACTCCGTTCCAATCAGATTTGTAAGTATGCTTATTGCCTGTCGAGAGATCTGAGATTTCAATATCGGTTTCAATAGGTGTTTTATGCATCCGCTCATAAATTATTCCTGCAAAATAATTCATCGGTGTAGGGCGTGCCTCTTTATACAGATTTAATTCGTAAATGTCTTTTTCTTGTTCTGAAAGAATATCAGATGCAAAATATGCATTTTCGCCATTTGGACTGACAATAAAACCATATTCATCTTTATGAGTGTTAATAGGGAAACCAATATTTTTTGGTTTACTCCAAACATAGCTACTATTACGTTTAGAGTAAAAGATATCAAATCCACCTAATCCATCGTGCCCATTCGAAGCAAAATAAAGAGTACTTCCGTCTTGATGAAAAAATGGAGAAAATTCGTCTTCCAAAGTATTTATAGAATCGCTTAAGTTAATAGGATTTGAAAATCGTAGGGTCCCGTCAGGCATTTTTGTTACGACGCATTCCCAAATGTCTTTTTTCCCTTTTCCACCAGGTCTATTCGATGAAAAAAATAACTCTTTTCCATCGGCTGATAGGCAAGGATTTGTTTCCCAATAACGAGAATTGAGCGGTTCGCCAGGATTGATTGGTAATGACCAGTTACTTCCATCGTGAACACAATAATATATATCGCAACCACCTTTGGTATCTGGCTTGTCGCATGCAACGAAAAACATATATTTCCCATCAATAGAAAAATTTTGAGAACCTTCGTTTTCTTCTGTATTTGTTGGCATCCCGATGCTTTCTGATTTTTTCCATTGACCATTTTCGTCACGAAAACTCCAATAAATGTCTTCATTCCACTCTAAATTTGATTTTGTTTTGTCTGCAATTAAAACGGTAGTTGAGAAAACTTCTCCATTGAGCGACATACTTGGCCAATAATCATCATAAGGTGTGTTTATGGCCTCTAAATTTTGAGGATTAAAAGGAACGGGTTTGTGTTTAAATTCTAATGCAACTCTGTTTTTATGCAATAGTGCACTTGTTTTTTTTTGAGGATAATTGCTTGATATTTCTTCGAGAACTGTAACTGAATTTTCGTACTCTCCTGTTTCGTAATATGCTTTTGCTAACCGATATCGTGTTTCGTCCGTTTTGTAAGATGTATTTTGGACGGCATTTTTCAGAGTCGAAATTTGTTCGTTTGTTTTTTTTTGTTCAGAAAATCGTGTGGCTAAAAACCAATAAGCTTCAGTAAATGTATTGTCCTCTTCAATGGCTTTTTTTGCAAAATCAATAGCTTCCTGTTCCGAAATACTATTTCTTGCTTTAGAATATAATTCAGTAGCTTTTTTCGATGAAGTGCTTAATGTTTGGGCAGAAATTACACTTGTGAAAAAGAGCAAAAAGAACAATATGTTATAAGTCTTTTTTGATGATTTCATGCGTATCGTTGATAAGTTCTTTAATGTTGTCGTGATTATATGGTTTTGTATCAATAGGTTTGTGAATAATCATAGTTATTTTTCCTGGACGGATAATTGCCGTGTCGCGAGGTAAAGTTTCGTAGGCACCTTTTATTGTGATAGGTACTAAAGGAAGGTTTAGATCGCTTGCCAATAGAAATGCTCCACGGCGAAATTTCCCAATGTTTCCATCGTGGGTCCTTGTTCCTTCAGGGAAAATTACAACGGAGACTCCTCCAGTGAGTCGTCTTCCTGCTGCTTCTATAGAACGAACTGCTGAACGGTTGTTTGTTCGATCAATGAAAATGTGTCCAGCATATTCGCATGCCTTTCCAACTAAAGGGATTTTTTTTATCTCTTTTTTCATTATCCATTTAAATTTGCTACGTAGCCAACCGTAGATTAGAAAAATGTCGAAAATACTTTGATGATTGGCTACAAAAACATACGATTGTTTCTCGTTAAGAAGTTCTTCTCCAACAATTTCAATACGAACTAATGCTGTTGCACAAGTGATTTTCGACCACCAACGTGCAGGATAGTATCCCCATTTAACATCACCAAAAATAGCTGACATTATGATTGTTGTAATTGCAGTTATTGTTGTGGTGATTAAGAACAAAGGAAAGAATATAAAAATCTCGTAAAGTATATAAAAAGGATTGATTCGTGTTTTCATCTCTTTTTTCGTTTTTAGTATTCAAAAAAGATATTATTCGGCCGTTACCTCGCGATTTATTTTTCTAATCAGCCCTTGTAGCACTTGCCCTGGACCAAGTTCTTTGAAATAAGTTGCTCCATCGGCAATCATATTTTCTACACTTTGCGACCATCGAACAGGTCCTGTGAGTTGTGCTATAGAGTTTGCTTTTAGTTCATCGGGGTTTGTGTGTGGTTTTGCATCCACATTCTGGTAAACAGGGCAAATAGGAGTATTGTATGTAGTAGTTAAAATAGCTTTCTCTAATTCAGTTCGTGCAGGTTCCATTAAAGGTGAATGAAATGCTCCTCCAACAGGAAGTTTTAATGTGCGTCTTGCTCCTGCTTCTTTTAGTTTTTCGCAAGCAACGTCAATTGCTTCCTTTGACCCTGAAATTACTAATTGACTGGGGCTATTGTAGTTGGCTGGAACTACAATACCATCAATTGTTTTTAAAGTCTTTTCTATTGTTTCATTGTCGAGGTTGATGATAGCTGCCATTGTCCCTTGATTCGTTTCGCAAGCTTTCTGCATAGCTAAAGCACGTGTTGCTACAAGGTTTAACCCGTCTTCGAAGGACAAAACTTTGGCGGCAACCAATGCTGAAAATTCTCC
Source organism: Paludibacteraceae bacterium (assembly GCA_045602425.1). Classification (GTDB taxonomy): domain Bacteria; phylum Bacteroidota; class Bacteroidia; order Bacteroidales; family Paludibacteraceae; genus RGIG9608. The sequence continues at coordinate 24,316 of JAZSBO010000008.1, read as the reverse complement.
TAACGAATGACCTGCAACCATATCAGGACAAAATTTGTCCCCTAAAACTAATGCCGAAATAACGGAGTGTAAAAACACTGAAGGTTGTGTTACATTTGTCTGTTTTAAATCTTCATCTTGCCCATTGAACATGATGTCTGTAATGCGAAATCCAAGAATATCGTTAGCTTGTTCGAAAAGTGTTTTTGCTAAATCAGATGAATCGTAAAGGTTTTTGCCCATACCTACGAATTGAGCTCCTTGACCAGGGAAAACATAAGCTTTCATATAGATTTTTTATTAGTTTAATAACCTTGCAAAGGTATTTATTTATTTACTTCATACAAATAGTCGAAAAAAGCTACTGTTTTTTTATGTTTATTAAAAACAATAACTATCTTTGCGACAAAGAAATTCGTTTCTCATTCTTGGAATTTTCTTAATCAATCTTTAAATATTTTTTGATCGGAACATGAAAATCGAAAGAGTTCCAAAAAATTATAATTTTTTTATATGTACAACATTCAGCAATTAGAAGAAAAAACGCTGGAAGAATTGCAGTCGATTGCTCGTGATATGGGCTTGAAAATCAAAGACTCGGCTTCGCAGCAAGAGTTAATTTATGCAGTATTAGATCAGCAGGCCATTATGCCTCCCAAAGAAGTTGCTCCACGGAAAAAGCGAGCACGTATTATAACAAAAAAGGTCGTTGTAGAGGAGTTATTAGATGCAGAGAAAGAGTCGCAAAAGAAAGAATATGCCTTGAATCCACAACCGAAAGAAGAGAGTAAAATTATAGAAATAGAACCACCAAAAGAAGAGGCACAAGAACCACCACAACCGATGGTTAAACAGATTAATGAAGAGAAGAAAAAAACATCTTCGAAAAAGGTTAAAGAAAACAAAGAAAAGGCTACTGCGGAAGCTCCTCAAACTGAACCGCAAAAAGAACTAGAACAACCTACCTCTAAAGTAGAAACTCCACGTTACGATTTTGATAATTTACTGAAAGGACAAGGCACGCTTGAAATAATGCCTGATGGATATGGCTTTTTACGCTCGTCGGACTACAATTATTTTTCTTCACCTGATGATATTTATGTATCGCAATCGCAAATCAAATTGCTTGGCTTAAAAACTGGTGATATGGTTGTCGGTTCAATCCGCTTGCCACGCGATGGAGAAAAATATTTCCCTTTAGTAAAAGTTGATACAATCAATGGCCGTTCGCCTGAATTTGTACGTGATAGAGTCCCTTTTGAACATTTGACACCAATATTTCCCGACGAGAAATTTGATTTAACTAAAGGACATAACAGCAATTTGTCATTGCGTATTGTTGATTTGTTTTCACCCATTGGGAAAGGGCAACGTGGTTTGATTGTAGCACAACCAAAAACGGGAAAAACCGTTTTACTGAAGGAAATTGCTAATGCTATTGCTCACAATCATCCAGAGGTGTATATGATTGTTTTGCTTATCGATGAACGTCCTGAGGAGGTAACAGATATGGCACGAAGTGTAAATGCCGAAGTGATTGCTTCTACTTTCGACGAGCCTGCTGATAAACATGTAAAAGTGGCTAATATTGTTCACGAAAAAGCAAAACGTTTAGTAGAATGTGGGCACGATGTGGTAATTCTTCTCGATTCGATAACTCGCTTAGCACGTGCGTATAATACTGTGCAACCTGCTTCGGGTAAAGTGCTTTCGGGTGGTGTTGATGCTAATGCATTGCAAAAACCCAAACGATTTTTTGGAGCTGCTCGTAATGTTGAGAAAGGAGGATCACTTACTATTCTTGCTACTGCTCTTACAGAAACAGGGTCAAAAATGGACGAAGTTATTTTCGAAGAATTTAAAGGAACAGGAAATATGGAATTGCAGCTCGATCGTAAATTGTCGAACAAACGAGTTTTCCCTGCTGTTGATATTATGGCTTCGAGTACACGTCGCGATGATTTGTTGCAAAATCCCGAAACACTTAATCGTATGTGGGTACTTCGCAGTTATTTAGCTGATATGAATTCTGTAGAAGCAATGGAATTTGTGAAAAAACGTATGGAAAATACAATCTCCAACGAAGAGTTTCTTATTTCAATGAATGGTGATTAATTTTGAAAAATTAGCAATAATGAAAAAATTGTTTGTTTCACTTTCGGCAATGTTGTTCGTGTTTTCAGCTTTAGCTCAAGATTCGCTTCTTTTATTCAAAAGAGATGGGAGTGTAGTTTCTTATGCTTTGGCTGATGTTGATAGTATTAAATTTTCTAAAAAAGTAGATATTCATGTTACTTCTATTTCGCTTAATAGAACGGCAATCGGACTTTTGCAAGGTGATGCTTTTGCCTTGCAAGCAAGTGTCGAATACGAAGGCGAGACTCTGCCCGTAGTGGTTTGGACAAGTAGCAACAATTCTGTTGCTTCGGTCGATGCCGACGGAAAAGTTTCTGCTTTGACGGCAGGATCGGCAACTATAACTGCCACTGCTGGAGGTAAGCAAACCACATGTGCCATCACTGTTATTGCCAATGGAGAGTCGGTTTATAGGCATGGATATTCGGAATTGAACGATGCTGATAAGGCCATTTATAATTATATGTTGAAACAAATTTTGGCTTTTGAAAACAATGCTACAACCTATTCGGATATTTACCATCGGGTTTATTTGGATTTTTATTCACAGGGAATGACGGTTGACCAGAATAAGGTAATGAAGCTCACGAATCTTATCATCAAAGATGTGCCCGAAACGTACGTTTTGGTAAACTATATTTATCGTTACGATTACAATACTTATCAATATTTCTTGCGTGTGAAAAGCTCTTGCACACCAGAGAGTTATGCTTCGGAAATGGCTCAAATCAATGCCGCTTGCGATTCTATCACAAAGCAGATTACGCCGTCTTCTTCTGAGTTCGAAAAAACAAAAATCATTCACGACGGATTTATCGATTGGGCCGATTATGGAGGTGTGAGCAACGCAAATAGTGGCGACATTACAGGTCCTTTTATCACCCGAAAAGCCGTTTGCGAAGGTTTTGCACGTGCTTATTTGTTGCTTTGCCAGCGTGTGGGGCTGAAGTGTGTATATATCACAGGCTCGATGATGACCTCCTCCGACCCCGAAACGTGGGGCAACCACGCGTGGAACCTTACGGAGGTGGACGATGTATGGTACTTGATGGACGTGACGGGCGATGGAGGGTTCCCTGGCATTTGCGGTTATCGTGATTTTTTGCTTGGAACCGATTCTTTTTCGGCAAGTTATAACTACGAAGGCACAGGTGGCACCAACGAGAATATAGGCGATAAAGCTTATACGGCTCTGCCTACAGTTTCTACTGCCGACTACTACTGGGCAGAAAGGCCTTAAACAGATGATGATGATTAACCAAAAAATGCTAATAAGGAAGCAGAATACAAACTTATGTTCCGCTTCTTTTATTTTTGTAGCGTTTCCAGCTCTTCGTTAAGCAGTTCCCATTCGTACATTTTTTGCTCTAAGTTGTGTTTTTTCTTTTCGTAGAGAGCAAAATTTGTGCTGTCGGCAGCAAAATCTGGGTTTTGTAATTTTATTTCTAAGTCGGCTATTTCTGCTTCTAAATTGGCAATGATAGTTTCGGTTTCGGCAATAAGTTTCTCTTGCTTGCGTATTTTTCGATTGAGTTCTTTCGAGGCTTCGTAGTTGAGTTTCGATGCTGATGTGTATTCTGTTGTTATAATAGCAGTTTCTGCTATTTTTGTTTTTTCTAATTCTTGGAGGTTTTCAATTTTCTTGCTATGAAGAAAATCGTAGATGCCTCCAAGATGCTCTTTTACTTTTCCATCTCCAAATTCATATACTTTATCGACCAAACCATCAAGAAAATCACGATCGTGCGAAACAATGATCGCTGTTCCGTCAAATGCCTGCAAAGCCTCTTTTAACACATCTTTCGATCGCATATCGAGGTGATTTGTTGGCTCATCAAGAATCAGCAAATTGACGGGTTCTAATAGTAGTCGAATCATTGCTAAACGGCTACGTTCTCCACCCGAAAGTACTTTTACTTTTTTGTCCGAAGCCTCACCACCAAACATAAAAGCACCTAAAATATCTCGTATTTTTAAGCGAATATCGCCAACGGCAACATGGTCGATAGTTTCAAAAACGGTCAAATTCTCGTCAAGCAGGCTTGCTTGATTTTGAGCAAAGTAACCAATTTTTACGTTGTGTCCTATGGTTAAAATTCCATCGTAGTTGAGTTGTTGCATAATACATTTCACGAGTGTGGATTTCCCCTCACCATTTTTTCCTACAAAAGCAACTTTTTCGCCACGTTTTATGGTGAATTCTACGTTGGAAAATACTAAATGATTGCCGAATGATTTCGATAGATTTTCGATACTGACGGGATAACTTCCCGAACGTGGAGCGGGTGGAAATTTTAGTCGTAACTGTGAGTTGTCTTCCAAATCTACTTCGATACGTTCGAGTTTGTTTAGTTGTTTTATCCTGCTTTGTACTTGTACCGATTTTGTGGCTTTGTATCGAAAACGTTCAATAAAATCTTCGGTGTCTTGAATCATTTTCTGTTGATTCTCATATGCACGTATTTGTTGTTCGCGGCGTTCTTTTCGCAATTGTACATATTTAGAATAAGAGGCGTTGTAGTCGTAGATTTTTCCTAATGAAATTTCGATAGTTCTTTTTGTTACAGCATCAAGAAATGCACGGTCGTGCGAAACCAAAATTACTGCTCCGTTGTGTTGTGTTAGGAAAGTCTCGAGCCACTGAATGGATTCTATATCAAGGTGATTTGTTGGCTCATCAAGTAGAAGAACATCAGGGCGTTGAAGCAATATTTTTGCTAATTCGATACGCATACGCCAACCTCCACTGAATTCGCTACATTGACGATTGAAATCGGGACGAGCAAAACCTAATCCTATCAAGATTTTTTCGATTTCGGCATTGAAATTTCCATCGTTCATTATCTGTAAATGTTCGTTGGCCTGTGTCAGTTGATCGATTAGAGAAGTGTATTCTGCTGATTCGTAGTCAGTTCGTTCTGATAATTCTTGTGATAGAGCAGTGATGTGTTGCTCCAATTTTTTTATTTCAAAAAAAGCTTTTTCTACTTCTTGTACAACGGTAGTGTTGTTGTCATGAATCATAGTTTGTGGCAAATAACCAATGGTTATGTCTTTTGGTAGAGTAATCTTCCCTTTTGAAGGTTGCTGCAGTCCTGCAAAAATTTTCAAGAGAGTGCTTTTGCCTACTCCGTTTTTCCCTACTAATGCAATTTTGTCTTTGTCATTAACTAAAAAAGAAATGCCATCAAACAACGATGTCCCACTGAATTCTACACTTAATTGTTCTACCGAAATCATACACTTTTCTTTATGTGCAAAGGTAAAAAATCGTAATGATATACTCTACCTTATAATTGTGATTTAGATATGAAAAATACCTACTTCTTGCGATTGTAAACATAATTGTGCTTGCCTATTTTTGCAGAAAAATTCTAAATAGATGAAAAAAATATACTTATTATTGGTTTTATGCACAATTGCTTTTAATTCTATTTGTGCTGCCGAGAAAACTGAATCCGATGCTCATATTGTTGGCCATGTAATAGATAAAAGCACGAATGAACATTTAAGTTTTGTAAATATAATGATCAAAGGAACAACCATTGGAACCACCACTGATGCCTCGGGACATTATTTTTTGAAAAATTTGCCTGAAGGAAATTACGAAATGGTAGTTAGTTCAATGGGATATTCTACTATTACAAAAAACATTTCTATAGAAATGGGAGCTACTCAAGAAATTGATTTTGAGATGGAAGAAGATGCCATTTTGTTGGACAATGTGGTGGTAAGCACCAATCGTGGAGAGGTGAAACGTCGCGAGGCTTCTAATATTGTTAATGTGCTTACGCCAAAAGTGTTTGAGTTGAATAACGCATCTTGTTTGGCTCAAGGGTTGAATTTTCAGCCTGGTGTTCGAGTAGAAAACAATTGCCAAAACTGTGGTTTTACACAAGTTAGAATCAATGGAATGGACGGACCTTACACACAGATTCTTATCAATAGTCGCCCTATTTTTAGTGCTTTGGCTGGAGTTTACGGATTGGAACAAATCCCGACAAATATGATTGAACGTGTAGAGGTGGTTCGAGGTGGTGGTTCGGCACTTTTTGGTGCAAATGCTATTGCAGGAACAATCAACATCATTACTAAAGAGCCGTTGAACAACAGTGTAAGCGTAAGCAATAACACAACTTTGATAAACGGGAGAAAAGCCGATGTGAATACAGGAGTGAATGCTGTATTGGTGTCTAATAACGGACGCTACGGAGCAAGTCTTTATGGTAGTGCCACACAACGTCAAGGTTACGACCATGATGGCGATGGTTTTACAGAAATAGGAAAACTTAGTAGTCATAATTTGGGAGTAAATTGTTTTTTCAAAACATCATTGCAATCGAAACTTTCGTTGGAATATCACAATTCTTACGAGTTTCGTCGAGGTGGTGACAGTTTGATGTTGCCTGCTGACCGCGCCAACGTTGCCGAGCAAACGGAGCATTTTGTTAATAGCGGTGGTTTGAAATTCGATTGGTTTACGAGTGATTACAAACATCGTATAGGTGTTTATGCATCTACGCAACACGTACATCGTGATAGCTATTATGGTACACATCAAGATCCAAATGCCTATGGAACAACCAATGATTTGACAATTGTTGGAGGAATTCAATATGTTTATAGTATGGCGAAATGTTGGTTTCTCCCCGCAGAACTAACTGTAGGTGCAGAGGTTAATTACAACTCTTTGCATGATGAAACTATCAGCCATCGCCACGATTTGCAGCAAGAGGTTTTTACTTATAGTGCATTTGCTCAAAACGAGTGGAAAAACTCTCAATGGACTTTTCTTCTTGGGTTACGAATGGATAAACATAGCATGATAAAAATACCAATTTTCAGTCCTCGTGTAAATCTGCGTTACAATCCAGCGGAATGGGTAAGCCTTCGCACTGGTTATGCGATGGGTTTTCGTGCCCCTCAAATTTTTGACGAAGATTTGCATATAACGGCCGTTGGTGGCAAAAGTTCATTTGTAAGCAATGCTTCTAATTTGAAGCCAGAAACGTCGCACGCAGTAAATCTTTCCGCCGATTTTTATAAAAAGTTTGGCAAGGTTCAAACTAACTTTTTGATAGATGGATTTTTTACAAAATTGCAAGATGTATTTATTCTTGAGCAAATTGGTGGCGACGAGAATTCTTTGAATTATGAACGACGAAATGGATCTGGTGCAATGGTTTATGGAGTGAGCCTCGAAGCACGTGTAGTGCCAAGTGTGAAATGGAACATTCAGTTGGGGGCAACGCTTCAACAAAGTCTATATGATAAACCTGAATGGGGTTGGAGCGAAGACGAAAATATGATTTGCCGTCGTAAAACAGGCCGTGAAATGTTTCGTTCGCCAAATTCCTACGGATATTTTACGTTAAGTTATCTACCCATCAGAGGATTAAGTCTTTCGACTTCAACCACTTATACCGGTCGTATGTGGGTACAACACTGTGCAGGCTATATTGAACACGATGAAGAATTTTTAACACCAGCTTTTTTCGATATGAACTTTAAGGTGGCTTACGATATTCGTTTGGGTAACAACGCTACGTTGCAACTAAATGCGGGCATCCAAAATATTTTGAATAGTTTCCAAAAGGATTTTGACCAAGGGGCCGATCGTGATGGAGGTTATATGTACGGACCAAGTTTACCTCGTAGTTATTTCTTTGGAGTAAAATTTTCGCTGTAGAAAAAGATTCTTTGTATCTTTGAAAAAATATAAGGTTATGGAAAAAAATAAAAACAACGGAATGCCAAACATTACACTTCCCGAAGACGTAGCAAGAGGAACTTATTCAAATCTTGCTATAATTTCACATTCAGCGTCGGAGTTTATTGTCGATTTTACATTGATTTTGCCGGGCATTCCAAATCCAACCGTTCAGTCAAGAATTGTATTAACACCTGAACATGCAAAGCGACTTTTAGGAGCATTACAAGATAATATCGTGAGATACGAATCGCAATTTGGTCAAATTCGTTTGGAGCAAAAAACAAATATTCCACCGATATCTTTTGGTACAGGCGAGGCTTAAATGCTTGTGAGGCAAATTGCAAGTATGGTTAGCAAAATGCCTGCTAAAATTCCATAAATAGAGATAAACGAAAACCCTGTTTGAGTGTAGTGAATAGACTGGTGTTGTACAAGTGTTTGTGGACGAAAACGTTTCATAGCATAAAACATTAGTCCGCCTAATGTTAATCCTAAAAAGATTCCTCCAAGAATATCTCCCGGATAATGAACGCCCAAATACATTCTCGAATAGGAATTTATTGTAGCCCAAACAAAAATAGTACAAGTGTAAGTGCAATGTCGAAATAGTAATGCAGAAAAAAGTGCAAAAGCAAATGAGTTTGATGCGTGCGATGAAACAAAACCATAGCGACCAGCTAAATAACCATTTACCGTTTGTACTAAACCTTGTAGCGTAACTTCTCTTGTTGGGCGAGGTCGTTCAACAAGAGTTTTTATTAAAGTCGAAATTTGGTCAGATAGCACAATGGCAATAGAGAGAAATAGCAGAATAAAAAAAGCATCTTTCTTTTTGGTTTTTATAATAACACCGCAGATGAGGACTGCAATTGGAATCCAAATCATTGTACCTGAAAAGGTATAGAAGAAATTATCCCAAAAAGGTGTATGAAATCCGTTAAAGAAAAGAAGTAACTGCTTGTCAAACTCAATAAGTTGTTCCATTATATTTGTTCTATTTGTGATTTTTTAACCCAACCAACGTTCCCGTCTAAAAGAGAAATCTCAACCCATTGATTCAAAGTATTTTTGATAAAAACTTTTGTTCCTTCGTGAATGACAAACAATTCTGTTCCACTTTCATCGGGTGAACTTTTTACCGTAACAGAAGAATCCATAACAATTGCTTCAACTCGCTGTTCCATGTAATTCTTTTGTTGTTGTGCAAAGCTAAATGTTGTAATTGAAAAAATGAGGAAAAACAATATCATAAAAAAAGCAGTTTTTCGGAGCCATTTGTAAGGTCCGAAAGCATAACCAAGTGCTGACAAAAGTGTAAGAGAGAACATAATGATACTTATCCATGCCCATACATTTGATGATAAAAGTGAGCGTAGATTATTTATCCATTGTGTTAAAAAAAATATCTCGATAGGGTCTATCTTATCTTGGATCTTTGCATTTGCAAGTTGTAGATTGAACATCGCATCATCGTATGATGGATTAATTCGTAAAGCTCTCTCGTAGTTAAGAATTGCTTTCCCTATTTGGTTGTCTTTGTAATAGGCATTTCCTAAATTGTAATATAATTTGTCGGATTCTCCATCTTGACTTATTGTTTTATAAAGAGAAATAGCTTGAGCATAATCACCATTACTATATGCTATACGGGCTTGCTCTTGTAACTCAATGGTTGATGCAAATACAATTGAGGTTTGCAAAGAAAATAGTATAAGCAAATATTTTATCAATTTCATAGTGAATCCTCCTATTTTTTTATTTGTTCTTCTAATAAAGTGATAATACGCATAGTGTCAGAATAAAGATTGTCGCGTGCTTCGACAGTTTCTCCAGGTGCATATTGTGCAAATTCACATTCGTCGAGAATTTTCATAAAATCTTTAATTAACGGTTCTTCTAAATCGTGTTTTCGTAATTCATTTTCGACGTTATCTTTGTTAAGTTGTGCTTGAGGTATTGATAGTTTGTCGCATAAATATCCCCAAATGGCTTTAAGTACTTCGCTATAAAATTCTTCTTTTTTCTGTTCTTTTAGATATTTTTCAGCTAAACGTAAGCGTTTTTGAGCTATTTTGTTTGCTTTTCTATTTCGAACTTTTATAATGTCAGCATTTTCTTTCGCTTGTTTTCTGAAAAACCAGAATACAAATGCTACAAAAACGAGAGGAAGAATATAAGCAAGAGCAAATCCCCATGTCCCAAAAAAGAATCGTTCTGACTTTTTGAGGGAGAAATTGTTTACATAAATATGTCGAATGTCGCTACCTAATAACTTTACTGATTCTTTATTTGTGAAGTTATTTACAACTGGAGCATCGTTTGTGTTTTCGTCTCCAGAACTTTTTGTTACGTTCAAAGTGAATGTTTCTGATCGTAATGTTTTATACGTTTTTGTTTTTGTATCGAAATACGAAAACTCTACTGGCGGTATTGTAAATGTACCACTATGTCGAGGTATTGCTAAATATTCTATAATTTTTGTCCCACTTACACCCGAAGTTGTGTTTGTGAAATTATTTTCAACTTTGGGATCATAAACTTCAAAATCAGCTGGAAATTTTATTTCAGGATTCTTTAATAATTTGATGTTTCCGTTGCCCGAAATTTTAAGTTTTATAGTAACGGATTCGTTTTCGGTTAAATCTTGCTTATTGATAGACGACGAGAGAGTAAATGTGCCTGCAGCACCACTAAATCCTACGGGTTTGCCTTCTGGTAAAGCTTTTACCTCGATTTTTTCAGTATTTGTAGCAATTGGTTTAACAACTTCTTGATAGGTGTCAAAAAAGTCGTCGAAAATACTACGTGATGGCCCCGTATTACGAACTCTAACAATAGCATCGCAGGTCATTTTATCAATGTTCAGTGTACCCGAACGTTGAGGATAGAGCAGTACTTGCCTTAAAGTAATAGTGTTATAATTTTTTCCGTTATAATTTTCTAATGCAAATTGTTTGTCTTTTGGCAATTCAATCTCTTGCATTAAAAAATCCTTGAAATCAGGGAATTTAACTTTATCAATATTTACTAAATCAACTCGTGTATAGATTTTATAGGTAACAAGAATATGCTCTTGTTCGTAAACATTTTTATGTGAAACAATGGCACGAATAAATAGATTATCGTTAGTTACAGTTTGAGTTTTTGGTGCGGTGTTCCCGGTATTGTTGTTTGATGGTGTAATTTCTTCATCAGCAGGTAAAACTTTGATTGTAAGAGCATTTGATGAATATTTCTGTTTGTCAACCATTATGGTTGCTGCAGGAATTGTGAATGTGCCTTCCTTTTTAGAAATAAGGGTATAAGTAAAACGTAATGACATAGAATGCGTGATATTGCCATTGACAATTTGTGTCGATGAACTTTTGGATTGGAATGGACCAGCCACAATTTCAAAGTCCGGAATTTCAGGGATTCGCAATTCTTTTGCAGATGCGTTTACCGAATATATCAACTGAAAAGTTTGTCCGTTTGCTACTGCATCTGGTGCTGTTGCTGTGAAACTGACATCTTCGGCATTGACTATTATCGTAGCAAATAATAATAGTGAGAGAAATAAAAATCTTTTCATAATCATTACCAATCTTTTGTTACACGATAACGTTTATTTTGTTGCATTTGTTGTTGCTTTACTTTGTCTTGTACATCTTTTTCGTCTTGTAAAAGAGCGTTTAATATCTGTTCAGCATTTTCTTTAGACATTTCCTCTTGCTGTTTTTGCTGCTGTTGCTCGTTCTGCTGTTGTTGGTTCTGTTGCTTTTCCTTTTTTTCTTGCTGTTGGTTTTCTTGTTGTTGATTTTGTTGCTGCTGCTCGTTTTGCTGTTGTTGTAAAAGCGTTTGAGCATAAGCTAAATTTGTACGAGTTTCATCGTCTTTTGGATTAGCTCTAAGAGCTTGTTTATATGCTTCTATGCTTTCTTGTACTTTGTTTGCTTTAAGTAAAGCATTCCCCATGTTGTGATAGGATGCTGCAAGTTTTTGTTTGTCGTTGTCAATGTAAGAAATCGCATTTTGAAATTGTTGTGCCGCTTCGGGATATTTCTCTTGACGATAGAGTGCGTTCCCTAAATTGAAATTCCCTTCAAAAGATTTTTGATTTTTTTCTAATCCTTTTCGGTATTCAACTTCCGATTCTACGTATTTTTCCTCTTCGTAAAAACTGTTCCCTTTTCGCACATTTTTGCTTTCTTCTTGTGCAAAACACGTTGGAATAGAAGCAATAAAAAATACAAAAAGAAGTAATATTCTCATATCAAAAAAAGTGTTTTTCATAGTTTTATTTCTTTTTGAAAATTTCTTTTTCAAAGAAGTTGTATTTATTTAATTCTTTGTTTTTTCTATTCAACAAATGGAATTCTATTAGAAGTAAAAAGAATGCTATCCAAGCAAAAATAAAGAACTTTTCATCGTATTCCGAGTAAACTTTTGTTTCTAAATCGGATTTCGACATTTGATTTATTTCTTTTTCTATTGCTTTCCAAGCGATATTCGAATTGTCGGCACGAACATAAATTCCACCTCCAGCCTCGGCTATTTGGCGACACATTGTTTCGTTGAGTTTAGAGACAACAACGTTTCCTTCCTTGTCTTTTCTGAAAGACATTGTGCCCGGTATAGGTATAGGAGAACCTTCGCTTTTACCCATCCCTATTATGTTAATAGAAATGCCTTTTTCGTGTGCAAGTTTTGCTGCTCCAATAGCATCGTCTTCATGATTTTCGCCATCAGTGATAACGATAATTGTACGAGCAATTTTATTGTTTTCTTCACCGAAAGCATGTATTGCCATGTCGATGGCAGTGCCGATAGCAGTGCCTTGACGGGCTACCATATTTGGTGAAATCGACGATAAAAACATTTTTGCTGAAATATAATCGGCAGTAATAGGAATTTGTGTAAATGCATCGCCCGCAAAAACAATTAATCCAATTTTATCATCAGACATGTTGTCGATAAGTTTAGAAAGAATCATTTTAGAGTTTTCAAGTCTATTTGGTTGAACATCCTGTGCCAACATAGAGTTCGATACATCTAATACAATCATTGCTTCGATACCTTGTTTTTTTACAGTAGAGAGTTTTGCTCCAAATTGAGGTCGTGATAATGCGAAGATTATTAGTATTAGAGCTGTTAGCATCAAATAAAATTTTATTTGTGGACGGACATAAGATGCATTTGGCATAAGTGGTTTTAATAATTTTGGATTACCAAATAACTGCAAGTTTTTTTGCTGTCTTTTGTTAGCCCATATAAATAACCCCAATAATATTGGAATTATTAGTAGCAGATATAAATATTCAGGATTTGCAAATCTAAACATACGTTAGTGGTTTTTATGGCAGTTTTCGGAGAATAGTGTTTTTTAAAATGATTTCGCCTAATAAGCACAAAAATGCGATAAGAGCAAAAGGTAAATAAATATCTTTCCTTTTACTATACTCTTGAACTCGTATTTTTGTTTTTTCCATTTTATCTATTTCCGTATAAATTTCTTTTAACTTGTTGTTATCAGTAGCTCTAAAATAACTTCCACCAGTCATTGCAGCTACTTGTCGGAGCATATCTTCGTCAATATCAACTTGCATGTCTTGATAACGAATGCCCATAGGTGTTTGGTAAGGGAATTTTGCAATTCCACGTGTGCCAACACCTATTGTATAAACTCTAATACCAAAAGTTTTTGCTATTTCGGCAGCTGTTAGAGGTGCTATATCGCCAGCATTATTCGACCCATCGGTAAGCAATATCACTACTTTTGACTTTGCCATACTATCTTTTATCCTGCCTACAGAATTAGCAAGTCCTAATCCGATGGCAGTACCATCTTCAATCATACCATATTTAATGTTATTAAAGAGATTTATAAGTACTGCGTGGTCGGTAGTTAATGGACATTGCGTAAAACTCTCTCCTGCAAATACTACCAAGCCGATGTTGTCATTTGGACGACCAGCAATGAATTCGGTAGCTACGTTTTTTGCAGCTTCTAATCGGTTTGGGCGAAGATCTTCGGCAAGCATTGTCCCCGAAATGTCGAGAGCCATCATAATGTCAATCCCTTCAGTATTTTCACTACGAAAGCTATTTGATAATTGTGGTCGCGAAACAACAATTATTAAACATGTCAGAGTAATTATTCTGAAAAAGAAAGGCAAGTGTCTTAATATGATGAATGATTTTCGTTGAGGAAGTTTTAGCGAACTAATACTAGAAATTTGCAAACTTGCATCAGCCTGAAATTGCTTAAAAATATACCAAAACGTTACAGGTATAAGAAAAAGTAGGAAATATAAATATTCAGGATTGTTGAACTGCATAATTATTTGTCAATTTTGAGTGATTCATTTTGATTTACTTCTTTCTCAATAACTTCTTTGGTGTCATTTACAAAGGCATAAGCTATAGAGAGACTTTTCAAGTAATCATCAAGCATTGGCTCCCATTTTGCAAATTTTACTAAATCGGATAGCTCTAGCAAAAGCTTTAACGATGTAATGATTTCGCGTTTTATACCAATGTTTTTTAGCAATGCTAAAATCTCGTCGGAGGTTGACTCCATAGCATTCAGGTGATAGCGTTTTTCTATATAAATACGCAAAACATCAGTTAATTCTGTATAATAAGGCTTTGCTTCGCCACGTTCCCAACGTTTTTCATTTTTTATAGTATCAAGCATTTCTAATGCTAAAACGTGAGCGAGAACCTCAGGTTGAGGTTTTTCGGTAGATGGCAATATTTTTTTGTTTTGAAGATAGCGTCTAATAATCCAATAAATAGCAAAAATGCCAGCTAAAGCAAGTAGGATATAAAATAAATTTAAGAAGAAACCTCGCCAATTAAAAGGTGGGTCGTATATTGGTTTAATATCTGCAATTTGATATTGTGTAGTATCAGTGTCGACAGTAAATACTTTTAATGAGAGTGGATTGGAACCTACAGTTTCGCCATTGTCATTGTAAATATCAAACGAAGGAATGTAATACAATGCTGTGTCGAATGAGGTGATTATAAATTTATGTAATACTTTTATCTTCTCATTTTCAAGTAATGTTGTGTCGGGTTTTTGTCGAGCAATTAGTTCTATCCCACTAACAATGGTATCGGAAAATAATGGTAATTGTATTTTTGAATTCTTTGGTTGTATAATTTCAAAAGATAATCCCGCTTGTTCTCCAATGAATAAAAACGATGAATCTATTTTTGCTGTTACCGTAAAATTTTGTGCTTTTAGGAAAACAGAACTACACAATAAGAATAAAATTAAAAGAAATCGATTCATAATTAACTTCTTAATTTAAACAATCGGATAAGTGCTTTAACATAATCCTCATCAGTATCAATAGATACATTGTCGATTTTAGATTTTTGGAATGTTTGTTGTAATAATAATTGTTTTTCTGCCCAAGTATCACTATAAAGTTTCCGTAGCCAATTGTCGTTGGTATTTATCCAGATTCTTTCTCCCGTTTCTGCATCTTTTACTTTGATAAGACCTACGGCTGGCAATTCGGTTTCGCGTTTGTCATAGATTTGTACAGCTACAATATCATGTTTTCTGTTTGCAATCGTTAGTGCATTATCAAATGCCTTTGAATCCATAAAGTCTGATATTAAAAATGCTGTTGAACGTTTTTTTATCACGTTTGTAAAATATGACAATGCTTCAGAAATACTCGTTTTATTGCTCGTTGGTTTAAAATCGATTAGTTCACGAATGATATAAAGGATATGTTTTCGACCTTTTTGTGGAGGAATAAATTTTTCAATTTTATCCGAAAAGAATATAACTCCAATTTTATCATTGTTTTGTATTGCCGAAAAAGCAAGTGTAGCAGCAACTTCGGTCATTATATTGCGTTTGAGTGAAACACCAGTGCCAAAATCTAAACTTCCTGAAACATCGATTAGTAATATAACTGTGAGTTCTCGCTCTTCTTCGAAAACCTTAATAAATGGGCGATTGAAACGTGCTGTAACATTCCAATCTATGCTACGAACATCATCGCCATACTGATATTCACGGACTTCGGAGAATGTCATTCCTCTTCCTTTGAAAGCAGTATGATATTCTCCTGCAAAAATATTACGAGATAGACCACGTGTTTTTATCTCGATTTGCCGAACTTTTTTTAATAATTCACTTGTTTCCATCTATTTGGATTTTATACATGCGAACCATTTGGTATTTTTAAGGTACTTCTACAGAGTTTAATATTTCGCTGATAATTTCAGTAGAAGTCATATTATTAGCTTCGGCTTCGTAGCTTAATCCAATTCTATGACGCATTACATCTTGAGCTACAGCTCGCACATCTTCAGGAATTACATACCCTCTACGTCTGATGAATGCATAAGTTCTAGCTGCTAATGCAAGATTGATTGATGCACGTGGAGAACCGCCAAAAGCAATCATATTTTTTAATTCTGCCAATCCATATTCTTCGGGGAAACGTGATGCAAATACAATGTCGAGAATATAACGTTCTATTTTTTCGTCCATATAAACTTCGTGAACAACTTTACGTGCTTCTAAAATATCCTCGATTTTGAGTACAGGAGTCACTTTTGTCTCTTTCCCACAAATATTTTGACGAATAATCAGACGCTCTTCTTCTTTTTGTGGATAATTGATAACAACTTTCAGCATAAATCGATCGACTTGTGCTTCTGGTAAAGGATAAGTCCCTTCTTGCTCTATAGGATTTTGAGTCGCAAGTACTAAAAAAGGTTCTTCAAGTTTAAATGTTGATTCTCCAATTGTTACTTGGCGTTCTTGCATAGCTTCGAGTAAAGCACTTTGTACTTTCGCAGGAGCACGATTGATTTCGTCTGCTAAAATGAAATTCGAGAAAATAGGACCTTTTTTAATTAAAAATTCCTCTTTCTTCTGACTGTAAATCATTGTGCCTATAACGTCTGCTGGTAATAAATCAGGGGTGAATTGTATTCGGCTAAAATCTGCATCAATCAACTGTGCTAATGTTTTTATTGCTAATGTTTTTGCTAACCCGGGAACACCTTCGAGGAGAACGTGCCCGTTAGATAATAAACCTATTAACAACGATTCTACCAAGTGTTTTTGACCTACTATTACTTTGTCCATTCCCATATTGAGGGCATCAACAAAAGCACTTTGTTTTTCAATGCGTTCGTTTAACGCTCTAAAATCAATAGTTTGTTCCATATTTATTATTTTAGTTGTTTCGTTTTGTTACAAATATAAGTACAGAATAATATATTAAAACAACGTTTTAACTTTTATTTAGTGCTAATTAAGGTAATTTAATATTTTTAATATCGAATCAGGGATTTAATTTTGTTAAAATTAAAATTGTTGATAAATATCATCGTTTTCTATTAACTCTTTAAGTAAAACAACTATTTTTTCAACCACTTTGTTACTATAAATTTCTCCTTTGTTAGCAGAAGCTTTTAGAGGATTCCCGATTCCTGTATCGGTTGTTACTTTTAACCAATGACGAGGTACCCATGCTGTTTTTTCGTTTAATGAATTGATAGCAAAAGGTTTTGATTTACCTTCTCCTGCATCAGTAAGTTTTACTAATTCAGGATAGTAGTGCATCATTACAGATGTCTCTAACTCTCCTGCGTGGTCATCTTTCTCCTCGAAAAAATCGGTAGGAGGAATAATTGTGTACCATTCGGTAGTGGCAATTAAAAAGTCGGGATAATCGATAGAGAAATCGCGAATCATACTTTTAAAATTATTCCCTCCATGTCCATTGATAATAAGTAATTTACGAATACCTTGATGATATAAACTTGCAATAATATCACTTAAAATCGCTTTTTGGGTTTCAAAACGATAATGAAGGCAGAAAGGTAAATCGCGTTGTCCGGGATTTTGTGCTCCCATAGCAACGGGAGGTAGAACCATGGCATTGTGTTGAAACTCTTTTTGTAAACGTCGAATAGCATCTATTGCAATTGCTTGCGATAGAATACAATCTGTAAGATAAGGCAAATGTAAATTATGAGGTTCGGTTGCACCCCAAGGAAGAATAGCGATAGAGTAATGCTTGTTCTTAACCTTTCCATAAGGTGTTACACATAAATCAAAGCCGATGTTTTTGTTATTCATAATTTTATTTTTACAATTAATTTTCTTAAAGAACCCTCTCCGATGATTGGTGCGTGAGCATCTTCTGGAAATGCAATTAAAAATTCTCCAGGTAAGATTTGAATATAATTTGTTGCAACCTCATCGTAAAAAGCAAAATCGTCTTTTACGTTGAACTCTTCGCGAGGTTTTTTTAGGTTTTGTAATGATTTCCAGCCAATGATTTCCGGTTTGTCAAGAGGAATGTGTATGTCGATGTATTCTCTATGAATTTCTAATGCCTGTTTTTCTTTACTGACCAATTTCGCTTCAATGTTATTGATAAATAAATCTTCTCCTTGTAATTCAATTCGTCCTAAATCTTTTTTGGTTAGGTCATTAGCTTTTATGAAATCAAAAGCCGCTTTGAATAAAGGGTGTAAGTTCTCGTATCGTGAACTATCGGATAAAGATGCAATAATCATTTTATTTTTATTTTTTAGCCAATGATTCAAGTATTTGCCAACATTGGAAAAGTCCGCGTGGAACGTGGAAACAACCTTTCCATTTTCCGCCTTTTAGTGGAAGAAGAACTTCGCCTTGACGATTCAAATAACCATACCATTCTGGATATTTTTCATCAACAAAATGAGTCCAAACGTAATTGTGTACACGCTCAAACCATTCAAGACATTTTTTGTTGCCTGTGAGTTGATAGCCTTTTATCATAGTGATGAGTGTTTCAATGTGTACCCACCAAAGTTTTTGATCCCATTCAAGTTGTTGAGTAGGGCGACCTAAGCGATCCATAAAGTAGAAAATTCCATCGTATTCTTTATCCCAACCATATTCAACTTCGTTAAGTGCAATTTCTACGGCTTTTTCTATCAAATCTTTTCTACCCAAACGAGCACCTAAATCCATTATAAACCACATTGCCTCAATAGCATGCCCGGGGTTGAGCAAACGCCCATCGAAATTGTCTTTCAGCTCGCCGTCGGTTCCAATATGTTCAACAATCAACCCTAATTCTGGACGATAGAAAACGTCCATTACTTCGTGAATACAAGTGTCTATCGTGTTTTTCAGAAAATCAGGTTCTAAAAGAGATTCTATTTCGAGTGCAACATTGCAAAGAATCATTGGCAGAGCAAAACTTTTCATATTGCGAGTTCCTGCAACAGCTTTGTTCCATTTGCCTTTAGGATTTGTGACTTTTGAAAGTACGATGTCAAAAGTTTTTTTCGCAATTTCTGCATATTCTGTATTGCCAGTAGCAATACTTAATTGTCCAAAAGCAATAACTGCAAATGTGTATGAAAAAATGTTGTAAGGTTCAACTAATGGATTTCCTTCGCGGTCGAGCGAAAAGTACCAATTTAGATTTCCGTCGTGCCCATATTTTTTTAGAAATTCGGCACCTTGAATGGCACAATCGAGCCATTCTTGACATTTTTCAACTTTATTGTAAAGCGTTGCAAACATCCATACTTCTCTGCCTTGCAACCAAATGAATTTGTCGGTGTCGAATACCGATCCGTCGCGTTCGAGGCAAGTGAAATATCCGCCAAATTCTTTGTCTTGCGAGTTATTCAACCAAAAAGGTAAAACTCTGTTTAATAATTCACTTTTGTATTGTTCTGCTAATTTCTTAAAATCCATAGTTTTTATTTATTCAGATGTTTCCAAGTTAATCCGTTACTATTTTTTTTATTGTGGAATATAAAGCTTAATAAAAATCCTACGACAACCGATATTATCATACCGATGCAACCATAGAGCAGTAGATTGACATTGGTAAAATATTTAAATCCAAATACCGTAAGAATCCCACAGATGAATCCTACGAGTGCTGATTTTGCATCAATACGTGGGAAGAAAATACCCATAATGAAAAGTCCTCCCAAACCGCTTGAAAGTAATCCTAAAATTTCTTGGAAAAAGTCGAGTAGTGAGTAAATATCCCAAGTTGCCATTAGTAATGCAATGCCAATCCCGATAATACCTGATATGACACAAGTATAGCGAGCAACAGAAAGCATCGTTTTGTCAGATGCTTTTGTGTTCCAACGTTTGTAAAAGTCAACAGAGAATGCTGTTGCTACAGAGTTAATATTTGATGAAATTGTTGACATAGTGGCAGCAAAAATGGCAGCAATCAAAAGTCCAGCTACTCCGGCTGGTAACTGACTCATCATAAAAAATGGGAAAATAGTATCTGTTTTTGCCATTGTGATGTCTAATTGTGTTGGGTGAGTTTTGAAAAACGTGTATAACCCTGTGCCGATAATAAAAAAGACTACCGAAATGAATACGCTCATAATTCCGTTCATCAAGATACTGTGTTTTGCACTTTTTTCGTCTTTTGTAGTTAGATAACGCTGAATGACAGTTTGATCAGAGGTATATGAAATCAGATTGTTAGCAATACCACCTAAAATGACTACCCAAAATGTTGCTTTTGTAAAGTCGAAACTCCAATCGATAAGTTGTAATTTGTGGTCGTTGATAGCAATGTTTGTAAATCCATTGAAACCGCCTTCGGTAGAAAATATTAGATAACCAGCAACTAATAATGCTCCGCCAACTAAAATGAATCCTTGAACTACATCGCCCCAAATAACAGCTTCTACTCCACCCATTGTGCAATAAACAATGGTCACAATCCCCATTAGCACAATACAAGTGTAGATATTTATTCCTGTTACAGCTGTTAATGCCAAAGAGGGAAGATATAATACTAATGCCATTCGTGCAATCATAAAAACAATGAATAAGGCACTTGCCATTAGTCGTGTAATGGCATTAAAGCGAAGTTCCAAGTATTCGTAAGCACTTGTTACGTTTAATCGTCGGAAAAATGGCAAATAGTATTTTATAACAGGAAAACTGACTAATAATATAGTAATCAGCATAGGGTAGTATGTCCAATTGGTAGCATAAGCTTTTGCAGGATAGGCCATATAGGTGATGGCACTAAGCATTGTGGCATAGATACTTATGCCTGCAGCCCACCAAGGAATGCGTCCTCTGCCCTTGAAAAAATCGTCGCCACCTTGTTCCTTTCTCATAAAATAAAAACCTAACAGCAACATCGCTAATAGATAGATAGCTAAAACTGTCCAATTAAGCCAACCAAAATGTTGCTTGGATTTTATTGTAATATCAATGATTTCGTTCGATCGGACGCCCGGTTTGTTTTCTCCTCCAACCAACAAAAGATGCCCATTGTAAGTAACCATTGTAGCTCCAGCTTTTGCAAAGCTATTGTTTTGCTTTTCGTAAGCCCACGTATCTGTTATTGTGTTGTAGATGAGCAATTCGTTGTTGAATTTATACCATGTAGCAGGGTGAGTCAAATATTCCGAATCTTCTTTGTTTATTTGCTTTGTAATGCTATCGTTTTCTGTTGTATTTTTCTTGATAAAAGGACGATTTAACGCTCGCTCGAAAATGGTTTTATTAACTCCTCCTGCAAAAATAATATGAGAATTGCCAACGGTCGTTGCCGAGGCTCCTATTAACGCATTGGATTCGAATGTATTCATAGCGATTTCGGAAGTTGCTTGCCAACGATTTTCTTTAGGGCAAAAAACAATCCCGTTGGTGTGAATAAAGCATTGTTCGCTGTCGGTAGCAGGAGCGAAACCGCCCATAAGATAAAACGAATATCCATTAGCGTTGCTTTGAATAGCGGCTGTCGGTTGAATTCTACTTTTGCCGGGGAAGTCGGGTAATTGCTCCCAGTTTTTTTGATTTATTAAGTCAGTAAGTTTAATTCGGAAAGTTGCATTTGAGTTTTTCCCATTTGATTGTCCGCCTGCAATATATATGTATCCATTGCCATAAGCACCAGCCATATTTTCTAATGGAATAGGCAGTGGGGTAAGTCCTTTTGTTTTTATTGTTTCGTTTTGGTAGTTTATCAATAGCACTTGTGCCGAACTTTTTGTCCCGTTTGTTCCTCCTATACAAACAACACCTTCGGGTGTTGTAATACTAATTCCATAAGCAGTAGGTGTGGGCAATGTGTCACATTTTTGCCATTCTGCATATTCTGACAATGGCTTGTCAAGCACAAAAATGTTGTTGTAAAAGACTTTTTTGCCACCTTGTGCAGCAGGTGTGTGTGGAAAGTTACAACCGCCTGCAACAATCAGTGCATCGTTTGAGATGCCTGCAAAATGTCCAGAAACACCTTGACAATCACTAATGTTTAGTTCTTTTAAATGTTTTATTTCAAAGTAGTTGTGGCATTGTTCTTTTGCTTTTGTTTGGCAACATAAACAAAAAGAAAATAGTATTAAGAAGGTGATTTTTTTCATAGTTATTTGTTGCAACGTTCAAAGAAATTGATGGCTTCAAGCTCTGCTTTCATTGCAGCTTCTTCCTCGTTGGTCATATTTTGGAATGGAGTGCGATTTTTGCCTAAATCGAGTCCGATAAGTTTCATAATTCGTTTACCGCCAACAATGTTACCTCGATAACGACAAATGACGTTGATGACGTCTTGTGCAAAATTCTGCAATTCGCGTGCTTTTTCAATCTCACCATTCTTCCATGCTTCGATGATGCTTGTCAAAACTTTGCCGTTGTAGTTGGTAGTTCCGCCTATTCCACCTTGAGCTCCACCCATTGCCAGCGATGGCAAAATGGTTTCGTCTTGCCCATGGAGCATATCGAATTTTCCGTTACCATAGAGGCGACATTGATTGTACTCGTAAATGCTTTCGAACGTATATTTTATTCCAGCAAAATTTGGAATTCTTCCGTCCACTGCTTCTAAAAATTTTACCATTGGCAAAAATGCCCCATTGAAAGCAGGGATATGATAGTAGTAGAAAGGAAGATTTGGAGCTCCCGCAGCAATTTCTTCGCAATATTTCACCAATTCTTCTATGCGATTGATTTTTGGGAATGGAGGAGCCATTGCCCCAATGCCCCAAGCTCCGATTTTTTGAGCATGTTCGGCAAGTTTTTTGCTACTGCGAACGCAACAACTGCCAACGTGAACAATCACTTTGAAATCTTTTGGAGCCGCTGTCATCCAAGCCTCGGCAAGTTGCATACGTTCTTCGTCGGTAAGCATGTAGCCTTCGCCCGAAGAACCGTTGATGAAAACGCCTTTTAGCCCGTTGCGTTGCAAGAGTGCAGCGTATTCTGGTATTGGTTTCAAGTTGACGTCGCCATTTTCGTAAAACGGCGTAAAAGGTGCGTCTATAAGTCCTATTATTTTCTCCATAATTGATGTAATTTTTTACAAAGGTATTTATTTTTTTACGATAAAAAGTCTTTTTTTTACCTTTGTTGAAAATTGAATTTTTTATGAATTTTAAAGAAAAACTATCGCAAATAAAAGCTTTTGTATTCGATGTCGATGGAGTGCTTTCGGGTAATATGATTCCGCTTTATCCGAATGGCGAACCTATGCGAATGATAAATATAAAAGATGGTTATGCGTTGCATCAGGCGGTGTTGAAAGGCTATCCAATAGCTATTATTACAGGAGGGAAAACAGAGGCGGTAAGAGTGAGATTCGAAAGTTTGGGTGTTCAGCATATTTATTTGGGATCGCATTACAAAACTACTGATTTCGACGATTTTTTGTCGAAATGCAATTTAGATGCGTCCGATGTGCTTTTTATGGGCGACGACATTCCTGACTACGAGGTGATGCGTAGGGTAGGCGTTGCAGCTTGTCCTGCCGATGCAGCTCCCGAAATTAAGTCGATTGCTCACTATGTGTCGGCCTGCAAAGGTGGCGAAGGCTGCGGACGCGATGTGATTGAGCAAGTGCTGAAAGCACAAGGCAAATGGATGAACGATAGAGAATCGTTTGGATGGTGATTTTTTTGCGGATTTTGTTTTGTTGCTTGTCTATTTTGTTTATCTTTGCAACCGCTTTTAAGGAAAATTGATTCGCTAGCTCAGCTGGTAGAGCACATCCCTTTTAAGGATGGGGTCTTGGGTTCGAGCCCCAAGCGAATCACTTTTTTTATGGAAAGTTGCCAGAGAGGTCGATCGGGCCGCACTCGAAATGCGGTGAGCGGGTAACTGCTCCGGGGGTTCGAATCCCTCACTTTCCGCTTCTTTTTATAGTAGATGATTAAAACGACTCGAAATTTTGAGTCGTTTTTTTGTAGTTAGTGGTAAATAAATTTTTTTCTTTACATTTGTCCAAAGTATGATGAACGTGTGCGACATAGTATTTTCATTAGAAATCTGCTGCGAGCGTAGCGAGCTTTCTACACACACACACACACACAAGAAATAGGGCGTTTCAGGCATTTTTGCCTGCGTTTGAATTATACATAAGTCGGTCGATTTCGAGGGAAGTCGAGCGACTTTTTTTGTGAAAAATTTATAAATGTCTAACCTTTAAAAAATTCAATGACTATGAAAAAATTAGATTTAAGAACATTGGTAAT
>JAZSBO010000007.1:0-16460 GCA_045602425.1 Paludibacteraceae bacterium | reverse complement strand
AGATAAGGATGTGCCGGTAGAGACTGTTATCATTAGGGCTTTCGGCCAAGAGGCGAACTATCTTCGCGATCTTCCATTTCACCATAGTCAGAAGGAGATTGCTATAGAAGACGGATATTCAGACTTTGAATTGACTCTCAGTCCGACAGCAGATTTCTGGACTCCGCTCATGTCAAGAGGCTCGGCAATCAAGATTCTGCAACCACAGTGGCTAGCTGATGAGATTAAGAGATTGCATTTGGAAGCGGCTAAACTTTATGAATAATATAAACTTAACACTATGCGTACCCAAAACACATTTCTATTGTATTGGAATCCCTATTTCTCAAGCTATAAGCTAGAGCGATTCCTAAATGATTTTCCTTTTACCGATGGAAAAGATGTGCTTACTGATGCAGATGATTGGGATAGGTCTCCTGATATGTTCAACTGGAGTATAGCTGAATACGATAAGGCACACGCTGGAGATAGATTCATCTTCATTAAGGTTGGATATGACAGGCCTACAGGTATAGTTGGGGTCGGACAGTTTACATCAGAACCATATGCCGGAGAAGATTGGTCCGGTCAAGGCCGTAAGATCTACTACATGGATATGGACTGGGAAACTGTAGTCAATCCTACATCAGACCTTGTGCTAAAGACTCATGAATTGATTAAAGCAATTCCAGAAGTTATGTGGAGCAAAGGTAAAGCAGGTGTAATGGTAGCACCTGAGGTTGTAGAAAAGATTGAGTCGCTCTGGAAGAAACATGTAGAAACAATAAAATAGACATATTTTTCCAATATTTTGGAGGTTGTCCCACGATTTGGGGCAACCTCCTTTCATCTTTGTTCTCAGAAATAACAAACTAACATTTACGATTATGGAAAAGAGAACAGAGAGAAGGAAACACTTCCTTCACACCAATGTCGCAGGATTCATGTATTGGGATGGATGCGAGGCATTCAGCAGACTTGAAATCGGCACAAAACTGGAGCTTGTTCGAGAGGCCGACAATAAGCACGACTGTGATGCGGTCGCTCTTTACTACAAGGATTACAAGCTGGGATTTATCCCAGGATCTGAAAACAAGATCTTCGCTCAGTTCCTCGATATGGGCCATTCAGATCTCTTTGAAGTAAGAGTGTGTCGTCTTTGCCCAGATGCACATCCTGAAAGACAAGTTTATATCAACATTTACATTAAAAAGAACAAGAAATAATGAAACCGATAATTGACATCAAGATAGAGAAAGACAGGAAGCAGAATACTGTCATTCTCATGTGGAATCCTTCCATATCATCATATACAATGGATAGATTCGAGTCTGACCTTTTGGATATGGCAGACGGATGGGGACCAGATGACTTCATTTGGAGCGTATGGGAACACGACAAGGCAAGGACTGGAGATAAGTTCTTCATGGTAAAGGTAGGGCCAGGAACCAATGGAATAGTAATGAGCGGTGAGTTTACATCTGAGCCATATCAGGGAGAAGACTGGTCGGGTAAGGGCAGACAAGTGTTCTATATGGACATGGAGCTTAAGGAAATGATCCATCCTGACAGATGCCCATTGCTCACCTCAGAGGAACTTGCAAAGGAGATTCCTGAGTTTGTGTGGGATAAGGGACACTCTGGTCAGCTTCTTACTGAGGAGCAGGCTGATAAGTTGCAGGAACTCTGGGATAAGTATCTCAATGAAAATGCTGTGATATTTGCACCTAGAGCTGCTCGTAACGAAGATTAAGGATTAGATTTCTAAAAGGGAATAATGATAATTTTTACTGCTTTATAACAAACGAAAGTATTAATAAAAATAGCTCTTAACAAGAGCTATTTTTATTTGTCTTCGTATACTTTTTTTGATAAGTTTCTCAACTACAGCGTCCTCATTTGTTTAATATCCGCTAACAATGCCATCTGCAATTTTCTTGTAGGCATTAACTACTTTCTTTTCTACTTTGCTTGTTTTTAACTATTTATGTATTCTAAAATTTGTTCTGCGTGAATTTTCGTTTTTATCTCTTTTGGTGAGAATATTTTTTCAATAATACCATCTTCGTTTACCAAATAGGTAGTGCGAAGTGTACCAATTGTCCGACGACCACAAGCTACTTTCTCGCCCCAACAGCCTAATTGTTGTAAAAGTGTAGTATCGGTATCAGCAATAAGTGGAAAATCCAGCCCTTGTGCATCGGCAAACCTTTTTTGTAATTCTTGTTTGTCTTTACTTACTCCAATAATGGCATAGCCTTTAGCTTCCAAATCTGCTTTATGAGCTTGTAAAGAACATGCTTCTGCTGTGCAACCACTAGTGTTTGCTTTCGGATAACTGTAGAGTATCAATTTTTTCCCATGATAGTTGCTACGTCTAATTTCGTTCCCATTTTGATCTTTACCTAAAAAATCAGGTATTTTGTCTCCAATGTTCATAGTATTATTTTTTTTGATTTTGTAAATGCCACATTTTATGACCTAAAAAAGATTTTTGATTTACACGAGCAAAACCCAATGAATGGTATAATTTTTCCGCATTAGTATTTTCAACGTCAACTAACAATCCTACATTTTTATGCCCTTCAGAGAACGCTTTATTAGATAATGTTAGAATTAAATTTTTAGCAATCCCACGCCCTCTAAATTCAGGGAGTACGGCTATTGAATCCAAATAAAATTCACCTACTTCGGTTTCGGGTTCCATATCAGGAGTGAAGCCAATGTGTTTTTTGATGATAGCAAATGTTTCTGTACGTAGTTCCAAAAGTTTAGCTCCGTCATAACCTACAATTGCTCCAATTACTTTGCCTTCTATTTCGGCAACGAGTGAGTTCTGATAACTATACTGGGTATTGTTTGCTTTTACGATTTCCTCTAATACACCAAGGTATTTCTGCCCACAATAATTCTTCAAAGTTAATTCATCGCCTATCGCCATTGCTATGGATTTTGCAATGAAAGGAGCATCTGTGGATATTGCAGGTCGTATGATGAGAGTCATAATAATAGTTTAGTTTCAGAACCCTTCTTCGACCATAAAAAGTTTCCCTGCTGATATTTTTTTTACTTTCCCTATTTCTTTAAGTGCTTTTAAATCAATCTCTTTTGCATTACCCATTATGATTATGCTGATAGGTTTGTTTTTTATGTTTTCATTGTAGAAATTGACAATATCATTGAATGTTAGGTTATTGAGTTTTTCCATATTTACTTTTGCAGGATCTTCGTTGTAACCAATTTGTTTCCATTCTTCGAAAGTGAAACTTGCACTACGGAATGAAGGCTTGTTGCTTAACATCAATTCGCGAATGTAAGATTTTACATTGTCAATGCGTTCAGGATAGAGTGGCATTTCGGTTAAAAGTTTCATATATAATTTTATGGCATCAGCAGTTTTGTCTGCCTGTGTTCCAATAAAACCAAGGAAATAGGTTGGTTTGTTTGGTACTGGAGGACGACTGATATAGCCATAAGTTGTATATGCCATTGAGTTGTTTTCACGAATTTCATTCATCACGAGCCCATTAAAACCACCGCTGAAATATTGATAAAAAGCACTATAATCAACATCATCAGCACAATTGTAATTTTTACCATGAATGTAGAAATATATTTTACTTTGTTGGGTTTCCGAATTTGGTAGGAAATAAATAACAGGCTCTTCGTAATTTGCAATTTCTTTCACTACGGGCGAAGCCGAACTTTTTCCTCCTTCGGTCAAAGGCAGATTGGCTTTTAGTATATTCGAAACTTGTTCGATAGGAAGTTTCCCTGCATAATGAACCTCGGCTTGATATTGTGTAGCTCTGATGATTTCTCCAGTGAGTTCAGCAAGAGGAAGATTATAAATTTCCATTATCGAAAGACGATCTAAATAGTCTGAGTTGTTTTTGTAAAGTAGATATTCGAGTAGTGCATCTTCCAAAATATTAGGATCTTTTTGTTCAGTCATACGCATACCAATGATGCTACCTTTGGCATTATCCAATTGTTTCATTTCCAATTTTGGCATGAAAATTTGTTTTTGCATAATCTGACAAGCCTCTGCAAGTTTGTTTTCGTTGCCTAAAATTGTAATGTAAAAATAGCTTTCGTCACAAGAATAAGAGCAAGTAGCGTTTGCTTCGCAAAACATCCGTTTAACATCTTGTGGAGCTGTACTTGGCATAATTCCTGCATTGTTGAGTAATTGCGTTGCTAATGCAAGTTTTGGCATTTTGTTAGTGCCTACTCCATATTTTATTACTAATGAGAAGATGTCGTTTTTAGGATTTGGGGAATAAAACAATTTCGTTTTCTCGTCTAAATTAGCTATTTGTACTTTGCTGAAATCATTATAAACCTCTTTTGATGTTCCCATTGGTATCGACTTAAATGCTTTTGCATATTCGCTTTCTTTACTTTTGGGTTGTTCGATGGGTTTTATTATAGGTTTTTGCAATTTATTGCGTTTAGGACTCCCGTCCATAAATGAGAACAAAATATAGTTTTCGGTATTGAAATATTGTTTTACAACTCGTTGAATATCTTCTTTCGTAATTGCCATAACGGCATTTTTGTAATTGAACGCATTTTCAAGAGATCCGTCATATACAAATGCTTCACTGATAATGTTAGCAATATTGTTGGAAGACTCCATTGTTAAATCAAATTCTTTACACATACTTTCTTTTACAGAGGTGATAAGCCAATCGGGAATGTTACCTTCCGCTAATTTTTTTATCTCGTTGAAAACAACGTTTTGAGTTTCTTTGTCGGAGGCATATCTGCGTTGGTTGATGTCATAGCTTGGGATGGCTATTATCATCACCGTTCCTTGATCACGACGAGATAGATTGTAGCCTCCTGCTGCCATTACATCACCATCTATTGCAAGACGGTCGAGTAGTCCTGTGCCGCTACTGTTCGTCAGAATATTTGTACAGAAATTTATTAGGAGTTCATCTTTGTCTCCTTTTTTTACACCTTTAAAAGCCCAATACATTTGAGGGTAGTAGCCAAGTCTTTCTGTGAATTTTTGATATTTGTAATCAGCCAAAGGAAATTGCTTGCGTTCTGGAAGCGGTTTGGCTTCGAGTCGTTCAAATTTCTCTTTGATAAGTGGAATTACCTCTTCGGAATCAAAGTTACCTGAAAGAATTAATGCCATATTATTTGGAACGTACCATGTGTTGTAAAATTCAATAAGTTTACTCAAACGTGGATTTTTCAAATGTTCTTGTGTTCCAATAACATCACGACCATAAGGGTGATTTGGGTATATGTGCGAAAACATAAAATTACGAACATGCGTAGAGCGATCATCTTGATACATATTAAATTCTTCGTAAACATTTTCCAATTCGGCTTGGAAAGTTCTGAATACGGGATTGATGAATCTTTCAGAATAAAGTTCCAACCAACGTTCCATTTGGTAGGCAGGGAAAGAGTTGTAGTAAACAGTCATATCGTAAGACGTACCTGCATTTAAACCTGTACCGCCGATAGCTTCTATTAAATTTGAAAATTCGTTGGTGAGTCCGTATTGAGCAGCAGAAAGTGATTCTTCGTTGATAGCTGTGATTAGTGCTTGGCGAGCTTCTGGCTCAATAGTTTCTGCCAATTGGTCGTAAAGAGAAATTATTTTTTCGTAATGAGGTTTTTCCTTTTCCCAATCGAGAGCACCGATTGTTTGTGTCCCTTTGAATAAAACATGTTCTAAATAGTGAGCAAGACCAGTGTAATCCGAAGGTTCGTCCATCGAACCTGCACGTACTACAATTTGTCCTAAAACATCAGATTGATTTTTGTCTTCCCATAAAAAAACGGTCAGTCCATTTTCTAATTTAAATTGTTTTAACTCTGAAGGTTGTGCTTGAATGTTTGGCAATAGAAAAAATGCCATCAATAGAATTGAAAAAAACTTTTTCATGATTAAATGATTTTATTAATTTATTCGCAAAATTATATTTTTTTGAAAGGAAATGATGTCGCTTGATATAATTTTTTAAGATATTTTATTAAAACAATAAAAATAAGGGAAAATACATTTTATCTTTGCTTGCGATGAAAGGACTTGTAATAAAAACAACGGGGAAAGATTTTTTTGTGGAGACTCAAAGTGGTGAAATATTGAGTTGTACCATAAAAGGCAATTTCCGTATTAAAGGGATAAAAAGTACAAATCCTGTTGCTGTTGGCGATTGGGTTTTTGTCGATGAGAATAGATTTATTTACAAAATCGAAGAACGAAAAAATTATGTTGTTCGTAAGCCTTCAAATTTGTCGAAACAATTGCATATCATTGCTGCCAATATCGACCAAGCCTTGTTGGTTGTAACAGTACGAAAACCAGAAACCAACACTGTTTTTATTGATCGTTTTTTGGCCTCGGCAGAAGCTTATGCTATCCCTGTGATAATTGTTTTTAACAAAATGGATTTGCTCTCTAATGAAGATCTACAATATGTAGATGCTCTTGCTTTTTTGTACGAAAGTATCGGCTATCAGTGTGTTAAGATGTCGAGTTTGGAGAGTTGTGAAGCATTGTTGCCGTTTTTGAAAGGGAAACTGTCGTTACTTTCTGGTAATTCGGGTGTTGGCAAATCAACAATTGTAAATCGTTTGTGTAATAAAGAAGTGGCTCGTACAGCTGAAATCTCGGTCTATCATCAGACAGGAATGCATACAACCACTTTCTCAGAGATTCATCGTATCGACGATGTTTCGATTATTGATACTCCGGGCATTAAGGGATTTGGTACGGTTGATTTGTCGCAAGAGACGGGGCATTATTTTAGAGAAATATTCCGTTTTTCGAAAGACTGCCGTTTTAATAATTGTACGCATACGCACGAACCGGGGTGTGCGGTGATAGATGCAGTAGAAAAGCATTTGATAGCTTCGTCGCGTTATCAAAGTTATTTGAGTATTATGAATGACGATGGTGCAGAAAAATATCGTAAATAAAAATATTGTATGATAAAACACGTTGTAATGTTTAAGTTTCGTGACGATGTTTCGTCTGAAACACGAAAAAAAGTAGCAGAAAATTTTAAAAAAGGAATTGAACGTTTACCACAAGAGATTCCGTTTATTTGTGAAGTTTTTGTCGGATTCAATATCAATGTTTCGGAACAGTGGCATATTTGCTTAGAGTCGGCATTTGATACACTTGACGATGTGAAAAACTATAGTACTCATCCTGCTCATAGGGCTGTTGCGTTGGAGTTGATGAAATATATTGGCGAACGTGCATGTGTTGATTTTGAACGATAATTTGTAAGAGCATCTGATGGTATGGCTTCCAATATTTATACCTCTCGGAGTGTATTGAAATATGTTTTCATCGTTTTTTCGGTGATAATTGCTACAACATCTATTTTTATTATTCAAATTTTGGTTGATAGGTTGGCGGCAGAGGAGCGTGCACGTATGGAACTTTGGGCGGATGCGACACGTGAGTTGATACGTACCGACAATCTTGATAGCGATTTGAGTTTTGTACAGAAAGTAATAGAGTCGAATCGTACTATTCCTGTGGTATTGGCAGATGAAGAAGGAAATGTTTTGTTTGCTCGAAACATTGACGAAAAGGAGTTGAACGCTAAAACTAAAGTTGCTGAGTTCGAATTTAAGCATGAACCAATAGAAGTGGCTTTTGATGACGAGACGAAGCAATATATCTATTACGATGATTCGTTGTTGCTTCGGCAACTTTCTTATTTTCCTATTGTGCAAATTGCTGTTATTGTTCTGTTTTTGTTGTTGATGTTTTTGGCTTTTTATGCACTTCAGCGTGCTGAACAAAACAAAGTTTGGATAGGACTCTCGCGTGAAACGGCTCATCAGTTGGGTACACCAATTTCATCACTTTTGGCATGGAACGAACTTTTAGCAATGCGGTATCCTGATGATGAACTTTTAGACGAAATGCAAAAAGATATTAGCCGACTGCGAGCAATAGCTGATCGCTTTTCGAAAATTGGTTCAAAACCAGAACTTCAACTGACATCACTTGATGAACTCTTGTCGGCTACGATTAATTATATGTCGCTTAGAGTGTCAAACAAGGTAATTTTTCACTATGAGCCAAATATGGCTTTACAGGTGAGAGTTAATGTTGATTTGTTTGGTTGGGTTATAGAGAATCTTTGTAAAAATGCCATTGATGCTATGGATGGTATTGGTGAAATACGTTTTGGGGTTACTGAAACTCCAAAATGTGTATTTATTGATATAACTGATACGGGTAAGGGTATAGTCAAATCGAAACAAAAGACGATATTTTTACCTGGCTACACAACAAAAACACGAGGTTGGGGACTGGGATTGTCGTTAGCAAAGCGTATAATAAAGGAGTATCACAAGGGTAAAATTTTTGTGAAAAATTCGGAACTTGGTGTGGGTACTACTTTTCGCATTGCTTTGAAAAAGTAAAATTATTGTAATCTTTACGAATGACTTGTAAAAAATAAAAGTACTGAATTACTTAAAGTAATATTTTTTTGATTTAAGGTGTTTTGTTTTAGTTACTTGTATCTTTGTTTGTAAAAAACAATGTAAAAAGTTTTTTTTTTAGTAGGTTTTTCTTTACCTTTGCAAAGTTTTTTAGCCTCGTAAAAATGGAAAGATTAGAAATTTATAATGTATCGCTAAAAAACATAAAAGAGAGTAAAAACTATCGCTATAAGTTAGCAGATGATTTTTTCTCGGCGGTTGAGAGTACTGATATTGGCAGTGGTTTGATAGATGTAGAGCTTACCGTAACAAAAAAAGCGATGTTCTTTGAATTTTTTTTTCATCTGCATGGGAAAGTGCAAGTAATTTGCGATAGATGTTTAGAGCTGATGTCGTTGCCGATAGAAGAAAAAAGAACTTTTTCGGTAAAACTTGGCGATAATTATTGTGATGAGGGCGATGATATAATAATCGCTTCGAATCAAACGGAAGATATTAACGTTGCATGGTTGTTGTATGAAATGATAGCATTGGCTGTGCCTATACAGCATAAACACAACGATGGTGAATGCGAAAAAACAATGACTGCTTATTTGCAAAAATGTTTAGTGGATGAAAATTATTCTTCGGAACAAAAAATAAAAGATAAAGGAATAACCGACCCACGTTGGGAGAAGTTAAAAAATATATTAGACAACAATTAAAAATAAATTGAAATGGCACATCCTAAGAGAAAACAATCAAAAACGAGAACAGCCAAGAGAAGAACTCATGATAAAGCTGTTGCTCCGACTCTTGCCGTTTGTCCTAATTGTGGTGCTATGCACATTTATCACACTGTATGTGGCGAATGTGGATATTACAGAGGAAAATTAGCTATTGAAAAAATAGCAAACGCGTAAGATTCGATTTTAATCGAGAAAATTTTAAGAGATTCCAATTGGAATCTCTTTTTTTGAATAAAATAAATATAGATATTTTTCAAGGCGGAGTTTTTGTTTTAATTTTGTAACCAAAATGAAAATGATTATGAATCCTCAACAACTTTTTGATTTGTTTGCAACAACGGGTAAGTTTGCTTCGTGTAATGCTTTGGGTGCAGGTCTTATAAACGACACTTTTGTAGTACGAACACAAGAAGCAACTACTCCCGACTATCTCTTGCAACGTATCAATCATCATATTTTTCAGAATGTGGAGATGATGCAAGAAAATATTTTTAGAGTAACATCGCAGTTGCGTTCAAAACTTGAACAGCGTGACGTTGATAATATTGATAGTAAAGTGCTAACAATGATTCCAACGCACGATGGTAAGTTATATTATTTTGATGGTGAATCATATTGGCGTTTTATGTTGTTTATTCCAGATACGATTTCTGTTGATGAGGTTACAGAAGCATCTGCCTATGATGCAGGTCGTGCTTTCGGACAATTTCAGAAAGATTTGTCGGATTTGCCAGGAGAACCATTAGGTGAAACTATTCCAAATTTTCATAATATGGAATTTCGTTTGCAGCAATTTTATGAAGCTGTGGTGAATGATCCTGTAAAGCGTGCTAATAAAGTTGGCGATTTGATAGACGAAATTGAAAAACGTGCTTATGAATTGTGTTTACCTGAACGGCTTTATCGCGAAGGGAAACTAAAAAAACGTATTAATCATTGTGATACGAAAGTAAACAATATTTTGTTTGATAAAGAAGGGAAGTTCCTTTGTGTGATTGATTTGGATACGGTGATGCCAGGTTTTGTCCTTTCTGATATTGGTGATTTTATACGAACCGCGGCGAATACAGGTGCCGAAGATGATGAAAATTTGGAAAATGTCAATTTGAATATGTCTATATTTAAGGCTTACACGAAAGGATATTTAGAAACAGCAACATTCTTGACTCCATTGGAGAAATCACTATTGCCGTTTGGAGGACGACTACTGACTTATATGCAAACCGTTCGTTTTTTGACTGATTACATCAATGGCGATATTTATTATAAAACAAAATCGAAAGAACATAATTTGCAACGTGCAAGAGCTCAATTTAAGTTGCTTCAGAGTATAGAAAAACATTTAGAAGAGATGAATGCGTTTGTTGCTTCATGTAAATAAAAAAGTAAATAAAGAATCATGAATAGAATAGTATCAAAACAGCAATTTTCAGAAAAAGTTTTTAAATTGGAAGTAGAAGCTCCGCTTATAGCGAAATCGCGTAAAGCTGGGCATTTTGTGATAATTCGTGTTGATGAAGTAGGAGAGCGAATGCCTTTGACGATAGCAGATGCTGACACACAAAAAGGAACAATTACATTAGTAGTTCAAACAATAGGTCTTTCATCGAGTAAACTTTGTCAATTAAATGTAGGTGATACCATTGCTGATATAGTTGGACCATTGGGTCAAGCAACCCATATCGAAAATTTTGGCACAGTGGTTTGTGCAGGTGGCGGTGTAGGAGTAGCCCCTATGTTGCCTATTATTCAAGCATTGAAAGCTGCGGGTAATCGTGTTATTTCGGTGTTGGCAGGGCGTAATAAGGAATTGATTATTTTAGAAGACGAAGTTCGAAAATCTTCTGATGAGGTTATTATAATGACCGACGATGGCTCTTATGGTAATAAAGGTTTGGTAACAGAAGGAATCGAATCTGTAATTAAGCGTGAAAAGGTTGATAAGTGTTTTGCCATTGGTCCTGCTATAATGATGAAGTTTTGTTGTTTATTAACAAAAAAATATGGGATTCCTACCGATGTTTCGTTAAATACAATTATGGTTGATGGAACGGGAATGTGCGGAGCTTGTCGTGTTACTGTTGGAGGGAAAACGAAGTTTGTTTGTGTCGACGGTCCTGAATTTGATGGGCATGCTGTAGATTTTGATGAAATGCTTAAGCGTATGGGTGCATTTAAAAACGTTGAGAAAGACGAAATGAAGAAACTTGAGTCATCAATTAAGACTGCTGACAATAAGATTGTTCAATCAATGCTAAAAGCAGAATTTGCGGCTGATGCAGAGAAGATGATGCAAAATACTCCTTTGTTAGAACTTACAAATAGAGATGCAGAATGGCGACAAGAGCTACGTAAAACGATGAAGCCAAAAGAACGTACGCAAATAGAGCGTTGCAAGATGAATGAATTAGACCCTGTTTATCGTGCAACAACACGAACCGAAGAGGTAAATATTGGTTTAACAAAAGAACAAGCATTGCTTGAAGCAAAACGTTGTTTAGATTGCCTTAATCCAACTTGTATGGAAGGTTGTCCTGTTGGAATAAATATCCCTTCTTTTGTAAAAAATGTTGAACGTGGAGAGTTTCTTGAGGCGGCAAAAGTTCTAAAAGCAACATCAGCATTACCCGCTGTTTGTGGACGTGTTTGTCCTCAAGAAAAACAATGTGAAAGCCGTTGTATTCATCTGAAGATGAAAGCACCAGCAGTAGCTATTGGTAATTTGGAACGTTTTGTTGCTGACTTTGAAAGAGAAAGTGGTAAAATAGCATTACCTGAGATTGCACCTTCGAACGGAATAAAGGTTGCGGTTGTAGGTTCTGGACCTGCAGGATTGGCATTTGCTGGCGATATGGCTAAATATGGTTATGATGTAACAGTATTTGAGGCTTTGCACGAAATTGGTGGTGTTTTGAAGTACGGTATTCCAGAATTCCGTTTGCCTAATAGAATTGTTGATGTAGAGATTGAAAACCTTGAAAAAATGGGTGTTCAGTTTGTAAAAGATTGTGTAATTGGTAAAACAATAAGTGTAGAAGAACTTGAAGGAGAAGGTTTTAAAGGTATTTTTGTAGCTTCAGGAGCAGGGTTGCCTAATTTTATGAATATCCCGGGCGAAAATGCTATTAATATAATGTCGTCAAATGAGTATTTGACTCGTGTGAATTTAATGGATGCATCGAATGAGATTACCGATACACCAATCAATGAAGCAAAAAGTGTAATGGTTGTAGGAGGTGGAAATACGGCAATGGACTCTTGTCGTACGGCAAAACGTTTAGGAGCAGAGCGTGTATTTATTGCCTATCGTCGTTCGGAAGAAGAAATGCCTGCTCGATTGGAAGAGGTAAAACATGCTAAAGAAGAGGGAATTGAATTCAAAACATTGCATAATCCGATAGAATATATTGCAGACGAAAACGGAGCAGTTAAGCAAGTTGTTTTGCAAGTAATGGAGTTAGGAGAACCAGATGAAAGCGGTCGCCGTAGTCCAGTCCCTGTACAAGGAAAAACTGAAACTATCGATATTGATATGGCAATTGTGGCAGTTGGAGTTTCGCCAAATCCTATTGTTCCTACATCAATTAAAGGTTTGGAATTAGGGCGTAAAAACACA
The DNA here is from genome assembly GCA_045602425.1 of Paludibacteraceae bacterium. GTDB lineage: Bacteria > Bacteroidota > Bacteroidia > Bacteroidales > Paludibacteraceae > RGIG9608. The sequence goes on along the minus strand of JAZSBO010000007.1, from coordinate 3,695 downwards.
ATCCTGGTGAATGAAAAAATGCAAAGTAATCATAAGGGTGTTTATGCTGGTGGTGATATTGTTCGTGGTGGAGCAACAGTGATTCTTGCAATGGGCGATGGTCGCCGTGCGGCAGCAAATATGCATGCGGAATTAAGTGCTGAATAAAACCCTCTATGAAAGAACTTTGGGATTTTATACGTTTTGCTTTTGTTCGGTCGTTAAATTTATTATTAGATGGCAATAATGAGTGGAATCGAATTGCGAATGATACCAAAAATGTAAGACAGACGTATCTGATCCCTTTTGTTTTTATTAGTTGTGTTTTGACAGTTATAGGTGCTGTTGTTAATGGATTCCCAATTTATGTGATATTTTTACGTCCTGTATTATGGTTGATTATTTTTTCGCTGTCGATACCTATTGCTTTATGGATTTCGCGATTTTCATTGCAAAAAATATATGACGTAGAAATACCTGACGATTTGAATGAAAAAATAATCGGTTATAGTTTTACGGGCGTGTTTTTTATTCGAATGTTGTTGGCGTTATTTCCTAATTTTTTTATTGTTCGGATTTTTGCAATATTTTCAGCATATATTTTAAAATCTGCGATGGATAAATTATTGCCTATTGATAGTTTTTCGCTTCAAGATGAGCAGAAATATTATATGTATTTGATAATAAATTCTGTTTCTATTGTGATGACTCCATTTATTATAGAAATAGTATTAAGTAAAATTATTCTTCAAAATATCAGTTTCTGATGCAAATACACAATGATACTATTTGTGCTATTTCTACCGCTGCTGGCGTGGGCGGAATTGCTGTTGTTCGCATATCCGGAGGTCGTGCGATTGAAATTACTGACAAGATTTTCAAACCACTGAAATCTGGAATATCAATAGCCGAAATGGACAGAAATACCGTTCAATTTGGACGCATTATAAATAGCAAAAATGAAATTATCGACGAGGTTTTAATTTCACTATTCCGCTCTCCACATTCGTTTACGGGCGAAGATGTAGTTGAAATTGGTTGCCATGGGTCACTTTTTATTCAACAAGAAATTCTAAAACTTTTGATAGAAAATGGTTGTTCGATGGCAAAAGCTGGTGAATTTACGCAACGTGCTTTTCTAAATGGGAAAATGGATTTATCGCAAGCAGAGGCTGTTGCAGACCTAATCGCATCTAATTCTAAAGCAGCTCATCGAATAGCTCTTAACCAAATGCGAGGCGGATTTTCCGATGAATTGGCTCAACTTAGAATAAAACTTCTTGATTTTACTTCGCTTGTTGAGTTGGAACTTGACTTTGCTGACCACGAAGAACTTGAGTTTGCCGATCGTACCGAATTGCAAAAACTCGCTAACGAAATCGAGCAAAAAATCAGCCGTTTAACTAATTCTTTTTCTGTGGGAAATGCCATTAAAAATGGCATACCCGTTGCAATTGTCGGGGAAACTAACGCAGGGAAATCTACCCTACTCAACCGACTTGTTGGGGAAGAAAAAGCTATCGTAAGCGACATTCACGGCACCACTCGCGATGTGATAGAAGATACCGTTTCTCTTAATGGTATTTTATTTCGATTTATTGATACGGCAGGAATTAGAGAAACTACTGACACAATTGAGAATCTCGGCATTGAACGAACTTATCAAACAATAGAAAAAGCCCAAATCATTCTTTGGATAATTGATGCCTCAACCACAAAATCTTTTAACCCCACAACCCTTTCTATTCCAAAAGACAAAAAACTAATTATCGTCTTCAACAAAACAGATAAAACCGATATTTCGCACCTCTCAACAACATTCACTCACTGCTTTATTTCTGCCAAAAACAACATTGGAATCGACACTTTACAACGCTTATTGATTGAGGCTTCAAACATCAACGAAAAAGCACTCGAAGACGTCACCATTTCCAATGCCCGCCACTACGAAAGTCTGCTTCATGCTCTTGACGCCATTCGTCGTGTACAAGACGGATTACGTGTCGGATTATCCGGCGAACTCATGTCAATGGATCTCCGCGAATGTATCAATCATCTTGGTGCCATCACCGGCGGAGCACTCGCCACCGACGAAGTTTTGGGAAACATTTTTAGTAAATTTTGCATCGGAAAGTAAACTTTGCGTGGAATAGTAGAGTGAGTTGTAATTTTTTATAATCAATAATAGAATATATAATGGAGTTTGTCTTAAACGAATACAATAGAAATATCCCTGATGAAGAACTCATTGAGGATGTTAAGGGAGTTGCAGTTGGATTAAATAAGAATTCTGTAACTATTGCAGAGTATGAAAAATATGGAAGATTTCATCCTAGCACATTACAAAGAAGATTTGGCTCTTGGTTTAAATTAATGCAACTATGCAAGTTAGAGCCAGCAAGAAGCAAAATAAACATTTCTGAAGATGAACTATTTTCAAATTTAGAACACGTGTGGATAAGTTTAGGAAGACAACCAAAATATCATGAGCTCAAAAAACCTCTTTCTAATTATTCTGCGGGAACATATGAAAAACGGTTTGGAAGTTTTCGTAAAGCATTAGAAGAATTTGTCAAGTATATGTCTACAGAAACTGTATCTGTTTCTAAACCAGAAGAGAATCATCCACTAGATAATAAAACTAAAATAGTACATAGAACCAAACGGGAAATATCAGACAGACTAAGATTTCAAATCTTGATGAGAGATGGTTTTACTTGTAAAGCATGTGGACGTAGCCCGATGAATGAAATGGGAGTCAAACTACATGTAGATCATATTATTCCATGGTCAAAAGGAGGAGAAACTGTTCCTGAAAACTTAGAAACTAAATGTGAGCAATGTAACTTAGGAAAAGGAAATGCTTTTAATCGTTGATTCACACCTGTCTTGTTTTGTAAATTCTTGTCAATTCTCTGTTTGTCAGTTGTTTATAGTTGTTTTTGTGATAAGGTCAACTTATCACCAATCATACTTATTTTATCATTTTTTTCGGTGTTATTTCGGCGTCGATGTCAGATGTCATTTTGATAAATGCTCTCGTCTCCCAAATGATGCGGGTTTTGCAATGGTGTGCAATGAGGTGCATCTGACACAAGGCGAAAAGAATTGAATATTCTTTAAAACAAGTAGAATTTATCTCACCTAAAACATCGTCTGTATTTATTTCTCCCGAAATTTCGCTCAGATGTTCGGTGATGCGAATCTACAAAACATATCGCAAAAATGAGCAAAATAGTAGTAAAAAAGTTTGTCTGTTTTGCGGCAAAGAATTTATCGCACATAAACTGAACACAATGTCTTGCTCTCACCAATGTTCGCAGCGGAGCTATAAGGTTCGCTTAAGAGAGCAAAAGTTAGAAAAAATCCTGCAAAAGGAAAACCTTCCACCTGTCACTTCCACTACACTTAAAAAGGAGTATCTCTCGTGTGATGATGTTGCCAACTTAATGGGAGTCAGCAGCACCACCGTTTACAGATACTGCATAACAGGTAAGATTAAGTGCATTAAGATGAATAGGAAGATTTTTATACGCAAGGTGGATATTGACGCATTGTTCCAAACTGATATGCCATATCAAGTAACGCGCATATAGGCAAAGCCAATTACAATGACTTGATTAGTGACTTCAATCTCTACCTATGCGAGAGATATGGTTACAGAAAAGCGTGCAGTGTTATGTGGAACGAGAATGGCATCTGCATCAGTATTCACA
>JAZSBO010000006.1:0-191455 GCA_045602425.1 Paludibacteraceae bacterium | reverse complement strand
GAATACACTTTATACCACTTTGGCAAATACAAAAGCATCAAACATCACTTACTTTATGGATGCTTGTTTCACTGGCGCAAACAAAGAAGGTAGCATGCTTGTGGCTGCTCGCGGTGTGGCTCGCGAGGCAAAGAAAGAAGTATTGGAAGGTAAATCAGTTGTCTTCTCAGCATCAAGCGGTGATGAGACTGCGATGACCTATCCTGAAAAAGGACACGGATTATTTACTTATTTCTTGCTGAAGAAATTACAAGAGACACAAGGTAATGTATCTTATTCTGATTTGGCGGATTATATCAATAAGAATGTGAAAAAAGAGGCGTTCTTAATCAACGAGAAACCACAAACTCCAGTTATAGCAACAAGCCCATCTGCTGCAAGCACGTGGAAAGAGATGAAACTGAAATAAGAGAATTTTCTTAAATAAAAAAGCGAACCCAAACGGGTTCGCTTTTTTTATGCTATGCTTTGCAGTGGAGTTGCAAAGAGTTTTTGTCATCAGCAAGCGTAAAGTGTAGCGTAGTGTATTCTGTCGGATTGTCGAGCAGAAAATCGGTTACGGGGTCTTCTATATATTTTTGTATAGCACGTTTCAAGGGGCGAGCACCGTTTTGTGCATCGTAGCCTTTGTCGGCAATAAAGTGTTTCGCTTCGTCGTTCAATGTAATCTGCAGATGTAGGTTTTCGAGTCGTTTGCCAAGCGTAGCCAATTCCAAGTCGATAATACGCTTGATGTCGGCTTTCGTCAAGTTGTTAAACATCACAATGTCGTCTATACGGTTGAGAAACTCCGGCGAGAACGTTTTGTTTAATGCTTTCTGCACGGTACTTTGCGACACTTCGTTGTCGTCTTTTGCTTGTGAAGCAAAGCCAATGCCTTTGCCAAAATCTTTGAGTTGGCGTGAGCCTACATTCGAGGTCATAATGATAATCGTGTTTTTGAAATCGACAATACGCCCAAGGCTGTCGGTGAGTCTGCCTTCGTCGAGCACTTGCAGTAAAAGGTTGAACACATCGGGGTGTGCTTTCTCTATCTCGTCGAGCAAAATGACAGAGTAAGGTTTGCGACGAACACGCTCGGTGAGCTGTCCGCCATCTTCGTGTCCTACATAGCCAGGAGGAGCTCCTATCAAGCGAGAAACACTGAACTTTTCAAGGTATTCGCTCATATCGATGCGGATAAGTGCATCGCGACTATCGAACATTTGTTCGGAAAGTTTTTTTGCAAGATGCGTTTTACCTACACCCGTAGGACCGAGAAAAATAAACGTACCGATAGGTTTGTTTGGGTCTTTTATGCCTACGCGGTTGCGTTGAATAGATTTTACTATTTTGTTGATAGCATCATTTTGTCCTATGATATTTTCTTTCAATATGTTGTTCATCTGTTTTAGTCGAATGCCTTCGGTCTGTGCAATACGTTTGGCAGGGACTCCTGTTATCGAAGCTACGGTTTCGGCTATTTGGTCTTCGTCTATTATTTGTGGTTCGGCATTGTTTTCTTGTTTCCAATTGTTTTCGAACGCTTTCAGTTCGTCGGTGAGTTTGCGGGCAATGTCGCGTTGGTTGGCGGCTTCTTCGTAGTCCTGACGTTTCGAAGCTTCAATTTTTAAATTGTTGGCTTCGTCTATTTTTTGCTCTAATACTTTAATTTCTTCAGGTATCTCGGTGAAGTTGATATGCATTTTTGCACCAGCTTCGTCGAGGACGTCTATAGCCTTATCGGGGAAACAGCGGTCGCTGATGTAGCGATCGGTTAGGCGTACACAAGCCATAAGTGCTTCGTCGGAATATTTCACGTTGTGATGATCTTCGTATCTGAATTTAATGTTTTTCAGAATGGTCAAAGTGTCGTCAGCAGAAGTCGGTTCTACTAAAATTTTTTGGAAACGTCGCTCTAAAGCACCGTCTTTTTCTATTGTTTTACGATATTCGTCGAGCGTTGTCGCTCCAATGCATTGCATCTCGCCACGAGCAAGGCTTGGTTTGAGCATATTGGCTGCATCGAGCGAACCTGTAGCTCCGCCCGCACCAATAATAGTGTGAATCTCGTCAATAAAAAGAATGACGTCTGGATTGTTTTGCAGTTCGTTGATAATGGCTTTTATTCGTTCTTCGAATTGCCCACGATATTTTGTTCCTGCTACAATGCCAGCCATATCGAGCGAAACAACACGCTTGTTCCAAAGTTGGCGTGGTACTTTATGTTGCACAATGCAATTGGCAAGCCCTTCTACAATGGCAGTTTTACCAACCCCGGGTTCGCCAATCAAAATTGGGTTGTTTTTCTTTCTTCGGCTGAGTATTTGAATGACGCGTTCGGTCTCTTTTTCGCGTCCAACAATCGGGTCGAGTTTGTTTTCTGCCGCCGCTTTTGTCATATCAAAACCAAATTTGTCGAGAGCAGGTGTGTCGGATGTGGTTTTGCTTTTTTGTACGGTTTTTATCTCTTTTTTGCTTTCAAATTCATCAAATTCCTCGTCTAAATCGTCTTCTGTAGGGATAGAATCTTGTAATGAAATCTCTTTTTTAGCATCAATCAAATCTCGAATGCTATAGTAATCAATGTTTTTTTCTTGAAGAATTTGCTTCCCAATGTTGTCATCTCCTTTCAAAAAAGCAAGTAGCAAATGCTCTGAATCGATTTGCTTTGACTTGAGTGAGCGAGCTTCTAAATGCATAAAATGCAGGACATCTCCCGTAGTGGAATGCATAGAAATGTTGTCAGGAATATCGCTTTGTATGTTTTTATTGGAACAACGTTGTTCTATTTCTTTTTTAAGAATATTCGTGTCAACGCCTAATTGTTTTAAAATATCAATTGCACGCCCAGAGCCTTCACGCAATAGTCCTAGCAAAAGGTGTTCTGGCATGATACTACTTTCACATAAACGTACAGCTTCTTCTCCGCTGAACATAAGAATATTTTTTAATCTATCGGAATATTTTCGTGGATCCATAATCAAAGTATTTCTGCAAAAATATTTTTCAAAGATAATGCCAAAAGTAAAATTCGGTAAATATGTCAGCAAAGGTTTAAAACCATTTGCGATTGTTGTCGCTATTGTCACTTCTTTTTTCGTATTTCAAATCGCGTAGCATTGCCGATTTGACTCCTACGGTAACGGTGTACGACTTGTATAAACCAAAAGGACTCATTGATGCTGACAAAATCCAACAGTGTAAATCTCTATTGATAGAAATATTGGTAGAGGTAACTTTTTTTGCGTTGAAATCGTACGAAAGCGAGTAAGAAATATGCCATTGTGGAGTTGGCGAAATGCTTCCCGAAAGACTTAAATTGTGTGTAAACTTTCGGTCGTATTCCATTTTTTCTTTGTTGAAAACATTGCTTTGTCCCCATCGTATCGAATAATTGACACTCAAACTCCAAGGAATTGTTATTTTTTGGTAGCCATCATCGTCTTCTTCTGCATCTTTTTTCTTCTTTTCGTCATCAAATTCAGAATTGCTTTCTTCATCGCTAAATTCATCATTTTCTTCGTCTAAAGGGTCAGCATCGATTTCATTTTCATCTTCGTCATTTTTCTTGTCTTTTCTTTTGAATGTATCATTGTTAAACGTATATTGAAAAGATGTACCTGTACCTAAAAATCGAGGAAATTTTCGGAGTTTGTTGATGTGTATAGGATTCCCGTTTTCGTTGAGAGCATATTTGTAAGGGTCAAAAGCTCCACTGAGATTGATGGAAAATTTTTTTGTAATTTTCAACCGAAGGTTGGTACTGAAATTACCAAGTTTCATTGAATCGGCTGCAAAATTGTAACTTCCGCTGATAGAAAAATTGTCTATCAAACTAATTTTTTTGTAAGCATTTGTTTTGGTTGAATCGGAGGTGTCTTTTACCTTCATTTCCAGATTGTTTGCCAAAGAAAATCCTAAACTTCCACTTGTCCCTTTACCCGGAACACCATAAAGCGAATTGGCATAAGGAGAGTACGTTACCTCTTTAGTTTGTATTCGATTGATGTTGTTTTTGTCGATAATGGTTTGTGTGTATGTCTTGTAAAATTTAAATAGTGGGTCGCTAAAATCGGGGTGATAATTGAATGATATAGATGGAGTTATGATATGACGAATACGATCGACTTTGTCGCCAAAAATTTTCCGAATAGGAGTGTAAAAACCATAAATTTTTGTTTGCATACTAACACCAAGGCTAAAATCGTAAACGTTGTAGAAACCTGCAGTTGTGTCAATCACTTCGCGTTGGTTTTGTTCGTCCCAAGAACGTTCTTCTCGGCTAAAATACCATTTGTAATTGAAGTTAAATGTTGGTGTGATAGATATGTATTTAAAAATATTAAACGAAGCTCCAATTGGAATTTGATGTTTGAATCCATTTCTCCATTTTGAAAATTTTGTTTTAAACAACAAGTTTTCTTTTGTTTCGATACTATTTGCGAATGTCCCTGTATAACTCATATAGATTTTTTCGTACCAACGTTCTTTGCCAACTCTATTTTTCTTTTTGAATGGGTAGATTCGACTCATCGAGAAAGTCATATTTGGGAGATTGAGATTGATGACCGAGTCTTTTGTTCTCTGTGTAAGCATAGCTGTAACCGAGATACTCCAAGGACTTTCAGGGAATCGTTGTGTGTAGGAAATACTTGAACTTGTGGTATTTTTTGCCAATTCATTTGCATTGTAGTAGTGATTGATGTTGCTATGAGTATAACCACTAGTAGCAAAATCGACAGAAGCAGAGAATGTGCTGTATTGGCTTGCCTTACTATCTTGGCTATGAGTCCACGACATTCTGAAATTTCGGCTTTGAGCGTAGTTTGGTAATCCTTTGATACCGGTAACGTCATTTCTGTAACTGAGGTTTATGTTTCCTCTGAATTTATAGCGTTTTTTGTATGACGAACGAGCATAAAGAGCCCATGTTCCTTTTGTATAAATATCGCCTGTTAACTCTAAATCGAAATAATCGCTTAAAGCAAAGTAGTATCCTCCGTTTTTCAAGTAAAAACCTCGAGTAAAGTCGTCACCATAAGAAGGCATAATAATGCCAGATGAATACGACTTTGTAAAAGGAAAAAATCCAAAAGGTACGGCAATAGGAAGAGGTACATCTTCTATAACCAAATATGCAGGACCTGTTGCAACATAATGTTGTGGTTTTACTTTTGCTTTAGTTAGTTGCAAATAGAAGTGCGGATGATCATGATTGTCGCAAGTGGTATATTTCCCATTTCGCATAAAAAGCATGTCATCGGCACCTTTTTTTGATTCGTCGGCCACGATGTATCCATCGCCTTGTTCGGTAATTCCCCGTCTGATATAACCTTTGCGACTATCGAAATTATATTTTAACGAAGTGGCACGATATTCATCGTCGCCTTCGCGAAAAATAGGGAATCCTATTTGGTCTCCAACACTATCGACAATGCCTTCGGCATATACAAGACTACTATCCATCACGAGTCTAATGATTTCGGCTTCGAGTTGAACAGGTCGTTGAAGTTGATAGTCAACATTTGCTTTACCATAAAGGAATCCTGTTCCGTTTTCGAATAATAATATAGAATCACGAGCTTGATAATTAACAATTGCGTCGATTTTTGACTTTGGTTGAGTTTTAGATTCTATTGTGATGGAGTCTTTAACTATCTGATCGTTAGATTTTTTCTGTCCGACAAGTGTAGCAGGAATAACCCAAAGAGAGAAAAGAAGAATAAATAATTTATTTTTCCCCGAACCTTTTTTATATGTTAGATTACTACACAAAGTATAAACCTTTTTAATCTGCAAAGTTAATGAATTAAAGGCGAATGCCCTAAAGGAAATTTTTGAAATGTTGTTTTTTGAAAAATGGGCATTTTTGTGGTTGAATATTTCGTATTTTTGCAAGGAATGAAAATGTTTGATATGAAGAGACAACTTTTTTTGATGATTTTCTGTTTTTTTATTGTAGTGTCATTGTCGGCTAAACAGTTTACCGTGGTTTTGGATCCTGGTCATGGAGGTACAGATCCTGGAGCTGTTGGAACAATTGTCAAAGAGAAAGATTTGAATTTGAATGTGGCATTGTTGGTAGGGAAAAAAATATTGGAACGTTGTCCAAATGTAAAGGTCATTTATACGCGAGATTCAGATAAAACTGTGCCATTGAAAGATCGTCCGATGATAGCTAATCGTGCAAATGGCGATTTGTTTATAAGTATTCATACGAACTCAAATGAATCGAAACGCCCTTGTGGAACAGAAACTTATGTGATCGGTTTAGCAAAAGCAGGTGCGAACTTTGAAGTAGCGAAACGTGAAAATTCTGTTATTTTGTTAGAAAAAGATCGAGAGAGTTATCAAGGTTTTGACCCAACTTCGCCTGAATCGTATATTATGTTTGAATTTATGCAAGATCAATATATTGATCAAAGTTTGCAGATGGCGGATTTAATTCAGCAAAATTTTTCAAAAAAAACAGACCGAACAGATAGAGGAGTGCGTCAAGATTTGTTTTGGGTTTTACATCAAACCAAAATGCCAAGTGTTTTAGTCGAAATGGGTTTCGTGTCGAATGCGAGCGATCAATCTTATATGATGTCTAAAAAAGGGCAAAATGCTATAGCAGAGTCTATTGTTTGTGCTTTTGAGCAATATAAACATGAGTTTGATAAAAAAAATGGTTTAAAATTTAAACCAGAAAAAAACACACAAGAAATGGTTGTAGAACAACATTGCAACGATACTATAATGCCAATATTTAAATTGCAATTGTTTGTTTCAAAAGAAGTTTTGCCTCTTGGTCATTTATCGCTGAAAGGGGAAACGAATTTAGCATATTATGAGGAAGGTGGATGGGTTAAATATACCTGTGGAGAAACCAATTCTTATAGTGAAATAAAGAAACTTAAAAAAGATATGGATAAAAAATTTGGAGATAGTTTCATTATTGCCTTTTTGAATGGGGAAAAGATTTCTGTAAAAGAAGCATTGTCGATGTTAAAATAAAATATTAGCTATGAAAAAGATTTTTACACGAGAGGTTAAAATTGCGTTGTTGGTGATAACTGCTTTAGCCATTTTGTATTTTGGATTGAATTATTTGAAGGGTATAAATTTGTTTGACCCTATAAATAAGTATTATGCTCATTATGAGTCGGTAGAGGGGTTGGTTGCCTCATGTCCTGTTTATGTTAAAGGTTATAAAGTTGGGCAAGTGAAAAATATTACTTACGACTTTTCAAAAGAATATCCGTTTTTGGTAGAATTTACAACAGATAAAGATCTTAAACTCCCTAAAGGAACGATTGCTGAGATGTTTGATGATGGATTGATGGGAGGTAAGGCTATACGTTTAGCAATGGCAGAAACAAATGAATATATTGCTGATGGCGATACGTTGGCTTCTGTGAAGGTGGCAGGATTGATGGATTTGTTGTCAGGACAATTTTTACCAAAACTGTATAAAACCATTGAGGATGTTGATTCTACAATTCTTTGTGTACAACAATTAGTCGCATCTCCTGAAATAAAAAAATCTTTGGCATCAATAGAAAAAATGACTAATGATCTGAGCGTTTCATCAGCACGCTTGCGTTCTTTGATGGATGGAAAAGTCCCTTCTGTTATTGCAAATATAGATTCCATTTCAATGGATTTTAAAAAGGTGTCCTCAGATTTAAAAGAAGCTGATTATACTGAATTGTTGGCAAAAGTTGATTCTACAATGGCGAACCTACAAACGTTGTCGAAAAGTTTAAACGATAAAGAAGGTTCGTTAGGTTTACTTTTGAAAGATAAATCGCTTTATAATAATTTAGATTCAACGGTAAATAGTGCAAATCTCTTATTGAAAGATTTGAAAGAGCATCCAAAGCGCTATGTGCATTTTTCGTTGTTTGGAAAGAAGGATAAATAATTTATAAACATTCTAAAAAATAACAAAAACAGAAATCTTTCTAACTCTATATTTATTACTAAAATGAGATGTTAGGAGGATTTTTGTGCAAATGAAAATAAATACAATTGAATGTAAATGCTTGTAATATAGTTATTTGTTAAAAATAATGCATTTTGCTAATATATTGATTACAAGTTGGTTGTGTTTAATAGATTGTTTTTTAATTGTTTAAGTTTTTAACAAAAAAGGTCTTGTCGAATATATTTTTGTGATATAAGAAAAAGGACTACTTTTGTTCCCCCAATCAAAAATGAGGGATAAATAAGTGAAGTAAAAAATGAATTGTCAAGAGTTGTGGAATAGGTGTTTGGTCGTGCTAAAGGATAATGTTCCTGAAGCTGTTTATACGACTTGGTTTGCACCCATTGTGCCGTTAAAATACGAGCATAATGAGATATTGTTGCAACTCCCTAGTATGTTTTTTTACGAGCTTATAGAGGAAAGATATGCGGGATTGTTGTGTGCAACATTAGAGAAAGAAGCAGGTCGCCCTACGAAATTGCTTTATAATGTTTTGGTTGATAAATCAGAAAACTCATCATCTACCCCAATTATTCCTTCTGCTCAAGAGGAAAAAGAGGAACCTATTAAAACTATATTAAAGGCGTCGGAACCAACATTGCCTTGGGCAAATAATGTGTTTCCTAAAGATTTAGATCCTCAATTAAATCCTATATATAATTTTAACACATTTATAGAAGGACGTTGTAATAAGTTGGCAAGAACTGCTGGAGTAAGCATTGCGAACGATCCTGGTCGTACGCCATTTAATCCCTTGTTTTTGTTTGGACAGTCGGGTGTTGGGAAAACGCATCTTGCTCAAGCTATCGGTTTGATGGCAAAACAATTGAATCCCGAAAAACGGGTGCTCTACGTTTCGGCTAATTTGTTTTGCATTCAATTTACCGATGCTGTTCGTTTTAATAAATTGAACGATTTTTTGAATTTCTATCAAAGCATAGATGTTTTGATAATAGATGATATACAAACCTTGTCAGGGAAAGATAAAACACAACAAACATTTTTTCATATATTCAACCATTTACATCAACTTGGTAAACAACTAATTTTGACTTCGGATAAAGCTCCGAGTGCTTTACAGGGAATGGAAGAACGTTTGTTGACTCGTTTTAAATGGGGGTTAACTGCTGAAATCGAAAAGCCTGACTATGACTTGCGTAAGGCAATTTTGAAAAATAAGATTTATAAGGATGGTTTGGATATCCCTGAAGATGTTATTGATTATATTGCGGAAAATGTAGTTGATAATGTTCGTGATTTGGAAGGTGTATTGTTGTCGTTATTGGCACATTCTACTTTTACTGATGAAAAAATAGATATGAATTTGGCAGTAAATGTAGTTGGGAAAATAGTTAATACGATACCATTGGAACTTACTCCTGAAAAAATTAGAGAAATTGTATGTAATTACTTTTCTGTTTCGGAAGATTCTGTTGCATCGAAATCAAGAGTACGTGAAGTTGCTAATGCTCGTCATATTGCAATGTATTTGTCAAAACAGATGACTAAAAGATCGTTGTCGGAGATTGGACGTGCGGTAGGAGGTAGGGATCATGCTACGGTGTTGCACTCTTGTTCTGTTGTTAACGATTTAATGGATACAGACAAGGAATTTAAAAATCATGTTGAGGAAATAGAAAAACTATTAAAAAGATAAAAATGTTTTCCCCTTATGTAAAATGAAGAACTTTGCATTGCAAAGTTTTTTCTTTTTGTAGCCTTTGATAGTTCATATTAAAACATTATTTTTGACTCAATTTTAATAAGAAAAAACATGGTATATAGATTTGTAATATTCTCTGACGAAGTGGATAATTTTTACAGAGAAATAAAAATTGATGCAGATGCAACTTTTTTTGATTTTCATAATGCGATTTTAGATTCTGTTGGTTATGAAAAGAATCAGGTTACTTCATTTTTCTTGTGTTCCGATCAATGGGAGCGTGAGCAAGAGGTTACTTTATTTGAAATAGATTCAAGTTCTGAATACGATAATTTAGTAATGGATAAAGTAGAATTGCGTGATTTGATTACAGAAGAAAAACAGCGTTTGTTATATTTATTTGATAATGTTTCTGATAGAAATTTCTTTATTGAATTACGTGAAATTATATTAGGGACAAACCAAGAGCAAGCAGTTTGTTCATTGTCTAAAGGCAATCCGCCTATTCAGCTACAGGCGTTTGATGATTTTTCAACAAAAGAAATGGATGTTGTGGATTTAGATTTTTATGGTGATGATGATTTTAGTGCAGACGAGTTGGATGCAGAAGGTTTTGAAAATATAGATTTTAACGATTCTGATTTTTAATTCGTTAAGAATCATGCAGGAGGGGAAAACTTTGGTGGTATTATTAGGACCAACTGGTGTTGGGAAAACAGAGTTGAGTTTACGTTTGGCTGAAAAACTGAAGTCTCCTATTGTATCTGCAGATTCTCGACAATTTTATAGGGAACTAAAAATAGGAACAGCAGCTCCTACAGATGTGCAACTAAAACGAGTTGCACATTATTTTATAGGAAATAAATCAATAACTGAAAGTTATAGTTGTGGACAATATGAATTAGATGTGCTATCGTTATTGTCTGATTTATTTTTGAAAAATGATATTGTTTTTTTAGTTGGAGGTTCGATGTTGTACATTGATGCTGTTTGTAATGGAATCGACGATTTGCCCACTATAGATCCTGTCGTCCGTGAAGAGATGCAGATGGTTTATAAGGAAAAAGGTCTTGATTTTTTAAGAAATCAATTACGTTTGGTTGATCCTGTTTATTATAATAAAGTAGATTTGCGAAATGCAAAAAGAATAATTCATGCTTTAGAAATTTATATGATGACAAAACGTCCATTTTCTTCTTTTCATAAACAAACAAAAAAAGAGCGTCCATTTCGTATTCTTAAAATAGGATTAAATAGAGAAAGAGAAGAACTTTATAATAGGATTAATGAACGTGTTGATGAGATGATCTCAATTGGCTTAGAAGATGAGGTGCGTAGTTTGATGTTGTATAAAGGAGAAAATGCTTTAGATACGGTTGGTTATAAAGAATTTTTTAAATATTTTGATGGAGTATGGACAAAGGATTTTGCAATAAATAAAATCAAACAGAATACGCGGAATTATGCAAAAAAACAAATATCTTGGTTTAATAAAGATAAATCAATTTGTTGGTTTCGTCCTTCAGATTATAGCGAAATAGAGGATTATTTAATGCAACAGTTAGCATAAGTGATGTTGGATTATATATTAAAAGGTTTTTTTATTGGATTGTTGGTTTCCGTTCCAGTGGGACCGATCGGAGTTTTATGTATCCAGCGTACACTTAATAAAGGAAAATGGTATGGTATTATTTCTGGTTTAGGTGCTACAACATCTGATCTTATTTATTCGTTGATTGCGGCTTTCTGTTTGAGCTTTGTAGAGTCTTTTATTGAAGAGTACAAGATGGTAATTCAATTAGTAGCAAGTTTTGTGGTGCTACTTTTTGGTATATATATATTTAGGAGTAATCCTGTACGTCAATTATCAGTTCAAAAACGAAGTAAAAGTAATTATTTTGGTGCGTATGTTTCTGCATTTGCTTTATGTATAACTAATCCGTTGATATTACTTTTATTTATAGGTTTCTTTGCAAGATTTTCTTTTTTTGCTCCGCAAGATTCTTTTGAATATGTAACGATTGGATTGTTATCAATTTTGGTAGGTGCTTTTTCTTGGTGGCTATTTTTAAATTCTGTTGTTGATATTTTTCGAAAGAAAATAAATGTTCGTGGTTTGTGGTTTGTAAATAAAATAACGGGCAGCTTGATAATTGTTTTATCCTTAGCTGGCATTGTTTACTCTTTGTTTTGATTTGAATAAAATTTAAAAAAAACAAAAAAAAGAACTTTATTTACTAAAAAGATAAAAAAAACAATTACCTTTACCGCAAATTTGATGTAAAAGGATGTTTTAAAAATTCCGTTTTTGATAGAGATTTTTATATTCTTTTGTAAATCAATAGATTATTATTTTATAAATGTTGAATATTTTTTAATTTTTATGAAAAAAGTAGAAGCGTGTTTTAAGTGTGGAGCTTTCGTGAGAAAAACGTTCTTGAATGCAAGAATGTTTTTAGTGATTTCTCTTTTGGGAGCGATTTCGTATGCGAATGCTCAAAAAATCGGAGGTGTAATCGTTGATGAGTTTAATGAACCTCTTATTGGAGCAAGTGTTCAAATTAAGGGAACGACTGTTGGTACAGTGACAGATTTTGATGGAAATTTTGAGATTTCGGTTTCTGGCCCAAAGGACGTTTTGGTTTTCTCTTATCTTGGTTATCAAGATCAAGAAATGACAGTAGGAAAAAATACTGCTTTCCATATAAAGATGGAACCTGATAATGAAGTTTTGGAAGAGGTTGTGGTAACGGCAATGGGTATCGAAAAGAAGGCTAAATCCTTGACCTATGCAACTCAATCTGTTTCTGGAGCTGAATTAACTCGTGCTAAAGATTCGCATTTAGCGACATCTCTTCAAGGAAAAATGGCTGGTTTGGTTATTACTCCAAACTCTTCAGGTGCAGGAGGTGGATCTTCAAAAATTACTTTGCGTGGTCAGACTTCTCTTTTAGGTAATAATGACGCATTAATTGTAATAGATGGTATTCCGATGTCTAATGGGGCTTCTGGTCAAGTAGGCGTTGGTGATATGGTTTATAGTGGAGGTCGTGATGGTGGTGACCCATTGTCAAATATTAACTCTGATGATATTGCTAGTGTTACTGTGTTGAAAGGAGCAAATGCTGCTGCTCTTTATGGTAGTAAGGCGAATAACGGTGTTGTTCTTATTACTACAAAAACAGGTCGTGAGGGTGCTGTTCGTGTGGATCTCTCAAGCAATACTACGTTTGAGACTCCGTTGTGCCTTCCAAAACTTCAGAATGTATATGGAGGTAATGTGTTGGGTAATGCTTCTACTGGATATCAAGTTACTTCATTGAATTGGAACAAAAAGAAATTGGCAAACTATACATCTGCAGAAAAACAATTATATTCTGCATATATGCCATATTTCACAACAACTCCACAAGATAATATTGGAAATTATTTTAAATTAGGTACTAATTTTAATAATACTATATCTATTAATGGTGGATCTGAAAATGCTCAATCTTATTTCTCTTATGGTAATACTACGGCTAATGGTATTCAAGAGAATAATACATTCTCCCGTCATAATTTGTTCTTTAAACAAAACTTTCTTTTATTTAAGAAATATCTAAAAATAGACATCTCTGCTAATTATATTAATCAAAAAGTGGAAAATGTCCCTAATTCAGGAGAGGGTTTTAACCCATTGTATGCTATTTACAAAGTTGGGCGAGATATTGATATGAGTTACTTTAGAGCTAATTATAAACGTGTGGCAACTACAGTAGCTGATGCAACTATTGGTAACTCTTTTTATACAAGATTGTTAGGACAAGATATTCAGAATTGGGCTTGGAGCGATGAAAATTATAATAACCCTTATTGGTTGTTGAATAAAACGTTTTCATATCGTACCACAAATCGTTTAATATTAAATGGTTCTGCTAATGTGAAAATTATAGATGGGTTGAATGCCCAAGTTCGTTTTAGTCGAGACCAAACAGATACGAAGGACGAATCGGGTAGATATGCAACAGCTATGTTTAAGCAAGTAAATACTTCATCTTATTATATTGCTCAAGGTAAGAATGTGGAGTTATTTACAGACTTTATCATTACATTTAATAGAAAATTTGCTGATATAATAGATGTAAATGCTACAGTTGGAGGTAGTTATAATAAGATAAACTATAATGGATTCTCCATTTCGGGTGGTGCGGATACTGCAGGTTTAGTTAACTACTTCGCATTTGATAATTGGGATTATTGGCGTTCGGGAACTCGTTATGACGGACATTATGATGCAGGTTATAGTGCGTCAGAAAGTTGGAGCGACAACTGGAATGCTGGTGTATTCGCTTCTGTTCAGGTTGGTCTTTGGGATAAGGCTTATATTGATGCAAGTTATCGTCACGACTGGTCTAAAGCTTTTCAACAATTTAAAAATAGTGTTGTAACGTTAAAGGATGAAAATGGTGAGCCTTTAATAGGTAAAGATGGTAAAGTTCGTACTAAACCTGCTAAGACTTCATTTGGTTATTATTCTGTTGGAGCAAACTTCTTGTTAAAAGATTTGTTCAATATCAAAAATAAAAAAATTAATATGATGAAGTTAAGAACTTCGTATTCTGAAGTAGGTAACTCTATCCCTAATTCGTTGTATGGTTCTTATACATATAATCCTGTTACAGGAGAATATAGTGGAGCTTCTATGGAATTTGACGATCCTCAACCAGAAACAACTCGTTCTTTTGAGGTAGGTTATGACATGGCTTTGTTTAATAATGCATTTGATTTTGATGTGACTTATTATTATAGTGTGTTGGCAAATCAATATTTATCTACATCCACACAAGCAGGTGTGAGTCGTCCTGTTAACTCTGGTAAAATTAGAAATACAGGTATTGAGTTTACAGCTAACTATAATTGGAATATTACAAAAGATTTCTCTTGGAAAACAGGTTTGAACTTCTCTTATAATGCAAATAAGATCCTTTCAACTTATGATGATGGAAAAGAGTATACTATGGGTTGGGATATGGCAGGTTTCTTAATTAAATTTAAACCAGGTGCTTCTTATGGAGACCTTTATACTCGTACATGGAATCGAGATGATAATGGTGTAATTAACACTTCATCATTAGTTGCTTCAGCAATTGATCATTATGCAGGAAATTCTATGTCACCATTTTTCTATGGTTGGAATAATACCTTCAGTTATAAAGATTTTACTTTCTACTTCTTGTTAGATGGAAAAATCGGAGGAAAAGTTCTTTCATATACTCAAGCTAAATTAGATTATTGGGGAGTTTCGGAGGCTACAGGAGTTGATCGTGATGGATATATTCAATTGCCAGATAGACAGTATGTTAGTGTTGAAAAATATTATCAATCAATAGGTACTACACCGACTGATAAATATGTGTATGATGCATCAAACTTACGCTTGAGAGAGTTGTCTGTTGGATATACTTTTAGAAACTTATTAGGAAATTCTAAAAACCTATCCTTGTCTTTTGTGGCACGAAACTTGTGTTTCTTGTATAAAGCAGCTCCTATGGATCCAGATATATCTTCTTCTACAGCGAATGGTGCTGGTGGTATTGATGCTTTTGCATTCCCTACTACAAGAAGTTATGGTTTAAATATAAAAGTTACGTTCTAATTAGAAAAATTTTAATTTGAGATATTATGGGAATTACAATGAATAAAATTAAAGGATTATTGACAATTTTATTGTTTCTACCTTTTCTTGTAGCTTGTGAAGATGTAAACTATGGAGTTCAAGGTGATGGAACAAATGATGGAACTGACAAAAGTGGATATGGATCGAATGTAGCATTGGCAGATGTTACTGAAGCTTCTATGGAAGGCCAGTTGCAAACGGCAATGGATTATCTGATAGATATAAGAATGCACAAATATCAATACCAAAGAAGTTTAAGTATAGATGTTTTTGCTGGTTATTTCTCTCAAACTCATAATTATGATGGACGTCAGCCGACTACATATTATTATCCAAATAATCCATTTATACGTGGTATAGGTGGAGAATCTACAAAATTATATGCGTTGGTAGCTCCTGCTATTGCTTATGGCACATCTTTTGGACGTTCAGATTTGGCGGCTATTGGTAAAATTATGTATGCTTATAGTATGCAATGTTTGACTGATGCTATGGGACCTGTAGCTTATCATGATATGAAAGTGCTAAAAGAAAATTATCCTATCTATTATTCTTCAGGTGAGGAAACTTACGATTCTATTCTTGTTGATCTTCAATCGGCTGTTGATACTTTAATGAAATATCAACCAACTGTTGCACAGTTGATGAAAGTTGAAGGGAAAGAAAAGGGATCTCCATGTTCGTGGGAATGGCAGCGTTGGGTGAAATTTGCGAACTCTGTTCAGTTACGTATGGCTATAACAATGGCAAATGTTCAACCAGCTAAAGCTCAAGAAATTGCTGAACGTGTTATAAATCATGAAATAGGTGTATTGGAAGAAGATGATGCTGATATAGCATTCAGTGCAGAAGAAAATCTTCAAATATATCCTTCAGGAGAACAAGGACAAAATCATCCTTTATTTGTGATTGCTAATTCATGGAATGATATTCGTTTGGGTGCTACATTAGAAAATATTTTAAAACGCTATGAACATCCATTGTTAGAGCATTATTTTCTTAAAAATGGATTGGGAGGAACTCCTGGTATGCAAGATCATGTTTATGACAGACGAACAAATGCTATTTCAGCTCCAAAAGGGACTCAATATGTAGGTATTCGTCAAGGAGTAATGTTGCGTACACGTTCATCTGTTAAAGAAAATCCTTATTTGGCATATTCATCATTATCGTTAGAAAATGTTGCTTCTAAAATGTCATATCCTTGGATAAAAGTTGCCGAGGTATTGTTCTGTCGTGCAGAAGGTGCTTTAAGAGGATGGAATATGGGAGGAACAGCTCAAGAATTCTATGAGGCTGGTATTCGTCGAGGATTCTCTGATATAGGTGAAGTTGGTAAATTCTTCTCTTATAAAGAAAAAACATCGGTTAAAAAAGTTAATTATGTAGACTATTTTGACCAAGATAATAATATAGAAGGTCGTGTTAATGTAGGGGTAAAATGGGAAGAAAGTGATGATAAAGAATTGAAATTAGAAAAAATTATTACTCAAAAGTGGATAGCAAATTTTCCAATGGGATTAGAAGCGTGGACAAACTTCCGTCGTACAGGATATCCAAGAATGTTCCCTGTTAAAATTAATTTATGGACAGTAGGACGTGTAGATGATGAAATTCAGATTCGCCGTATCCCACACGATGAAGCTCCTACGTTAGCTGATGATTTAGAAAACTATAATACTTACGTATTACCAAAATGTGAAGGAGGAATTAACGAAGCAGGTAATCCTCTTTGGTGGGATATTTCTGCAGGTTGGACAAAGGGTCCTGATGGTTTAGTGATACCTAAAAATAACTTGTAAAATAAATACTTTAATATGAAGAGAGGAAGTTGCAAAAAGGTAACTTCCTTTCTTTTTTATCCTAAAATATTTAATTTTGCATATTTAAAATATATGATGATGAAAAAATTATTTTCAGAATTGTCTTACAAAGTTGCCGATATCTCGTTAGCCGATTTTGGTCGTAAAGAATTGGTGTTAGCCGAAGGTGAAATGCCAGGTTTGATGGCTTTGCGTAAAAAATACGGAAAAGAGAAACCTTTGACTGGAGCTCGTATTTCGGGTTCTTTGCACATGACGATTCAAACGGCAATGTTGATAGAAACATTGGTGGAATTGGGAGCCGAAGTCCGTTGGGCAAGTTGTAATATTTATTCGACTCAGGATCATGCAGCGGCGGCTGTCGCCGCAAAAGGTGTGCCCGTGTTTGCTTGGAAAGGCGAGTCGCTCGAAGAATATTGGTGGTGCACGTTACAAGCTTTAACTTTCCCTGGCGGAAAAGGTCCAAATGTAATTGTTGACGATGGTGGCGATGCTACACTGATGATTCATTTAGGATATGAAGCAGAAAAAAATCCTACAGTTTTGGACAAGGAAGTACATGGAGAAGATGAAAAAGAGTTGTATGCCATTTTGAAAAAAGTGTTGAAGGCAGATTCTTCATTCTTTGGCAGGATGGTGCCCGAGATTCGCGGAGTATCGGAGGAAACTACCACTGGTGTTCACAGATTGTATCAAATGATGCAAGAAGGACGTTTGCTTTTCCCTGCTTTCAATGTCAATGATTCTGTAACGAAATCAAAATTTGACAATCTTTATGGATGTCGTGAGTCATTAGCTGATGGTATCAAACGCGCAACCGATGTGATGATTGCAGGAAAGGTGGCTGTTGTTTGTGGATATGGCGATGTTGGTAAAGGTTGCGCTCATTCAATGCGTTCGTATGGCGCTCGTGTGATTGTTACGGAAATTGACCCAATATGTGCATTGCAAGCTGCAATGGAAGGCTTTGAAGTAAAAACCGTTGAAGATGCACTTGATGAAGGCGATATCTATGTTACTACAACGGGAAACTGCGATATTATCCGAATTGAGCATATCGAAAAAATGCGCGATGGAGCAATCGTCTGCAATATCGGTCATTTTGATAACGAAATTCAAGTAGAAAAATTGAAAAATTACGAGGGAATTGAATGTGTGAATATTAAACCACAAGTAGATAAATATACTTTCCCAGATGGACATTCGATTTTGTTGCTTGCCGATGGTCGTTTGGTAAATTTGGGTTGTGCTACAGGTCATCCATCTTTTGTAATGAGTAATTCTTTTACAAATCAAACATTGGCTCAAATAGAACTTTTTACAAATAAGTACGAAACAAATGTTTATTGTTTGCCTAAAAAGTTGGACGAAGAAGTTGCTCGTTTGCATTTGGAAAGAATTGGTGTGAAACTTACAAAATTGACTCAGAAACAAGCGGATTATATCGGAGTTTCGATTGATGGCCCTTATAAATCTGATATTTATAGATATTAAAAAAAGAAAAAATGTCGTTACAATGTGGAATAGTAGGATTGCCTAATGTAGGAAAATCTACAATATTTAATTGTCTTTCAAATTCAAAAGCTCAATCGGCTAATTTCCCTTTTTGTACAATAGAACCTAATGTGGGGGTTATAAATGTACCTGATGATAGATTAAATAAATTGGCGGAGATTGATAATCCTGAGCGTGTGATTCCAACAACAGTAAAAATAGTTGATATCGCAGGTTTGGTAAAAGGTGCTAGTAAAGGAGAAGGTTTGGGGAATAAATTCCTTGCAAATATCAGAGAAACAGATGCTATCCTCCATATATTACGATGTTTCGACGATGATAATATTGTACATGTTGATGGTACTGTTAATCCTGTTAGAGATAAAGAAATTATTGATACTGAATTACAGCTAAAAGATTTAGAAACTATTGAAAATCAGATTAAGAAAGTTCAAAAACAAGCACAGACTGGTGGCGATAAAAATGCAAAAGTATTATATGAAATATTGTTGCGTTATAAAGCGGCGTTGGAGCAAGGAAAATCTGCGAGAACTGTAATTTTGGAAAAAGAAGAAGAAAAAAATGTCCGCGATTTATTTTTATTAACCAATAAGCCTGTTTTGTATGTTTGTAATGTAGATGAGAAATCGGTTGTTGATGGAAATAAATATGTAGAACAAGTGCGTGAAGCAGTGAAAGATGAAAATGCAGAAGTTTTGATTATCTCAGCGAAAGTTGAATCTGAGATTGCAGAATTAGAGTCGTACGAAGATCGTCAGATGTTTTTGGAAGAAATTGGTTTAGCTGAATCAGGTGGCACTCGTTTAATTCGTGCAGCTTATAAATTACTTGATTTACAAACGTATTTTACAACAGGGGCTGACGAATCGCGTGCGTGGACATTTATTCGTGGTTCAAAAGCTCCTCAATGTGCGGGCATTATTCATACTGATTTTGAGAAAGGATTTATTCGCGCTGAAGTGATTAAGTATGAAGATTATGTGCTTTTAGGAAGTGATACGGCTTGTAGGGAGGCTGGAAAATTGAGTGTTGAGGGAAAAGAATATGTAGTGCAAGATGGTGATATTCTGCATTTTCGATTTAATGTATAGTTGTATTGAAAAAAATTCTTCTTATATCGTTTCTGTTGTTTTCGTTAGGTACGAAAGCTTATATGCCTTATTATGATGTAAAAGCCAAAATAATAGGTGGTGGTATTTTAAAGCATACCAAACATTTAGAAAATACGGTAAAAGGACCTGTTTTGGGATTAGAGTTTGCAGTAGAATTTCTCCCGCAGGGAAAATATAATTGGGAAAAGTATTGGAATTATCCGATTATAGGAGTTGGACTTCTTGGTATGGATTTGGGCAATCCAAAAATTTTTGGGCAAGCATTTGCAGCTTATCCCTATTTGTTAGTTCCAATAGTGCGTCACGAACATTTTTTGTTTAATTTTAAAGTAGGTGCAGGTTTAGCTGTTTTAACTAAAACTTGGTATCATTGTGATACTGAAAATGGAGTTAATGCTCCAACAGCAAATGCTGCTATTGGCTCTCATTTGAATGTTTTTTTGCCGATAGGTTTTTCTTTTGATTTCCCAATAAAAAAGGGGTTTATGGTAACTTCTGATTTAATGTTGAATCATATTAGTAATGGAAGTTTTATTCAACCGAATTCGGGATTGAATATTATTAACGGCTTTGTCGGGGTTGCATATAGACCAAATTGGCGTGAATATATGTTTCCTTGGAATGACTATGTGAAGGATAAAGAAAAAGATGTGCAACTTGAGTTGGCAATGGGAGGTGGAGCACGACAGTTGTATTATAAAGATAAAAAGTTTTATGGAGTGGCATCTGTTCGATTATCGTTTTATAAAACTTTAGCTAATTTTTATAAAATAGGGGTATCGGTAGATGCTTTCTACGATGGTGTTTTTGTGAATCAAGGAGAGAGTGGCGGTAATTATTATACAAAATATGGACGTTATTCTATTGCTGAAAATGATGTAAAAAATAAATTCAGGGTAGGACTTTCGTTAGCAAACGAATTTGAGATAGGGCGAATTACAGCAGGCATTCATTGGGGCTTTTATGTTTATGATCCAATTCGGAATGCCTATAAATTGGGGACTAACCCAAAATATGAGAAAAAAGGGAAACCTCAACGTCCGCTTTTTTATACATATAACATAGAGAAGGAAGATGGATGGAATTATTTTCGTTTGTTGTTAAAATGTAGAATAGTAGATAATTTTTTTGTAAGTGCATCTTTGAAAACTCATTTGCAGAAAGCAGAGTTTTTTGATATAGGCTTTGGTTATACTTTTCATTTTAAAAATAGACGAAATTCTTATGCAACTCTCCAGTAATAGGATTCTTTCCATAATTGATTTTGTTGTATAAAAAATGTTAAGCCTTCAAGAAAGGCATTTTTTATTTTAGTATATTTGCAAAATAGTTAAATGAAAAAAGTAGAATATGTTTAAAGGATATATATCGCAAGTAGTAGGTCCTGTAGTTGATGTTGCTTTTCATCTTGAAAATGAATCAATGCAACTCCCTTCAATTCATGATGCGTTAGAAGTTGTTCGACCTAATGGTAAAAAATTGATTTTAGAAATACAACAGCATGTTGGAGAGAACACTGTTCGTACAGTTGCAATGGATTCTACAGATGGATTGCGTAGGGGACTCGAAGTGATACCGATGGGGAAACCAATTGCGATGCCTATTGGACAACAGATAAAAGGTCGTTTGTTGAATGTTGTTGGAGAAGCAATTGATGGTATGAATGATTTATCATACGAAGAAACTTACCCGATTCATCGTGAACCTCCAAAGTTTGATGAACTTTCTACAAAAAAGGAGATTCTGTTTACTGGAATAAAAGTTATTGATTTGTTGGAGCCATATTCGAAAGGTGGAAAAATTGGACTTTTTGGTGGTGCTGGTGTTGGGAAAACCGTTTTGATACAAGAACTTATCAATAATATCGCTAAAGGTCATAATGGGTTCTCTGTTTTTGCTGGTGTAGGTGAGCGAACAAGAGAAGGAAATGATTTACTTCGCGAAATGATAGAGTCTGGTATTATTCGTTATGGCGAAGATTTTAAAAAAAGCATGGAGGAAGGCAATTGGGATTTGTCAAAGGTTGATTATAAAGAATTAGAAAAGTCGCAAGTATCGCTTATTTTTGGGCAAATGAATGAACCTCCGGGAGCTCGTTCGTCAGTAGCATTGTCGGGATTGACTATTGCTGAATCGTTTAGAGATAGCGATAGTGGGCATGATATATTGTTTTTTATTGACAATATATTCCGTTTTACACAAGCTGGTTCTGAAGTTTCTGCGTTGTTAGGACGAATGCCTTCTGCAGTAGGTTATCAACCTACTTTGGCAACAGAGATGGGCTTGATGCAAGAACGTATTACTTCTACAAAGAAGGGGTCTATTACATCTGTACAAGCAGTTTATGTCCCTGCTGATGACTTGACAGACCCTGCTCCAGCAACAACGTTTACTCACTTGGATGCAACAACTGTGTTGAGTCGAAAAATTTCGGAGTTGGGCATTTATCCTGCTGTTGATCCTTTGGACTCTACGTCAAGGATTCTTGACCCTCAGATTGTTGGTGAAGAACATTATAATACAGCTCAACGAGTAAAACAAATTCTGCAACGAAATAAAGAACTTCAGGACATTATTTCGATATTAGGAATGGAGGAATTGTCAGAAGAGGATAGAATGACTGTGAATAGAGCAAGAAAGGTGCAACGATTCTTATCTCAGCCGTTTACAGTAGCAGAACAATTTACAGGAGTCCCTGGTGTGATGGTTGCTATTGAAGATACGATTAAAGGCTTTAAAATGATTTTAGATGGTGAAGTTGATGAGTATCCAGAAATGGCATTTCTTAATGTCGGGACAATAGAAGAGGCAATTGAAAAAGGTAAAAAGTTGCTTGAAGCAGTACGAGTGTAGTTTGAAATGAGATTAGAAATAATATCACCAGAAGGATTAATTTTTAAAGGAGATGTAACTGCAGTTTCAGTTCCTGGTACATATAGTGCATTCACTATATTGAATAATCATGCTCCCATTATTTCTTCTCTAACAAAAGGATTTATATCCTATGTGTTAGAAGACGGAGAAGAATGTCAGATCTATGTAGATGGTGGTTTTGTTGAAGTTGACAATAATTTGATAACCATTTGTATAGAAAAAATACGGTAGTAATGAACAAAGTCTTTTTTGCAGGAATTTTAGCTCTTTTATGTTGCAGTACCTTGTTTAGTGTATTGTTTTGCTTTGCTTTCCCCCAATATTATTTCAAATACATGTGGATTTTACCTATATATTTTATCGTCTTTTTTCTTGGAGAATTTTTGCTGTTAAAAGGATTTGAGAAAGAGAGTGGTGCAAAAAAAATGAATATATTTCTACTGATTAAAATTATAAAATTTTTTGTGTCTATTATAGTCTTGGTTTTGTATCTGAAACTGATAGGTGAAAATAATATAAGTTTTTCGGTGGTTTTCCTCGTATTGTATTGTATGAGTCTGATATTAGAGACTATAGGTTTTTCAAAAATGATGAAAAAGAATGAATAAAAAATTCTTTATTATATTACTATTGTTTTTTTGTTTTTCTCCAATAATTTTAGCAGAAAGCAACGATTCTGTACAAAAAGTGGATGTTAAGAGCATTATTTTTGATCATATTTCCGATGCTTATGAATGGCATATTACAACAATTGGAGATAAGCATATTACGATTCCGCTTCCGATAATTGTTTGTGGCGAAAAAAATGGTTTTAAAATATTTATGTCATCACAATTGCATCATCACAATTCTTATTGCGGTTATCAGTTTGGTAGAAAAGATGGCAAGTATGCAGGAAAAATTGTTGAGTTGAATGATAGTGGAGAAGAAGTCCGTCCATGGGATTTTTCGTTAACAAAAAATGCTGTGGCAATTATTATAAATAGTATTCTTTTAGCTGTTATTATACTTTGGGTTACACGTTGGTATAAAAAGAAACCGCTGGAAGCTCCGAAAGGTTTCCGTGGGGCGTTGGAAATGTTGATAATGAGCATTCAAGATGATCTGATAAAACCTTGTATAGGAAAAGATTATCAGAAATATTCTCCATATCTTTTGACAGCATTCTTTTTTATATTCTTTAATAACCTAATGGGGTTAATTCCTATTTTCCCGGGAGGAGCAAATACTACAGGAAATATAGCTGTGACATTGGTACTTGCTTTATGCACATTTTTTACAGTAAATATTTTCGGGACAAAAGAGTATTGGAAAGAAATACTTTGGCCAGACGTACCTATTTGGATGAAAGCGATTCCATTAATGCCGATTATTGAATTGTTTGGAATATTTACAAAACCATTTGCTTTGATGATTCGTTTGTTTGCCAATATAATGGCAGGACATTCGATCGTTTTGGGATTAACATGTTTAGTATTTATTACTGCATCAATGGGTGCTGCCGTATGTGCAGGGATGACTTTTGTATCGGTGTTTTTTACTATTTTTATGGATTGTTTAGAGCTGTTAGTAGCATATATTCAAGCTTATGTGTTTACAATGCTTTCGTCTGTATTCATTGGCTTGTCAAAAGTTGAACATCATAGTTGATATTAAAATATTATTAACCTTTAAAAAATAAAAATTATGTTATTAGAATTATTAGGAGCATCTTTTGGTGCAGCATTGGGAGCAGGTTTGGCAGTAATAGGAGCCGCATTAGGAATTGGTAAAATCGGTTCAAGTGCAATGGAAGCTATTGCACGTCAACCTGAATCGGCTGGTGATATTCGTACTACGATGATTATCGTGGCAGCTTTGATTGAAGGTGTTGCTTTGTTTGCTGTTGTAGTTTGTTTGATGGCATTATAAAAATTAGAGTTTATGTCATTGCTAATGCCAGAAACTGGATTGGTGTTTTGGATGCTGTTGGCATTCGGAATTGTGTTTTTTATATTGGCAAAGTTTGGTTGGCCAGTTATTACTGGAATGGTTGAAAAACGAAGCAATTTTATCAATGATTCTGTAAAAGCAGCTGAAGAAGCTAATAAGCAACTGGAAAATATAAAAATAGAAACAGCAGCAATTTTGGCACAAGCTCAGCAAGAACAAATGAAAATTTTGAATGAGGCGTCTGAACTTCGTAATCAGATAATACAAGAAGCAAAGGAAAATGCTGTTGTTGAGTCGCAGAAAATAATAGAAAATGCGAAGCGTCAAATTCAAATTGAGAAAGAAAAAAGTTTGAATGAGATGAAAAATCAGATTGCGGATCTTTCTGTAGATATTGCTGAAAAAATTCTTCGTGCAAATTTGCAAAGTAACAAACGTCAATCTGAAATGATAGACAAACTCTTAAACGAAATAACATGGAATTGATATGAATTCAGGATTGATTGTAACTCGTTATGCAAAAGCACTTTTGAGTTGTTCTGAAGAACAAAATGAGAGTGAGAATATCTATAAACTAATGTCAACATTGGTGGATAGTTTTTCTCAACACGATAAGTTGCAATCAGTGTTGAATAATCCTACGTTGTCTGTTTCGCAGAAAAAAGAGTTGATAAAGATTGCCTCTGGCAATGTTTCGAATACATTATTTAGTCTTTTTATTGATTTACTTTTGAAAAATCGACGAGAAGATTTTTTACAGCGGATAGCATTGACTTTTTGTGAAATTTATCGAAAAGACTTTAAAATTTGTATGGGCCGATTAGTAACAGCCGTTGCTTTAGATAGAAAGACAGAAGATTCTATTCGTTTGTTTTTGGAAAAATATTCGAAACAAGAGGTCGAACTAAAAACAGTGGTTGATGCTAATATTTTGGGCGGTTTTATTCTTGATATTGAAGAAGAAAGACTTGATGCATCGGTTGTTGGTCAACTTTCTAAAATAAGAAAAAATCTTATAAGATAGCAGTAAAAAGTGATAGCAGTTAGAAAATAAGAGAAATATGGCTGAAAAAATAAAAGTAAGTGAAGTTTCAGATGTTTTGCGTCAGCAGTTAGCTGGACTTAATCTCGATGTTCAGTTTGAGGAGATTGGTACTGTACTTCAAGTGAGCGATGGGGTTGTTCGTATCTATGGTCTGAAAAATGCGGAGTCGAATGAGCTCTTGGTATTTGAAAATGGAATGAATGCCATTGTGATGAACTTGGAAGAGGACAATGTTGGTGCTGTACTTTTGGGTAATAGTGAGAAAATAAAAGAGGGTTTTGTTGTAAAACGAACCCATCGTATTGCTTCTATTCGTGTTGGAGAAGGAATGTTGGGCAGAGTAATAGATCCTCTAGGTAATCCTTTAGATACGGGCGATCCAATAAGTGGCGAATTAGTAGAGATGCCACTTGAGCGAAAAGCTCCGGGAGTAATCTATCGACAACCTGTAAATGAACCTTTACAAACAGGCTTGAAAGCCGTTGATGCAATGATTCCAATTGGGCGTGGACAGCGTGAGTTGATTATTGGTGATCGCCAAACAGGGAAAACTAGTATTGCTATTGATACAATTATAAATCAGCGTTCTGCTTATGAAGCAGGCAGTCCTGTTTATTGTATTTATGTAGCAATAGGGCAGAAAGGCTCTACTGTTGCATCGCTTGTAAATACACTGAAAGAAAAAGGAGCTATGGATTATACCGTAGTGGTTTCGGCAACTGCTGCGGATTCTGCTGCAATGCAATATTTTGCTCCATTTGCAGGAGCTGCTATTGGTGAGTATTTCCGAGATACAGGTCGTCATGCATTAGTTGTGTACGATGATTTATCGAAACAAGCTGTTGCTTATCGAGAAGTATCGTTGATTCTTCGTCGTCCTTCGGGTCGTGAGGCATATCCAGGTGATATATTTTATTTGCATTCTCGTTTATTGGAACGTGCTGCAAAGATTATTACTCAACAAGAGGTGGCTGAACAGATGAATGATTTACCCGATTCGTTAAAAGGGAAAGTAAAAGGTGGTGGTTCGCTCACAGCTTTACCTATTATTGAAACTCAAGCGGGTGATGTTTCTGCATATATTCCTACGAATGTGATTTCAATTACTGATGGACAGATTTTCTTGGATACGGATCTTTTTAATCAAGGGAATAGACCTGCTATTAATGTTGGTATCTCTGTGTCACGTGTTGGTGGAAATGCACAAATAAAAGCTATGAAAAAGGTTGCAGGAACTTTGAAAATAGATCAAGCTCAGTATCGTGAATTGGAAGCATTTTCGAAATTTGGAAGTGATATGGATGCCGTAACTGCTATGACTATTGATAAAGGGCAAAAGAATACTCGTCTGTTGGTGCAACCTGTGTATTCTCCGATGCCTGTCGAAAAGCAGATTGCGGTACTTTATTGTGGAACGAATGGATTATTGGCAGATATTTCTCTCGATAAGGTTGCTTTATTTGAAAAAGAGTTAATCAAAGTGTTGGAATTGAAACATCAAACAGATGTACTCGATGTATTACGTAGTGGAATTATCAATGACAATGTTTGTCAGATTATAAAAACTGAAGCGGAGATCATTACCAAACAATTTAAAAATAATTGATAAATGGCATCTTTAAAAGAAATAAAATCTCGTATTTCTTCTGTTAATTCAACAATGAAGATTACTTCTGCTATGAAGATGGTGGCTTCAGCAAAGTTACGAAAGGCTCAGAAAAATAGCGAGGCTTTTATTCCTTATCAACAGAAACTCGAAGAGATGTTGCAAAGTTTTCTTTTGTCAGAAGAGAATTTCTCAACATCTTTTGCCGAACAACGTGAGTTGAAAAGAGTTGCTATAATCATATTGTCTTCTAATTCAAGTCTCTGCGGTGCATTTAATTCTACTGTAATAAAAGATTTGGACAAAACACTTACTATCTATAAAGATTTAGGTGATGATAATATTTTGTTATTTCCTATTGGGAAAAAAGTGTATGATTTTTGTCGTAAATCAGGATATAATGTTCAGGATTTAAATTATTTGATAGATTCTCCTAAATATATTCCAACGATTGAATTTGCTGATATGTTGATGAATTTGTTTGTTGAGAAAAAAGTTGATAAAGTTGAACTGATTTATCAACATTGCAAGAGTACTTCTACACAACAACTTCTGCATCAATGTTTTTTGCCGATGTCGTTGGATACTGAAAAAGAAACCAAAGTACATACTGATTATTTGGTTGAACCTAATAAAACTTTAATTATAGAAGAATTATTACCTAAAGTTTTGCGATTGAAAATTTATGCAGCATTGCTTGACTCGTATGCAGCAGAGCAAGCAGCACGGACAGTTGCTATGCAAGTAGCTACTGACAATGCGAATGAATTGTTGCAAGAATTGACAATACAATACAATAAAAGTCGTCAACAGGCTATTACCAACGAGTTGTTGGATATTATTGGCGGTTCACAATCTTAATTTCGAAGAAAATTGGAAAAACAAAAGCAAATTGCTGTTTTAGGTTCGACGGGTTCGATTGGTCGGCAAGCTTTAGAGGTGATTGCCTTAAATTCTGAACGATTTCAAATTTATGCTCTTACTGCGAATAATAATGTTGATTTATTGGCTCAACAAGCTCGAAATTTTAAACCAGATGTTGTGTGTATTGCCAATGAAGATCATTATGAATTATTGAAAAAATTACTTGAAGATTTACCAATAAAGGTTTTTGCAGGTTCTGATGCGATTGCTCAAATTGTTCAAATGCAACAGATAGATATAGTGTTAGCATCAATGGTGGGTTATGCAGGATTAAAACCAACTATAGCTGCAATTGAGGCAAGAAAAGTAATTGCTTTGGCAAACAAAGAGACCTTGGTTGTAGCAGGGGAATTGATATGTGATTTAGCAAATAAGTATAATGTTCCAATTCTACCTGTAGATTCAGAACATTCTGCTATTTTTCAATGTTTAGCTGGCGAATACAGCAATCGAATAGAACGTTTGATTTTAACAGCTTCGGGAGGTCCTTTTAGAGAAAAAAGGATTGAGGAACTCAAATATGTAACGCCTACTCAAGCGTTAAAACACCCTAATTGGGATATGGGTGCAAAAATTACTATCGATTCTGCAACAATGATGAATAAAGGCTTTGAAGTTATTGAGGCAAAATGGCTTTTTGGTGTGCGTCCTGAACAGATAGAAGTATTGGTTCATCCTCAATCGATTGTGCATAGTATGGTTCAATTTTCGGATGGTAGTATAAAAGCACAACTTGGAATGCCAGATATGCGGCTCCCGATACAATATGCTTTTACATATCCTGAAAGAATTGATAGCAGTTTTCCACGTTTAGATTTTTCAGAATATTCTCAACTTACGTTTGAGAAACCTGATATTAGTCGATTTCGTAATTTATCTATTGCCTATAAAGCAATGGAATATGGAGGCAATATGCCTTGTATTGTAAATGCTGCTAATGAGGTTGTGGTTGCAGCATTCTTAGAGAATAAAATTGGATTTTTACAGATGAGCGACGTTATAGAAACCGTGATGGTAAAATCTGATTTTATAAAAAATCCTTCGTATGAAGATTATGTTGAAACAGATGCTGTAGTGCGTTGTTTTACAAAAAGTTTAATAAAATAATCTTATTTCAAAATGGTAGCAGATTTTTGGATTAAAGCGATTCAGTTGATTTTAAGTTTGTCGCTTTTGGTGTTTGTTCACGAATTAGGACATTTTATGTTCGCTCGTTTGTTTAAAGTTCGTGTCGAAAAATTTTATTTGTTTTTCAATTGGAAGTTTTCGCTTGTAAAGTTTAAGAAAATAAAAGGGAAATGGCAGGTTAAGTTTTTTACTAAAAATGAACCTGAACATCTGAAGTTGCTTTTAGATGAACAAGGTAATCCAAAGTTAGATAAAAAAGGCAATCAGATTTTTGTCCCAGCTTCAACTGATAATTTGTCTGATGATGATTGGAGAAAGTATCCTGAAACTACAGAGTGGGGAATTGGCTGGGTACCTCTTGGTGGATATTGTAAAATAGCAGGAATGGTTGATGAGTCGATGGATACGGCATCGATGAATACTGAACCTCAATCGTGGGAATATCGTTCACGACCTGCATGGCAACGTTTGTTTATTATTATTGGCGGTGTATTGATGAATTTTATTACAGCGATTATTGTTTATTCTATGATTCTGTTTGTATGGGGAAAAGAATTGTTGCCTGTTGATAGTGCTTATCTTGGTTATGATTATTGTCAAACAGCATTGAATAACGGATTTAAGAATGGAGATAAAATTCTTACGATTAATGGAGATAAAATAGTTTCGGAGAAAGATGTCGTTGAAAAAATTGTATTGGAGGGGAAATCTAATGTTCTGTTACAGAGAAATGGAAACGATTCATTGCTTGTTTTGCCTACAGATTTTGGCGAACAAATGCTTAATGCAGAAGAGAGTCAATTTATGACACTTCGTGTGCCTTTTGTAGTTGATTCTGTTGTGGGACAGAATATTACGGTGTTACAATCAGGTGATAGTATTGTTGGCTTTAATGGACAGCCTATGGCAAGTTATACCGATTTGATAACAACATTTTCTTTACATAAAAATGAAAAAGTGTTGCTGTCTTTTGTTCGTAATGATGTCCTTTTACAGGATTCTGTTATGCTTGATGAAGATGGTAAAATCGGTGTTATTATTAAAAATCCAATATCTTATTTTAAAACGGTAAGAGAAGAATACGGATTTTTTGCATCATTCCCTGCTGGTTGGAATTTAGGTTTGGAGACGTTGGGTAGTTATGTGAAACAGTTTCGTTTAGTTTTTACAAAAGCAGGTGCAAAAAGTTTAGGAGGTTTTGCAGCAATTGGTAATTTATTCCCTGCTATGTGGGATTGGAATTTGTTTTGGAATATGACAGCACTTCTTTCTATTATTTTGGCATTTATGAATATTTTACCAATACCTATTTTAGATGGAGGTTATGTCTTATTTTTGCTTTATGAGATAATTACACGTCGTAAACCGAGTGATCGTTTTATGGAAATCGCTCTAAATATTGGAATGTTTTTGTTATTGGCATTGTTAATTTTTGCCAATGGAAATGATATTATTAGATTTTTTAAATAGACTTAATAATGAATAATTGGTTTGAATGTAAGGTTTCGTTTGATAAAACGGGCGAAGATGGTTTAATAAAGAAAGTTACGGAACCATATTTAGTTGATGCTATGTCGTTTACAGAAGCGGAAAGTCGTATTGTTGAAGAGATTACACCTTTTGTTAGTGGTGAGTTGGTAGTTGCTCATATAAAACGTGCAAAAATAGCAGAACTCTTTACAAATGATGTAGGTGATAAATGGTATCGTTGCAAAGTAAATTTTGTCTCTTTTGATGAGAAAAAACAAGTGGAAAAACGTTTGCCACAAGTGATGATGGTGCAAGCTGCAAGTTTTAAAACTGCATTAGATAACTTATTAGAAGGAATGAAGGGTACAATGGCAGATTATGAAATTGCAACGATTTCAGAAACAATGATAATGGATGTTTTCCCGTTTAAACCTAAAGAGTAAATTGGGGTCAATAACACAAAATATAGAAGAAATTAGACAAGTAATACCTAATAATGTTGATTTGGTTTGTGTGTCGAAATTTCATTCTCAAGAAAATATTTTACAGGCATACAACTGTGGGGAACGCTTGTTTGGCGAGAGTCGTGTACAAGAGTTAATACAGAAATATAATGCATTGCCAAAAGATATTAAATGGCATTTTATAGGACACTTACAGAGAAATAAAGTTCGTCAGATAGTTCCGTTTATATCGTTGATTCATTCGGTTGACTCTGTAGAATTGTTGCACGAAATAAATAAATGTGCTGCAAAAAATGATAAAAAAGTAAAAGTGTTATTGCAGGTTCATATTGCACAAGAGGAACAAAAATTTGGTTTTACACCAAACGAGTTGAGTACATTTTGTAAAGATTATAATTCTCAGGAATTTC
Organism: Paludibacteraceae bacterium; assembly: GCA_045602425.1. Lineage (GTDB taxonomy): Bacteria > Bacteroidota > Bacteroidia > Bacteroidales > Paludibacteraceae > RGIG9608. The sequence continues at coordinate 159,876 of JAZSBO010000006.1, read as the reverse complement.
CTTTTGTAACGATTTGTGGTTTGATGGGAATGGCAACTTTTACAGATGATAAAGAGCGGATAAAAATAGAATTTTCTTTGTTATCAAAATTGTTTCGTGAGATTGATTCAAGTAGAGTTTTTCAAAAAGAAACTTTTAAAATTTTATCAATGGGAATGTCAGAAGATTTTCCGTTGGCTATTGAGTGTGGAAGTACTATGGTTCGTGTTGGTAGTTCTATTTTTGGAGAACGTTATTAAAAGAAAATATGAATTTTACAGGAGTCGTTGTCGGATTAGTAACATTTTTTATCATCGGATTATTTCATCCGATAGTTATTAAGGCAGAGTATTATTTTGGAATTAAATGTTGGTGGTTTTTTCTGTTACTTGGCATCGTATCATTAGTTATATCTTTCTTTGTTGATAATAATATAATTGCAATACTTTTAGGAGTCTTTTCGTTTTCAAACTTTTGGTCAATTTTGGAGTTATTTGAACAAAAAAAACGTGTGGAGAAGGGATGGTTTCCGAGAAATCCTAAAAAGAAATGATTGTAATTAAAAAACTTTGACTTCAGACCCAAAAAAAATTATCTTTGTAGAAAATTAAAATAACTATTTTTATGAGATTGATTATTGAACCAGATTACTCGAATGTATCGAAATGGGCCGCAAATTATGTGGCAAGTAAAATTAATGCTGCAAATCCAACAGCAGAAAAACCTTTTGTTTTGGGTTTGCCAACAGGTTCATCACCTTTAGGTATGTATCGTGAGTTGATAACCCTAAATAAAGCTGGAGTTGTTTCGTTTAAAAATGTGATTACTTTCAATATGGATGAATATATCGGTTTACCAAAAGACCATCCTGAAAGTTATCATTCTTTTATGTGGAATAATTTTTTTAAACATATTGATATTCAAGAAGCTAATGTAAATATCCTCAATGGGAATGCTACTGATTTGGAAGGAGAGTGTCAACGTTATGAAGAAAAAATTAAATCGTTGGGAGGAATAGATTTGTTTTTGGGAGGAATTGGACCTGATGGTCATATTGCATTTAATGAACCGGGTTCTTCTTTACAATCGCGTACACGTATAAAGACTTTGACAACAGATACAATTATTGCAAATTCTCGTTTCTTTGATAATGATGTAAACAAAGTACCTAAAACAGCTTTGACTGTTGGTGTGGGTACGGTGCTTGATGCAAAAGAGGTTTTGATTATTGTGAATGGACATAATAAAGCTCGTGCATTGCGTCATGCTGTTGAAGAGGGTATTTGCCAAATGTGGACAATTAGTGCATTGCAAATGCATCAAAAAGGAATTATTGTTTGCGATTATGAAGCTTGCTACGAATTAAAAGTAGGTACATATCGTTACTTCCTTGACATTGAGAAGGATAATTTAGATCCTAATACTTTACTTTAATATTACTTGTCAATACTACGAAGGAGATTGCTACAATTGGTAATCTTCTTTTTTATACAAAAAAGTTATGCGTATAGAGGTTGAAGCTGGAATAAATGGTTGTGTATTGATAACAGATTCTTATGAGTCTGATTTGAAATATCTGACACAACATTCGTTGACTTTTTTGGAGCAACAGACAGACAAAAGTATGTCTCGTACTTTGATTCTGTCAGATTCTGATGATACAGATTTTATGGCTGTTTGTAACAATGTAAATAAGGCTGTTTCAGATGAATTATTGCAAGAAGTTATTTTTATTGGAGAAATTTTTTTGTTTTACGAGAAACTTTTTTCGTTTAAAAAAAAGGAGATTTATAAAAATTTAGCAGATTTTTTAGTTTCTGATTTTTTTAAAAAAGTTTCAAATAAGGCTATTTTAGTCAAAGTTTCTTCAAAATATGATTCTGCTTTACTTTTAAATCGTTTACGTTTATTGGTTCACGATACCGTTTTGGAAATAGATTTTAATGCTTTACATAAAAATGTATCGTATTTCCGTTCTAAATTACTACCAGAAACAAGGTTGATGTGTATGGTAAAGGCTTCCGCTTATGGGAGTGGTTCTGTTGAGGTTTCGCGAGCGTTGCAATATTGGAATTGTGATTATTTGGCAGTGGCTTTTGTTGATGAAGGTGTTGAGTTGCGACAAGAGGGAATCCGAATGCCTATATTAGTTTTAGACCCTTCGATTGAGGCTTTAGAACGTATTGTAGAATATAATTTGGAGCCAGAGATTTATTCTTTTCGCATGCTGAAAGCGATACAAAATGTGTTACTTCGTTTGAAAAAGAAAAACTATCCGATACATCTTAAAATTGATACAGGAATGCATCGTGCTGGTTTTGAAGAAAGCGATATAACCAAACTAATATCTTTGTTGAAAAATACATCAGAGATAAAAGTTGTATCTGTATTTTCTCATTTAGTTGGTTCTGACGACGAACTATTTGATGATTTTACGAAAAATCAAATCGCTGATTTCCGAACTTGTTCCGAATATATAGAAGAACAAATAGGTTATCCTATATTGAAGCATATATTAAATTCCTCGGGTATTGAACGTTTTTCATTATATCAATTTGATATGGTACGCTTGGGGATTGGTTTGTGGGGAGTAACTTGTTTTGATAATCAGTTAAAAAATGTTTGTTCGTTGAAAACTCGTATATCTCAAATTCGAACTATAAAAAAGGGAGAGACTGTTGGTTATAGTCGTAATGGTTTGGTTTTACGAGATTCAAAAATTGCCTTGTTGCCATTAGGATATGCCGATGGTATTGATAGACGATTGGGGAATGGGGTGTTGTCTGTATTGATAAACGGAAAATCATATCCAACTATTGGAAATATTTGTATGGATTTGATGATGGTGGATGTAACAGACGCTGTTGATGTTGAAGAGGGTTGTGAAGTTACTGTGTTTGGAGATACTCAATCTTTGTCTGAAGTAGCAAAATTGTTAGGAACGATTCCGTACGAAGTTTTGACTTCGGTAGCACCACGTGTTAGGCGAGTATATTTCGATGAATAAAAAAGGGGAATAAATTTATTCCCCTTTTTTATTCTTTATTCTTGAGTAATTGTTTCTAATGTTGTAACCTCAAATTCAACTGTGAACTCCACACGTCTGTTTTGCTTTCTTCCTGCTGCAGTTTTGTTGTCGGCAACAGGTTTTGTGTCTCCATATCCAATAGACGTCATTCTACTTATATCAACACCTTTTTTCATTAAATACAATTTTACAGAAAGAGCTCTTCTATCCGATAAATCCAAATTTTTTAAAGGATCACCTTGATTGTCGGTATGTCCTGCTATTGTGAGTTTGTATTCTGGATTTTCAATCATAACCTTTGCAATATCATCAAGAATTGGGAATGAGGTTTTTAATAGAATATCTTTTCCTGTTGCAAATTGAATACCTTGTAGGGCTTTTGTAAATAGTTTTGTTACTTCTTGTTTTATTTCAGGGCAACCATTTGTATGAGTAGGACCTTGTACAGTAGGACATTTGTCTAAATAATCGGGGATACCGTCTTTGTCGGTATCTAACGGACATCCTATAGAATCTACTAAACCAATGGCTTCAGTAGGTGTTTCGGGACATTGGTCTATATAGTCAGGCACTCCGTCTTTGTCTGTGTCTAATGGACATCCTACACTATCAATAGGAGCATTGAGAGGTGTATTCTCGCACTCGTCTAAATAATCGGGTACACCATCTTTATCAGTATCTAACAGGCATCCAACGCTATCAATTTTACCGATAGCCTCAATAGGTGTTTCGGGACACTGGTCTATATAATCAGGTACTCCGTCTTTGTCAGTATCTAATGGACAACCTACACTATCAACAATAACATTTTCTAATGTATTAGGACACAAATCTAAATAATCGGGAACTCCGTCTTTGTCGGTGTCTAACGGGCATCCTATAGAATCTATTAAACCAATGGCTTCAGCAGGTGTTTCGGGACATTGGTCTATATAATCAGGCACTCCGTCTTTGTCGGTATCCAATGGACATCCTACACTGTCAACTAAAACGCCTTTGGGTGTGAGAGGACAAAGGTCAAATTTATTTGCAACGCCATCTTTATCCTTATCGGCTTTACCCCAAACAACAGTGATACCGCCTGCTAAGTTAAATGACGAAGAGTTGTACGGAATAGGTATTTTGCCATAAGAACTATAACTTAAAGGTATATAATCTGCTGCGAAGAAAAAAAGAATAGGACCTGCTCTTAATCCCATACCTGCACCTAACGAACTCTTCCCATTTAAAATCGAATAACTTACATTCATATTAAACCAATTTACAGGTTTTATTTTGAAAGAAGCGGTAATTTCTTCGTAAATATTTTTATTAAGAAGCATTGTACGCGAAAGAACGCCTATACCGAATTTATCTTTATAAAAACTCCAATCGAAACCGATGTTTAGTTTTGCTGTAGTCATTGTCATATAACTACTATTGTTTTCGCTTTCTTCTTCGCTATTGAATGAACCTGTAAATCCATTTTTTAAAGAATCTAGTAAATCATTTGTATTGAAATTTTCAAATAATGACGAACCATCAACTTCAAGTCCTTTAAAAGAATATTCAACATCTGCTGTCGTATTTAGTGATGTATTATTCCAATAAATAAATCCTAAATCGGTAATTGCCGCTGTTAGTCGAAGATTATTCTTAATGTTATAAACGATACCTAAATCAATTGCACCTCCGTATCCTGATGGTTTTATAAAATCTAATACGTTTGCAGGCATTACAACATCGCTAAAATCACTATTGATTTGTAGAGGAGAGGCTACGCGTAAAGTACTATTCCCTTTTACATTCCATTGATCGATGCCAGTTGTTAGTGCTAACTCTTTGTTGTTAAGAGTTGCATTCATATTACCAAGCAATAATTTTAATTTAAAGCCTGTTTGTAATTTCTCGCTGTGAGTGAAAGCCACTCCTGCCCCTATTTCAGTGTATGCAGTAGCTGATAGTCCTAATGTTTTGATGTTGAATTTGTTACCTGTTTGTTCTGGTGCTCCGTATAAAAGTAGCTTGAAAAAATCTTTTGGGATTCCTAATCCCATCTCTATTCGTTCAGATATGTTAAATGTAAAATAATTTTTTTGCTTGAAACGAAATCCAAATGAAAGTAAATTAATCTGGTAATCAGCGTTTACAAGTGTCGTTTTCTTTATTCTTTTATAAAAATTATCTATATTGCCAAACTCAGGATGCAAGAAGGTTACCATTTGTTTTTGTCCCTTTGGTTGGTATAAAAAGTTTTTTAAACTAAAAGAATTGTTCCCAACGGATAGTTGTCCAAATCCAATCACAGGAAGAGCATAATACCCTTCACGTTCGGGTTGCAATGCAGGATTTATATTTTGTTGAAAAGGAACATTGTCTAAAAAGTAAAGCGAGTTTACTTGTTGAGCTTTTGCTTTGGTTGTAAAAAACAAAATTATTACTACGAGAAATATATTTAATTTTTTCATTGTTCTGATTCGTTATTTGTTAAGTTGCCTTTAAATCCACCTTTTGCAAAAAGGCTTAAAATAAGGTTAAATCGATTGTCTTCTTTAAAACAAATATTATCTGTCACATCTTCGTTGTAAGCGTGTACAGTATATAATAGATGTGCTGCATTTTTTAGGTCGTCCATAGTTGTTGGAGTAACAATAACTTCAAAATTTTTAGATGTTATTGATAGATTTTCGACCTCACCAGCTTGGTTTGTTTTTGCTTTTGGTATATAGAATTCATTTTTATTTAATTCTGAATCTATTTTTTGACCATTTTCGTCAATAAGTTGCAATGAAAGTTTTGCCCCAATAGGTAATCCGTTTTCTAAACCAATATGTAGAACCGCACTATCAATATATTGAAAAATGCCTTCGTTTAGACTTTCTTGAAAACCCTGAATAGTATCTGTATATTTGTAAAAAGATTCTGGACGTAGGTTGAGAGGAATTGTGTAATCCACACTACAATCTATACGAGCTTCGTTAGTTATGAATATCGGGTAAGGTGTAGTATTAGATACGCTACCTACTGAAAATATAAATTCAAATCGATCGGACATAAAATCTTTTTGGAAGAAATTATGAATTTCGCCATCTTCTTTGTTAAGTTTTAATGTAAGTACACTTGGTATGTTTGAAAATGGAATTTCAGGACGTGTTGGGAAATTTTTTGATAAACTATAATTATGCCCATTATCAAATTTCCCATATATGAAACCATCTTCAGGATGATCACGCTTAAATCCTTTTACACTATCAAGTGTAAGGTTAACGTTCATTCCTATATCGTAGTTTTTCAATGTAAGTGTAATTTCTGCATTATCAAATAGCAATAAACCTTCTGTTTTATCGTTGTTTATGTCACGTAATAGATTGAAATTAATCTGTGCTCTTGTACGAGCTAAAGCTGGATCTGGTGCAAATTCTCCATATACTACTTTATGGCTGAAAATCGTATAGGTTACATCGTAGCCGATGGCATCGGTAGAGTATAATATCCCATTTTCAACTACAGCTTCGATGTTTACTTCAAACGTGAATCCTCCTTTTGATGGGTCAAGGGGATTGTCTTCTATTGCTACCATAAAGTCGTTGATAGAAAATGTGTAGTCGGTGTCAAAACTTGGTGTCGAAGGGTATGTCGCATTAGGGAGTTCGATAAAGATTGTATCTCTTGTCTCGTAATCGACAATAGGAAATTTTATTTTGAATTTTTTAATTGTAATGTTGAGTCCTGAAGGTTTGTTTAGACGAATAAAAAGTTCGGAATGTTCTATCCCTGCACTATCAATACGTTCTTCAGAACCAGATGTTTGTAACGAAAAGTCAATAAATTTTTTGCTTGTAATATTTATAGTTCTGTTGTTTTCTGGTATTAGAGAAGGGTTTATAGTCAATCCTCCTGAAGGGATTGAGAGTCCATTTAATGCATCTTGAAATAAAAAATCTTCGCCAGCAGAAACTGTCGCCCCTTTAGGTAACAGCTCAATGTTGCGGAGTGAAAAACCTGTGCTATCTTTCATTTTGAAAAAATACCGTGAAGAACCATCAGCGTACAACTCATCTCCTTCGTAATTTTTCTCAAGAATATCGGCAATGTTAAAGTTCGCTTTCCCGATAGGTAACCCTAAAGATGTGTTGTAATTTATATCAAGATTTGCATTTTGAATATCATCTTTACAACTACTTAATGTCAGTAGAAAGATGAATGTCATTGAAAAAATAATTTTCTTCATAGTTGTGAATATTTATAAAATTTTTCAACAAAAATAATGTTTTTTTAATATAAATTAAACTTTTGCTGGGATTGGGTTCATTTATTTCGTTTTTTTTAATAATGCTTTTTTGTTTGCGTTTTTCAGAGTATCTTTGTTTTTCAAAAAGAAAAACGATGAAACCTGATGTAATAAAACATTCGATGTATTATGGCTTGCTTCTTGGCGTAGTTTTTATCTTGAATTTCTTCCTTTCGCAAATAACAGATGTTTGGTTGAGTATTGTAAGAATGTTGTGTGTTTTTTCTATCCCATACCTTGTCTTTTTCTTTGCAAAAAAATGTAGAGAGGATGTTTGTAATGGAGTAATGACTTATGGGCAGGCATTCTCTTATGGAATTCAACTGTTTTTTTATGCTTCAATGATTTCGTCGGCGTTTAAGTTCTTTTATTTCCGTTTTGTGGATACAGATTTTTTAAGGAACTTATTTAATCAGATGATGTTGATGATGGAGCAACTATCGTTTCCAATTACAGATGAATTGGTAGAATCTGTAAAACAAATGCTAACACCAATTGGTATGGCTATGCAATATCTTTGGGTAAATGTTATGGTTGGAATTGTTGTATCTTTTGTTGTCGCATTTTTTGTACGAAAAGAAAAAAGTATTGTTGAAAATTAATTTGCGTTATGGATATATCTGTTGTTATTCCGTTGTATAACGAAGCTGATTCGTTAGTTGAACTTTTTACATGGATAAAAAGAGTGTTGAAAGAAAAAGGCTTTTCGTTTGAAGTTTTGTTTGTGAATGATGGAAGTACTGATAATTCGTGGGAGGTAATTGAGTCGTTGGCAAAAGAAAATGAAGAGATCCGAGCGGTTCGTTTCCCGTGTAATTATGGTAAATCTCCTGCCTTGTTTTGTGGCTTTGAACGTGCAAAAGGAGATGTCGTGATTACGATGGATGCCGATTTACAGGATTCGCCTGACGAAATTCCTGAATTGTATAGAATGATAAAAGAAGAAGGATATGATTTAGTATCTGGTTGGAAAAAGAAACGCTACGATGGTACGTTTTCGAAAAATATTCCTTCGAAAATATATAATGCAATAGCACGTAGGGTAACAGGTCTGAAATTGCATGATATGAATTGTGGATTGAAAGCTTATCGCAATGACGTGGTAAAAAATATTGAGGTTTATGGCGAAATGCATCGTTATATACCATATTTAGCAAAAAATGCAGGATTTGTGAAAATAGGAGAAAAAATAGTTCAGCACCAAGCACGAAAATATGGTGTTTCAAAATTTGGATTAAATCGTTTTGTGCATGGTTATCTTGATTTGTTTTCGCTTTGGTTTTTAGCAAAATTCGGAAAAACACCAATGCACTTTTTTGGACTTTGGGGAAGTTTTGTTTTTTTAGTGGGATTTATTGCTGTTGTTGTAGTTGGTGGTATAAAACTTTCGGCAATTATTGCAGGAGAAAGAGCTCCGTTGGTAACGGATTTGCCGTATTTTTATTTGGCTTTGACGATGATGATTATTGGTGTGCAGATGTTTTTAACCGGATTCTTGGGCGAATTGATATCTCGAAGTTCGGGTGAGCGGAATAATTATAAAATTGCAAAAGAAATCTAAATAGAAAATTATGGACTTGTTGCTGAATATTTTAGCATTTACGTTGCCTTCAGTTGTGTTGTTGATTGCTGTTTGGCTGATTTTGAAAAAAACGTTACGGAATGAAAATGAAATTCTAGCTTTTGAGTTGAAAAAACAAAATAATAATCAGAAACTTTCGGCAACCTTGCGTGCTTACGAACGCATGGTTTTGTTTTTGGAACGCATTCAACCCAATTCGATTCTTATGCGACAGAATCTTACAAAAATGAATTGCTTGCAGTTGCAAACTGCTCTTTTGAAACAAATTCGTGAAGAATTTGAACATAATGTTACGCAACAATTGTATGTGTCTTGTGATGCTTGGATGTTGGTATGCAATGCGAAAGAGAGTTTGGTGAAATTAATAAATCTGTCTGCTGCTCAATTTGAAAGTTCGGATGCTGCAATAAAAATGGCTGAATTTATGATTAAAGCATATAGTGAATCGAAAAATCCACCATCGAAAGTTGCTATTGATTTTATTCGAGAAGAAGTTAAACTTAATTATTGAAATATGAGTTTTTTTGATTTGGTTAAGAGCCGATTTTCAGTTCGTGCTTTTAAAAGTCAAGCGGTAGAACTTGAGAAGATAGAAAGAATTTTGGAAGTTGCTCGTTTAGCTCCTTCGGCAGTGAATTTTCAGCCATGGAAATTTTTTGTGGTTACAAATAAACAACTATTGGATAAATTAAGTGAAACTTATTCACGAGAATGGTTTAAAACTGCACCTGTTTGTATTGTTGCTTGTGGAAATCATACTACATCGTGGAAACGTAGCGATGGCAAAGATCATTGTGATATAGATGTAGCAATAGCTGTAGAACATATTGTATTGGCTGCAACGGAATTAGGTTTAGGGACGTGTTGGATTTGTAATTTCGATGCAAAAAAATGTTCAGAGGTATTAAGTTTGCCTGAAAATATGGAACCAATAGCAATGATTCCTGTTGGATATCCTGATGTAGATATGATAGAAAAAAAACGCAAATCGATAGAGGAGGTAGTTGAATATATTTAGTATGCGAAAATTGTTTGTTTTACTTGTAGTGTTACCTTTATTTGTAGCTTGTAATAATGACGGTGAATGTCGTCAAGAGCGTTACGTAGCGATGGGTGTGAAATTGTTTCAAACAAAATTTGATGCTGAAGAAGAAACGTATGTGATTACAGATTTTGTTCCCGATAGTATAACGGTTTATGGTGTAGATAATGATTCAATTTTGTATGATAAAAAACAGATAAATGTATTTGATTTGCCTTTGAGAAAAACAAAAAATGAATCTCAATTTGTTTTATATGCAAATGGATTTTACGATACATTGACTATTTTACATGAAAATACGGATAATTATTTGTCGATGGAATGTGGATGTGTGGTTTTTGCCAACATAAAAGAAGTTGTTCCAACAAATCATCGTATTGATTCGACAATTATTCGTATCCCCGAAGTAATTAACGTAAAAGCAACACATGTAGAAATTTATTACAAAGCCGATTGAGATGAGTATTGAAAAAATTATAGTATTTAGTCTGTTTGCTTTGTTGCCAATGTCTTTTTTTGCTAAAGAGAAATCTGATTCTATTTCGATAGAATCGCAAGATACGTTGATGAAAAATAAACAACAAATATTCTATGGATTTTCGGCTCATTTAGATGCGGCTTCGCCGTTGATTAGTTATTTGATTGATAAATCAACGCTTTCGTTTGAAGCATCTGTTGATGTTGATTTGTTGCATAAATTCTTTCCTGTATTCGAAGTTGGATTTGGTTATGCAGATAAATTGAATGAAGAAAATATTCATTATAAAGTAAGAGCACCTTTCTATCGTTTTGGATTAAATTTCAATATCTTACGGATGAAAAACAAAACTGGTGAATCAAAAGTTTTTATGGGGAGTTATCCTTATATCGGGTTACGATATGGATTTTCGTTGTTTAAGTATGGGCTTGATGGTGTGATTATCAATGATGATTATTGGGGAGTAAGTCGTCCGTTGGAAGTAAATCCAAAATATTTGTATGCAGGATGGGCAGAGTTGGTTGCAGGTGTAAGAGTAAATATGGCAAAGGGTTTTACTATGGGCTGGAATATTCGTTTGGGATTATTATCGCATACTTCCAAATCATCACTAAAAAACCAATTATGGTATATACCTGGTTTTGGTAAGAACAATACAGTTAACGTAATGTTTAATTATACATTTGGCTATACTTTTAATTATGATAATAAGAAACTTAAATAAAAAATAAAATTATGAATACATTAGAACAATTGAACAAAGCGGCAGATAACATTCGTATTCTTGCAGTTGCTATGGTAGAAAAAGCAAAATCGGGACATCCTGGAGGTGCAATGGGTGGTGCGGATTTTATAAATGTACTTTTTTCGGAATTTTTGGAATATGACCCGCAGAATCCTTATTGGGAAGGTCGTGATAGATTTTTCCTTGATCCGGGACATATGTCGCCAATGCTTTATTCTGCATTAGCTTGTACAGGAAAATATACATTGGAAGATTTAAAACAATTTCGTCAATGGGGAAGCATTACACCCGGACATCCTGAATTGGATATTTTACATGGAATTGAAAATACATCAGGTCCTTTAGGGCAAGGACATGTGTTTGCAGTTGGTGCAGCTATTGCCGCAAAATTTTTGAAAGCAAAATTCGGCGATGTTATGAATCAAACTATCTATGCTTACATATCAGATGGAGGTATTCAAGAAGAAATTTCGCAAGGTGCGGGACGCTTGGCTGGACATCTCGGGTTGGATAATTTAATCATGTTTTACGATGCTAACGATGTTCAACTTTCGACTAGTGTAAGTGAGGTTACAAGTGAGAATACTGCAATGAAATACGAGGCTTGGGGTTGGCGAGTTATAGAAATTGATGGTAATGATGCTATTCAAATACGTCAAGCATTGATACAAGCTAAGTCAGAATCGGAAAAACCAACATTGATAATTGGTAGAACGGTGATGGGAAAAGGTGCACGAAAGGCTGATAATTCGAGTTACGAAAACAATTGTGCAACGCATGGGGCTCCTCTTGGTGGCGATGCTTATGTTAATACAATAAAAAACCTTGGAGGAGATATTGATAATCCTTTTGTATTCTTCGAAGAAACAAAAGAGATTTATGCTCGCAGAGATGTTGAACTAAAAGAAATTATTGCTAAAAAACTGCAACAGAAAACTAAATGGGAGCAAGAAAATCCTGAGTTAGCTTCGAAAATGTCGGATTTTTTTGCAGGGAAAATGCCTGAAATAGATTGGAGTGCTATTTCTCATAAATCAGATCAGCCTACACGCGCAGCTTCTGCAAGTATTTTATCGGTTTTAGGAAAACACTATGAAAATATGATTGTTGCAAGTGCTGATTTGTCTAATTCTGATAAAACCGATGGTTTTCTTAAAGTTACAAAACCTATTGTTAAAGGTGATTTTTCGGGGGCTTTTCTTCAGGCTGGTGTTGCGGAATTAACAATGGCATGTGTTTGCATCGGGATGGCTTTGCATGGAGGTGTAATAGCCGCTTGTGCTACGTTCTTTGTTTTTTCAGATTATATGAAACCTGCAATTCGAATGGCTGCACTGATGGAGTTGCCTGTGAAATTTATTTGGTCGCACGATGCGTTCCGTGTAGGAGAAGATGGTCCAACGCACGAACCTGTAGAACAAGAGATTCAAATTCGTTTAATGGAGAAATTGAAAAATCATCATGGGAAAAACTCTATGCTTGTTTTGCGTCCTGCTGATGTTAACGAATGTACGGTATGTTATAAATTGATGATGGAAAATACTACTTCGCCTACAGGCATGATACTTACTCGTCAGAATGTAAAGAACTTGCCCGAAAACGATTATGCAGCAGAGAAGGGTGGATATGTAGTTTCGTGTGATGGAAATCCTGAGGTAGTTCTTTTGGCATCTGGAAGTGAAGTCTCTACGCTTTGCGATGCAGCGGATATGCTACGTTCCGAAGGTCGCCGTGTTCGTGTTGTATCCATCCCGTCCGAAGGATTGTTTAGAACTCAAAGCCTTGATTATCAAGAAACGGTTTTGCCTTCTGGAATAAAACGATTTGGTTTGACGGCAGGTTTGCCATTGAATCTTGAAGGACTTGTTGGTACGGATGGTTATGTTCATGGTTTAAGCTCGTTTGGTTATTCGGCACCATATAAGGTTTTAGAGGAAAAGTTAGGATTTATGCCTGAACAAGTGGCAGCAAAAATTCGTGAATTTTTGGGTTAGAAAGCGTTTCTTGCTTATTTATAGTATTTCTTTCTGTCAAAAGTGCAGTTATTTAAACAAAATTGTTTTTGGCAGAGATTTTGTAAAGTGACATAAACAGAAAAATTTAAAAAACGAGTATTTGGTATGACAAAGAAAAAAACAGGAAAGGCGGAAAAAACATTAGAAAATATAGAAAAAGAATCTACGATGGAAATGGTCCCTCTGTCGGAATTTGATGCGTTGAAAGCAGAATTAGAAGCATTGAAATCAGAAAACGCAGAGTTGAATGATAAATATATTCGTAAGGTTGCCGAATTTGAAAATTATCGTAAAAATGCGATAAAAGATCGTGCTGAATTGATTAAAAATGGTGGCGAGCGTTTGTTGGTTGATATGTTGCCTTTGATTGATGATTTCGAACGAGCACTCCAAGCTGTTGAGCAGTCGGAAGACATTGCTTCTTTGAAAGAAGGTGTGGTGTTGATTTATAATAAATTTATAACATTCCTTGCAAAAAACGGAGTTAAGGCAATTGACACCGAGAATGCGGATTTTGATACCGATTTTCATGAGGCAGTAACAATGTTTCCTGCTCCTACCGAAGAGCAAAAAAATAAAATAATTGATTGTGTGTCGAAAGGCTATTTGATGAATGATAAAGTGATTCGATTCGCAAAAGTTGTTGTTGGAAGTTAAAAGAATGGAAAAAAGAGATTATTACGAAGTGTTAGGTGTGGCAAAAAATGCCTCCGAAAGTGAGATAAAATCGGCTTATCGTAAAAAAGCTGTTCAATATCACCCTGATAAAAATCCGGGAGATAAAGAGGCTGAAGAAAAATTTAAAGAAGCAGCCGAAGCTTACGATGTATTGAGTAATCCGGAGAAACGTAAACGTTACGATCAATTTGGTCATGCAGGTATGAATGGCGGTGGCTTTGGTGGTGGCGGTATGAATATGGAAGACATATTCTCGCATTTCGGCGATATTTTTGGCGGACATTTCGATTTTGGTGGCTTTGGTGGTTTTGGCGGAGGGCGTTCGCAAGGACCACGAGTGCGTAAAGGTGCCGATTTGCGTGTGAAAGTGAAGCTTACGCTTGCCGAAATTGCTACGGGCGTTGAGAAGAAAATCAAGGTTAAGAAATACGTTGCTTGTTCAAATTGTAATGGGTCGGGATCGAAAGATGGTTCTACCGAAACGTGTTCCACTTGTCATGGTTCAGGTCGTGTAACTCGCGTACAGCAGACTATTTTAGGACGAATGCAAACTCAGTCGGAGTGTCCTACTTGTGGTGGTAATGGGAAAATTATTAAAAACAAATGTCCTCATTGTACGGGCGAGGGGATTGTACGTGGCGAGGAAGTTATCAGTATAAAGATTCCTGCTGGCGTGATGGAGGGAATGCAACTCTCTGTACCCGGAAAAGGTAATGCGGCACGAATGGGCGGTATAAATGGCGATTTACTTGTAGTGATAGAGGAAGAACCTCATAGCGATTTAATTCGTGATGAAAACGATTTGATTTACAACTTGTTGCTCGATTTGCCTACTGCTGTTTTAGGTGGAACGGTAGAAATACCGACTGTTGACGGGCGTGTGAAGGTGAAAATAGAAAAGGGTACACAGCCAGGTAAGGTTTTGCGATTAAGAAACAAAGGTTTGCCCGATGTTAATCGTTATGGTGTGGGCGATTTGTTAGTGAATATTAGCGTTTATATTCCTGAGAATATCTCTGCTGACGAACGAAAACTATTTGAAAAGATGCAAGACTCGCCAAGTATGAAACCAAGTAACTCGGCAGCAAAGAATTTCTTTAATCGCTTTAGACACATGTTCGAATAATAATTTCTAGTAAAAATTAATTTTTTTTAAGTACTAAATGAATTTAGTACTTTTTTATTTATATTTGTTTGCAGTATGATGAATGTGTGCAACATATTATTCTTGACAGAACCCCGTTGCGAGCGTAGCGAGCTTTCTACACACACACACAAGAAGCCACCCGCACATTTTCTGCCGGGGCAGAAAAAACTAATGTAAGGACGCACGCAGTGCGTCCGCAGAGAAACCCCTCGTAGTGCCGTGGCAAAAGCTGCGGCTCTACTTTTTATAATTGGACACAATCAATGTGTCCTACGGGTTTGGTTTTTATTGTTTATCTATCTCTTGGATGTTTTTTATTTGCTCAAGAGCAACATCGATGTTACGATAGATTTTTCGTTGCTGTAGCCATCCGAACGTACCGCCAATGATACCACCAACCAAACTGCCTACTATTAGTCCCACCAACATTGATTTATCTATAGCTATACGATAAAATTCACCTCCTAACCAAACTAACCAAATCAGCAACCAAGGATAGCTGAAATAATGCCATTGTTTGTAGCGTTTTCGTGTGCGGAGAAGTTTTTCTGTTACTTTTATTAAATCATCGGTGAAATTTATTTTTGTTTTTAGTCCATTGTGGCTCCACCAAGTATAAATGAGTGCAATTATTAGGAATATGGTTGTAAATAGGTTGAATGCCAGCGAAATACCTAATCGCTCGAAATTAAAAAAGCAAAAAGGAGTAGCTATTACGAGGCATATAGATTGAATCAATGCAATACGATTTATATTCGAAATTTTTTCTTTTAATGCTTCTTGAAATAGGCGTTCGTTGGTAATGTTCTGATTCTCAAGTTTGCGTTTCAATATCGTTATTTGTTGTTTCATTTCTTCCATTTCTTGCGATAAAAAGTTTTCCATAATTTAGATATTTTAGATGTTAGACATTTTTTTTAATTGCTCTTTGATTCTAAAAAGCCGTACCGATACATTTTTTGTAGAGATTCCAACAATGGCACCAATTTCCTCGTAAGTCATATTCTCGAGCCAAAGGAGAATTATGGCACGATCGAAAACTCCTAATTTATTGATCCGTTCTTTTAGTTGGCGAATTTGTTTGGTTCCCTCGTCGGTGTCTTCAAAAAGGTTTATGTCCATAGACAAAGGCACTGTTTTGTGCGATGCTTTTTTTCGCTCTGCCGAAATACAAGTGTTGAAACTTACGCGATAAATCCACGTTTTCGGGTTGCTTTCGTGTCGAAACTTATCAAAACCTTTCCAAATGTTTATTAGGCATTCTTGGAAATAGTCGTTTACTTCGTTGTTGTCTTTTGAGAACATATAACAAACGGTGTATATCGTTGTTTTATGCTGTTTGATAAGTTGTTCGAACTCTTTTTTAGAATCTTCCATTTTTCTTTGTTTTACTTGTTAGACGCAGTAGAGCAACAAAAAACTACAAACATTATGGAAAAATTTCAGAAAAAATACGTTTGGCAGTATCAATTGCGTCTGCTTGTGGTTGCGATGGATATTTGTTTTGTTTATTATTCCACGTTTCATCAAAGGCAAAAAAATCGATATTAGGTTCAACCATTTTCTGGTCTTTGAATGTTATTTCTGTAAAAAAAAGTTTCCAACGTTCATAATATAAATCTTTCAGAATGCCGTTCCATTCTTTGTGAGCGTAATCGTGCAAGTTTCCTGTCTCGGAAGCTGTTCGGTTGCCCCAAGTCGTGATTTGCGTGCGTGCATTTCTTTCATACAAACGTTTTTCTTTTTTGTTTTTACCTGCTTTTTTTGCCATTTCAAGCCAACTCCCCAACATAAATTCTGCACGAGTTGATAACAATTTGTCTTGTAAAAGAATCAGATTGAGAAAATAATTGGAGGTTTGCTTGAACAAAATTGTGTCAGATGTTGTAGCGGCAGTTTGGATGTTTTTTAGCGTGATACGTCCTTTTTCTGCAATTGCTTGGCGGACAATGTCTATTAAATCATATTCGAAATTGTTATTTCCACGATATTCGTCGGCAGTGGACAAAAATATTTTTGCTGCAACAAAAATACTATCTGGATGATAATAATCTTGAGTGTTAGCCCAAGCCGAAACTTGATTGGCATTGAGCGACGGACGAGCACAAAAAATAGATTCGTGTGTGCCTTGTTGTTGATTGTTTTTCGGGCAATTGTAGATGGTATTTATTAGGATTCTCCACGCACGTTTTATTTCGTTGTTTGTTTTTCCATAACGTGCAATAGTATAATTTTCGACCCAATCCTGTTTGTCGAAAATGGAATCTCGCCACGCAAGTTCGGTGAAAAGTTCGTACATCATAGGATTGTTTTCTATACCTTCGGGAGTCAAACCAATACCTTTTAAGGTTGTAGAGAATTTTGGATGATTTGTTGCTTCGTAAAAAGAGTTGATAACGGCGTCAGCTTTCCCAAAAAGACCAACATTTGCCCCGAAATTTAGAAGCATGGAATAAATCCAGTTGTGTTTTCCGAATCCTTCCTTTTGTGTAAAATCGGGATCGCCCCATTGTGGTTTGGTGTCGCTGCAGAGGTCCAAAATGAGTAAATCGCCTTTGTCAATATTCTCTATCATTGTGGGATTAGGATTCCCTTCCCAAGCTTGAATCACCCAAGTAGCTTCAGGATTTTGTTGCTTCATTGCTTGCGTGATGTTTTCCCCTACACTTGTTAAGTCTATTTGACTTGCATTTTCGCCTTCATGAAAAGGGTCCATCGAATAAAAATTTGCTTTCCCAAAAAGTTTTTCTTGTTCTTGATAGTAGAGTTTTGCAATCGAAAGAAATGCGTTGTCGTTTGGTTGTAGGAATGCAGGGCGAGTATAACCACACCACGTTCCTGTGTCAATCGTTTTGAGTTGAAGTTTTTTGTTCTCGTTTGGAATCATACCACAATATCCGGGTAATATCGGTTCAATGCCATAATCTTGCATTCGGTTGAGAATTTTCTTTTGTAATAGGTGTTGCGATTTGTACCTGTTTTTAGGTGTTGGACCTCCCCAACCTTCGAGATTGTTCATTTGCCACCAAGCAAGAAAACATGGACCTGCTATAAATGTATCAATTTCTTTTTGCGAATACCCTAATTCTCTTAAAACATTAAACCAAACCATTTCTGTTCCTGTTGTGGCAAGAACTAAATTGATACCATGCAATGCCATCCAATCTATTTCTTTTTCCCAACGTTCCCAATCCCAAAATGGCATTGTATAGGAAAATGTACAATAGTTTAAGTAGTAACGATATTGGCATTTTGTAGTATGGAACTCTTTGCTTTGTACAGGTCGAAGTTTTGGTGGTAGTTTTGCACGCATATTGTTCCAACATAAATGGATTCCCATGTAATACTTTAAGTACCAATTTATTCCATTTGCTATACTGACATAATTGTTTCCCCTAATTACAACTTTTTCATCTTTCTGGTCGAGTTCGAAAAAGTCTTGATTAGATTCAACTTCCTCTATGATGAATTTCTTGGAAGCACCTTTGTCGATTCGTTCTAAAAGGTTGTCAATAGGAGTTGAAGAACTTTTTACTGGTATTAAAAATAGAACTAAAACTAAAGATAAAAACTTATGCATAAAAAGATAATAAAAGCGTATCACATTATTAGTGCGATACGCTTGATAAAAATGAAAAAAGATTTTTATCGTACTCTTTCGATATATGAACCATCGCGAGTATCTACTCTAATAGTCTCTCCGTTATCAATAAAAAGCGGGACACGTACTTCTGCTCCTGTTTCCAATGTTGCAGGCTTTAATGTGTTGGTTGCTGTGTCGCCTTTTATGCCGGGTTCGGTATAAGTGATTTGCAACTCAACTTTTACAGGAAGCTCTGCAAGAAGGATAGTGTCTGTAGAAGTATCAAAAACTACATCGATAACAAATCCTTCTTTCAAGAAATCAACACCAATGATTTTGTTCTTTTCGATAGGAACTTGCTCAAACGATTCTTGATCCATAAAAATATAGTTCTCGTCTTCTTTGTAAATGTATTGATATTGACGGCGTTCAACGCGAACGTCTTCTAATTTCTCTCCAATATTAAAGCGACGTTCAAGTACATATCCGTTAACCACATCTTTTAGTTTTACACGCATAATTGTATTTCCTTTACCTGGTTTCACATGCAAAAAGTCAATTACAAAATACAATTTTCCGTCCATACGGATACACATTCCGTTTTTTACATCTTGCGAATTAATCATAATTTTTTGTTTTAGTTTTTCATTTTAGATTTATATGCAAAAATAAGAATTTTTAATCAATCTGATATCTTGCTTTTCAAATGTATAATATTTTTATTGGTATAGTTTTTACTATAAATTTAAATAATCATAAAATTGTATGTAAAAAACGTTTTTTGTGTAACTTTACGAAAGATTGAAAAGCATAAAAGTTAGTGGTAAAAGGTTTATAGATATGAATAAAGCTGTTACAATTTATTGTCGAAATAACAAAATTTATAAAGATTATCCATTGGGTACTTCGTTGCAAGAGATTTATGCTGATATGAATATTCAGTTGCCTTTTCAAGTGGTAGCAGCTCGGGTAAATTATAAAGTAGAGAGTCTGAATTTCTTAATTTATAAGCCTAAAGATATTGAGTTTATTGATGCTTCTACATCATCTGGAATGCGGGTTTATGAGCGTTCTCTTTGTATGGTTTTGGCTAAGGCTGTAGAGGACTTGTATCCAGGAGCAACTCTTCGTGTTGAGCACCCTATTTCGAATGGCGATTATTGTAATATAGATTTGCCTGAAGGGAAAATCACCGAAGAACATGTAGTTGCTTTGCGGAACAGAATGCAAGAGATTATTTCTGAAGATTTGCCTATAGAGGAAGAAGAACGTCAGACATCGTTTGTTACAAATCTTTTCCGCGAACGGAAACAGATGGACAAAGTGTTTTTGCTTGAAACACTTGGAAATACTTATACTCGCTATTTCCGAATAGGGGATTTTGTTGATTATTACAATAGCGTTTTGGTTCCATCAACGGGCTACTTAAAAGTGTTTGAATTGCAAGGCTTTTATGGCGGAATTTTACTTCAAATGCCATCAAAATTAAATCCTGGAAAGTTGATGGATTTTGTTCCTCAACCTAAATTATTTGAAATTTTTAATGAATTCCTTCAATGGAATAAGATTATGGGGTTGAGCAATGTCGGTGATTTTAATGTGATGGCACAAACAAGAAATATTTATCAATTGATAAAAATTTCAGAGGCATTGCATGAGAAAAAAATAGCACAAATAGCAGATATGATTCAAAAACGTTTGCCTCAAAGTAAGTTTGTGATGATTTCGGGACCTTCGTCATCGGGAAAAACAACTTTCAGTAAGCGTTTATCAATACAACTTATGGTAACAGGAGTAAAACCATTGGTGCTATCTTTGGACAATTATTTCGTAAATAGAAAAGATACACCGTTGGATGAACATGGCGAATGGGATTTTGAAAATTTACATGCTATTGATTTAGAGTTGTTTAATAAACAGTTGAAGCAACTTTTGAATGGAGAAGAAGTTGAAGTCCCGTTTTATAATTTTGAGATTGGAGAACGCCAATATCGAGGAGATAGATTGAAATTAGAGGAAAATAGTGTTTTGTTGATAGAGGGAATTCATGCATTGAATCCTGAACTGTCGCAAGAGATCCCTGATGAGATGAAATTTCGTATTTATGTTTCAACATTGACTACGATTTCGCTTGATAATCATAATCGTTTGACAACTACAGATACACGTCTGTTACGACGTATAGTCAGGGATTTTAAATTTAGAAACTATGATGCTCGTGAAACAATTTCGCGTTGGCCTAGTGTACGTCGTGGTGAAGAAAAGTGGATTTTCCCTTATCAAGAATATGCCGATGTGATGTTTAATTCTGCACTATTGTTTGAACTTTCGGTGCTGCGTAAACATGCTGAACCGATATTATCTGATGTTCCTCAATATTGTGAACAATATACAGAAGCACATCGTTTATTAAAATTGTTAAAGTATTTTGCTCCGATTTATGATTATGAAATACCTCCAACTTCATTGTTGAGAGAATTTTTGGGTGGTAGTAGTTTTAAATATTAAGTAAATGCAAAATTTAAATCTTCATCAATCTCAGTTACTTCAGCAGAAGTTATCGCCCCAACAGATTCAGATTATAAAAATGTTGGAGTTGCCAACTTTGGAGTTAGAAGAACGAATCAATCAGGAATTAATAGAAAATCCTGCTTTGGAAGAAGGTCGCGATTTGGAGAACGAATCGTTGGATAATAGTGATGATTCAGAAGAGGAGGTAGATAAAACAGAATCTTCATTAGACGATTTGAACTGGGATGATTATTCTGATGAAGATGAAATCCCTGATTATAAACTATATGCAAATAATTCATCTTCTGATAATATAACTAAAACTATTCAATATTCTTCACGAAATACTTTTAGTGAAGATTTACTTGCCCAACTTGGTGAAATTAAACTTACAGAGCAAGAAGAGCAGTTAGCACAATATATTATTGGTAATATTGATGACGATGGTTATTTGCGTAGAGATGTGGAACAGATGGTTGATGATTTAGCATTTTCTGGCATTGAGGTTACTGATGATCAAATGAATTCAGCACTATCTTTAGTACAAACATTAGAACCTGCGGGTGTTGCTGCACGTTCGTTACAAGAGTGTTTGTTGCTTCAGTTATACCGCATCTCTGAAGTTGAATCGGTATTTTTAGCAAAAAAGATTGTTAAAGATTGTTTTGAAGAGTTTTCAAACAAACAATATGAGAAAATACAAAAACGACTTTCGATAAAAGAATCTCAACTAAAAGATGCTTTAGCAAAAATTCATAATTTGAATCCAAAACCAGGAAGTGCATGGGCAACATCATCGTTGAACACGAATGAAGAGATTACTCCTGATTTTATAGTGGAGAATATAAATGGTCGTTTTTTTGTTTATTTGAATAATCAGAATATGCCAGATTTACGTATCAGTTCAGAATATTCATCATTGATTCAAACTTACAAAAAAAGTAATATTGATACTTTATCAAAAGACAAGAAAGCTGCAATTCTTTTTGCAAAAGAGAAAATCGATGCGGCACGTTGGTTTATAGATGCAATAAAGCAACGAAACGAGACGTTGTTGACAACAATGAATGCAATCGTACGTTTTCAGTCGGCTTTTTTTGAGTCTGGTGATGAATCGCAACTGAAACCTATGATATTAAAAGATATTGCTAACTTAACAGGATTCGATATATCTACCATTTCGCGTGTAAGTAATAGCAAATATGCTGAAACAGAATTTGGAGTTTTCCCTTTAAAAGCATTTTTTTCGGAAACTATGCGAAAAGAATCAGGAGAAGAAATTTCTAATAGGGAAATCAAACGAATACTTAAAGATAGTATTGATGCGGAAAATAAGCGTAAACCATTAACTGATGATCAATTAGCAACCATCTTGAACCAAAAAGGATATGTAATTGCTCGTCGTACGATAGCAAAATATCGTGAACGGATGGGAATTCCTGTTGCTCGCCTACGAAAAAGCATATGAAACCGTTTCCTTTATTCTTTGCAAAATTAATATCGGTAGTCTTTCATCCGATATTTATTCCGACTTATGCATATTTGTTTTATTGCTATAGGTTTAGATTTACTTTTTCTCTTTTGTCATTTATCTTGGTTTTTTTATTTACTGCTATTATTCCACTTTTATCAATAGTTATTTTATATAGATTGAAAAATATATCGTCATTAACACTCGAGAATGCTAAAGACAGAAAATATCCCTATTTAGTAACATTATGTTCTTATGGGACTTTGGTATTTCTATTAGGTAGATTGGGTGACAATTTTCTTTATTATATCTGTTTAGCAATATTATGTTTAGCATTAGTAACAATCATAAATTTCTTTTGGAAAATCAGTGCTCATATGACGGCTTTTGGAGCAATGCTTGCAACTATTATGTTACAAGCTTATATAGAAAGACAAAATCCTTATGCTCTATTTGTAGTGTTGTTTCTTTTTGCAGGTCTAATAGCATACGCACGGATAAGACTTAAGTCACATACACTATTGCAAACTTTGGCTGGATTTTTGCTGTGTTTCTTTGTTTTATCTATTTTTCTATTAGAGTTATGAGTCAGAAGGAATATAAAATAGGTCTTTCGTTGAGTGGCGGTGGAGCTAAAGGACTTGCTCATATCGGAGTGCTCCAAGCAATGGAAGACATTGGTTTGAAACCTAATATTATTGCGGGAGTTAGTGCTGGTTCTATTGTTGGAGCTTTGTATGCCGATGGTTTATCTCCAAAAGAGATTTTAAGTGTTTTTGAAGATTCGAGTTTTATTAAATTTGTGAGTATATCCTCGCCACGCAAGGGGTTAATTTCTGCAAATAAATTTTTTAATAGAATAGGGAATGCTCTACGAGCTAAAACCTTTGAAGAGTTGAAGTTACCTTTTATTATTAATGCTACCGATTTGACTAATGGGAAAATCGAATATTTTAGCGAAGGAACATTGTTAGACAAAATAGAAGCATCATCAAATGTTCCTATAGCTCTAAGTCCTAAAGAAATAGATGGGAAGCTTTATGTTGATGGTGGAATCTTTTGCAATATCCCTTGTGAAGTAATTCGGGATAGGTGTGAAACATTGATAGGAGTGCATGTTAATCCTATAACAAAAATGGGCGAGATGGATAATATATTTGATGTTTTCGAACGTGTATATCATCTGTTAATACAAGCGAATACGGTTTCACAAAAGCAACTTTGCGATATAGTGATAGAACCTGTAGAAACTCGCAATTTTGGGATGTTTGAAATATCAAAATGTCGAGAGATTTTTGATATTGGTTATGTGGCAGCGTTGTCTAAATTCAAGGAATTAGGAATAAATTAAAATTATCTAAATAAAAAACGGATGAGAATTTTCTCATCCGTTTTCCTTCTTTTTTTCGCTTTTATTTTTCTTTATTTTGTTTTTCTTCACGTTTATGTGCTATTTCATAAGCGATAGGTGTTGCTATATATAAGGTAGAATAAATACCTACTATCATACCAACTAACATTGCAAATAAAAATCCACGAATAGTTTCTCCACCAAAAATAAACATTGCAAGTACTGTTAGTATTGTGCTTAATGAAGTGGAGAATGTACGTCCTAATGTAGAGTTAAGCGATATATTGAAGAGCGATTTTTTATCACGTTTAGGATAAAGTCTCATATTTTCGCGGATACGGTCAAATATAACCACTGTGTCATTTACAGAATATCCAATAATCGTTAAAATTGCTGCAATGAATGTTTGGTCTATTTCCAAAGAGAATGGTAAAATTGAAGAAAATATTGAATAAATACCGAAAATAAATAATGTGTCGTGTATTAATGCAACAATAGTTCCAACAGAGAAACCAAAATCTCTAAAACGCATTAATATGTACAATCCAATAGCAACCAATGATAGTAAGATAGCCCATATTGCTGATATTTTAATATCTGCTGCTATAGTAGGACCTACCTTTTGTGTGCTTAAAAGACCATACGAAGTTTCTCCAGAATTATCATCAGTTTGATAAACACCATCTTTTACAATATAACCTTCAACAAATAATTGCTTTGTTACTTCAGGTGCTAATAATGATTGTTCTTTTAGAGCATTGTATAACATACTTTCTATTTGTTCATCAATGTTTTCAGATGTATTTGTGATTTCGTAGTTAGTAGAGAAACGAATTTGATTTGATGTTCCCATTGTTATGACACTAACTTGCGATTCTGAAAATACATTGTCTAAATTCTCACGGATATCATCAATGTTACTAACAGGTTGTTCGAAACGAATTATATAGTTACGCCCACCGCTAAAATCAATACCTTGTTTTAATCCTTTTGTAGTCAAAAAGATTATTGCAATGGCCATAACAACACCAGAAATTATATAACCAATTTTACGTGTTTTGATAAAATCAAAGTTGCAGTTTTTAAACCAATTTTTTGTAATGTTTGTTGTAAACTTCATATCTGGCATATTTTCTTTTGCCATTATACGTTCGAAAACTAAACGAGTAATAAAGATAGAAGTAAACAATGTTGTAATGATACCGATAATTAATGTGGTAGCAAAACCTTTGATAGGACCTGTACCAAATACGAAAAGAACAATACCTGTCAATAATGTGGTAATGTTACCATCTAAAATTGCAGAATATGCGTTTTTGTAACCATCAGCGATAGCTTTTTTCAAATTTTTGCCTGCAATTAATTCTTCACGTGTGCGTTCATAAATTAATACGTTTGCGTCAATAGCCATACCTATGGTTAAAATAATACCCGCAATACCTGGTAATGTTAATACAGATTGGAATGACGCCATAATACCAAACATGAAGAACATGTTTAATAATAGTCCTAAGTCAGCTATAAGCCCCGGTATTACTCCATAGTATAAAATCATATAAAGTAAGACAAAAATAAATGCAATAATAAATGAGATCATACCATTTTTTATGGCTACTTGACCTAAAGAAGGTCCAACAATGTCTTCTTGAACAATACGTGTTGGAGCAGGCATCTTTCCTGATTTTAATACATTTGCCAAGTCTTTCGCTTCTTGAGGTGTGAAGTCTCCTGTAATTTGAGAATTTCCACCAGTAATTTCGTTGTTTACTCGAGGATATGAATATACATAGTCGTCAAGAACAATAGCGATACACTTTCCGATGTTTTCTTTTGTCAAACGAGCCCATGTTTTACTTCCTTCTGAATTCATTCGCATATTTACGTTTGCAGTTGCAGAGAATTGCCCAAAATCTGCATTTGCATCTGTAATAACTTCACCATCTAATGGAGCACGACCATCACGATTTGTTACTTTGATAGCGATTAGTTGGAAAATACCAACTTTAGAATCATCGTTAATGCTTTTTACTGTCCATTTTAATGCTAAATCTCGAGGTAGAACATCTTTTACTTGCTTCATGCGTAAGTATGCATTTACTTTTGCAGTATCAGATGCCAATGCCATACCTATAGCTGGACCTTGGTGAACTCCATAAATATTTAATAGTGCAAAAAGAGGATTTTCTTTTTTGAATTCAGCTAAACTTTCCTCCTCTGTTTTTGTGTTATTCTTATCCAAAACAGATGCCAAAGAGTCTGTCGTGGAAATTAGATCGTCTGTTATTTCTGGTTCAACAGCCGTTTCTGTAGTCGTTTCCGCAACTTCTTCTTGTGAGTTTGCATCGTTTAAGTCGCGAATGATACTGTTTGCTTCGCTTAAATGAGCATATATTTCGGACATTTCATAAGTTTCCCAAAATTCAAGGTTAGCTGATCCTTGCAATAGTTTACGAACACGCTCTGGCTCTTTGATACCTGGTAGTTCGACCATGATACGACCTTGAGCATCTAAACGTTGAATGTTTGGTTGAACAACGCCGAAACGGTCAATACGATTACGAATTACGTTGAAAGAATTGTCAATAGCAGCATCTATTTCTTCATTTAAAACTTTGATAACTTCTTCATTTGTAGAGGTTAATTGAATTCTATCTTTTAGATTAAATGTGCTAAAAATAGTAGATAATTGTGCATTAGGGTCTATTTTCTTAAATTCATCATAGAAAAGCACTAAAAAATCTTCTTGGCTGTTGTGTTGACGTTTTTTCGCATTTTCAATTGCTAATTTGAAATTTTCAGAAGTATTGTATCCTGACAGAACGTTTAAAATATCAGGGATAGAAACTTCTAACGTTACATTCATACCGCCTTTTAAGTCCAAACCTAAATTTAGCTCTTTTTCGCGACATTGCTTGAATGTGTATCCAAACCAAATTTTTTCTCCAGCAATTGAATCTAAATATTCTGTTTCAATTACGTTATCGCCTTTAGCGAGTTCTTTCGCCTTGTTTTCATGGAAATTTGTTACAACTGTGAATGACAAATAGTACAAACAAACCAATATTAACAATGCTGAAAATAGTCTTATTAATCCTTTGTTTTGCATGTTTTTATATTTTTAAAATTATATGTTTTTGTAAAGAATTGCAAATATAGAGTTTTTTTGAATAAAGGGGTTTAAAAAAGTAAAAAAAGAATACTCTTTAAATAGGTACTTTTTTGCTTGTTTTACGAGTGTAACTTTAAAAATTTTGCAGTGTGGCTTTGGGTACAAGTTATGAGCTTTTCTGGAGTCCCCTCAAATATGATATTCCCTCCGTTTTCTCCACCTTCAGGTCCCAGATCGATAATATAATCGGCACATTTGATAATCTCGGTATTATGTTCGATGATTACAACAGAATGTCCTTTTTGTAGCAAAGCGTAAAAAGATCGTAGAAGAACTTTAATGTCGTGAAAATGAAGTCCTACTGTTGGCTCGTCGAATATAAATAATGTTGGCAAATGTTTTTCGTTAGCAAGTATAGACGCTAATTTTACACGTTGATTTTCACCACCTGATAATGAACTTGATGATTGACCGAGTTTAATGTATCCAAGCCCAACATCTTGTAATGGTTTAAGTCGTTTTAATATTCGTTGTTCGGTGTTCCCGTTGATTCTACTGAAGAATTCAATAGCTTGGTTTATAGTCATATCAAGTACATCAAAAATGTTTTTCCCTTGATAAAGTACCTCTAAAACATCGTGTTTGTATTTTTTCCCATGACAATTTTCGCATTCTACTTCTATGTCGGCCATAAATTGCATTTCCATTTTTATTTTACCTTCACCTTGGCATTCTTCGCAACGACCTCCTTCTACGTTTGTAGAGAAAAATGCAGGTGTAAAACCCATTTGGTGAGCTAATTGTTGCTCTGAAAATAATTTTCGAATTTCATCAAAGGCTTTTAAGTATGTAGCTGGATTTGAGCGAGATGATTTTCCAATTGGATTTTGATTAACAAATTCAACGCCATTTAATAGTTTAAGATCTCCTTTTAAGATTTCTTGATTTAATTCGTTTAAATCAAAGTATTTTCGTAACGATTCGTATAAAACATTGCGAATAAGTGAGGATTTTCCACTTCCACTTACACCAGTAACAACTGTCATCACGTTAAGAGGAATTTTTACACTAACATTTTTTAAGTTGTTTTCTGATGCATTGCATATCTGAATGTGTTTTTTAGAAGTCCTTCGATTTGAAGGAGTTTTGATAAATTCTTTTTGTGTGAGAAATTTGTATGTATGAGATTCTGTGATTTCTTTGCTTGAAATAAGATCGTTGTAAGTCCCTTGAAATACAACCTCGCCTCCTAATCGTCCTGCGTTTGGACCGATGTCAATAATATAATCGGCAGATCTGATTATCTCTTCGTCATGTTCTACAATGACAATAGTGTTCCCTAAATCGCGTAACGCTTTTAATACTTCTATTAATAAATTTGTATCGCGAGAATGTAGTCCGATGCTTGGCTCATCTAAAATGTAAAGTGCTCCAACTAAGCCACTCCCGATAGACGTAGTGAGATTGATACGTTGGCTTTCTCCTCCTGAAAGTGTGTTCGAAGGTCGATCAAGTTGGAGATAACCTAATCCAACGTTTATCAGAAATTTTAATCGTGTTTTTATTTCTATCAAAAGTCTTTTGGCTATTATTTCATCTTCTTTTTCAAGTTGAAGTTTGTCAAAAAAATGATATAAATCAGTTATTGGGAGAGAATTTAACTCGGTTATATTTTTATCACCGATTTTTATCCATTGTACTTCCTTTTTTAGTCGCGTGCCATGACAATCAGGGCAAATTGTTTTCCCTCTATAGCGAGCAAGCATTACACGATATTGAATTTTGTACTGCTCGTTTTCTAACATTCTGAAAAAATCATTAATACCTTGAAAGTATGGGGTCCCTTCCCATAGCATTTTCTTTTCTTTTTCAGTCAGAAGATTGTATGGTCTATGAATAGGAAATTTGCCTGAATGATAAATAAGATTTTTTTTCCATGAACTCATTATTTCCCCACGCCAGCAGGCAACTGCATTTTGGTAAACAGATAAATTTTTGTTGGGGATAACCAAATCTTCGTCAATACCAATTGTTTTACCAAAACCTCCACAAGTTGGACACGCTCCTATTGGGTTGTTGAAATTAAACATCTGTTCTGATGGCGATTCGAATTTCATCCCGTCTATTTCAAAATCCTTTGAGAAAGAATGTCGATTGTGAGTTTCTCCGTCAATGATATCGATAAAACACCTTCCGTTGCCCTCAAAAAAAGCTGTCTCTATAGAATCGGCAAGCCGACTTTGAAAAATCTGCGTTGATGTCGAAACTAATCGGTCGATAACTAAAGATGGATTTTTTATCGTTATTTTTTTTTCTAAAATATCCTGTATTACGAGGTATTCTCCATCGCTTTCTATTCTCGAAAATCCTTGCTGCATAAGCATCTCTAAATGCTTTTCTGTAGTTCTTCCTTTTGGAATTTTTATTGGACTAAGAACGATGATTTTTGTATTCTCAGGGATAGTTGAGATAAAATTACAAACAGATTCTACACTACTTTGTTTTACAATTTCTCCAGTAATGGGAGAATATGTTTTGCCAATGCGAGCAAATAAAAGTCTAAGATAGTCGTATATTTCTGTAGTGCTTCCTACTGTTGAGTGTGGATTCCTAATATTTACACGTTGTTCGATAGCAATAGCTGGAGGTATTCCTTCGATAAAATCTACTTCGGGTTTTTTGATGCTACCTAAAAATTGTCGTACGTAAGAAGATAGGCTTTCGATGTATCGTCGTTGTCCTTCGGCATATATAGTGTCAAATGCTAACGAAGACTTTCCTGAACCTGACAAGCCTGTGATAACTGTTATTTTATTATGTGGAATTTGAACATCAATCCCTTTAAGATTGTGAACACGGGCATTTTTTATTTTTATAAAATTCTCCACGCAATATTTAATCTTCTTTCTTTGTTTTTATTTGTATCAAATGCCCGTTGTTTTCGTCAAACTCTATTTGATTACCTTTTTTTAATAGCGTATTTGGTAAAATCAAAATATCGCCAAGTTGAGCGATTGGATAACGGCAACAGATGTTTATATCTGTCGCATTGTAGATTGTAATGTTTGCAATTGCAGGATAGCGATAGTGTATGCCTGATTTTTCTTTCTTTTTAGGATTTAAATTGAGATTTTTTTTATCGGTAGATATTTTGATGTAAATCGGATCTCCAGACAAATCGTCTTTTGCAACTAAACCTATTGTTTCTGAAAAACGGATTAGAACTTCGTCGGTTTCTGCTTCAGGTGAGAAGTAAATTACTTTCGTGTGATTTTTTTTAAACTCTTTGCCTACAAAAAGTTCTAATAACTTTTGTTCCATTTGCTCCATCTCTTTTAATAGAACTTTCAATGATTCGCTATCGGCAGGGAACTCCAAATCGCCAGTGAGAAGCAAATTCCTGTTTTCGCGGATATGATAGATTTGTTTTGCTGCAAGTTCCGCCATTTTTGCAGTTGAGTTTGCTATTAAAGCTTCTTCGCCTAAAACACTTTTGTCGAATTCGAAATCTGGCATGCAAAAAGATGTGATAACTGCTGAATTTTCAATGTTTTTGTTTTTTGCTTTAGGAGTGTTTATACCACAAATAATGCCATCTTTGTTTAAAGTTATTAGGTTCACAATTGATTTTTTCGAAGGAGTTATTTGAAAAATTTGCGTGGAGTCCGCAATTGTTTTGTTCTCAACCTCGATGCTTTCTATACTCCACGAATCACTGTCTTCGGTGATGATATTGTCTTCAGCTAAAAATCGTCCAGCATAACGATAAAAAGGTCCTTTTTTGTACCAAGTATGAACAGTTTTTATAGTTATACATAATTCATTTTTTGGTAGAGCATAAAAAATGCTTTTCCCATTTTTAATGCTTTTGTTTTCTGTTGGTGTAATTTTTATTTTTGCATTTGTTGGTATAAATAAGCAAAATGCAATAGTTGCAAGTAAAAATTGTTTTCTTATCATTTTTTAGTGTTTAATTAAATCTTTTTTTGAACGACAAAGATATGTTTTTCTTCCCAATCGCTTGAGTTTTTATAGAGAAGAAGAATTATTTATTCTCTGCAAAAGTTTTGAGATGAGCAATTAATTGATCATTTTCGTGAGATAATCCTATCGTTATACGTAAACAATTGTCACAAAGAGTAATGTTATTACGATTCCGGACTATTATTCCTGTTTGGGTTAAATATGTATATGTTTCGTTGGCATTCTTGACTTTTACAAGAATAAAATTTGCATCGCTTTTGTATATTTTTTCTACAATAGAAATGTTTTCTAATTTTTTTATCAAAAGATCCTTTTGTTGTAAAATGTATGCGACATTTTCTTTCAAAATATCAACCTTTGATAATTGATTTATAGCTTGTTGTTGAGTTAGAATGTTAACGTTATAAGGATATTTGACTTTGTTGAAAAATTGAATAATGTCGCTTGATGCAAATGCCATTCCGAGTCGTATGGCAGCACATCCCCACGCTTTTGATAATGTTTGCAAAACGACAAGATTTTGGAATTCAGGAAGTTTTTCGATCCATGATTTTTTATTTGCAAAGTCGATGTATGCTTCATCAACAACAACAATGCCATTAAAGGAGTTGAGAATTTTTGTTATTTCGCTTTTGTTCAGTAAGTTACCTGTTGGGTTATTGGGTGAACAAAGCCAAATGACTTTTGTGTGCTGATCTGTTTTTTCTAAGATTCTTTCCGATTGTAGTTCAAATTCGTTTGTGAGACAAACACTTCTGTATTCTATGTTGTTGACATCGGCACAGACCTTGTACATACCGTATGTTGGGTCTATGGCCACTACATTATCAATGTTAGGTTCGCAAAAAACTCTATAAATAATATCGATAGGCTCGTCGCTCCCATTGCCAAGAAAGATGTTGTCGATAGCAACGTTTTTTATAGTTGCGATTTTTGCTTTTAACTCTTTTTGTAAAGGGTCGGGATAGCGATTTAGTCCTGTGTTGAATGGACTTTCGTTGGCATCAATAAAAATAGAGGCTTCGCCTTTGAATTCGTCTCTTGCACACGAATAAGGCTTGAGTTTAAGAATATTTGGTCTTATTAATGTAGATAAATCCATAGTTTAAAAATCGTTTTCTTCGTAGTCGATTCGGAGTGTTACCGCATTTTTGTGTGCGAAAAGACCTTCGTTTTCTGCCATTATTTCTATTGCATTCCCAATGTTTTTTAATCCTTCTTGAGTTATTTTCTGAAATGTGATTTTTCGGGTGAAACTATCAATGTTCACTCCGCTATACATTTTTGCATAACTGTTTGTAGGGAGCGTATGGTTTGTACCAGAAACATAGTCGCCAGCACTTTCGGGAGAGTAGTCGCCAAGGAAAACCGAACCGGCGTTTGTGATGCATTCGGCAATCGATTCATCGTTTCTAACTGATAGAATTAAATGCTCTGGAGCGTATTCGTTAGAGAACAAAACAGCTTCTTCCATATCTTTTACAAGAATTATTTTGCTGTGTTCTAATGCTTGTTTTGCAATCTCGTTTCGTGGTAGAACGGAAAGTTGTTTCTCTATTTCTTCTACAACTTTGTCGATGAGTTGCTCGTTGTCGGTTATTAAAACAGCTTGGCTGTCAATCCCGTGTTCAGCTTGCGAAAGCATATCGGCTGCTACAAAAATAGGGTTGGCTCCTGCATCGGCAATAATAGCTACTTCTGAAGGGCCTGCAGGCATATCGATAGCAACGCTGTTTAGGCTAACAAGTTGTTTTGCTGTTGTGACGTATTGATTGCCAGGGCCAAATATTTTATAGACTTTTGGAATGCTTTCTGTGCCATACGCCATAGCTGCAATGGCTTGTGCACCGCCGATTTTGAATATGTTGCGAATGCCAACAATTTTTGCTGCATAAAGAATGGCAGGGTGAATTTCGCCTTTGGCATTGGCAGGAGAGCAGAGTACAATGTCGTTGCATTCAGCGATTTTTGCAGGAATGCCTAACATTAGAACTGTAGAAAACAGCGGAGCTGAACCTCCCGGAATGTATAGTCCAACTTTTTCTATTGCAACTTGTTTTTGCCAACAAACTACGCCAGATGTGGTTTGTATTCTTTTTTCTTCGAGCAGTTGCTCTGCGTGAAAAATAGTGATGTTGCGTTTCGCTTGTTCAATGGCTTGCTTTAGCAGTGGCGAAATTTTGTGCTCGGATTCATTTATTTCTGCGTCCGAAACTCGAAAATTTTCGGGGACGTAGCCATCAAATTCTTGACAAAACGAACGTAGAGCCTCATCGCCTTTGTTTTTTACTCGTTCGATAATAGAACTGACGCTTGCTGTCAACGATTTTGTGTCTTTCGTTGGGCGTAGGCATAGGTTTCCCCATTCCGATTTTTGTGGGTGTTTGATGATTTCCATATATATTTAAGGTATCATTTTTTCTATTGGAAGTATTAAAATGCCTTCGGCACCAAGTGTTTTTAGTTTTCCGATGATGTCCCAAAAACGTTTTTCGTCTAACACTGTATGCAACGAACTCCAGCCCTCTCTAACCAAAGGCATAATGGTAGGAGCTTTGATGCCGGGGAGTATTTCTGTAATGGCATCAATTCTGTCGTTGGGTACATTCATTAGGATGTATTTTTTGTTTTGTGCAGTTTGTACGGCATTGATTCTAAACAAAAGCTCGTCTAAAATTACTTGTTTTTGCGTTGTGAGATTTTTATTTGCAATGATTAACGCTTCCGACTCCATTATGGTTTCAACCTCTTTGAGGTGATGAGCAATGAGTGTACTACCCGAACTTACGATGTCGAAAATGGCATCGGCAAGTCCTATTTCGGGAGCAATCTCGACAGAACCCGTTATGGTGTGGATTTCTGCCTTAATATTGTGTTTTTTTAGGAATTTACCTAAAATATTAGGATACGAAGTGGCAATTTTTTTACCGTGAAACCATGCCAATCCTTTGTAGTTCGTTTCTTTTGGTATGGCCAAAGAGAGGCGACATCTGCTGAAACCTAATCGTTTTACGACGGTAGCTTCTTGCTGTTTTTCAACGAATTCGTTTTCTCCGATTATACCAATGTCAGCAATGTTGTTGGCTATTGATTGCGGAATGTCGTCGTCGCGAAGAAATAAAACTTCTGCAGGAAAGTTATCCGATTGGCAAAGAAGTGTACGTTTGCCTATCGAAATTTTTACACCAACCTCTTTGAGTAGATTTAGAGAGTCTTCGTTTAATCTGCCTTTTGATTGAATTGCTATTCTTAACATAAAATCTGATATTTTTTGTGCAAAAATAAGGAGCATTGTTGCTTTTTATGTAAAACAAAATGTTAAAAAGTAAAATTTTAACATTTGTAGGGTGTGCGATTTTTTTTGTGAGAGATTTCTTGCTTAAAGAAATTAATGTAATTTTGCCACTGAATCTACGCTGGAGGGGGATATGTCTCTCATTTTTTTAGGGTAGGTTTTAGGACATATTGAATAGCGTTTATTGACGCTTTGTGTTTGAGCAAATCGAAACTTCGCAACTTTCGTAAAAACAGTTCAAAATTCAAAGTTGGCAATAGATGCCTATGGGGTATGATTGTACTTCGGCTTGTTCGTTGAGTCGAGTTTTCATATCAGCGTAGGTTTCTTGTTGTTTTATTTGAACTGTTAGGCAATGCGAAGGCCTCGATTTGCGGATAAGCAACTTGAGACTTTCGCTTTTTTTATGTCCGTAGGTGAACAGATGAATATATGTTTTTTAATTAATAATTTAAATTTCTAAAAGATGAAAAAACGATTGTTTTTAGGTGCGATGTTGGTTGCGGGAGCAACCCTCGCAAGTTGTAGCAAGGAGAAACCCGCTTGCCAAAAAGTGATGTACAAAATAGGTGAAACGGAAGTGATAACCTATCAGTGGATGACAAGAACGGAGGCGGAAGCCACGTTCAGTAAGTACAACGATGTGCGGATTTTTGAAGAGAAAAAAGCTGCCGATGTAGAGTGTTTATTAAAAAATGAGGATAACAAATAAAAAACTGTAGAAATGATGAAAACAACAATTAAACTTCTCGCACTTGCTTTTGTGCTTTTTGCTGCGGCTTGTAGCAACGATGATGAAATAAATATGTTCAACTCGCTTTGGCGAAATGTGACGCAAAACGAAGCCCGAATCAATGACCTTGAGGAGTGGTGCGCGCAAGCCAATACGAACATCACTTCGCTGCAAACCATAGTGAACGTGATAGAGAGCAATGACGCAATAACCTCTATCACTCCTGTGATGGAAGGTGGCGTGGAAGTGGGTTATACCATTACGTTTGCCGACCACGACCCGATAACCATTTATCACGGCAAGGACGGCAAAGACGGCAAAGACGGACAAGACGGAACTTCTCCTATAGTGGGCGTAGCCAAATACACCGATGGTGTATATTATTGGACGCTCAATGGCGAATGGCTCTTGGATGAGAATGGCAACAAACTGCGAGTAAGTGGTGAAGATGGAAAAGATGGTAAGGATGGAGAAGATGGCGTTGATGGAGCAGACGGGAAAGATGGAGAAAACGGAAAAGATGGTGCAGATGGACAAAATGGCACCAACGGACAAAACGGTATTACGCCACAATTAAAAATAGAGAACGACTATTGGTGGATTTCTTACGACAACGGCAATACTTGGACGCAACTTGGCAAAGCCAAAGGTGAAGATGGACAGACTGGCGAAAAGGGTGATAAAGGAGACACGGGTGCTGCCGGTGCCGATGGGCAAGATGGCGACTCTATGTTCCAAAGCGTAACGCAAGACGCCGACAATGTCTATTTTACCCTTGCCGATGGTACGGTGATTACCATAGCCAAAGGCGGTGGCGGAGCGGACCAACCTAACTCTGATTTTCTTACCATTACCTATATGCCCAATGGTGGCGAAGGTGAAATTATGATAGATACGGTATTTTATCCTGATTTTTGTTTTTATACTGTTAAGTATTTTGCATATACTAAGGAGGATTTTTATTTTGCAAACTGGAACACAAAAGCCAATGGAGAAGGAGTAGATCTTAATATTGGAAAATTAATAGATAATGTAACTCGAAATATTACCTTATATGCCAAATGGAAGAAGTGTACTAATCCTCAAGAGCCAGAATGGGTAGATCTTGGTTTGCCAAGCGGACTAAAATGGGCAACCTGCAACGTAGGAGGTTCTATGCCTGAAGTCGATGGCAACTACTACGCTTGGGGTGAAGTAGAACCAAAAGAAGTTTACTCTTGGAGCACTTATAAATGGTGTAATGGTTCAAACACAACTTTAACAAAATATTGTACTGATTCATCAAAAGGCAAGGTTGATAATGAAACTATTCTTGAATCTATGGATGATGTAGTTACAGTAACATACGGAGGAAAATGGCGAATGCCAACCTGCGATGAATTCAAAGAACTTAAAACTGAATGTATTTGGAAACGGACCATATCGAAAGGTGTTAGTGTCTATACCGTAACAGGTCCTAGCGGAAAATCTATCATCCTCCCTGTTGCTGGCTATCGCAACTATAGTACTTTGTACTACGCAGGGTCGGACGGCTACTATTGGTCGAGTTCGCTCAGTACGGGCTATTCAGGCAACGCCTGCAGCCTCTACTTCTATTCGGACATCGTGGGTTGGGGCAACAACAACCGCTCCGACGGTCGATCTGTGCGTGGCGTGTGTCCTTAAGAATCTTACCCTTGTCCCCCTCACGGGCAGAGAAAATGTGAGCGGGTGGTTCTCGTGCATCAGCAGATGCACACCAAGGAGCCACACCGCACATTTTCCGCGGGCAGAAAAAATAATGTAGGGACGCACCGCGTGCGTCCGCAGAGAAAAACACCATAGGGACGTGGTGCACCGCGTCCCTACAGTTTTTATAAAATAAATGAATCGGACGCGATGCGTCTTTATGGGGTATATGTAGTCTAAATAACTGCGTTTTTCAGATGTAAATATTGGTTAGAAGTTGATGGTAAAAGTTGGAAATTAAACAAAAAAGAACTTTAGAAAGTTATGAAAAGCACAAACCATTCGGTTTGTGCTTTTTTTGTTATTCTAAAAATAGGTCAGTAGTGTCGGGTGAGTTTTGGAGAAACATCACGTAGTAGATAGGGATATATGTAATGCCGTTTTTTGTGTAAACTTTTTGTTCGTTCGATAGCACATAGGCTTGGTTAATGTTGTATTCTTTGTTTGTTAGAAATTTGTCCAACGCACTATGAATGCTATAGTCTTTCCCTGATTTTACCTCGATAGGAATGTTTGAAAGATGCTCTACATCGTCGATTAAAAAATCTACTTCGCCGTTTTTTTTGTTGTCGTAGTAGTATAAATCGTATCCATGAGCTTTCAGCTCTTGAGCCACTACGGTTTCGTAAACAGAACCGAGGTTTATGCTTTTAGTGTCGGACATCACAGCTTTGATGTTGTTTTGATAAAAAATATTCGACAATATTCCTACGTCATTCATATAGAGTTTCAGTAGATTTTTACCACTGTTTTTTATCAACGGATATGTAGGTGTGCTTATGGCTTTGGTCTCCAATGCTATTCCTGCCGAAATAAGATAATCGAATTCGTCCAGATAGTCTTTTGATCTTTTCCATTCCTTATTTTCAATATCTTTGACAATGACTCGCTTCTTTTTGTTTTCGAGATTTGAGGGTATCATATCAAATATGCGGCGTATTTTTAGCTTTTTGTTATGCTCTTGTTCGTATTTAGAGGCGTCTATTCCGTACAAATCGTGTATCTCTTTTTGGATAGACCTGAATTTGACAACATTGCGAGTTTCTACAAATGTTTCAACAGCCTTTGGCAGACCTCCTACCAGTAGGTATTTTTTGAAGAGGTCCATTATCTTGTTGTGCATCGTATCTGGCAGAGCTTGATTGTTGTAGAAATTTTCTCTCATGGCTTCAATAGCAACTTCTCCAACTCCATTGGCATATAAGAACTCTTCGAAATCCATTGGGTACATGTGTTCGATATCCAAACTTCCGATAGGAACAGATTGTGTATTCTTTAGTGTAACGCCAAGCAAAGACCCACTGGCAATATACGTGTATTTATTTTCTTTTGTCAAAAATTTGACAAGGGTGAGAAGATGGTCGTATGCTTGTATCTCGTCAATAAAAACGAGCGTATTTTTCTTATCTTTCATTTTTTCGCCAGCTACAATGCTTAAGGCTGTGTAAAAATCGTTGGTCGTTTTGGTTTCGGCAAAGATTCTGTCGCTTAGTTTGTCTTCTTCCATGTTGATTTCGATATAGTTGGCGAACATTTTTTTGCCAATCCAACGAATGATGTACGATTTCCCTATTTGTCGTGCTCCGTCAATTAGTAACATTCTTTTGGAGTCTGAAGAGAGGTATTCTTCTATTCGTTTAGTGATTTTTCGGTACAACATATTTTCGCTTTTTTACTTGGTGCAAATATAAGTTTTTTTTACAAAAACTGCGTTTTCCGATAAATTTTACCCTCAAAAAACTGCGTTTTCCGATTTTTCCTATTTTGCGGCAAAAGAATTCTCTTTTTTCTTAAAAAATCCCCCACTTTACTTTCTTTTTGTCTATTTTGTTTTAATTATATGAAAACAAGATAGGTAATCTGTTTTCTTTGGTTGTTGAAAACTTGTTTATTTTGGTTAAAACTTGCATTTTTGCTGTTGATAACTTTTTGTGTGGGGAAAGGTGGGGAAAGCGAAATAATCCGTATTTTTACAGAAAATTTTATTCGAATAAAAATATGGCAACGTTTATTGGAAATATCGAGGCAAAACTGGACGCAAAAGGGCGTGTTTTTGTGCCTGCGTCGTATCGTAAGTTGCTTGTTTGCAGAGAGAAAGAGCAACTTGTGGTGCGCAAAGACCCTGATATGAATTGTTTGATTCTCTATCCCGAAAATGTTTGGAACAAAAAGGTGGAAACGCTCCAGTCGAACCTCGATGAGTGGAACTTTGAGGACCAAATGTTGCTTTCTCAATTCGTGTCCGACGCCGAATGGCTCGATATGGATTCGCAAGGACGAATTTTGTTAAACAAAAAAATGCTTCAGCTCATCCAAGCAGAGAGCGAGGTGCTTTTTGTGGGAATGTTGGATCGGATTGCCATTTGGAGCAAAGAGGGTTACGAGCAAACAAAATTCTCGTCGGGCGACTTTGCAAAACGCCTTTCCGAAAAAATGAAAAAAACACCTCACAATGAGTGAAATGCCTTATCACATACCGGCTTTGCTTATGGAGACCGTCGATGGGCTAAACATTAAACCCGATGGTGTGTATGTGGATGTGACGTTTGGCGGTGGCGGTCATTCGCGAGAGATTATGCATCGCCTCGGCAAGAAGGGAAAACTCGTCTCTTTCGATCAGGATTTGGATGCTTACGCCAATCGTATCGACGACCCTCGATTTGTGTTTGTCAGAAGCAACTTTCGTTATTTGAAGAATTTTTTGCGTTATCACGGCATCGAAAAGGTCGATGGTGTGTTGGCTGATTTGGGTGTTTCGTTTCATCACTTCGATGTGGCGAGTCGTGGTTTTTCGTTTCGTATGGATGGCGAGCTGGATATGCGAATGAACGTAAAAGCTTCTCAAAAAGCTTCCGATGTGCTGAATGAGTATTCGGAGGAGGATTTGACTCGTATTTTTCGCGTTTATGGAGAGTTGGCTCAACCGCAAAAAATGGCAAGAGCCGTTGTGCGAGCTCGTGAAGAAAAACCTTTTGTAATGGTGCAAGATTTGCTTTCGGTTGCAGAAAAATTGATAGCAAAAGAGCGTGCAAAAAAAGAGTTGGCTTGTGTTTTTCAGGCGTTGCGAATTGAGGTGAATAAGGAAATGGAGGCTTTGAAGCAAATGCTTACACAAACTTCCGAAGTGCTGAAGGAGGGCGGACGATTGTCGGTGCTTTCTTATCACTCGCTCGAAGATCGCTTGGTGAAGAATTTTATGAAAACGGGCAATTTTGAGGGCAAAGCGGAAAAAGATTTTTTTGGAAACATGATTGCTCCGCTCAAAATGACGTCGAATAAAGTGATTGTACCATCGGCAGAAGAAGTTGAGCGAAATCCTCGCTCACGAAGTGCAAAATTGCGTATCGCAGAAAAGTTGTAAAAAAATGGGTTGGCGATTTGGAAAAGGTAAAAAGCGGGCTGTAGAAAGCAAATCGGATTCAGTTAGCACTGGAGCGTCTTCCGCAAAACGGAGAGGATTCCGAATTGTGCATTTGCAAAAAATTGTTGATGTGATGCTGGAGTATTTCTTTTTGTTGCTAGTGCTGTTTGGAATCTCGTTTTGGTATATCGACAATCGTTATGCTTGCGAGAAAAAGATGCTTCAGATTACAAGGCTTGAAAAAGAACTGCAAGATAGAAAATTTGTTTGGTTGACTATTTCGGCAGATTTGACGCATAGAAGTCGCCAATCGGAGGTAGAAAAAGTTATTGAAGAAAAAAATATCGATTTGAAGGTTTCTTCTGTTCCTGCTATTAAGATAAAATGAGTCAGAAATCGAAAAGAGCAAAAAAAGTTTTGTTTGTAAGTTTTATTCCTATTGCATTTATATGCATAGCAATAGTTTGCAATGCGTTGAAGATTCAAACTGAGGCTGATAAATGGCTTGATGGAGTAGAAGATTATTCTATTCAAGTAACAGCTGAAGCTACTCGTGGAAATATATTTGCTTATGATGGACGGTTGTTAGCAAGTTCGTTGCCTTATTACAACCTATTTATGGATATGCGTGCCGATAAATTTCTTGTGGATAGTTTTTATACGAAAGTGGATTCGTTGGCTTTGTGTTTGTCGCTTAAATTTAAAAATCGTTCAGAACAAGAGTATAAAGAAATATTAGAAAAAGCATTTGCTGATTCGGCTCGTTATTTTCCTATAGCACGAAGAGTTTCTTATACCGATGTGGAGGAGATTAAGCAGTTCCCGATTTTTCGTTGGAAACGCAGAGGAGGTTTGATTTGTGAGGAAATAAAAAAACGTAGCAATCCATTTGGTTATATGGCTGCGTTGGGAAAGATAGCACACGACAGAGATCGTGGAACGCGAGGTATAGAAATGCGATACGATTCGCTGTTGAAAGGTATAGATGGAATTGCTTTGAAACAACGTTTAGCGGGTTATACCTCTATATATAATATTGTAGAGCCTGTTGATGGTTTTGATTTAGTTACGACGATTGATGTTGAAATTCAGGATATTGCCGAGATGGCTTTGCGAGAAAGAATGACTACGATAGAAGCAAAGCACGGTTGTGCGGTAGTGATGGAAGTTGCCACGGGCGAGGTTAAGGCTTGTGTGAACTTGCAGAGAGATGCTGAAGGTGATTACTTTGAAGGTCGAAATTGGGCAGTATTGCGTATAGAACCTGGCTCTACGTTTAAAACGATGTCGTTGATTGTTGCCTTAGAAGATGGGGCTGTAAAGTTGACGGATTCTATTAATACTTATCAAGGTGTGTATCGTTTTCACGATCGTGATATGAAAGATTCGAATTGGCGACATGGTGGGCATGGAAAAATTTCGGTTAAGGATGTAATGGCATATTCGTCGAATATTGGTATTTCAAAAATAATTGAAAAACGCTATGGTAAAGATCCAAGTGAATATGTCAATAAACTTTATAAAATGGGTCTTACAAAAGATTTGCGATTGGAAATTCCGGGTTACGAACAACCTTACATCCGTCATCCGAAAGATCCACAAGGAAATTGGTATGGAACAACGTTGCCATGGATGTCTATTGGCTATGAATTGCAAGTGTCGCCTATCAATATGTTAGCTTTTTATAATGCCATCGCAAATGATGGAATTTTTCTTCGTCCTTTTTTTGTGAAAAATGTATCTAAAAATGGCGAAATAATCGAATCGTTTTCGTCTGAAGTTGTAAATGATGAATTTTGTTCTTTTACGGTTTTAAGTGATGTGCGAAAGTCGCTCGAAGCGGTTGTTGAATATGGTACAGGAAAGGCTGCACAATCTAAATTCTTGAAAATAGCAGGAAAAACGGGAACGGCTCAAGTTGGTTATGGAAAAGGGAAACCAGTAAAACATCAAGTGTCGTTTTGTGGTTATTTCCCTGCGGATGAGCCTTTGTATTCGTGTATAGTTATGATTTATGATCCGCATAAGGGTGCGGCTTCTGGAGGGGCAATGAGTGGTGTAGTTTTCAAAGATATTGCAGAGCAGGTTTATGCACGAAAAGTTCAACTTGCACCAAAAGAAGTTGTCAAGAAAGAATTGATTGTGTCGGAATTTCCGAATGTAAAAAATGGAAATAAAGAGGCTACAAAAGTTTTGTTGGACGATTTAGTAGAAACTTCAAAATCGGAAAAATGGTCGAATGAAGTTTGTAAAACACTGAATTCGAAGGATTTTGAGAAAAATACATCGATGTGTTTGGTAGTTCCAAACGTTATTGGAATGGGAGCAAAAGATGCTGTGTTTTTGATGGAAAAATGTGGCGTTCGGGCGTGCATTTCGGGAACGGGAAAGGTTGTGTCGCAGTCGATTGCAGCAGGAGCGAAACCTCAAAAAGGTAATATTGTTTATTTGAATCTAAAATAAGAGAATTATGACACTTTCGGAAATTCTAAATGGTGTAAAAGTTTTAGGAAATTATCCTGCCGATCTGGAGATAAAAAACGTTTGTTTCGATTCGCGCAAAGTGACCAAAGGAGATGTGTTTGTAGCAACTCGTGGAACGGCTGTTGATGGACACGATTTTATTGCAAAAGCTGTGGAGCTAGGTGCTGTGGCTGTGGTTTGCGAAACTTTACCCGAAAAACGTTCCGAAAATGTAGTTTACGTTCAAGTAGTTGATAGTGCCGATGCTTTGGGTATTATGGCTTCGAATTTTTACGAAAATCCGTCGCAAAACCTAACGCTTGTTGGGGTTACTGGAACAAACGGAAAAACCACCATTGCAACGCTTCTTTATCAACTTTTTCGAGCTTTTGGATACAAAGTTGGATTGCTTTCTACTGTATGTAATTACATTAACGACGAGGCGGTTGAATCAACTCACACAACGCCCGATGCGTTGGCGTTGAATGCACTTTTGGCACGAATGGTTGATGCAGGTTGCGAGTATGCGTTTATGGAAGTGAGTTCGCATTCGGTAGAGCAACGTCGCATTGCAGGATTGCAGTTCCGTGGTGGAATTTTCACTAATCTCACTCGCGACCATTTGGACTATCACAAAACGGTAGAAAACTATTTGAAAGCAAAAAAACGCTTTTTCGATGAATTGCCAAAAACCGCTTTTGCATTGACCAATCTTGATGATAAAAATGGTGAGGTGATGTTGCAAAATTGCGTGGCAGAGAAAAAAACTTATTCGTTGCGTACGTTGGCAAATTTCAAAACTCGTATTCTTGAAAATTCTTTCGACGGAATGTTGCTCGAAATGAACGGGCGCGAAGTGATGATGCCATTTGTTGGACGTTTTAATGCTGCAAATCTTTCGGCTGTTTTTGGTGCTGCAGTGTTGTTGGGCTTCGACGAACTCGAAGTGCTTACAAAGTTAAGCTCGCTCAAGTCGGTTTCAGGACGTTTTGAAACCATTCAAAATAATGGTATTACGGCAATTGTTGATTATGCTCATACGCCTGATGCGTTGAACAATGTTATTTCTACAATAAACGATATTCGTGCAGGCGAGGGCAATTTGATTACGGTAGTAGGTTGTGGCGGAAATCGCGATCGAGGCAAACGTCCTATGATGGCTCGTGAAGCTATAAACGGAAGTAATCGTGTGATTCTTACTTCTGATAATCCACGAGACGAAGAACCTCAAGATATTCTGAATGATATGCTCGAAGGTGTTGATGCAAGTGAGCGACGTAAAGTTTTAGTTATCGCTGATCGTCGTGAGGCAATAAAAACTGCATGTGCGTTAGCACAGCGAGGTGATGTGATTTTGGTGGCAGGGAAAGGACACGAAAACTATCAAATCATCAAAGGCGTAAAACATCATTTCGATGACAAAGAAGAAATTCAATTAGCAATAAATAACCAATAAAATAGGAGAAGAACTATGTTGTACTATCTTTTTGATTTTTTAGATAAAACGTTTGATTTGCCAGGTTCGGGGCTTTTTCAATATGTTTCGTTTCGTGCTGTACTTGCAGCATTGTTAGGTTTGCTTGTTTCTGTTTGGTT
This sequence comes from Paludibacteraceae bacterium, assembly GCA_045602425.1. Lineage (GTDB taxonomy): Bacteria > Bacteroidota > Bacteroidia > Bacteroidales > Paludibacteraceae > RGIG9608. Next base: position 115,727 of record JAZSBO010000006.1, on the reverse strand, counting down.
TGGGAAGTATTTTATCGCTTTGCTCAAACGTCGCAATATTTCGGAAGTGCAACGCGACGAGAAACTCGACCCATTCAACACACAAAAGAAAGGCGTTCCAACGATGGGCGGAATTGTGATAATTGTAGCAGTGCTTTTACCTTGTTTGTTGATTGGAAAGTTGTCGAACGTTTATCTCGTGTTGATGATTATCACTACGTTGCTTTTGGGTATGCTTGGTTTTGTCGATGATTACATCAAAACGTTCAAAAAGAACAAAGATGGTCTTAATGGTTGGTGGAAAATTGCAGGACAAGTAATTCTTGGTTTGATTGTTGGTTTGACTTTGCGTTTCAGTCCTGTTACAGTGATGAACGAAACTGTTGATGTGATGACAGAAAACAACATTACGGTGATACACAAATCGCCTGATGTGAAATCTACTCAAACAACTATTCCTTTTGTCAAAAATCACAATTTTAACTATGCCGATATGTTTGATTTTTTAGGAACTCCGTATAAATATTGGACAGGTTGGGTGTTTTTTGTATTGCTTACGGTTGTTGTTGTAGCGGCAGTTTCCAATAGTGCAAATCTGAACGATGGAATGGACGGAATGACGGCGGGTAACTCGGCCATTATTGGCGTTGCTCTCATTGTGTTGGCCTATATTTCGGGAAGTACGCTTTGGGCTGATTATTTCGATGTGATGTATATCCCGCAGAGTGAAGAATTGGTTGTTTTCTTGAGTGCATTTGTTGGTGCGTTGATTGGATTTTTGTGGTATAACTCATTCCCTGCACAAATTTTTATGGGCGATACGGGAAGTTTGACTATTGGTGGAATTATTGCTGTATCGGCAGTGATTATTCACAAAGAGTTGTTGCTACCTATTTTGTGCGGAGTTTTTCTCATCGAAAGTTTGTCGGTGATTTTGCAACGCAATTATTACGTGTTTAACAAAAAGCGTGGACAACATAAACGTCTGTGGAAACGCACGCCTATTCACGACCATTTTCGTACTTCGATGGAGCAAGTGCTGAAAGTTGATCCAACTTGCGTAGTAAAATTCAAGGGTTCGAAAGAGTTGCAACACGAAACGAAAATCACAATTCGCTTTTGGATTGTGACCATCATTTTGGCAGCATTGACCATTTTAACGTTGAAAATTAGATAATAGACAGATACTAAAAATAATGAAAAACGGGACTCTTTTTACAGAAAAACAGCGATTTACGCAATGGTGGTTTTGGCTAATTATACTTTTGGTAGTTGCTTTTGCATTTTATTATGAGGAATCGACTTTGGAAAGGGTTGTGGCTTTGATCATTCCTCTTTTCCTATTTATTCTAAATCTGGAAACTGAAATTTCGCAAGAAGGAATTAGTGTGAGATTTTTCCCCTTTCATTTGAAAAAGAAATTTTTTTCTTGGGAAGAAATTGAAAAAATAAGTGTTCGAGAGTATTCCCCTTTGCTTGAATATGGAGGCTGGGGGATACGCAGAGGAAAGAGTGGCAGAGCATATAATGTAAAAGGAAATATAGGTTTGCAGTTGGTTTTGAAAAATGGTAAAAAAATTCTTATCGGAACTCAAAAAGCAGAAGAACTCAAACAAATTTTAGCAGAACGAGAAAATAAAAAATAGATATGAAAAGATTGGTAATTCTTGGTGGTGGAGAAAGTGGAGTAGGAACGGCTATTCTTGCAGCAAAACAAGGTTATGAGGTGTTTTTGTCGGACAAAGGTGCATTGAAGCCTGAGTATAAAGCAGAACTTGAGAAACGAGGTTTTGCTTACGAGGAAAAGCAACATACCGAAGAATTAATTTACAATGCCGACGAAGTAGTAAAAAGTCCAGGTATTCCAGAAAAAAGTCCGATTATCGAAAATCTGCGTGCGAAAGGCATTCCTGTTATTTCGGAAATAGAGTTTGCTTCGCGCTATACTGATGCAAAGAAAATTTGTATTACGGGTTCCAACGGAAAAACCACAACAACGATGTTGACCTATTTTATTCTGAAAAACGAAGGACTAAATGTTGGGTTGGCAGGAAACGTAGGCAAAAGTTTTGCTTGGCAAGTTGCAGAGTGCGATTATGATTATTATGTGTTGGAACTCAGTTCTTTCCAACTCGATGGAATGTACGATTTCAAAGCCGATGTATCTGTAATTTTGAACATTACACCTGACCACCTCGACCGTTACGATTACAAATTTCAAAATTATATCGATTCAAAATTCCGTATTCTTCAAAATCAAACTCCAGAAGATGCTTTTATTTATTGGAACGATGATCCTGTGTTAAAAGCAGAAATAGAAAAACGGAATATTAAGGCTCAGCTTCTTCCTTTTGCCTTTGAAAAAACGGAAAAAACTCGTGCTTTTGTTGAAGAACAGGATTTGACCATTAAGGCTCAACAAGAAGATGATGATATGATAATGCCTCTCGAAGAGTTGGCTTTGCAAGGGACTCACAATGTTTACAACTCAATGGCAGCAGGTTTGGCTGCACAGATTGTAAACATTCGTAAAGAAACCATTCGCAAGTCGTTGGCAGAATTTAAGGGGGTAGAGCATCGTTTGGAATACGTGGCTTCGGTGCGTGGCGTTCGATACATCAACGATTCTAAAGCTACTAACGTAAACTCTTGTTGGTATGCTTTGCAAAGTATGAAAACTCCTGTGGTACTTATTCTTGGAGGTACCGATAAGGGTAACGATTATTCGGAAATAGAAATGCTCGTTCGCGAGAAAGTTCATACGCTTATCTTTATGGGCGAAGACAATTCTAAACTGATTGATTTTTGGCAAGACCATTGTACATGCAAAATGTACGACGTACATTCGATGGAAGAGTGCGTGGAAAAAGCTTACGAGGTTGCTCAAAGAGGTGATACGGTGTTGCTCTCGCCTTGTTGTGCAAGCTTCGACTTGTTCAAAAACTACGAAGACCGTGGCGAGCAATTCAAAAAAACAGTAAGAAATTTGTAATCTGACAAATCAAATGAATAATTCTCTACGAAAAATATTTAAGGGCGATACGCTTGTTTGGTTTGTGTTTATAATACTGATTGTTTTTTCGGTACTACAAGTTTTTAGTGCAATAAGTTATCTTGCTTATAAAAATGTAGCCTACGATTCGCCCATTAAAACGCATATCCAAATGTTACTTTTGGGCATTACCGCTTTATTTTGTTTTACACATATAAAAATTTTTCGTCCAACAACTAAATTTTTCCGAAGGGGTTCTTATGTCGGATTACTTTTTTCGTGGGGAATGCTCTTATATCTGCTTTCCAAAGGAGAGAAAGTGGGTGATGCTGCCCGTTGGTTTGGTGTTTTTGGAATCTCAATTCAACCTTCTGAATTTGCTAAATTCTTTTTGATTATAACAATTGCCGATATGCTCGATACAACGTCTTGTGTGTTGGCAAAAGTAATCGCATTTTTTCGTGGAGGTGATTTTACGTTTAATTCGCGACAGCAGTTTATTATAATTGTAATTCTTGTAGGCATAACTTGTACTCTTATCGCAGTAGAAAATCTTTCTACGGCAATATTGTTAGGCACTGTAGTGTTTCTAATGTTGTGTATGAGTAAGATTGCGTGGAAAAAGATAGCAATGCTTCTTGGAGGAATTGTACTTGTTGTGTTATTTTGTTGGGGAATTTCGAAATTAGTGCCTGAAGACGTAAAGTCGGACAATAAGGTTGTGGGGGCAGCTGTTAGTTTTTTACATCGTTTCCCAACGTGGGAATCAAGAATTATAGAGTTTTTTAATCCCGATGACGAAAATAAATATAAGGTTACAGACAAAAATCGACAAGTTGTTCATGCACAGCGTGCTATAGCAAGAGGTGGACTTATAAAGTTTGGACCTGGTACAAGCATTGAACGCGACTATTTGCCTAATGCTTATAATGATTTTATCTATGCGATAGTGATCGAAGAGTATGGATTGTTTGGTGGAATAGCTGTTATAGTGATATTTTTAATTTTGTTGTTAAGAGCTCCTACTATAGCTTTTCAGCAAAAATCAGATTATGCAATGTTGTTAGTTTTTGGGGCTGCGTTTATAATTATTTTTCAGGCATTTATAAATATGGCTGTGTCTGTTAATTTGGGTCCTGTTACGGGGCAACCTCTTCCTTTGGTAAGCAAGGGTGGAACTTCCATATTATTTATATGTGTTTATTTTGGTATAATTCTAAAATTGAGTGATAAAGAAACAGAGGATGAAAGTATAATTGAAATAAATAACAACCATGAAGACGAATTTCAGATTCTTGATTAGTGGCGGTGGCACGGGCGGACATATTTTTCCGGCAGTAAGCATTGCCAACGCTTTGCGTGAGATGCACCCGAGTTGCGAAATACTTTTTGTAGGAGCTCTTGGACGAATGGAAATGGAACGTGTGCCTGCGGCGGGCTACGAAATTGTTGGTTTGCCTGTGCAGGGTTTTAATCGCAAGAACTTGTTTCGCAATATTCCTATTCTTTGGAATTTGATGAAAAGCATGCGAAAAGTTCGCCAAGTTATCAAAGATTTTCGTCCCGATGTGGCTATTGGTGTAGGCGGATATGCAAGCGGTGCGGCTATGAAGGTGGCAGCGCAGATGGGTATTCCTGTACTTTTGCAAGAGCAAAATGGATTTGCTGGTGTAACCAATAAGCTATTGAAAAACGATGCTGCTAAAATCTGCGTGGCTTATGAAGGTATGGAGCGGTTTTTTCCTGCCGAAAAAATCATTCTTACTGGAAATCCTGTTCGTCAGAACCTTACGCAAGGCAATCGCGAGGAGGCTTACGCTCATTTCTCGCTTTCAAAAGAGAAGAAAACATTACTTATCATTGGCGGAAGTCTTGGAGCGAGAACAATTAATAACAGTGTAAAAACACACCTTCAACTACTTGCCGAAAGCGGTGTACAAGTGATTTGGCAAACGGGTAAGTTTTACATTGACGATTGTAAAAAAGAAGCAGAAAAAATAGCTAATCCAAACTTGATTGTTACCGATTTTGTGAGTAGAATGGATTTGGCGTATGCTATTGCCGATTTGGTGATTTCTCGTGCTGGTGCAAGTAGTATTTCGGAGCTTTGTTTGCTTGGCAAACCGAGTGTTTTGGTGCCATCGCCCAATGTGGCGGAAGATCATCAAACACACAACGCTATGGCTTTGGTGCGAAAGAATGCGGCAGTGCTTGTAAAAGATGCCGACGCTGAAAACGATTTGATAGCAACAACACTCGATTTGCTTTCTAATGCTGAAAAATTGGAAGAACTCTCGGCTAATGTTTTGACCTTGGCCGAACGCGACTCTGCTCGCCGCATTGCCGACGAAGTGATGAAGCTCGTGAAGAGATAAACCTACATAGAACAAAACCCTTACAATTGGGTAATAGACGAATATAATATTGATAGGATTATGCAATATACGAACATTTATTTTCTTGGAATTGGTGGCATAGGAATGAGTGCCTTAGCACGTTATTTTAAGGCGAAAGGTTTTGGTGTGGCTGGCTACGACCGCACACGTAGCCGACTCTGCGAGGAACTTGAAGCCGAAGGTATTGCTATTCATTATACCGACGACGTGGCGCAAATAACACCCGAATTTCTGCAGAAGGAATCAACATTGGTAGTTTATACGCCTGCAATTCCTGCTGAACATACAGAGTTTTGTTATTTTAAAGAGCAAGGTTTTAAAATACAAAAACGTGCTCAGGTGTTAGGTGAAATTACGCGTATGGAGCGAGGTTTGTGCGTGGCAGGTACGCATGGTAAAACAACAACTTCTACGATGTTGGCACATTTGCTCAAGCAAAGTCATGTAGATTGTAATGCGTTTCTTGGAGGAATTTCGAAAAACTATACAAGCAATTTGTTGCTGTCCGAAAAGAGCGATTTTGTGGTGATAGAAGCCGACGAATTCGATCGGTCGTTTCATCATTTAACGCCTTATATGGCAGTGGTAACGGCTGTAGATGCTGACCATTTGGATATTTATGGTACGTATGAGGCTTACCTTGAAAGTTTTGCACATTTTACATCGCTCATTGCCGAAGGCGGATGTTTGATAATGAAAAAAGGGATTGCCTTGCAACCTCGTTTGGGTAAGAATGTGAAACTTTATACTTATTCATCTACCGACGAGGCCGATTTTTATGCAAAGAATATTCGTATAGGCAATGGAACAATTGTGTTCGATTTTGTAACGCCAACAGAAACGATAGCTGATGTGGAGTTGGGCGTTCCTGTATTGGTAAATGTAGAAAATAGTGTTGCAGCAATGGCAATAGCTTGGCTTAATGGTGTAACAGCCGACGAGTTGCGTCAGGCGATGGCGTCGTTTGCTGGTATTCGTCGTCGTTTCGAAACTTGGCTGAAAACAGATTCTTTAACAATAATAGATGATTATGCTCATCATCCAGCCGAATTAGAAGCGAGTATAAAATCGGTAAAAGCTCTGTATGCCGACAGAAAAGTATTGGGCGTTTTTCAGCCGCATTTGTATTCTCGGACACGTGATTTTTACAAAGAGTTTGCTGCTGCATTGTCGTACCTCGACGAAGTTGTTTTGTTGGATATTTATCCTGCTCGTGAGCTACCAATAGAAGGTGTTACGTCGCAAATTATTTTTGATGAGATAACGAACGAAAATAAAACGCTGATAACTAAAAAAGAGTTGTTGGAATGTTTGAAATCTAAGCAATTCGATGTACTTTTGACTGTTGGTGCTGGCGATATAGATACCTATTTGCCACAAATTGTAGAGTTGTTGAAATAGATGTACATAAATGCGAATTTTTGTTGCCATATTGCGGTGTGTTGTAGTTGTTGTATTATTAATTTATATCAGCTATTTTTCTGTATTTTGCTCGAAAAAAATGCACGATAAGGTTTGCAATGAAATTCGTATTGAACTGAAAGATAGTTCGCAATTTCATTTTGTTACCTCGAACGAAGTTGATATCTATTTGAACACAAATATGTTCAATCCTCGTGGGAAAACCTTACGTGATATCAATATGGAAGAGATGGAACAATGTCTGTTGAAACATCCTGCCATACGTTCTGCAAAGTGTTATTATTCGCCTTCTGGAATTGTTTGTGTTGATGTTTGTCAACGAGAGCCTTTGTTTAGGGTGATGGGACTACAGAGTTATTTCATTGATACTGATGAGAAACGTATGCCTTTGTTGTCGAATAATGCGGTATATGTTCCTATTGTTTCGGGTGCTGTAAATGATAGTATTTTACCACAAGTTTGTGGTTTTGTGAGATTTTTGAATGCCGATGAGTTTTGGGGAGCACAAGTAGAGCAAATTCATTTGTTGCCCAATGGCGAAATGGAATTGACAACACGAGTTGGTGATCATCAGTTGCTTGTAGGTTCGTTCGACGATTATGAAAGTAAATTAAAAAAGATGCGGATTTTTTACGAAAAAGGTATTGATATATTGGATTGGAATATGTATAAGAAGTTTGATTTGAGATATAAAAATCAGGTAATTGGAATTAAGTAGAAAGCGATGAAGAATAAGGGAAATATATTTGTTGCAGCTGATTTAGGCGGCTCAAAATTGTCGGTAATGGCAGCCTCAAAAAATGCAGAAGGTTTATTACAAATCTTGGCGATGGAATCAATTACGTTGCCGTATGAGTCGATACAGTACGGTGTGATAAAGAAGTCGAAAGTAGTGGCTTCAAATCTAAACGTTCTGTTAGAAAAATTACAAAAGACGATACAGCAAAAAACACAAAATACTTTGTCTGAAATAAAATCGTTTTATATAGGCATTGATGGCAATACTTTGCGTACAGAGTCACGAACTTTCCAACAAACGTTTGCTAAAAAAATAGCGTTTAGCGAAAAATTGTTAGAAGATTTGATAAAAAAGACCAAGCAAAAGTTGTCAGAAGGAGGCGTGTTTTCAAGTGAAAATTTCCCTCAAAATGTAAATTCTAATACTGAAAAATTTGTTTACGAAATACTTCCTCAGACTTATTCGCTCGACAATATTTTATGCGAAAATCCTTTTGGTAAAATTTTTACTTCGTTGAAAATAAGTGCTTTGTTAGTGGAAAGTCGTTTGAATTTGTTCACGGGATTTGCTGATATAGAGAAAGAATTAAATCGTTTTTCGTTTCGAAAACAATTGTCGGGAGTGTCGTTGGCTAATGCTTTTTTGAGCGAAACCGAAAAAAAACAAGGAGCCGTATTGCTCGATTTTGGTGCACAATGTACAACTATTGTTGTTTATAAAAATGGTGTTATACGTTATTTGAGTTGTGTGCCTTTGGGAGGCGACATCATAACAAAAGATTTGTCGGATTTGACAGCTTCTGATAAACAAAAAGCAGAAACGATAAAACGGCAATATGGTAGTGTTTTGTATAACAACAGCGAAACATTTTTAGAAACGGGAAGCGCTACTTTACAATATCGAAAAATGGTATCTGTGATTCGTGCTCGTCAGTTAGAAATAATCGACTTTGTAGAGCAACATCTTGAAAATATTGGTTATGCAGACCTATTAAAACAAACTGTAGTACTGACGGGAGGTGCTTCTAAAATGAAAGATCTTGATGTGTTATTACAACAAGAAAAACTTTGGAACGTACGAACAATAAATCTGAACAGTATGGTCGAAAATCAGACAGGTGAAGAGTATCTTCTACCTGAAAATGCATTGCTGGTATCATTGCTTGTTAATGCAACAAGTGGAAGTATAGAACAATCGAAAAGGTCAAAACAACCTAATAAAGAAGGCTTTGTTGATAAACTTTTCAAAATATTTGACGACGAGGAATAGTCAAAAAAAATTAAACGGTCAAGGCAATGGATAATAATCAAGAAATAAAAGGTTTGGATTATGTGATTGCGAGTAGCAATTCGCAAATAATCAAAGTGATAGGTGTTGGTGGTGGCGGTGGTAATGCTGTGAATTACATGTATAAGCAAGGAATAAAAGATGTTTCTTTTATTATTTGTAATACCGATCGTCAAGCTTTAGAAAATTCGCCTATCAAAACAAAAGTGTTGTTAGGTCAAGGATTAGGTGCAGGCAATCGTCCAGAAAAGGCTAAAATGGCTGCTGAAGCATCGCAAGTCGAAATAGGAAGTTGCTTAGATGCTAATACAGAAATGGTATTTGTAACAGCAACTATGGGGGGTGGAACGGGAACGGGGGCTGCTCCTATTGTTGCCAAATATGCAAAAGAACAAGATATTCTTACTGTTGGTGTTGTTACAGTGCCGTTTGCATGGGAGGGGCGCAACAAAAGAAAGCAAGCCTATAAAGGCGTTGTCGAAATGCATAAATATGTTGATGCATTATTGGTAATACAAAACGAAAAATTGCGTGAGGTTTATCCCACAATAGGATTGGAAAATAGTTTTGATATTGTTAATGAAGTTTTGAATCAAGCAGTTAAAGGTATTGCAGAAATGGTAACTGTGCATGGACGTATCAATCTTGACTTTGCTGATGTAAATACTACGCTTAAAAATGGTGGTTTTGCATTGATGAACACAGGGGTTGGCACTGGTGAACATCGTATCCGAAAAGCTCTCGAAGATGCTATTAATTCTCCGTTGATACAAGATTCTAATGTGCGTAGAGCCAAAAAGATACTTATGAATCTTCATTGTCCTAAGAATTTGATGTTGGAAGAAACGCAAGATATTGATGACTTTTTCGATGAAATGCTTTGCGATGATATTGATGTTATTTGGGGATTAACCGTAGATGAGACTCTTGGCGATGAAGTGAAGATAACACTCGTGGTTACAGGATTTGGTAGCGATATTATTACTGGATTAGATGAATTGAACGATAATTATGAAATAGATAAGTTGATTGAAAAAACAGTAAAACCGAAAGAGATTGTTCGTTTTTCAGATTTAGATGATGAGGCGTGTTTAGAGAAGATCGTGAACGAACCTGCGTATAAAAGAAGATAACTAAAAAATAAATAATTTATGGCACTTTTTGAACAAATAAGCGAGGATATAAAAAAAGCAATGCTTGCTCGCAATCAGATGGAATTAAACGCTTTGCGTGGAGTAAAAAAAGAATTTTTAGAAGCCAAAACTGCTAAAGGAGGCTCGGGAGAATTGACAGATGATGTAGCAATAAAGATTCTGCAAAAAATGGCAAAGCAAGGAAAAGATGCAGCTGCTATTTTCAAAGAACAAAATCGCGAAGATTTGGCTGAAGAATATTTGAAACAGGTGGCAGTTTACGAACGTTATTTGCCAGCACAAATGAGTGATGCCGAATTAGAAAGTGCTGTTCGTGCAATTATTGAACAAGTTGGTGCAACTTCGCCTCAAGATATGGGTAAAGTAATGGGTGTTGCTTCGAAACAATTGGCAGGTAAAGCCGAAGGTAGAGCTATTTCCGAGAAAGTAAAACAAATATTAGCTTCTTTATAAAACTCTAATAGTTAATCAAAAAAAGCTGCTTCAAAGCAGCTTTTTTTAGAATTAGAAGTTATATCCTACAATATCATCGGCATATAAACTCCAACCTTGAGCAGATTTGTAGGCATCTACACTTTCATTTGGTACATATATTTTGCGATTTGCGGCATTTTGACTAAACAACCCTGCTTCATTAACACTTTCGTACATTTGGAAAGGTGGTGTTGTAGGCTTGCAATATACACTTTCTAATTTTTTACAGTCATCGAATACAAATGATCCGAGTTCGGTTACATTTTCGGGGATAGTAATGGTTGTTATTTCTTCGCACCAACTAAATGCTCTATCACCAATGCTAATAACGCCGTTTGGAATAGTAACATTTGTTAACTTGAAACAACCTACAAATGCATCATTTCTAATAGAAGTAACGCTACTTGGTATCTCAATAGTTGTTAAATTAGAGCAACTCTGAAATAAGTGAGCTCCGATAGTTGCAATACCATTTGGAATGGTAAATTCTGTTCGCCATTCTTGCAGACCCGAATCGTAAGGAGCAAAAGCTTTTAGCGTATCATTCACAATTAAGCATCTGCCATCTTGCGATGCAAAATTGCCATAAAAAGAAGAAAGAAATACATTAGAAGAAAATGCAGCATCACCAATAGCAGTTACATTTTCTGGGATAGTAACATCGTGTAGCGAGCATCCATAGAATGCATCATTTCCAATCGAGGTAAGGTTTTGAGGAAGATTGACGTACGTTAGATTGGAGCAGTTTGTGAATGAACCATATTCAATACGAGTAACATTCTCTGGAATAGAATATTCACTTATTCCTGAAGGAGCAAAGGCTAATAATGTATCATTCACAATCAAACATCTTCCATCTGCAAATTTCCCTGTAATCGATGAAAGACTCTCGCAGTATTTGAAAGGGGCAAATCCGATGTGTGTTACACTATTTGGAATGTTGATATCAGTTATTTTTTCGCACTGAAAAAATGCATAATACCCAATATAAGTGACATTTTCAGGAATAGTAATGTTTGTTAAGTTTATACAACGCATAAAAGCCCCCCCTCCAATTATTGTAAGACTATCGGGGAGTATGATGCTTGTTAGTTCATTACATTCGCTAAATGCATAGTATCCTAGATTAGTAACTTTGTTAGGAATGGTAATTTCTGTAATCTTAGTATTATAGAAAGCATTAGCTCCGATTACAGTAATGCCATCAGGAAGAGTTACGCTTGTTAAATTTTCACAGTTTTGAAAAGCAGCCACTCCGATAATAGTAATGGTGTCGCTAAAGGTTAAAACACCTAATCCGTTTTCGTATGTGTTAGAAACTAACTCTGCATCAAAGCCCATGTATCCTCCTTCAATTAAATTTACAGCAACAGTTTTGTTGTCGGAAGTGGTGTAGAAAATTTGGTTGTAGTTAGGTTTTTCTCCATACGTGTTTTGCGGAGGAGTATTGTCATCGGGTTTTTCAATGAAATCGCATCCTACAAGTAAGAACGCTAATAGGGTGAAATAGAAATTCTTCATAGTCGTAAATTAAATTATTGTTTTAAATAAGTAAAAAAAGCATAATCAAGATCACTTCTTTCGTCGTGTAAGATTTCCGATTTTTCAGAAATTTTCCAAATGGATTCATCAATATTTGGGAAAAATACATCTCCATCGAAATCTTTGTAAACCAAAGTGATATAAAGTTTATTAGCAAAAGGTAAAAATTGCTCGTAGATATTTGCTCCGCCAATGACGAAAATCTCCTCTTCGCTTGAGGTGTATTTAGTTGCAATTTCTTCTATCGAGTTTGCCATTGTGCAACCTTCAAAGTGGATATTTTTGTTTCGAGTGATTACGATGTTTTCTCGTTTAGGCAATGGCTTAAAAGGTAACGATTCGTAGGTTTTTTTCCCCATAACAACTGTGTGTTCGGAAGTAATAGCCTTAAATCGTTTTAAGTCATCAGAAATGTGCCATAGTAAATCGTTGTTTTTACCTATGGCACCATTTTTTGCAACAGCAACAATAATCGAAATCATATTAATCTCTACGTCCTAAAAATATCATTATATAATAAAGCAATGTTGCCAATGATCCGATTGCTGCTACTACGTAGGTGTATGCAGCGGCACGCAATGCTTTTTCGGCAGGTTCGTGAGTTTCGTAGTTTGTTAGACCCGAATTGTTCAACCAAGCTAATGCACGTTTGCTTGCATTAATTTCAACAGGCAAAGTGATGAAACTAAAAAGTGTGGTTGTAGCAAATAATATAATACCTGCTAACATCAATTGTGGGAAAGATTCTATCATTATTATTCCTGCCAAAAGAATCCACATTACGAATTGCGAAGCAAAATTTACAACAGGCACCAATGCCGAACGCATTTTTAACGGAGCGTAACCATAGGCATGTTGCAAAGCATGTCCGCATTCGTGAGCTGCAACGGCAGCTGCCATAATATTACTACTATTATAAACGTTTTCACTTAAGTTGACGGTTTTGTTTTGAGGATTGTAATGGTCTGTCAGAATTCCACTTGTCGCTAAAACTTTAACGTCTTTTATTCCATTTTCCGATAACATTCTTCGTGCAATATCTGCACCTGTTAATCCATAAGGTGTTGGGATTTTTGAATAACGCTTTTCTTTTGCTTTTAAGTTAAGTTGAACAATTATGCTTAAAAGCATTGTTCCTCCAATTAATATCCAGTACATTTCCATAATTATTAGTTTTTAATTTGATATTTTACGTTCAAAACGTTTGCCAAAATGCCTTTCCTGCATTTTTGTCAGCAATATTTTAAATTAACGAGTAATAGTTTGTTCTCTGTCTGGACCTACAGAAACTATTTTTATTGGGACTTCCAACTCTCTTTCAAGAAAATCAATGTAAGCTTTAAACTCTTTTGGAAATTCGCATTCCGATTGCATTTTTGTCATATCGGTATTCCAGCCTTTCATCTCTACATAAATGGGTTCGATATTGGTTTCCGTTTCGAATGGGAAGCGTGTCGTTTCTTTCCCATTGATGCGATAAGCTACGCATGCTTTTATAGTCTCAAATGTGTCTAAAACATCACTTTTCATCATTATGAGTTTGGTAACTCCGTTTATCATAACGGCATATTTTAAAGCAACAAGATCTATCCAACCACAGCGACGTTTTCTGCCTGTTACGGCTCCAAATTCATGACCGAGTTGCCCGATTCGTTCTCCTACTTCGTCGTGAAGTTCAGTTGGGAATGGACCACTACCAACACGTGTACAGTAAGCTTTGAAAATGCCATAAACATCGCCTATTTTGTTAGGAGCAATACCTAAACCTGTACAAGCTCCTGCACAAATTGTATTTGATGAAGTAACAAAAGGATAAGAACCAAAATCAACGTCGAGCATTGTACCTTGTGCTCCTTCTGCCAAAATGCTTTTATTGTTTTTTAGATAATGATTTATTTCATATTCGCTGTCGATGAAGTCAAATTGTTTTAAATATTCAATTCCTTCAAACCATTCTTTTTCAATACTTTCGAGTGAATATTCGAAATTTAATGATTGAAGTATTCTTTTATGACGAGCGGTAAGTTGATTGTATTTCTTGTTGAAATCGATAAGAATGTCGCCTACACGTAAACCATTTCTGCTGATTTTGTCAGTATAAGTTGGGCCAATACCTTTGCCTGTTGTGCCAACTTTAGAATCGCCTTTAGCAGCTTCGTATGCAGCATCTAACAATCTATGTGTTGGTAAAATAAGATGTGCTTTTTTTGATATTCGCAATCGTTTTGTGATGTCGTGTCCTGATTTCGACAAAGCCTCTGCCTCAATTTTAAAAAGAGCAGGATCAAGAACAACACCATTACCAATAATATTTACTTTTTCTCCTTGAAAAATACCAGAAGGGACAGAACGTAAAACGTACTTTTGATTATTGAATTCTAACGTATGACCTGCATTTGGTCCACCTTGAAAGCGTGTTACAACATCATAGTTTGGTGTTAGCACGTCAACGATTTTTCCTTTTCCTTCGTCTCCCCATTGTAGTCCTAATAAAACATCTACTTTCATATTTTTACTTATTTAATTGTTTTTTTACTTTTTTTAAACATTTGGCACACAAACCATAAACAGTAAGTGTATGGCGTATAGCTTTAAATCCTTTGAATGTGCGTGAGTGTATGGTATTTCGTAAGCGAACATCGGTAAACTCACGCATCATACCACATTCGGAACAAACAATAATGTGGTGAAATGCTGTGCTGTTAGCTTTCTCATAAAAGAGAGAATGTTCGCCATCAAAATGATATTTAACAATGATATTTGAATCGAGAAGAATATTCAACGTGTTGTATATTGTTGCAAGGCTTAATCGGTACGAATTCTTTAATTGCTCGTATAAGAACTCTGCGTTGAAAGGTTTATTTAACGAATAAATGTATTCAAGTATTTTGTAGCGAGCAGGGGTCTTACTTAACTTTTTTTGAGTTAAATAAGCAGTTAAGAGTTCTTTTGCTTCTTCAAAATTTGTAGTCATTCTCAAATGATAAAAAAGAACAACAAAAATACAATATTTGTGTAAAAAATCAAAATGGATTTTCGCAGTGTTTGTTCGAGTCTGAAATTTGTAAATCAACTATAAAAAAACTACTTTTGCACGCAAATATAAGGGCTTGAATGATAGGTGTTAAAACTGAAATATACGAAGAAAAAGCAGTGCTTGTTGGAGTAGTTACCCAAGAGCAAACCGAAGAACAAACAAAAGAGTATTTAGCAGAGTTGGCTTTTTTAGCCGAAACGGCAGGTGCTCAACCAATAAAGAAGTTTTTTCAGCGTTTGCCATTTCCTAATCCTAAAACTTTTATTGGACAAGGTAAATTGGAGGAAATTGCTATTTATCTGTCGGAAAACGAAGAAATCGGAATGGTGATTTTCGATGATGAACTTTCGCCTTTGCAATTGAAAAACATCGAAAAAGAATTGCGTGTGAAGGTGCTTGACAGAACTTCTCTTATTTTGGATATTTTTGCTAAAAGAGCACAAACTGCTCATGCAAAAACACAAGTTGAATTGGCACAATATCAGTATTTGTTGCCCCGATTGACCCGAATGTGGACGCACCTTGAACGTCAACGAGGAGGTATCGGAATGCGTGGCCCGGGTGAAACGCAAATAGAAACAGACCGTAGGATTATCTTGAATCGTATTTCGCACTTAAAAGCAGAATTGAAACAGATTGATCGACAAAAAAGTGTACAGCGAAAAAATCGTGGAAAAATGGTGCGTGTAGCTTTGGTTGGTTATACCAATGCAGGAAAATCAACGTTGATGAATTTGTTGAGTAAGTCTGATGTTTTTGCCGAGAACAAACTTTTTGCTACGCTTGACACAACAGTTCGTAAGGTGATAATCAAAAATCTTCCTTTTTTGATGTCGGATACGGTGGGTTTTATCCGAAAGTTACCTCACAATTTGATTGAATCGTTTAAATCGACTCTTGACGAGGTGCGTGAGGCTGACCTATTGGTACATGTAGTGGATATTTCTCATCCTAATTTTGAGGAACAAATAGAAATTGTGAATGCTACATTGAAAGAAATAGACTCATGCGAGAAGCCGACAATACTTCTTTTCAATAAAATTGATGCCTTCACTTTTGTGGAAAAAGATGCTGACGATTTAACACCACGAACAAGAGAAAACTTCTCACTGGAAGAGTTGCAAAAAACTTGGATGGCAAAAAAACAAAACGATTGTATATTTGTGTCGGCACATGAGCGAGTAAATATTTCGCAACTTAAAGATTTGCTCTACGATAGAGTGAAAAATATTCATATTACGCGTTTCCCTTACAACGATTTTCTTTTTGAAAATTACAGCGATTTAGAGAATGCTTAAAAATTGTAGTTTGATATTGCTACTATTGTTGTTTCTCCCGTTGCAAGCAAAAACGGTTGCTGATGGAGAAATGATTGATATTGAGGCGTTGTTGGATTCTTTTGTTGCAACACAAAATAAAACAGCAGATACAATTCCGACAAAAATGCCTGATACGATAGTTGTCGTGTCGGAAAAGGATGTGCAGACCAATGATGATTTTGTTGCAAAGCGACAAAAGAAAGTGGTGATAACAAAGAGTGATTCTGTTCGTTTTGTAAAAGAAGCATTGGAAGAATCCGCTTACAACCCTTTGTTTTTAGATTGGGTGTTTTCGTCTGACGATATGCCTTTGGAAGATGAAACAGACGAAGCAAGTATTGTGCAAAATCTACGAACAGAAGTGAAGCAATATATTGCAGAAACGTCGCCAGAATTATTTGTTCATCATATTGATGATTTGCCTGATGTATCGGAGTTGCAATTAAGAACAAAACGAAAAGTGGGTTCAATGGAAGAGTTTTTGTTTAAGCAACAACTGAAAAAAATACCTCAAACAGCAATAAAAATAAATCGCGAGGAGAAAAAATGGAAAATAAAAGGAAAACTTTCTGCCCAAATTTCACAGAGTTATATTTCTCCGAATTGGTACACAGGCGGTTATAGCAATCTTGCAATGCTTGGTTATGCAACGGTGAGTGCTAATTACGACAACAAAAAGAACCTCCGATTTGATAATACATTGGAGTGGAAAGCGGGATTTAATAGCACAACGAACGATAGTTTACGTTTTTTAAACACTAACGAAGATGTCTTTCGTATCTCAACAAATTTAGGTCTGCGAGCGGTGAAAAACTGGTATTATTCATTGTCGGGTGAGTTCACTACGCAGTTGTTTAATACTTTTGTGGAAAATACCAGAGAACTTTCTACAGCTCCGTTTTCTCCTATTCGTTTCTATTTGAGTTTGGGTATGGAGTATAAGTTCAAAGACATTGTTTCGTTGAATATTTCGCCTTTGTCGTATAAACTTATTTATGTGATGAATCGCTCGAAAGCCGAAGGCGTTGCTCAAAGTGTTGCCGATAAATTTAATATCCCATCTGGCGAAAGTATGTTGCATACGGTAGGTAGTAGATTGCAGGTGAATGCTGCTTATGCTTTTTCGAAAGAGCTGAAATTAGAAACAAAAATGTACGTTTACACCGATTATAAAAATATAGAATTTGACTGGGAGATAATCGGAAATTTTATAGCTACTCGATTTCTTACAATTCAACTTTCACTACATCCACGCTACGATTCGAGTTTAATTTTGGCCGAAGGTCAAAAATCGCGTTTCCAGTTTCGTGAATTTGTTAGTCTCGGATTTTTATATGCTTTCTGATAGCATGTTATAAAGTTGTTGCATGCTTTTTTGTAGCACAGGGTGAATAAAATCGGGTGCAATTTCGCACAACGGCTTCAGTACGAACATTCGCTTTGCTAAAAGCGGATGTGGGATTTTAAGGTTTTCGCTGTCAATTATTTCGTTGTCGAAAAACAAAATATCGATATCAATTATACGGTCGCAGTAACTACCATTTTTGGTCTTTTCGGTGCGACCTAATTTTTTTTCAATACATAGAATCTCTGCTAAAATTGCTTGTGCTGATAGCGTGGTTTCTACTTTTACGACTACGTTTAAGAATGTGTTTTCGGAATCGAATCCCCAAGGCGAATTTTCGTAGTTGCTTGAACATTCTGCAATGTGCCCAATAGTTTTGCTGATGGCTACTAACGCATTTTTTATGTTACGTTCTTTTTCTCCAAGATTTGTGCCAAGAGAAAGATAAACGATTGATGGCATTTTCTTTTCGAGGTTAATAGATGAATGGGAAAATGCGTTTTAGAGGACGTTCGTAAAATTCGTCGCCAAACTCTTTTTCGTATTTCTTGAAAATAGAATTTGCACGAGGCACAAGGTTTGCACATGTCCAAATGGCAAACATCGCTCCCGAAATGCTCCACGTAAGAATGGCAAAACCTGTCCATTCTACTACTTCGCCAAAATAGTTGGCAGAGGTAACGTATCGGTACATTCCTTTTTTTGGTAGGTAATGACGTGTGTCGCCAGGTTTGCGTAGGTGGCGAATCACATAGTCGCTGTGAATATTGATAGTCATACCTACAAAAAATAGTATTGTGCCCACGATAAATTGTGGAGTAGTGAACCAAGATTCTGTGTATAAATCATTTGGCGACAAGAAAAATATCCATTCGCCTTGCATATATCCATTTATAGTGTTAAAAATAACACCCATCAACATAATGGTTATTGGCATTTTGCTATTTCCTTTGAGTAGAAAAGGAAATATAAATGAGCGTTGAAAATAGTGTAATTCGAATAGAAGAAAGAAAATCAATGGCACAATCTCGAACTGACGTTGTGAATTTGCCCAAAAGTATAGCAATACAAGAAATACAGGGCATTCCATTAGTATCCAAGCAACTTTGTTGTTGATGGCAGGACCCCATTTCGGCGAAATCATTTTGCCATAACCAGCTTCTACAAAATAGAGTGCTACGAAAACTACTACGGCACAAATGGCCATTACAAACAAAAGAAAGTTGAATTGTTCGAGATTGAGTATAAGTCCTTGATTCATATTTGTGATATTAAAAAACGGTGCAAAGATAATGAAATGTTGTTTGTTGTGAAAACAGAACTTTATACCTACCTTTACAGCTCGAAAAAAATAGTTTATAGAATGTCTTTACGAGTTGGAATTGTTGGGGGTGCTGGCTATACGGCTGGTGAGTTGTTGCGTATTTTGGTGCATCACCCCAATGCAGAAATAGTATTTGTAAATAGTAGTAGTAATGCAGGAAACAAACTTTACGACGTGCACGAAGGTTTGTTTGGCGAAACCGATATGTGTTTTTCGTCCGATTTGCTTTTTGAGGAAATTGATGTGCTTTTTCTTTGCTCGGCACACGGCGATAGTGCCAAATTCCTTTCGGCAAATACTATTCCAAACAACGTAAAAATCATTGATTTGGCACAAGACTTCCGCGACGAAAGCAACGGTTTTGTCTATGGTTTGCCCGAAATGCAGCACGAAAGAATCGCATCGTGCCAACGATTGGCCAATCCAGGTTGTTTTGCTACTGCTATTCAGTTGGCTTTGCTTCCGCTGGCCGATAAAGGACTGCTCAAAAGCGACGTTCACGTCAATGCCATTACGGGTTCTACGGGAGCTGGCGTAAAACCATCGGCTACTTCGCACTTCAGCTGGCGAAACAACAATATTTCCATTTACAAGGTGTTTGAACACCAACATTTGTTGGAAATCAATCGCTCGCTGAAAAAACTACAACCCGATTTTTCTGCCGACATCAATTTTATCCCCGTACGAGGCGATTTTGCTCGTGGCATTTTTGTAACGGCTTACACCACGTGCGACCTCTCCGAGAGCGAAGCCGTGCAACTCTACAAAGAGTTCTACAGCAACGCAGCATTTACTTTTGTAACGGATAAAAATCCTGATCTCAAGCAAGTAGTAAACACCAATAAAGCGATAGTTTACCTAAAAAAACACAATGACAAGCTTTTGGTGGTATCGATGATAGACAATTTGCTGAAAGGTGCCTCGGGACAAGCTATACAAAACATGAACCTAATGTTTGGTTTGGACGAAAAAGCAGGTTTAGGACTAAAACCAAGCGGATTTTAATATTAAAAACCAAATAACGATATTTTATTTTTTTAGATAAAAACATTTTTGCCTATGGATAAATAACACTTGACAACAAGTGTGTACATCTTGAAACTGACATATTAGAAAAAAGCGTTATAAGCTAAAACTTGAGTTTTGAAACCTGAACAATTTCAAACTTTATTGTAAATCAAGAAAAAGCCGAAATGACGCTCACGTTTACTGCGTGGGCTTTTTGTGTATTTGATTTACAAGGGTAGTTCAGGACCTCAAAACTCGGAGAAGCAAAATATGAAGCACCACGCTCTTTTTATGTACACATGCGAACCGAATTTTTTTTAGGGTGCTTAATTGATTTTTATAGATTTTATGATTAAAAAAAATAGAAAAAAGATGAAAAAAAATTTTTTATTCGTGGCAGCGCTTTTTGCTGCGTTGAGTTTTGGGTTTGTTTCTTGCGAAAACCCCGATGATGATAAGTTTGGTAATTCAACAGAACAGTCCGACAACAAAAGTAACGAACCCGACGACCCAGCAACCGAGCAAGGTGGTTCTACTGAAAACAGTGGTAGCGAAGAAGAAACCCAAACTCCCGACCCTGACGAGGGTGAAGGCGGTTCTTCCGATGATTCAAACTCAAACCTTGTACCTGCGGCATTTTCCGTAAGTTCTACCAAGCAGGTTTATTTTTCTCCCGGTAATTTGCAGTATCATCCTGCGAACGACGAGTGGCGTTTTGCAGAGAACCAAACCGATTATATTGGTGAAGCAAATGAGAATATCTCTTCTACTTATAACGGTTGGTTAGATTTGTTTGGTTGGAGTACAAGTACCACTAAATTCGGTGTAAGCACATCAACCAGCAGTAGTGATTACTCAGGTTCTTTCGTTGATTGGGGCACCAATCAAATCGGTGCTGACGTTCCTAATACATGGCGTACTTTGACCTATGATGAATGGTATTATCTTCGCTATGAACGTCCTAACTATGATGAATTAATCGGTGTTGCTCAGGTGAATGGTGTCAATGGTTTGGTTCTCTTGCCCGATGGTTGGACAAGTCCAGCAGGCATTACCTTTAAGTCAGGTTTCCATGATGATTATGGAGTAGATTATTACGCTGCTTACCAAACTTTCACAGCCGACCAATGGTCCA
Organism: Paludibacteraceae bacterium; assembly: GCA_045602425.1. Classification (GTDB taxonomy): domain Bacteria; phylum Bacteroidota; class Bacteroidia; order Bacteroidales; family Paludibacteraceae; genus RGIG9608. Next base: position 94,574 of record JAZSBO010000006.1, on the reverse strand, counting down.
AAATGGAAGCAGCCGGTGCTGTCTTTTTGCCTGCTGCGGGCTACCGCGTCGGCTCCGTTGTGTGCTACGTGCAGTACGGCGGCTACTATTGGTCTGCCACTGAGCACGGTAGCAACCTCGCGGGCTGCCTCCTCTTCTACTCGGACGAGGCGTACATGGGCTACGACATCCGCTACGACGGGCACTCCGTGCGTCTTGTCAAGGATTTATAAATTTCGCAAAAAATGCTCTTGCATTTTCAGCGAAATTTGAGAGCATCATAATCTTCTCGATTTTGTCCGGAGCTTCGCTCTGGCAAAATCGAGTGAGAAAAAAATAAAAAACGCATCTCCTTAAGGAAATGCGTTTTTTTTATATTTTTGTCCGGAAATAAAAAATGCACTTATGAAAAAACTATCTGTAGCATTGGTGGCATTTGTGTGCTTTTCGTGTATAAACAAGGTAGAGGTTACGCCTCTGCCTGCTCATGTAGAGGAGCGTAGCGGCAGATTTGTCATAGACAAGCACACTACTTATTACGCAGATGCACAGATGATAGATGTGGCATTGCTTCAGAAAAATGTGGCACAGGCGTTTCCGCAGATGGCGTTGTCGGAAGAAAAACTCGGAGGCAACCAGTTGCAGTTTCTCTACGAAGCAACGCTTGGCAGTGAGGCGTACGAGCTTACGGTTACGTCACATAAGATAGAGATAAAAGCTTCGTCGGGAGCAGGCTTTTTCTACGCCTTGCAAACACTCAAGCAGTGCGAGGCGAACAATAAAATACCCTGTATGAGGGTGTCGGACTCGCCACGCTTTGCCTATCGTGGTATGCACCTCGATGTGTCGCGCCACTTTTTTTCGGTTGATTTCATCAAAAAACAACTCGACATGATGGCTCACTACAAGCTCAACCGCTTCCATTGGCACCTTACCGATGGTGCAGGCTGGCGTATCGAGATAAAACGCTATCCTCGCTTAACAGAGTTTGCTGCTTGGCGTCAAGGCAAATGGAAAGCATGGTGGGCAGGCAACAGACACTATTGTGAGCAAAGCGAAGCAGATGCTTATGGCGGTTATTATACGCAAGACGAAGTGCGAGAAATAGTGGCTTATGCTGCCGAAAGGCATATTACCATAATCCCCGAAATAGAAATGCCGGGGCATTCGGAAGAGGTTTTGGCTGCATACCCACAACTCTCTTGTTCAGGGAAACCTTACACCAATGCCGACCTTTGCATCGGCAACGAAGAGACATTTGAGTTTTTGCAAAACGTGTTGACGGAGGTAATGGAACTTTTCCCTTCGAAGCAAATCCACATCGGTGGCGACGAGGCAGGAAAGTCGGCTTGGAAAACCTGCCCCAAATGCCAATGCCGTATGCGTAAGAAGCAATTGGCAAACGTAGATGAATTGCAAAGCTATTTGGTGCATCGCATTGAGAAGTTCCTAAAAGCAAATGGAAGAGAACTTGTGGGTTGGAACGAGATAATGGCAGGCGGAGTGTCAAAAGATGCTATAGTAATGACATGGACAAATGAAGCAGAAGGATTTAAAGCCGCTCGCAAAGGCAACCGAGTAATAATGGTGCCAGGAGCATATTGCTATTTTGACATGTATCAAGCAAATCCTGCAACTCAACCTGAAGCCATTGGCGGATACATCAATTTGGAAAAAGTTTATAGTTACAATCCGTTGCCAAGCGACTCCCTAACCGAGGAGCAACAAAAAAACATTTTGGGCGTTCAGGCAAATCTTTGGACGGAGTATATTCCAACAGAAGCACACGCCGAACAAATGATTTACCCACGTTTGTTGGCATTGGCAGAAATAGCATGGACAAAAAACGAGTTGAAAAATTGGGACAACTTTAAGCAACGTGCCAATGCGCAAATCAAGGTTTTGCAAGCAAAAGGATATAATGCGTTTTCGCTTTCGGACGAACCACGCATCGATCAAGAGATGTTTGCTGAAGAACGCAAGGTGCGACTCACGATGTCGTCGGAGCGTTACCCCATAGAAATTCGCTATACCACCGATGGTAGCGAACCGACTTCCGAGTCGATGCTCTACACCGAACCTATAGAAGTTACTGATGCCGTAGTGCTTTCGGTAGCATTGTTCAATGGCGACAAAAGAGTTGGTCCTGTGGTGCAAAAACCTTACGGTTTCCACAAAGCATTGGGTAAAAAAATAACCTATAATAATGCAGGTTATGGAAAGGCTTATTCTGCTGGTGGCGACAATGCTTTAGTTGATGGCATCACGGGAAGTTTTTCGTACACCGATGGTTGCTGGCAAGGCTTTTCGCTGAACGATATGGACGTAACCATTGACTTGGATTCGGTGCAGAATATCGAGTCGATAAGTGCAACTTTTATGCAGCTGCTTGGTCCTTGGGTTTGGCTACCTACGGAAGTGGAAATTCTTGTTTCTAATGATAATGAAAATTTCATTCCAATATATTGCTGGAAAAATGATATTCCAACCACACAAGAGGGTTTGATTCTAAAAAAAGTTGGCTTTGAAGGCGAAACTTCAGCACGGTTTATTCGCTACAAAGCCAAAACGTGTGGCATCGAACATGGTTGGATGTTTATTGATGAAATTATTGTAATGTGAAAATAGAAAAAAAGTTATGCAAACAATTAAAAAGAAAAATCCCATAAGTTGGGTGCCAAGTGTTTATTTTGCAATGGGTTTGCCCTTTATCGCACTCAACTTGGTGTCGGTTATTATGTTTAAGGATTTGGGTGTGAGCGAGGCAAAAATCACGTTTTGGACATCGTTGCTTACCCTGCCTTATACGCTAAAGTTCCTTTGGAGTCCGTTGCTCGAAATTTACGGAACTAAAAAAACATTTGTTGTGGCAACGCAGTTGCTTTCGGGCGTGTGCTTTGGTTTGGTGGCGTTTTCGTTGCCATTGCCAAGTTATTTTTCGTTTGCCATTGCCATAATGGCGGTGATTGGTTTTAGCGGGGCAACGCACGATATTGCTACCGATGGTATTTACCTCGAAGCACTCGACAAAGATACGCAAGCTCGCTACATTGGTTGGCAAGGGGCGTTCTATAATTTGGCAAAAGTGCTTGCCAACGGTGGTTTGGTGTGGATGGCTGGTTGGTTGATGACCAATATGAAATCCACCTACGGAGCCACCGAAGCAACCATGTATGCCTGGATGATAATTATGGGCATTTTGGGCGTGTTGCTTATAGGATTGTCGGTTTACCACTTTTTTGCACTCCCTGCAACAAAGAAAAACGCATCGGCAAGTTCGTTTTCTGATAGTATGGCAGACTTGTGGAACGTGATAAAGGCGTTTTTTACAAAGAAACACATTGTGTTTTACCTTTTCTTCATTGTTTGCTATCGCCTGACCGAAGGTTTTGCCATTAAAATGGTGCCACTTTTCCTTAAAGCATCGTTGGCGGATGGAGGTTTGGCTCTTTCCAATGAAACCATCGGTTTGATTTACGGAACGCTTGGCACAATAGCTTTTATTGTTGGGTCGATTTTAGGCGGATACTACATTGCTCATTTCGGTTTGAAAAAGGTGTTGTTTTCGTTGATTTGTATTTTCAATATCCCATTCATTATTTATTATCTGTTTGCTTTGTATCAACCAGAAAATATCTATATGATAGGTAGCGGACTTGTGCTTGAATATTTCTGCTATGGGTTTGGATTTGTGGGACTTACGCTATTTATGATGCAACAAATAGCTCCTGGAAAACACTCCATGGCACATTATGCCATTGCTTCGGCATTGATGAATTTGGGCGTAATGCTTCCGGGAATGATTTGCGGTTGGGTGTTTGAAGATATGCTGAAAGGCAACTACGAGTTGTTTTTCTTGATTGCGTTGATTGTTTCAATCCCATCGTTCATCCTAACATGGAAAGTGCCTTTTACATACGCAGATAAAGAGTAAGTATTTTAGATACACTTGACAACATCTGCCAATTGGCGGAAAAGTACAACGTTTCGCTCCTTTGGCTTTTCGGACAGTCCGACAAATTCTTGAACGATTAACTTTATACATTATTATTAACAAATTAAAACAAAACAGTTATGAAAACACTAAAAGTATTAGCGTTATTATTGTTAAGTGCAATTTTATTCTGCAATATTATTATTATTAACAAATTAAAGCAAAACAGTTATGAAAACATTTGCTCAACAAAAGAGAGTTACGATGGAAGTTACGATGTGGTTTACAAAGGAGACTTTGCGCGAATGCACGACCCATTGATTGAAGATATTTTTTACCTAAAAAGATACGTTGAATCTGATTGCTACAAGTTAGAGACAATAGCTATTAACCAAGATACTTTAACACCAGGTGTAACACCAGTAATAGACGATTTTGGATACATTTCTATTTGTCTTGGAAAAAAAAGAAATGCAAAAAAAACACTTTTGAGAATAAGAGACAATATGAAAAATCACACGGAAGAATTTTTTGTGAGCAATCTTAAATTTTCTTTGTACGAAATAGAGAAACTCTATGAAATTTATGAAGATTATTACAAAAATGCGTTGTTCTCGGAAGAAGAATATCAAAAGTTAAAACACGATGTTGTTTATGCCGTTAAAGATACAGAAACGAACAGTGAACTTGTTTTTCTCGCTCTTGATATGGTTGAGGAGATGATTGAGAAAATCGATTAAAAATAAAATTTCCAAAATGGCGATCGTTAGATTTCTTGCGACAAAAACAATCGTAAACGAATGAATAATTATTACATAAAAGATATTAAAGCTATGAGTATTGATTTAAAAACACAAATGCCTTGGGAAGATCGCCCGGCAGGCTGTAGCGACCCCATGTGGCGTTATTCTAAAAATCCAGTTATTGGACGTTATCAAATTCCTTCGTCGAATAGTATTTTCAATAGTGCAGTAGTGCCTTTCGAAGATGGTTATGCAGGAGTTTTTCGCTGCGACAACAAATCGGTGCAAATGAACATTTTTGCAGGTTTTAGTAAAGATGGTATCAATTGGAATATCAACCACGATCCAATCGTGTTCAAGGCCGGAAATACTGAAATGATAGAGTCGGACTACAAATACGACCCCCGTGTAACTTGGATTGAAGACAGATATTGGATTACTTGGTGTAATGGTTACCACGGACCAACTATCGGTATTGCTTATACGTTCGATTTCAAAGAGTTTTTCCAATGCGAAAATGCATTTTTGCCATTCAACCGCAATGGTGTGCTTTTCCCTGAAAAAATCAATGGGAAATATGCAATGTTGAGCCGTCCGAGCGACAATGGTCATACGCCATTTGGCGATATTTATTTGAGTTACTCGCCTGATATGAAATACTGGGGCGAACATCGTTGCTTGATGAAAGTTACTCCATTTGAGCAAAGTGCTTGGCAATGTACAAAAATTGGTGCGGGTAGTGTGCCTATCAAAACCGACGAAGGTTGGTTGATGTTCTATCATGGCGTTATCAACACTTGCAACGGATTCCGCTATTCGATGGGTGCAGTGGTGTTGGATAAAGATAATCCTGAAAAAGTGCTCTACCGTACGCAAGATTATTTGTTGGCTCCAGCTGCTCCTTACGAATTGGCTGGCGATGTGCCTAACGTAGTCTTCCCATGTGCTGCACTTTGCGATGGCGAACGTGTTGCTGTTTATTACGGTGCTGCTGATACTGTAGTTGGCATGGCTTTTGGTTATGTAAAAGATATTATTGAATTTGCCAAAAAACGTAACGTGGCGAAATAATTAAGATTCAAATGTTTTAAAATCACCCGCTTAAATTTTTATGTGGGTGATTTTTTTGTAAAATAATTTTGTGTTTGTCAAAAAAGTAGTATCTTTGCAACCCAATTTGGATTAAAAATATTTTTAAAAATTATAATTTATTAAGTAATGCCTACGATTCAACAATTAGTTAGAAAAGGAAGGGTGGCTTTGGAAGATAAAAGTAAAGCTCCAGCATTGGATTCTTGTCCTCAACGAAGAGGCGTTTGCGTGAGAGTTTATACTACAACACCAAAAAAACCTAATTCCGCAATGCGAAAAGTAGCTCGTGTACGCTTGACAAATCAGAAAGAAGTTAATGCGTATATTATGGGTGAAGGTCATAATTTGCAAGAACACTCTATCGTGTTAGTACGTGGAGGTCGTGTGAAAGATTTACCAGGTGTTCGTTATCATATTGTAAGAGGAACTCTTGATACGGCAGGGGTAAATGGTCGTTTACAACGTCGTTCTAAATATGGTGCAAAAAGACCAAAAGCAGGTGCAAAAAAATAAGTTAGTAAATAATTGAGTTTATTGGGCTGATGAGGGTTGAGTAAATATTTCAGAGGAGATATTGAAGACGCAAAACAACCAAAAACTATAAAAGTTAATTAAAATGAGAAAAGCAAAACCTAAAAAAAGGATTGTATTGCCAGATCCTGTTTTTAATGAAGTGATGGTTACAAAATTTGTAAATCACTTGATGTATGATGGCAAAAAAAGTATTGCTTTTGATATTTTCTATGATTCTTTAGAAATAGTAAAAAGTAAACTTCCTAACGAGGAAAAGCAACCTCTCGAAATTTGGAAAAAAGCACTTGAGAATATTACACCTCAAGTTGAAGTTAAATCTCGTCGCATTGGTGGTGCTACATTCCAAGTTCCTACAGAAATTCGTCCTGATCGTAAGGAGTCAATTTCGATGAAAAATTTAATACTTTATTCAAGAAAAAGAGGCGGACGTTCTATGGCTGATAAATTGGCTGCAGAAATTGTTGATGCTTATAATAACCAAGGTGGTGCATTTAAACGTAAAGAAGATATGCACAAGATGGCTGAAGCGAACCGTGCATTTGCACATTTTAGATTTTAATTTGTACAAACGATGGCAAAGAAAAATTTACAATTTACGAGAAATATTGGTATCATGGCTCACATCGATGCCGGAAAAACAACTACTTCGGAGCGAATTCTTTTCTATACGGGTTTAACTCATAAGATTGGAGAAACTCATGATGGAACAGCAACGATGGACTGGATGGCACAAGAACAAGAGCGTGGTATCACAATTACTTCTGCTGCTACAACTACGTGGTGGAATTATAAAGGAGAGAAGTATAAAATTAATTTGATAGACACTCCGGGACACGTGGACTTTACTGTAGAGGTAGAACGTTCGTTACGTATTCTTGACGGTGCAGTTGCGACTTTTTGTGCTGTTGGTGGTGTAGAGCCTCAATCAGAAACAGTTTGGCGTCAAGCCGATAAGTACAAAGTACCTCGCATTGGATATGTAAATAAAATGGACCGTTCTGGAGCGGATTTCTATGAAGTTGTTCGTCAAGTGAAAGAAGTCTTGGGGGCAACACCTTGTCCAATTCAAATTCCTATTGGAGCAGAGGAGACTTTTAAAGGAGTCGTTGATTTGATTAAAATGAAAGCGATAGTTTGGCATGACGAAACAATGGGTGCTGAATATTCGGTAGAAGAAATTCCTGATAATTTGAAAGATGAAGCTCAAGAGTGGAGAGATAAAATGCTTGAAACTATAGCTGAATTTGATGATGTATTGATGGAGAAATATTTTGAAGATTCTTCTACTATTACAGAAGATGAAATCAAGGATGCTATTAGAAAAGGAACTTTATCTATGAAGATAAATCCTATGCTTTGTGGTTCATCGTTTAAGAATAAAGGGGTGCAAACTATGCTTGATGCGGTTTGTTCGTATTTGCCAAGTCCTCTTGATACTCCTGAAATAGAAGGTCATGATCCTCGTTTTGAAGACAAAGTAGTCGTTCGTAAACCAGAAGAAGAAGAACCTCTTTGTGCTTTGGCATTTAAAATTGCGACAGACCCTTATGTAGGTCGTTTGTGTTATTTCCGTGTTTATTCTGGAGTTTTGAATGCTGGCTCTTATGTGTTTAATCCTCGCTCTGGGAAAAAAGAGAGAATTTCTCGTATTTTCCAAATGCATTCTAATAAACAAAATCCTGTAGATTTAATTACTGCAGGAGATATTGGTGCAGGTGTGGGATTTAAGGATATAAGAACGGGTGATACGTTGTGTGCAGAAGATGCTCCAATTGTACTGGAATCGATGGATTTTCCTGATCCTGTAATTGGTATCGCTGTAGAGCCAAAATCGCAAGCTGATATTGATAAATTGGGTATCGGTTTGGCAAAATTGGCTGAAGAAGACCCTACCTTTACAGTAAAAACTGATGAACAATCAGGGCAAACTGTGATATCAGGTATGGGAGAACTTCACTTAGAGATTATTATTGATCGTTTGAAACGAGAATTTAAAGTTGAATGTAATCAAGGACGTCCTCAGGTTTCTTATAAAGAGGCAATTACTCAAGTTGTAGATCATCGTGAAACTTATAAAAAACAAACAGGTGGTCGTGGTAAATATGCTGATATGGTATTAAAAGTTGGACCTGTTGATGAGGATTTCGTAGGTTCATTGCAATTTGTTGATGAAGTTAAAGGTGGAAATATTCCTAAAGAATATATTCCTTCTATACAAAAAGGGTTCCAAGCTGCTATGCGAAATGGTGTTTTAGCAGGATTTCCTGTTGATCAGTTAAAAGTTGTAGTAGTTGATGGATCATACCATCCAGTAGACTCTGATCAATTGTCTTTCGAAATTTGTGCTCAATTAGCATTTAAGAGTGCTTGTGCAAAGGCACGCCCTGTGTTGTTGGAACCAATTATGAAATTGGAGGTAGTAACGCCAGAAGAATCTATGGGTGATGTTATTGGTGACTTGAATAAGCGTCGTGGTCAAGTTGAGGGAATGGAGTCTAGTCGTACGGGAGCACGTATAGTTAAAGCGAAAGTTCCATTGTCTGAATTGTTCGGATATGTAACAGCTTTACGTACAATTACTTCAGGTAGAGCGACTTCTTCGATGGAATTTTCTCATTATTCAGAGGTTTCTACTTCAATAGCAAAAGCAGTTGTAGAGGAAGCAAAAGGACGTGTAGAGTTATTGTAAAATAGTGATAATTTGTTGAAATAGCGAATGACTCTTATTTCAACAAATTATTTAAATAATATTTAATAGAATAATTATGAGTCAGAAAATTAGAATTAAATTAAAATCTTACGATCATAATTTGGTTGATAAATCAGCTGAAAAAATCGTAAAAACAGTAAAAGCAGCAGGTGCAGTTGTTAGTGGTCCAATTCCATTGCCAACACATAAAAGAATTTTTACTGTGAATCGTTCAACATTTGTGAATAAAAAATCACGTGAGCAATTCGAATTGTCTTCTTACAAACGTTTGATAGACATTTATAGTTCTACAGCAAAAACTGTAGATGCATTGATGAAGTTAGAGTTGCCAAGTGGTGTTGAAGTTGAAATAAAGGTGTAATTTTTAAAGTTTAAACGTAATAAATTTAATTGAAATGCCAGGATTAATAGGGAAAAAAATCGGAATGACTTCCGTTTTCAGTGCTGATGGAAAAAATTTACCATGCACTGTTATTGAAGCTGGTCCTTGTGTTGTTACGCAAATAAAGACTTTGGAAAATGATGGCTATAAAGCTGTTCAACTTGGTTTTGAGGATAAAAAAGAAAAAAATACCTCAAAAGCAGAGTTGGGACATTTTGCAAAAAGTGGAGTAACACCCAAGAGACACTTGGTTGAGTTCAAAGGATTTGAAAACGAGTTGAAGTTAGGTGATGTGATTTCTGTGGATTTGTTTGATGAAAACATGTTTGTGGATGTTATTGGAACTTCAAAAGGTAAAGGTTTTCAAGGAGTAGTAAAACGTCACGGATTTGGTGGAGTTGGTCAAACAACTCATGGACAGCATAATCGTTTGAGAGCACCAGGTTCGTTAGGAGCTTCTTCGTATCCTTCGAAGGTTATTAAAGGTATGAGGATGGCAGGACGTACAGGTGGCGATACTGTTACTGTTCAAAATCTTCAAGTTATAAAGGTAATTCCAGAACATAATCTTTTGATGATAAAGGGTTCGGTTCCTGGAGCAAAAGGTTCAATCGTAATAATTGAGAAATAATGGAACTGAATGTATATAACAAAAAAGGAGAGGATACAGGAAAGAAGGTTGTTTTAAACGACTCTATTTATTGTATAGAACCAAATGATCATGTGATATATTTGGATGTGAAGCAATACTTGGCAAATCAACGTCAAGGAACTCATAAGGCTAAACAGCGTAGTGAAATGTCGGGTTCTACGCGTAAATTAGGTCGCCAAAAAGGTGGTGGCGGTGCACGTAGAGGTGATATTAATTCGCCAGTATTAGTTGGTGGTGCTAGAGTTTTTGGGCCTGTTCCACGTGATTATAGCTTTAAGTTGAATAAAAAAGTAAAACAATTGGCTCGTAAATCTGCTTTGTCATATAAAGCAAAAGATGGTAATATTGTTGTGCTTGATTCTATTGATTTTGAAACTCCAAAAACGAGGGATTTTGTGGATATGGTAAAAAGTTTAAATGTGGCAGATAAAAAGTTGCTTATTATTTTACCAGAACAAAATAAAAACGTATATTTGTCGGTCCGAAATGTTAAGGGCGTAAATATTGTAACTACTTCAGAATTAAATACTTATTCGATACTGAACGCTTCGGTTTTGTTGATTATGGAGAGTGCAATAGAAGGAATTGAAAAACATTTTAATGCATAAGGAGGAAAAATGGGAGTAATTATCAAACCGATTGTCACAGAAAAAATGACAAAAATGGCTGGAGATAAAAATAGCCGTTTCGCTTTTTATGTAGACAAAACAGCGAATAAGTTAGAGGTTAAATCTGCGGTAGAGGCTTTGTATAATGTGACAGTATTAAGTGTTAATACATTGAATACTAGTGTAAAGAAAAAAAGTCGCTATACAAAGAGTGGAGTGATTAATGGAGCAAAACCATCGATGAAAAAAGCGATCGTTACTTTGAAAGATGGTGATACAATAGATTTTTATAGCAATATTTAAGAAAGATGGCTGTACGTAAATTAAATCCCGTAACACCGGGGCAAAGACATAAAATTATTGGTGCATTTGATACAATTACAGCGAGTGCTCCAGAAAAATCTTTAGTGTTTGGATTCCGTAAAAGTGGTGGTCGTAACAATTCTGGTAAAATGACCATGCGTTATATTGGTGGTGGGCACAAAAGAAAATTTAGGGTAATTGATTTTAAAAGAAATAAGGACGGAGTTCCTGCAGTTGTAAAGACTATAGAATACGATCCGAATCGTTCGGCACGTATTGCATTGTTGTTTTATGCTGATGGAGAAAAGCGTTATATCCTTGCACCAAATGGTCTTCAGGTGGGACAAACTGTTGTTTCAGGAAAAGGAGTAGCACCTGAAGTAGGTAATGCTTTGGCAATGCAAGAAATCCCTTTGGGAACGATCATTCATAATATTGAATTGCGTCCTGGACAAGGAGCAGCATTAGTTCGTTCTGCAGGTACTTTTGCACAGTTGACTTCTCGTGAAGATAAATATGCAATTATAAAGTTACCTTCGGGAGAAATTCGTAAAATTTTGGCAGCATGTAAAGCTACTATCGGTACGGTAGGTAATGCTGATCACGCATTGGAAGAATCTGGTAAAGCAGGTCGTACAAGATGGTTTGGTCGTCGTCCACGAGTTCGTGGTGTTGCAATGAATCCTGTAGATCACCCAATGGGTGGAGGTGAAGGTCGTGCATCAGGAGGTCATCCTCGTTCGCGAAAAGGCTTGTTGGCTAAAGGAAAGAAGACTCGTGCTCCTAAGAATTTGTCCAATCAGTATATTATTGAAAGAAAGAAAAAATAACAGCTATAATAAGTTAATAATATGAGTCGTTCATTAAAGAAGGGACCTTACATTAATCTAAAATTAGAGAAAAAGATTCTTGCAATGCAAGAGTCGGGTAAGAAATCGGTAGTAAAGACTTGGGCTCGTGCCTCAATGATTTCTCCAGATTTTGTAGGTCATACAATTGCAGTGCATAATGGAAATAAATTTATTCCTGTTTACGTAACAGAAAATATGGTTGGGCATAAACTTGGTGAATTCGCTCCAACACGTGTTTTTCGTGGACATGGTGGTAAAAAGTAAAAATCCATTTAATAATTGATAATAAAAAAATGATATAAAATGGGTGCAAGAAAAAGAATATCTGCAGAAGCAAGAAAAGAAGTAAATAAAACTTTATACTTTGCGAAACTAAATAACGTTCCAACGTCTCCACGAAAAATGAGACTTGTAGCGGATATGATTCGTGGTATGGAGGTGAATAGAGCTTTAGGAGTGTTGAAATTTTCGACAAAGGAAGCCTCTAATCGTATGGAAAAACTTCTCCGTTCTGCTATTTCGAATTGGGAACAAAAAACAGAACAAAAGGCAGAGACAGGAGAATTGTATGTGACTGCGGTACATGTAGATTCGGCAAGAATGTTAAAGAGACTTCGTCCTGCTCCACAAGGTAGAGGATATCGTATTCGTAAACGTTCGAATCATGTAACGTTGTTTGTTGATAAAGTAAATAATAATCAAAATTAAAGCAGATGGGACAAAAAGTTAATCCAATAAGTAATCGTTTAGGAATCATTCATGGCTGGGATTCAAATTGGTACGGCGGAAAAGATTTTGGAAATACCTTATTAGAGGATAGTAAAATTCGTCAATACTTGAATGCTCGTTTTGCTAAAGCAAGTGTTTCAAAAATAGTTATTGAAAGAACTCTAAAACTTATTACTATTACGATTTGTACAGCTCGTCCAGGTGTTATCATAGGAAAAGGTGGACAAGAAGTTGATAAGTTGAAAGAAGAACTTAAAAAACTTACAGATAAGGATATTCAAATAAATATATTTGAGATTAAGAAACCTGATTTGGATGCAGTAATTGTTGCAAACAATATTGCACATCAAGTAGAGGGTAAAATCGCTTATCGTCGTGCTGTTAAGTTAGCAATTGCAAATACTATGCGTTCAGGTGCAGAAGGTATAAAAGTATTGGTTTCTGGACGTCTAAATGGTGCAGAAATGGCACGCTCTGAAATGTACAAAGAAGGTCGTACACCATTACATACATTCCGTGCGGATATAGACTATTGTGCTACAGAAGCCCTTACGAAAGTGGGGTTGATAGGAATAAAGGTTTGGATTTGTAGAGGTGAAATTTATGGGAAGAAAGATTTAGCACCAGCCTTTACAACAACAAAAGAAAATGGACATCAAATGTCTAATAATAGAGGTTATAGAAAAAGAAAAAATAATCAATAAGACGATATAATCATGTTACAACCGAAAAAAACAAAATTTAGAAGACAACAGAAAGGTCGTATGAAGGGCGTTGCCCAACGAGGAAACCAGCTGGCTTTCGGTTCTTTTGGTATTAAGTCGTTGCAAACAAAATGGATTACAGGACGCCAAATTGAAGCAGCTCGTATTGCTGTTACGCGTTACATGCAACGTCAAGGACAAATATGGATACGTATTTTTCCTGATAAGGTTATAACCAAAAAACCTGCCGATGTACGTATGGGTAAGGGAAAAGGTTCTCCAGAAGGATTTGTAGCTCCAGTAACTCCAGGACGTATGATTTTAGAAGTAGAAGGTGTGCCTTTTGATGTAGCAAAAGAAGCATTGAGATTAGCAGCACAAAAACTTCCTATAACTACAAAATTTGTCGTACGACGCGACTATGATTCAACTCTTAATGCATAAAAGATATGAAAGCAAGAGAAATAAAAGAATTAACGACAAAAGAAATCCAAGAACGTTTGGATGCGGAGAAAGATAATTTGCTTCGTTTAAAACTTAATCATACAATATCTCCTCTTGACAATACTTCTCAAATTAGAGAAGTACGTAAGACAATTGCACGTCTTAATACAGAATTGTGTCAACGAGAACTAAACCAACAATAAAACGATGGAAATAAGAAATTTAAGAAAAGAAAGAGTTGGTGTTGTTTTTAGCAATAAGATGGATAAATCCATAACTGTTGCTGTAAAATGGAAAGAAAAGCACCCGATTTATGGTAAGTTCGTTAATAAAACGAAAAAATACCATGTTCATGACGAAAAAAATGAATGTAATATTGGTGATACAGTACGTATCGTAGAAACACGTCCGCTGAGCAAAACAAAACGGTGGAGATTGGTCGAAATCATAGAAAAAGCTAAGTAATATGATACAACAGGAAACTATACTAAAAGTTGCTGATAATAGTGGTGCTAAAGATGCTAAATGTATCCGTGTTCTTGGTGGAACAAGAAAACGTTATGCTTCTTTAGGAGACATTATTGTTGTAGCAGTTCAAGGTGTTATACCTTCTAGTGATATTAAAAAAGGCACAGTTTCTAAAGCAGTTGTTGTGCGTACAACAAAAGAAGTGCGTCGAGTTGATGGTTCTTACATCCGTTTTGATGATAATGCTTGTGTTTTGTTGAACAATGCTGGTGAAATTCGTGGTAGTCGTATATTTGGACCGGTGGCAAGAGAGCTTCGTGCAACAAATATGAAAATCATCTCTTTGGCTCCAGAAGTACTTTAATTTTGTAAATTTTTAACAAATGAGTAAATTACATATAAAAAAGGGTGATATGGTTTACGTAAACTCTGGAGAGGACAAAGGTAAAACCGGTAAGGTCTTAGAAGTCCTAGTTAGCAAAAACAGAGCAATCGTAGAAGGTATCAATATGGTATCAAAAAGTACCAAACCCAATGCGAAAAATCCTCAAGGAGGAATTGTGAAAAAAGAGGCATCCTTGCACATTTCAAATTTGAATGTTTTAGATCCGAAAACAGGAACACCTTCTCGTATAGGTCGTAAATTGAATGCTGAAGGAAAATTAGTGCGTTATGCAAAAAAATCAGGGGAGGAAATAAAATGATAAATACAACGGCATTAAAAAATGATTATCAGGAACGTATTGTTCCAACATTGATGAAGGAATTTAATTATAAATCAATAATGCAAGTTCCTCGTTTGGAAAAAATCGTTCTAAATCAAGGTTTAGGTGCTGCTGTTGCAGACAAAAAGATTATTGATACAGCTATTGCTGAAATGACAGCAATAGCAGGGCAAAAGGCAGTAGCAACATTATCTAAAAAAGATATTTCTAACTTTAAATTACGTAAAAAAATGCCTATTGGCGTACGTGTTACATTACGTCATAAAAATATGTATGAATTTTTAGAACGTTTGATACGTGTGGCATTACCTCGTATTCGTGACTTTAAAGGTATAGAAGGGAAATTGGATGGTAGAGGTAATTATACTCTAGGTATTCAAGAACAAATTATCTTCCCTGAAATTAATATTGACTCAATTTCTCGTTTACAAGGTATGAATATTACGTTTGTTACATCTGCAAATACAGATGAGGAAGGGTATAAATTGTTGAAAGAGTTTGGTTTACCATTTAAGAAAAATTAATTTATTTATAAGATATGGCAAAAGAATCAATGAAGGCTAGAGAGGTTAAGCGTGCTAAATTAGTTGCAAAGTATGCCGCTAAAAGAGCTAAGCTAATCGAAGACGGCAATTATGAAGCTTTACAACTAATTCCTAAAAATGCATCACCAGTTCGTTTGCATAATCGTTGTAAGATGACAGGTCGTCCGAAAGGATATATGAGACAATTTGGGATATCTCGTATTCAATTTCGCGAAATGGCATCGGCTGGTTTAATTCCGGGAGTTAAAAAAGCAAGTTGGTAAACAAGAAAAAGAATTTTATTAATATTGTCCTGATAGCAGGATTAATTTAAAATCAAATAATTATATGACAGATCCAATAGCAGATTATTTAACACGTCTTCGCAATGCGATAGCAGCGGGGCATCGTGTAGTAGAAATACCTGCCTCTAATTTGAAGAAGGAAATTACAAAGGTCCTTTTTGAAAAAGGATATATCCTTAATTATAAATTTGAGGAAGAGGGTATTAAGGGTACAATTAAAATTGCCTTGAAATACGATTTGGTAAACAAGGTGAATGCAATTAAAAAATTAATACGAGTTTCAACTCCTGGTTTACGTAAATACGTTGGCTATAAAGAAATGCCAAGAGTATTGAATGGATTAGGAATTGCTATACTTTCAACTTCAAAAGGTGTTATGACTGATAAAGAAGCTAAAGATTTGAAAGTTGGCGGTGAAGTTTTGTGTTATGTTTATTAATAGGAGGAAATGCAATGTCTAGAATAGGAAAATTACCCATTTCAATTCCTGCGGGAGTTACTATTACATTGAATGATAACGTTGTAACAGTTAAAGGTCCTAAAGGTGAATTAACACAAGAGATTAGTCCTTTGGTTTCTTTGAAAATAGAAGATGGAACTTGTGTATTGACTCGTCCTAATGATGAAAAACAAACACGTTCTTTGCATGGTTTGTATAGAGCTTTGATTAATAACATGGTAGTTGGAGTTTCAGAAGGTTATAAAAAAACGTTGGAACTTGTCGGCGTAGGTTATCGTGTATCTAATAATGGACAAATTATTGAATTTTCATTAGGATATACTCATAATATTTTCTTGCAATTGCCAAAGGAAGTTAAGGTCGAAACAAAAAGTGAAAGAAACCAAAATCCTTTAGTTATTTTAGAATCATATGACAAACAATTGTTAGGACAAGTTTGTGCAAAAATTCGTTCGTTCCGTAAACCAGAGCCTTATAAAGGAAAAGGTGTTAAGTTTGTGGGTGAAATCATTCGTAGAAAAGCAGGTAAATCTGCAAGTTCTAAATAATTTGTAAAGCAATAAAGTTATGACAGAGAAATTAAAAAGAAGACTTAAAATTAAAGCTCATATTCGCAATACAGTATCAGGAACAGCAGAAAGACCTCGTTTGACTGTATTTAGAAGTAATGCTCAAATTTATGCACAGATAATAGATGATAATAAAGGTAAAACTTTAGTTTCTGCTTCATCTTTAAGCATAAAAGAAAAGGTGACTAAAAAAGAACAAGCCATTAAGGTTGGTGAGATGATTGCTCAAAAAGCACAAGAAGTTGGTATTTCAACAGTAGTTTTTGATCGTAATGGTTTTTTGTATCATGGTAGAGTAAAAGAATTAGCAGATGCCGCTCGCAACGGAGGACTTAAATTTTAATAGTTATGGCAGGAATAAATAATAGAGTAAAAACAACTAATGATATAGAGTTGAAAGAAAGACTTGTTGCTATTAATCGAGTAACAAAAGTGACAAAAGGAGGACGTGCATTTAGTTTTTCTGCAATTGTTGTTGTGGGTAACGAGAATGGTATTGTAGGTTGGGGATTAGGAAAGGCTGGTGAAGTAACTGCAGCTATTGCTAAAGGAACTGAATCTGCAAAGAAAAATCTAATACGTGTTCCTGTTTATAAAGGGACTATCCCTCACGAACAATCTGCTCGTTTTGGAGGTGCTGACGTTTATCTACAACCTGCTTCTCATGGTACCGGAGTAAAAGCTGGTGGAGCTATGCGTGCAGTATTAGAAAGTGTTGGTATTACTGACGTGTTAGCAAAATCAAAGGGTTCGTCAAATCCTCATAATTTAGTTAAAGCTACTTTTGAGGCATTAGGAGAACTTCGCGATGCTTATACAGTTGCTCAAAATAGAAATGTTTCAATTGAAAAAGTATTTAAAGGATAAGAAGTATGGCAACAATAAAAATACAACAAGTTAAGAGTCAAATTCGCTGTCCAAAAGACCAAAAACTAACGTTGATAGCTCTTGGACTAAAAAAAATGAATGCCATAGTTGAGCATGAAGCCACTCCGCAAATTTTAGGAATGGTAAACAAAGTAAAACATTTGGTAAAAGTAGTTGAATAATTAATATCGTTTTTTATAAAGATGGATTTAAGTAATTTAAAACCTGCAGAAGGTTCAGTTAGAGCCAATAAGAGATTAGGTAGAGGTATTGCATCTGGTAAAGGGGGAACTTCAACTCGTGGTCATAAAGGTGCAAAATCACGATCTGGTTATTCTCGTAAAATTGGTTTCGAAGGAGGACAAATGCCTTTACAACGTCGTCTTCCTAAATTCGGATTTAAAAATAAGAATAGAGTTGAATATAAGGCGATAAATTTGTCTTCGATTCAAACTTTAGCGGATGAGAAAAAAATCTCAAAGATCGGAATAGATGAGATGATAGAGGCTGGTGTTATTACAAAAAAACATTTGGTAAAAATTTTAGCAAATGGAACAATTTCTTCTAAATTAGAAGTAGTAGCACATGCATTTTCAAAAGCAGCTGAAGAAGCTATTGTTGCGGCAGGAGGATCTGTGATAAAATTATAATGTCATGAAATTTATAGAGACCTTAAAAAATATTTGGAAAATAGAGAGTCTGAGAACGAAGATTTTGATAACAACTTTGTTTGTTTTAATTTATCGTTTCGGTTCTTTTATTGTATTACCAGGAATTAATCCAGAATCATTGACAAAACTTCAAGAACAAACACAAGGAGGTTTAATGTCATTGTTAGATATGTTCTCTGGTGGTGCATTTTCGAATGCTTCAATTTTTGCATTGGGGATTATGCCATATATTTCGGCATCAATTGTTATTCAACTTTTAACAATAGCAGTTCCTTATTTCCAAAAAATGCAAAGAGAAGGAGAAAGTGGTAGAAGAAAAATGAATCAACTTACTCGTTATCTTACAGTATTGATACTACTTCTACAAGGTCCTGCTTATTTGGTGAATTTATCTGTTCAGTTAAGAAGTGCTGGTGCAGCATTACCAGAAGGTGTATGGTTTACTGTATCTTCAACGATACTTTTATGTGCAGGTTCTATGTTTGTAATGTGGCTTGGAGAACGTATGACTGACAAGGGTATTGGCAATGGTATTTCTATGATTATTATGATTGGTATCATTGCAAGATTTCCTAGTGCTATTATTCAAGAATTTATTTCACGAACTGAAGATGCAAGTGGAGGTTTGATTATGTTCTTGGCAGAAATTACACTTCTTTTAGTTGTAATTGGAGCAACTATTGCTTTAGTCCAAGGTACAAGAAAAATTCCTGTTCAATATGCAAAAAGAATTGTTGGAAATAAACAATATGGAGGTGTACGTCAGTATATCCCATTAAAAGTAAATGCAGCTGGAGTTATGCCTATTATTTTTGCTCAAGCAATAATGATGATTCCTATTATGTTGATGGGTTTTAATCCTGATGGAGGTAATAATGCATTTATGAGAGCATTTGCAGATAATAATGGATTTTGGTATAATTTTGTGTTCGCAGTTATGATTGTTTTATTTACATATTTTTATACTGCAATTACAATAAATCCAACGCAAATGGCAGAACATATGAAGATGAATAATGGATTTATTCCAGGCATTAAACCAGGAAAGAAGACAGCAGAATTTATAGATGTTATTATGTCTAGAATAACTTTACCAGGTTCTTTCTTTTTAGCATTGGTTGCAATTATGCCAGCATTTGCATCGATAGCTGGTGTAACAGCAGGATTTGCACAATTTTATGGTGGAACATCGTTATTGATTTTAGTAGGTGTTGTCCTTGATACATTACAACAAATAGAGAGTGAACTCCTTATGAGACATTATGATGGATTGATGGATTCAGGACATCGTATAAAAGGTCGTACAGGGTCAATAGCTGCTTATTAATAATGGGGTTGTATCTAAAAACAAATGAAGAAATAGAGTTGCTTAGAGAAAGTAGCTTATTGGTAAGTAAAACATTAGCGGAATTAGCTAAAATTGTAAAGCCTGGTATTTCTACATTGTATTTAGATAAAATTGCTGAAGAATTTATTCGAGATAATGGAGCGTTACCTGCTTTTAAGGGGTATAATGGTTTCCCAGCATCGATTTGTACTTCTGTAAATGAACAAGTAGTTCATGGAGTGCCGTCAGAAAATGTCTTTTTGGAAGATGGTGATATTATTTCGATTGATTGTGGGACATTAAAAAATGGTTTTGTAGGAGATTCTGCTTATACGTTTTGTGTAGGGGATGTTTCTGAAGAGGTAAAGCAACTTTTGAAAGTAACAAAAGAATCATTGTTTGAAGGTATTAAATGTGCAGTTGAAGGAAAACGCATTGGAGATATCGGATATACGATACAAAACTATTGTGAAAAAGCAGGATATTCAGTCGTTCGTGAAATGGTCGGACATGGTGTTGGACGACAGATGCATGAGAGTCCTGAAGTTCCGAATTATGGAAATCGAGGGATGGGAAAAATGCTAAAAGCAGGAATGACGATATGTATTGAACCTATGATAAACATGGGGAAAAAAAATTTGGTGTTCGAGTCAGACGGATTTACAATCCGAACTAAAGATAGAAAAGTTTCAGCTCACTTTGAGCATGCAGTAGCTATTAGAAAAGGCGAGGCTGATATCTTATCTGATTTTGGAATAATAGAAAAAGTTATAGAAAGTAAATAATTTTATATGAAGCAAGCCGCAATAGAACAAGATGGTATTATATTGGAAGCACTTTCCAATGCGATGTTTCGTGTCGAATTAGAAAATGGGCATGAGATTACGGCTCATATTTCAGGAAAAATGCGTATGCATTATATTCGTATTTTACCAGGAGATAAAGTAAAAGTTGAAATATCTCCGTATGATTTAACCAAAGGAAGAATTTCTTTTAGATATAAATAAAAAAATTAAAGACAATGAAAGTTAGAACTTCAATTAAAAAGCGAACAGACGATTGTAAAATAGTGAGAAGAAAAGGTCGTTTGTATGTGATTAACAAGAAAAATTCAAAATTTAAACAACGTCAAGGATAATTTTAATTATTTTTGCAAAAAATTAGTTTATGGCAATAAGAATAGTAGGAGTAGATTTACCCCAAAATAAGAGAGGGGAAGTTGGTTTGACTTATATCTACGGAATAGGTCGCAGTAGTGCTAGAAAAATTTTAGCAGAAGCGGGTATTGATTTTAATATCGCGGTTAAGGATTGGACAGATGACCAAGCTGCTAAAATTCGTGAAATTATCGGCGCAGGTTATAAAGTAGAAGGTGACCTTCGTTCGGAAGTTCAGTTAAATATTAAACGTTTGATGGATATCGGATGTTATCGTGGAATTCGTCATCGTATAGGATTACCTGTAAGAGGTCAGAGTACAAAGAATAATGCTCGTACCCGAAAAGGTAAAAAGAAAACTGTTGCAAATAAGAAAAAAGCAACAAAGTAAAATAACCTGAATAAAAATAGTTGATATGGCAAAAAAAGCAGTAGCAGCGAAAAAACGTGTTGTTAAAGTAGATGGAGTAGGACAATTGCATGTTCATTCATCTTTTAATAATATCATTGTTAGTATAGCAAATAGTGAAGGACAAGTGATCTCTTGGTCTTCTGCAGGAAAGATGGGATTTAGAGGCTCAAAGAAGAACACTCCTTATGCGGCTCAAATGGCTGCACAAGATTGTGCAAAAGTCGCTTTTGATTTAGGTTTGAGAAAAGTAAAAGCCTATGTAAAAGGTCCAGGAAATGGACGTGAGTCTGCAATCAGAACTGTTCATGGAGCAGGGATCGAGGTATTGGAAATTGTTGATGTTACACCATTGCCACACAATGGTTGTCGTCCTGCAAAAAGAAGAAGAGTATAACAATTAAAAAGAAATAAAAATGGCAAGATATATAGGACCAAAGTCGAAAATCGCACGTAAGTTTGGAGAACCTATTTTTGGTACAGACAAAGTTTTAGCGAAGAAAAACTATCCTCCAGGACAACATGGTATTCTTCGTAAGAGAAAAACTTCTGAATATGGAGTTCAACTTCGTGAAAAACAAAAAGCAAAATATACTTATGGAGTTTTAGAAAAACAATTCCGTATTTTATTTGAAAAAGCTCAAGTTAAAAAAGGTATTACAGGTGAAATTTTGCTTCAATTATTGGAATCTCGATTAGATAATGTGGTTTATCGTTTGGGAATGGCACCTACACGTGCAGCTGCTCGTCAATTGGTTTCTCACAAACATATTGTAGTTGATGGAAAAGTTGTAAATATCCCTTCTTATTTAGTAAAACAAGGTCAAATAATTGGCGTAAGAACAAAAGACCTTTCAATGGAGGTGATAGTTGATGCGTTAAGTGGATTTAATCATAGTAAATATCCTTGGTTAGAATGGGATGAAAATACGAAAAGTGGTAAATTCTTGCATATGCCAGAACGTGCTGATATCCCTGAAAATATTAAGGAACAATTGATTGTTGAATTGTATTCTAAATAATAGTTGACATGGCAATATTAACATTTCAAAAACCAGAAAAAGTAATTATGCTCGAATCGACAGATTTCGAGGGTAAATTTGAGTTCCGTCCTTTAGAACCAGGTTATGGTATTACAATAGGAAATGCTTTGCGTCGTGTTCTTCTCTCTTCATTAGAAGGATATGCTATTACATCAATTAAAATCGACGGAGTTGATCATGAATTTGCAACGATACCGAATGTGATTGATGATGTTACTTCAATAATTTTGAATCTTAAGCAAGTTCGTCTTAAACAAGTTGTTGAAGATGCGGAAAGCGAGAAAGTGTCAATTAATATTTCAGGTAAAACTGTTTTTACAGCGGGTGATTTAGGAAATTCTCTTTCTCAATTTGAAGTATTGAATCCAGATTTGGTAATTTGTAATATGGATTCAAAAGCTAAGTTTAAAATGGAAGTAACCATTAATAAAGGACGTGGTTATTTACCAGCAGAAGAAAGTCGTAATCCAAATGATGAAATTGGACAGATTGCAATTGATGCAATTTTTACTCCAATACGTAACGTGAAATATTCTGTAGAAAACTATCGTGTAGAGCAAAAAACTGACTATGAAAAATTAGTTTTTGAAATAAAAACTGATGGTTCAATTCATCCAAAAGAAGCCTTGAAAGAAGCTGCTAATATATTAATTTGTCATTTTATGTTGTTCTCTGATGAGAAAATGGCATTTGAAATTTCTAAAGCAACTTCTGATGAGTTTAATGAGGAAGTTTTGCATATGCGTCAATTGTTGAAAACTAGACTAACAGATTTAGACCTTTCGGTTCGTGCTTTGAATTGCTTGAAGTCTGCTGAAGTTGAAACTTTGGGACAATTATGCCAATTTAGTAGAAATGATTTGCTTAAATTTAGAAATTTTGGTAAAAAATCATTGACAGAATTAGATGCTAAATTATTGAGTTTAAATCTTCAATTTGGTATGGATATTTCTAAATATAAAATTGATAAAGAATAAAAAGATATGAGACATAATAAAAAAAATAATCATTTAGGGAGAACGGCATCTCATCGTAATGCAATGCTTGCTAATATGGCGTGTTCTTTAATACAGCATAAAAGAATTGCTACAACAACAGCTAAAGCAAAATCTTTAAGAAAATATGTTGAGCCTCTTTTGACGAAAGCAAAGGAAGATACTACAGCAAACAGACGTGTTGTTTTTTCTTACTTACAGAGTAAAGATGCTGTCACAGAGTTGTTTCAAAATATTTCTGAAAAGATTGCAAATCGTCCTGGTGGATATACACGTATTTTGCGTACAGGATTCCGTTTAGGTGATGCTGCCGAAATGTGTATCATTGAATTGGTTGATTATAATGAAAATATGTTGAAGGAAAAGGTTGTGAAAAAAGCAACTCGTACACGTCGTAGTAAGAAAAATACTTCAACTACAGAAACAGTTGAAGTTGCACCTGTAGAAGATGTGAAGGTGGAGGAAGAAATAGAAGAAAAAACAGTTGAATAAATCTTTCTCTTTTTTAATAGAATTAAAAAAGACACCTTAAGGTGTCTTTTTTTGATTTAAAAATATAATTTTGTAATCTTATTTTTAATTATAAACTAATAATGAATATGATAAGAGGACTTTTTAAAAATCTAATAATTTTGCTTCTAATGATTCCTTCGTGGAAAATTACAGTGGCGGAAGTATCTCCTTCAACTAATTTAATAAATTACTATTCAGCAGCTAATGGAAAAAGTGGAGATGCAATTAGAACTGCTTTGGAGGATATTATTGATGGTCATACAGTGGTGTCTTATGATAATTTGTATAGTTTATATGTTGCAAGTGACTCTCGCTCTGATGGTTCGCTTTGGGATATGTATTCTACTTGCTCTTGGCAGCATGGCAAGAAAAAGTGTGGAAATTATTCAAGTGTATGCGATTGCTATAACAGAGAACATTCTGTTCCTCAAAGTTGGTTTAATGAAAGTTCTCCAATGAAAAGTGATGCTTTTCATGTTTATCCTACAGATGGGAAAGTGAATAATCAGCGGAGTAATTATATGTTTGGAGAATGCTCGGGAGGTACCTTTTTGTCTAGTGACGCTTTAGGTCGTGTTGGAAATTCAACTTTTACGGGGGCTTCTGTATCGGGTAAAGTTTTTGAACCAGATGATGAATACAAGGGTGATTTTGCACGTACTTATTTTTATATGGCAACACGCTATGCAAGTAGTTGTGCAAGTTGGGGAAACCATTTTAGCAGTTCAAATTCAGGTCTGACTACTTATTCTGTTGCTTTATTTTTGAAGTGGCACAGAGAAGATCCTGTTTCTGAAAAAGAATTGATAAGGAATGAGGCTATTTTTGGTAACACCTTATACAATTCTACTGGTTATAAGCAAGGTAATCGAAATCCATTTATTGATTACCCTTGTTTAGCTGAATATATTTGGGGAGAACATAAGGGCGAATCTGTTGATTTTTCAAATTTATTATCGGCTTATACTGAAGAATATGCTTCAAGTTCGGATAAGTCGGGATGTGAATGTGATAATGATAATCCTACAATATTAACACCAAAATCGGGCTCTTCTGTGATAATGGGAGGAGCGAATTTGAATGAATCTGTAACGACTCAATTATATATAAGTGGAAAAAATCTAACTCAAAAAGTATCTTTCGCTATTACAGGAGTAAATTCGTCATATTTCTCGCTTTCATCAGCAAGTGTAACTGCTTCTGTAGCTAATGATGGTGCTTATATAACATTATCTTACAAGCCAACAACAGCAGGTGAACATGTCGCTACTTTAACTCTTTCATCGCAAGGAGCAACTTCTGTCGCTGTTGTATTGAGTGGAACGTGTAAAGAATCTATTGTTAGTCCTTCCGGTACTATTTATTTGGAAACAACCGATGCAACTTCTCTTGTTGAAGAAAATCTCTTGGTCAAAGGAACAAATTTATCTTCGGGATTACAACTAACATTGTCGGGCAGTAGTAAGTTTGAATTATCAAAAACTTCTTTTACGGCAGATGAATTAAAGTTAGGAACAAATATTACTGTAACATATCAACCAGAGCAATTGGGTTCTGATACAGCAAGGTTATTGGCAAGTTCGGGCTCCCTTTCAACAACTACATATCTTGTAGGAAAATGTTCTTTTGAAGCATTACCTGCAACAGACTTGACTCAGAATAGTTTTGTTGCAAACTGGACTAATGCAGGGACAGAAAGTTATTTGTTGAATGTGTACACAAAAGAAATTATAGGTACTTCAGAAACGATATTATTAGAAGATGCTTGTAATAAAGCGACAACAGCAACAACTGCTGGCGGAGTTTATTATGATGTGGATGGTTGTGTAAGATTAGGATCAGGTTCTAAAACTGGTTCTATTACATATTCTGGTTTAGATATATCGAAAGGAGCAAAGGTTGTTATCAATGCAGAGTATTATAATAATGATTCTGGAACTCAAATGAAAGTAACAATTGGAGATGTTACTCAAACATTTACTTTGACCTCTGATTTTGCAAATTATGAGATAGAAATTTTGCAGAATGCAACGAATACAGCTGTCAATTTAAAAATAGAATCTTTGGTATCCGGTAAGCGCATCAATATTAATAATGTTCAAGTTTTGACGGGTGGAGAATCTCTTAATAATGTCTCTATCGAAGGTTATCCTAAAACTGTAGGTAATATACAATCGTACTTGGTTGAAGGTGTAGATTATACTTCTGCAGATTATTATTATACTGTTACTCCATTTAATTATTCTATTTCTAATGAGATTTTAGTAGAAGAGGAAACCGTTGATGAAGATGAAAACTCTGAAGTAGAAGAAATATTACAAACAAATAATATGCTAAACTATTTGAATGGTAATGTATGGATAATAGAGGGAATAGAAACTGGTAGTGTGCTAACATTGATGAATGTTTCCGGAATTGTATTAGAACGGACAGTTGCTTCTCAATCGTTGGTACGTTTTTCTTTGCCGATTCAAGGGGTGTATGTTCTTCGTGTAGAACGAAATGGTAGTTCTCGTGTACTAAAAACAGTTTATTAAAGTTTTTATAGACTTATAAAAGGCTAAATAAGAGAAAAAACAAGGTGAAAATTTTTGCCTTAGTCTTATTTAGCTTTTTTAGCGATGGACAACAATAATTCAATCGTAAAATTTTGTTTATAAATGGCGTTATATTTCTTCTATACCAATACCATATTTGTTGTTTAGAATGATTTTGCCGTTTTTTATTCTTATTCCACTGAAACAGTCGTTTTTGATGAGTAGATTTCCATCTAAATCAGCGAAATCAACTAATGGTGAAAGTTGAGCTGCTGCTGATATTGCACATGAAGTTTCTGTCATACAGCCAAGCATTATTTTTAATCCATACTGGCGAGCAAGTCTAATCATTTTTAAAGCCTCATTGATACCTGTACATTTCATAAGTTTGATATTTATGCCACTGAAAGCATCTTTTACATTCTCGATATCGTTTAATCGTTGTACAGATTCGTCGGCAATAATTGGTAAAGGACTTCGCTCTGTAAGCCATTTGTGATCTGCGATATTGGATTTTTCTAATGGTTGTTCGATGAGTAAAACGTTTTTTGTGGATAAGAACTGAATGTTTTTTAACGCTTCATCTTTACATGTCCAGCTTTGATTAGCATCAATAAATAAGGGTTTATTGGTTTCTTTTCGAATAATATCAATCGTTTCTCGCCAATTCTCTCGATTGACTTTTATTTTCAAAATGGAGTATGGAGTTGCCTCTTTTACTTTCTCTCGAATAATATGCTCTTTGTCTATGCCAATTGTATAGGACGTAAAAGGTGTTTCTGTAGATTTTATGCCTAACATTTCCCTGACAGACTGATGAGTTATTTTGCCTTTTAAATCGTGTAGAGCGATGTCAATAGCAGCTTTAGCTGCAGTATTTTTATTCTCAATAGCATCTACATAAAGCATTATTTCTGCAATATTAGTTTGAATGTCAAATTTTGATAAATCAACTTTTCGGAGGAATGTGCAAACGGAATCTTGTGTTTCGCCTAAATATTGAGGGAGCGAGGCTTCTCCATAACCAATTACCCCATTGTGTTCTATTTGAACTAATACAATAGGGGTAGTTTTTCTTGAATAATTTGCTATCGAGAAAGTGTGTTTGAGTATTAAGTTGTAAGGTTTGAATGTTAGTTTCATAGTAATGTCTGATAATTTGTTTTTAGAATCAAAAATAAGGATTAAAAATTGTATTTTTGTTGAAAAATTAGAGTAAAATGATAAGTTCGGTTGTTGTGTATTGTGCTTCGAGTACAAAAGTCAAATCTTCTTATTTTGATGCAGCAAAGCGTTTAGGAAAAATTCTGGCAGAAAATAATGTTTTGTGTTGTAATGGTGCTGGGAATATGGGACTTATGGCAGCTGTTTCTAATTCTGTTCTAGAAAATGGAGGTAGGGTAATAGGAGTTATTCCTCGATTTATGTGTGAGCAAGATTGGCATCACAAAGAACTTTCAACGCTTGAAATCGTAGATTCTATGCATGATAGGAAAAAGCGAATGATGCAAATAGCTGATGCAGCAATTGCATTGCCAGGAGGTTGTGGAACGCTTGAGGAGTTACTCGAAGTCATTACATGGAAACAGCTTGGACTTTTTTTGAAACCGATTGTAATTGTAAATGTTGATAATTTTTTTTCTCCATTATTGGATTATTTGGAACGGCTTATCGAAGAACAATTTATGCGGTCTGTACATCGAAAGATTTGGACGGTTGTTGATACTCCTGAAAATGTTATAGAAGCAATAGAAAAGGCGGAACCTTGGGATCCTTCTTTGCGAAAAAATGCCGCAATTTAATATGATTGATACAATTCCAACATATCATACAGATACATTACATAATGTGATAAATGTAAATTCTATTAGTACTGAATCTGCATTTGAAATGTTGCCTTTGCATAACGATTTTTTCTCGTTGCCGTGGGTTATTATTAGTTTATTTATACTTTTTCTACTCTATTGTGTAGTTGTTTCTACTTCATTAAATTATTTAGGTATGGAGTGGAAGATGATATTTTCGGAAAAGGAAAGTACTTCGTTTTCGATTATTTTCTCATCACAATATGTTTCTTCAAAACTAATACTGACATTTCTATCGGTATTCAGTATTAGTTATTTTCTTTTTAGAATTGTACACTTTTTTACAGGCGAATATTTACCATATTTGATTTTCTTTTTTTTAGCAGTATTATTTTTGTTTTTGTCGTTTAGTTATTTTCTGATGTTTTTGATTGGGATGATTTTTTTTCGACAAAAACAATCGGCACAATATATAAAAAAGTATTTTCTGTTTTTTTCGTTTGCAGGAATTGTTTTGTTCCCGTTGGCAATACTCTCAATATATGCTCCGTCGGTAATTAGTGCGATTGTGCTTTGGGTGGCTTTACTTGTTATTATAATTTTAGAAATAGCTCTCATTTATAAATTGTTACAAATCTTTTTTGAGAAAACGGTTGCTCTTTTTTATTTATTGTTGTATCTTTGCATTTGGAAATTTTTACCAATTGTTGCATTTGTAAAAATGCTTGGTGAAATAGATTTGATTGTAAAATTATAGATTTTAGTTCATTGAAAATTAAGAAGATACTGGTTTCTCAACCACGACCGACCACAGACAAATCTCCGTATTTTGATATTACGGAAAAATATGGTGTGAAGATTGATTTTAGACCTTTTATCAAAGTTGATCCTATTTCAGCGAAGGAGTTTAGAACTCAAAAAGTAAGTATTCTTGATCATTCTGCTATTATTTTTACTGCAAAAACAGGTATAGATCATTTTTTTAGATTGTGTACCGAGATGCGTATTTCAGTTCCTGAAACAATGAAATATTTCTGTTTGTCAGAAGCTATCGCTCTTTATTTGCAGAAATATATTCAATTTCGTAAAAGAAAAGTTTTTGTAAGTGAAACAGGTAAAATGCCAGCTTTAGTTGAACTTATAAAAAAACATGCTGACGAGAAATATTTAGTGGTTTTGTCGGAGCAATACAATGATGAAATTGTTAAGGTTTTGGAAGATTTAAAATTGAATTATCATATCGGATTGATGTATCGAACTGTAAGTAACGACTTCAAAGAAGATGAAAAATTCGATTATGATATGTTAGTGTTTTTTTCGCCACAAGGAATTCATTCTTTGTTGAAAAATTTCCCGAACTTTGAGCAAGGTGATATACAAATTGCATGCTTTGGTACAACGACTGCTCAGGCGGTAAAAGATGCAAATCTACGGCTTGATTTGGCTGTACCTACACCTCAATGTCCATCAATGGCTATGGCATTGTTGCAATTTGTAAAAGAAAATCATAAAAATCATCGAAAATAATCGTTGTACAATTTTATTACAAAATCCTCTTTTTTGAAGAGGATTTGTTTTTTGTTTAAAATCCGTTTATTTTTAATTTTGCATTTGTATGCGAATAGATATTATTACATTGTTGCCAGAATTGTTGCAAAGCCCGCTTAATTGTTCAATTTTGAAGCGTGTTCAACAAAAAGGATTGGTAGAAATTGTTGTGCACGATTTACGTGATTATTCGTCGGATAAACGTCATCGTCGTGTCGATGATTATCCGTTTGGTGGCGGTGCTGGTATGGTGATGCAGGTAGAACCGATTTTTAAGGTTATCGAGAAACTCAAAAGCGAACGTGTTTACGATGAGATAATTTATACATCGCCCGATGGAGAGCGTTTTTGTCAGCAGACGGCAAATAAACTTTCTTTGTCGAAAAACTTGATAATTCTATGTGGGCATTATAAGGGTGTCGACCAACGCGTACGCGATTATTTAGTAACAAAAGAGATCTCGGTAGGAGATTATGTGCTTACCGGTGGCGAATTGCCTGCGGCTATAATGACTGATGCTATTGTGCGATTGCTACCGGGGGCTATTGGCGATGAGCAATCAGCTCTTTCAGATTCGTTTCAAGACAATCTTTTGGCTCCGCCTGAATACACTCGACCTGCTGAATTTAATGGATGGCGAGTGCCCGATGTGTTGCTCTCGGGGCATGAGGCTAAGATAGAAGAGTGGCGTTTGGAGCAAGCTTTGGAGCGAACAAAACTTCTTCGTCCCGATTTACTTGATTGATTTTATAAAAAATTACATAACTAAAATTTTAATTTTTTTGAAATCTGCAGAGGCAGATTTAACTATTAAAAATAAGGAGTTTCGACTTTTATTCTCGAATCCGTAAACGACCAAAATTTATAGTAGGAGAGAATAAGCAGGCGGAAGTTCACGTCTTTTGGCGTGAGCTATTTTCGTGCTTATTTACCTACAATGCTTTGGTCGGCTAACGGATTTAAATAGGCAATAAACGAAAATAGTTCACGTTTTTTTATGGAAAAAGATATTCATATCGGAAACATTATTCGCCAAAAGTTGCAGGAGCAAGAACGCAGTGGAGCTTGGTTGGCTCGGAAACTTTATACCGATTCGTCGAATATGTCAAAAATTCTTAAACGAAAACATATAGATGCAGGTTTGCTCTTGCGTATTTCGTTAATCTTGGAAGAAAATCTATTTGATTACTATTCAGATGCTTATGCCGAAAAGCGGCAAAAATAACCCTATTTTAGGGCGAAATCCGCCCGATTGTGTGGTTGTTTCGGAATAATGTTTTCGCATCTATTCTATTGGGTTGCACTACTTTTGCCGCATACAATTTATTATTTATTAACTTTTTAAAAATTTAAAAAACATGAAAAAATTAGTTTTGATTTTGGCTTTAGCCATTGGAGTGCCAGTAGTTTCTACTACTACATCTGTGTTAGTTGCTCAAACTTGTGCTCCTGATAGCCCTTGTTTGTATACTGGGAGTGCTTATAGTTCTTCAGGAAAAAATTCTATAGTCATTACAGTAAAAATGGATAAAAATGGAAATTGGATAGCAGAAGTTGCACATAAAGGCACATATTATGTATTTGAGTCAAGAAGTGCAGCGGATCAAGAGTATGGCAATTATTATGTAAGTGTAGACGGTACTAAATACTATTTTAATATGTAGGAAAATAAAAAAGCGGATTTAAATCCGCTTTTTTATTTGTCTTTAAGTATTTGTAGGCACTTTTGTAAGCTTACTTCCCAGTGCGGGATAGAGATGGCAAAAGTGCTTTTTATTTTGCGTTTGTTGAGTACGCTGTAGAAAGGTCGCGGAGTTTTTGTGGGGTACTCGCTCGATTCTATAGGGAATACTTGGCAGTTGGTGTTAGTAAGTCGGAAAATGGCTGTGGTGAAATCGTACCAGCTACAAACGCCTTCGTTTGAGAAATGATAAACACCATAATCGGTTTTCTCGCTTATGATAACTCCCCAAATGGCATTTGCCAAGTCGGCAGCATAAGTAGGTGTGCCTATTTGGTCGAAAACAACATTAAGGCTGTTTCGTTCATTACCTAAACGCAACATTGTTTTTACAAAGTTGTTCCCAAACGATGAGTAGAGCCACGAAGTTCTAATAATAAAGCTTGCGTCGCATACCGATAGCAATGCTTTTTCGCCTTCTAATTTGGTTTTTCCGTAAATGGTTTGCGGGTTGGTTGGCATTGTTTCGGTATAAGGAATGTTGCTCGTTCCATCAAAAACATAGTCGGTGGAAACGTGAATGATTTTTGCTTGATATTTTTGGGCAGCTACGCCAAGATTTTTCACTGCATCGCAATTGATAGCACGACACAAATCAACGTCGTTTTCAGCTTTATCGACAGCTGTGTATGCTGCACAATTTACAATATAGTTGGGACGAAGATTTTTAACGAAAGAGTCAACTTCGTCGGTATTGCAAATATTGAGTTCTTCTATGTCGGTAAAAACAAAATCTACTTCAGTATGTTGCTTTGCAACAATACGCATTTCGTTGCCAAGCTGTCCGTTTGCACCTGTAATCAATACTTTCATTGTCTAAAAATTAAGAATTGTATCTTTTAGGAATGGGTGTTTCTTGTCTTTTTCGGATAAAATCATTTTATCAGCAGGAATTTTCCAATCGATATTTAAATCGGGATCATTAAACAAGATTCCGCCGTCGGCTTCAGGGTTATAAAAATTGTCGCATTTATAACTAAAAACGGCTGTTTCGCTCAATACCGAAAAACCGTGAGCAAATCCACGAGGGATAAGAAATTGTAAATGATTTTCTTCTGTCAGTTCTACTCCGTACCATTGACCATACGTGGCAGAGTTAGCACGTAAATCGACAGCCACATCCCAAACCCTACCAACTGTAACCGACACAAGTTTTGATTGACTATATGGTGTACGTTGAAAATGCAATCCTCTAACAACTCCATACGATGATTTCGATTGATTGTCTTGTACGAAATCTTGCGTAATACCTAATTCCTTGTAACGAAATTCGTTGTAGGTTTCTAAAAAGAATCCTCTTCCGTCAATAAAAACCTTTGGTTTTATGATGAGTAGATCTTTTATAGGAGTCGTTATTATTTCCATTATTTTGCCAAGTCTAAAAGATATTTCCCGTATTGTGTTTTTTCTAAATCTTTTCCGAGTTTTAATAGTTGGTCGTTGTTAATCCAACCATTTCTCCAAGCAATTTCTTCAATACAACTAACGTAAAATCCTTGTCGGTTTTGAATTGTTTCAACAAAATTAGCTGCTTCAAGCAAGCTGTCGCAATTGCCCGTATCAAGCCACGCAAACCCACGACCAAAAAGTTCAACTTTCAAAGTTCCTTCTTCAAGGTAGAGTTTGTTAAGGTCTGTAATTTCGTATTCTCCACGAGCAGAGGGTTTTAAGTTTGCGGCTTTTTCAGTAACAGTTTCGTCATAAAAATAAAGTCCAGGAACCGCATAATTGCTTTTAGGTTTTTCTGGTTTTTCTTCAAGAGAAACAACTTTTCCACAATTGTCAAATTCTACAACGCCATAAGCACGAGGATCTTTTACATAGTAACCAAATACACATGCACCTTTTTCTATGGCAGCAGCTCGTTTTAGCATTGCAGAAAAACCTTGCCCATAAAACAAATTGTCGCCAAGAATTAGACAACCTTTTTCTCCTGCAAGAAAATCAGCACCAAGCACAAATGCTTGAGCTAAACCATTAGGTGTTTCTTGTACTTTGTATTCAAATCGCATTCCGAGTTGTTCGCCCGATCCGAGTAACTCCTGAAACATAGGTAAATCACGAGGAGTAGAAATAATCAAGATTTCTCTTATTCCTGCTAACATCAAGGTTGAAAGAGGGTAGTAAATCATTGGTTTATCGTAAACCGGCATGATTTGCTTCGAAATAGCTTTTGACAATGGATAAAGTCTTGTTGCACTTCCTCCTGCGAGAATTATACCTTTCATAAACGGTTTATTTTAGTTTGTTTGTTTCGGTATCTGGGAAAATAATTTTTGGCTCAAATGTTTTTGCTTCTTCCGAATCCATCCATGCGTAAGCCAAAATAATAATGATGTCGCCGGGTTGTACCAATCGAGCAGCAGCACCATTAAGGCAAATTTCTCCAGAACCTTTTTTGCCTTTGATGACATAAGTTTCAAAGCGTGCACCGTTGTTGTTATTTACGATGAAAACTTTTTCGTTAGGCAAAATGTTTGCCGCATTTATCAAATCTTCGTCAATCGTAATACTTCCGATATAATTCAAGTTTGCATCGGTAACGGTAACTCTATGGATTTTTGATTTTAGAATTTCTACGTACATTTTATTTGTATTGAATGTTGTCAATTAAACGAACTGCACCACAAAAAACTGTAATACAGCCAACTATATAATTTGCATCGTTCCAATCCTTTACAGATTGAAGAGTATTCCCATTTACAATTTCAAAATATTCTACACGAAGTCCATCAATACTATTGAGTTTTTCTACTACCCAATTGATGGTTTCTATTACCGTCTTTTGCAAATCGACGCTTTCTTTCAGTGTTTTGTAAATATTTGTGGCTGTTTGTCTTTCGTCAATGCTCAAAAGTGTATTGCGACTACTGAGTGCCAATCCGCTTTCTTCGCGAACAATTGGGCAACCAACAATCTCAATAGGATATTTTTTAACCTTAACCAAATGTCTTATAATGGCTAATTGTTGAAAATCTTTTTCACCAAAATAAGCTTTGTCGGGTGTTGAAAGTTCGAAAAGTTTTCCAACGATTTGAACGACGCCGTTGAAATGTCCCGGACGAAATTTTCCTTCCATTACTTTGTCCAAACCATTGAAGTCAAATTCAAAAGTGGAAATCAATTCGTTGTTGTTATAAATTTCATCAACTTCTGGTGCGAAAATGGCAAAACAATTATTCGCTTCAAGCAATTTGGCATCGGCTTCTAGCGTACGAGGATATTTTGCCAAATCGTTTTTGTCGTTGAACTGCGTTGGATTTACAAAAATACTCACAATGCAAACATCATTTTCCTTAACGCAACGTTTAACAAGCTGTAAATGACCATTATGTAGAGCACCCATTGTAGGAACTAAACCGATAGTTTTACCCTCATTTTTAAATTCGTAAATAAGTTTTTGCAGTTTAGCTTTTGTTTTGATTAGTTCCATTTTTTCGTTCCGTATTATTAATTTTTATCTTTGCAAGATAGGTGCAAAAGTAACCATTTTATAATATAAAATGAGTAAAAATATTTACATTTATTATGTTGAAAAATATAGTTTTTGATATGGGTGGTGTGCTGATTGATTTAAATCGAAATGCTTGTGTAGAGGCTTTCCGTCAATTAGGTTTTGCTGATGTTGATAATTATATTGGTGAATTTGTGCAGTCTGATGTTTTTTTGAAGTTGGAGGAAGGCAAGATTTCTGAAGCCGATTTTTATGTAGAGATAAGAAAAATAATAGGGAACAATGTCTCAGATGATTTAATACGAAAGGCATGGTTACAGTTTTTGTTGTCAATTCCAGAAGAAAAATTGGAATTAATTTTATTGCTAAAAAAGCAGTATCGTGTGTTTCTTTTGAGTAATACCAATCCTATACATTTTTCGTATATTGTTGAAAATCAATTTTGTAAAGATGGTCATCTGTTGTCAGATTTTTTTGATAAATGCTTTTTATCTTATCAGTTGAAGATGTCGAAACCGCAAGTTGAGATATTTCGTTATTTGTTGGAATCAGAGGAATTGATTTCTGAAGAAACTCTTTTAATTGATGATGGGAAAGCAAATATTGAAATGGCAAAAAGTTTAGGTTTCCAAACTTATCTTGCAAAACCTTTTGAATCTTTTTCCGAATTAAAACAGCAATTGTTATGAAAAAACTCATCGTTCTGTTTTTTTGCATTTTTTCTGTTGAACAATGTTTCTCCTTTTCTCCCGCTGATAGTGTGAATACATTGATGGGAACGGCTTCGACGTATAATTTTTCTCATGGGAATACTTATCCTGCTGTGACAATGCCATGGGGAATGAACTTTTGGTCGCCACAAACGGGCGAAAATGGTAGCGGATGGATGTATACTTATTCGGAGAATAAAATTCGTGGTTTTCGGCAGACACATCAGCCAAGTCCTTGGATAAATGACTATGGAACATTTTCTATTATGCCGCTTTCAGGTGATTTGCAAGTTGATAATCGTTTTCGAGGCAGAGAATTTTCTCATGAAAACGAGGTGGCGAAACCTTATCTTTATCAGGTTAGGTTTAATGATGGCACTCAAGTTAAAATGACAGCAACGGAGCGAGGGGCAATTTTTGTCGTGAAATTTGCAGAACAAAAACGACAATATTTAGTGCTTGATGCCTATAAAGATGGATGTGGAGTTTGGATTGATACGTTGAATAATCGCATTTCGGGATATACAAAAAGCAATAGCGGAGGAGTTCCAGCCAATTTTGCCAATTATTTTGTGGTAGATTTTAATCATGAAATAGTTGATTTTGGTACAAGAACAAACGATTCGTTGATGCCAAAAACAACCAAAGCAGAGCATTTTGCTGTGCAAGCGTATGTGGAATTTGATTTGAACCTAAGTGATTCTTTGGTCATTCGTGTGGCTTCATCTTTTGTGAGTAAAGAGCAAGCATTGTTGAATTTTGAGCGAGAGGTGAAAAATCGTTCATTTAGTGATGTTATGCTCAATGCAAAGAAGGAGTGGAACGAAAAACTTGGTCGGATTCGTGTTGAGGGTGAAGTTGTTCCTAACTCTGTTCAAACATTTTATTCTTGCCTTTATAGAACTTTGCTTTTTCCTCGTAAGTTTTTTGAATACGATGGTAAAAATCAACAAATCTATTACAGCCCTTACGATGGAAAAATTCATAGCGGAGTGATGTATACTGACAACGGATTTTGGGATACGTTTAGGGCTGTACATCCGTTGTTTACGTTGCTTTATCCTGAAATAACGGAAGGTGTTTTGCAGTCGTTACTCAATACTTATGACGAAAGCGGTTTTTTGCCTGAGTGGGCAAGTCCGGGTCATCGTAATTGTATGATAGGAAACAATTCGCTTTCGTTGATAACCGATGCTTGGCAAAAAGGTTTTAGGAATATAGATAAAGAAAAAGCATTTAAAGCAATGCTTAATCAAACTTTGGTTCAAGGAAGTGAACCATCGGTTGGAAGAAATGGTTACGAAGATTACCACAAACTTGGCTATGTTCCTTATCCCGATTATTATGAAGCATCGGCCAAAACGCTCGAATATGCCTATGCCGATTGGTGCTTGGCAATTTTTGCCGAGAGTGTTGGAGAAAAAAGTATTGCACGGGAGTATTTCTCAAAATCGCAAAATTATCGGAACCTGTTTGATAGCAATATTGGTTTTATGCGTGCAAAAAACAAACAAGGGGAGTGGATTGAACCCTTTGATGCTACGGAATGGGGTGGTCCATTTACCGAAGGTTCCTCGTGGCATTACACATGGAGTGTTTTTCACGATGTTGAAGGTTTGTCGCAGCTTATGGGTGGACACTCCGCAATGGCCAAACAACTTGATTCTCTGTTTACTGCTCCAAATACTTACAATTATGGAACCTACGGATTTGTAATTCACGAAATTGCCGAAATGGTTGCATTGAATATGGGGCAATATGCACATGGCAATCAGCCAATTCAGCATGCCATTTATTTGTATAATTATCTAGGTCAGCCTTGGAAAACTCAACAGCGAGTACGTGAAGTTCTGACGCGATTGTATTCGGCCGTGCCCGACGGTTATTGTGGCGACGAAGACAATGGACAAACGTCGGCTTGGTACGTTTTTGGTGCTTTGGGTTTTTATCCCGTTTGTCCAGGGACGTCCGAATATGTCGTTGGTTCGCCGTTGTTTGAAAAGGCTGTTTTATCTTTGCCAAATGAGAAAACCTTTGAGGTAAATGCTTCGAAAAATTCGTTAGACAATGTTTTTATCCAAAACGCATTGCTCAATGGCAGAAAGTTTGAAAACAACTATTTAACCCATGAGCAGATTTCTTCTGGAGGAAAATTCGATTTGAAAATGTCGGATAAGCCAAACAAAAAACGAGGTACAGAAAAGGAAAATTTACCGTATTCATACTTAAAATAAATTTTGTTGAAAAATTAATGAATTTGTAATATTATTTTGTAGCTCTATACGGTTTTATTCTTTTATTTTGACAAAAAATTAGGTATGAAAAAGCATATTTTAGTAGTAGATGATGAGTATGACTTGTGTGAGATTTTACGATTTAATCTTGAAACAGAAGGTTATGAAGTAGATGTCGCATTTTCAGGAGAAGAGGCTTTAACCTACGAGTTATCGAAATATTCGTTAGTTTTACTTGACGTGATGATGGAAAATTTGTCAGGGTTCGAGGTTGCAAAAATGTTACGTGCTGACGAAAAAACATCATTTTTACCTATTATTTTTTTAACGGCTTGCACTTCCGAAGATGATATGTTGGAAGGTTTCGATGTTGGAGCTGACGACTATATAAAAAAGCCTTTTTCAGTAAGAGAAGTTTTAGCACGTGTAAAGTCGCTTATGAATAGGATTGAATGCAGGCAACAGCAAGGAAATCAAATAGTTTCGTATGGCGATTTGATTATGGAATTGAGTTCGAAAACTGTGCTACTTGATAAAAAAGAAATCCCTTTCACAAAAAAAGAGTTTGGCATTTTACGTTTGTTGTTAGAACAACCGAATCGAATGTTTTCGCGTGATGAAATATTGTCGTTAGTATGGACCGATGAAGTATGTGTGTTAGATCGAACGGTAGATGTAAACATTGCACGCATTCGGAAAAAAATAGGACGTTATGGCAAAAACATTATTTCGCGTTCGGGATTTGGTTATTTATTTAATAGTTGATAAATGCGATTGAATAAAAATTTATTTTTTCTGTTATCTACGATTTTTGTTTGTAGTATTGTTGCAGTTTTGTTTTTTCAACATAGTCAAGAAAAAGCATTTCGAAAAACGCATTTAAATACTTGTTTGACAAATTATAATAGAATTGCTACTCGTTATCTTGTTGAAAATGAACCTACTACGGAGAAGTTTTGTGATTTGCTTTCGTTTATACCAGATACTTTGTTGTGTTTGAACGTGATTGATTCTGTGGGTAATGTTGTTTTTGATAATTTCGAGAAAGCAAAAATTCCAAATTCATTTGTACATAATAAAGGCATTTGTGTATCTCAGTCTTCGAACGAACTATTTTTCTATACGATTTCAGATTTTAATGGTTTTAGGATTTGTTCAGCACTCCCTTACGACCAAACGTTTGAAAACTCGTTGAGTGAGAATCGTTATTTTCTCATTTTTGTTGGAGTGTTATTGTTTGTTGTGATTGTTTTGATTTATTTCTTATCAAAACATTTTTATATGATAGTAACTCGTGATGAAGCGAACTTGAAACGTCAATTGACTCAAAATATTTCTCATGAGTTAAAAACTCCTGTAAGTACAATTTTAGGATATACTGAAACAATACTTTTGAACAAGGTAATGCCGCACGAACAGCAAATGTTATTTGTAGAGCGTTCTTACAAGCAAGCTAAGCATTTGCAATCACTTTTAGAAGATATTTCTTTGCTGAATAAACTTGACGATGCTCGCGATTTGTATGAAAAAACGCATTGCGATTTGCGAGTTATTATTGATGAAGTATTACAAGATTTATCGACACTAATAGACAAGAAAAATTTTTCAGTACAATTGTCGTTACCTGCCGAGTTGCCTATTTTTGGAAATCATACTTTGTTGTATTCTGTTTTCCGTAATTTGTTGGATAATGCTTTGATGTATGCTGGTGATAATGCAACGTTATCAATAGATTTAACAGAAAATGCCAAACGACATTATTATTTTTCGATCTCTGATACGGGAAAAGGTGTTGCAGAAGAGCATTTGCCATATTTGTTTAATCGTTTTTATCGTGTAGATAAAGGTAGAAATCGGAAAATGGGAGGAACTGGATTAGGGCTTGCAATTGTAAAAAATGCAATAACTTTTCATAATGGTGAAATCACTGTGAAAAATGTAGTTGGTGGCGGTTTGTGTTTTGAGTTTTCGTTAAAGAAGTATTAAAACTTAACAATGGTTATGCCTGCTCCACCAAATTGTACGTGTTCATCGTGAAAGTTTACTCCTTGAATTCCTTGTAAATAGTTACGTGTAAGTTGTCGTAAAATGCCATTCCCTGTTCCATGTAAAATACGTACTCGGCTAATATTCATCATCAAAGCGTCATCTATGAAATAAGTGATTGCTTGCAAAGCTTCTTCGGTACGCATTCCTCGAATGTCTATTTCTGGTTTAAATTGTAATTTTCGCTCTTTTATGCCAGTTTCGTTTATGTTGACAATAGCTTTTTCTTTTAAGGAATTTCGCAATTTGTTATAGCTTGCTTTATCTAATTCCGCGATCTTTATTTTCGATTTAATATTCCCGAAGGCAATTGTTGCTGTATTATTTTTGATCTCTAAAATTTTACCAATCGTATTTGGATTCTCCTTTAAAGAAACAATGTCTCCTATTTTAAGTTGTTGCGTTGAATTGATAGGTAATGGTTTGGGATTTTTATTTTTTTTCTGAATTTCTTTAATCTTTTGTTCAGTAGAAGTTTTTATTTCACTTTTTTGCTCATTCTTAAATTGCAAAAGTTCATTGCGAAGCATTTTTGTAGTTTCACGATTTGCTTCTGACTCTTTGATTTTACGAATTGTGTTTTCAATTTTTGCATTAGCATTTGAAATTAACTCATCTGCTTTGTTTTTAGCTTCACGGATAATATTTTTCTCATTTTTTTGTAATTCCAAAAGTTCGTTCTCGTAGCGGGAAAGCAATCGTTCGGTTTGTTTTTCTTTTAGTCTTATTTGTTGACGTTTGTTTTCCCAATAACGTTTATCGCGTACGATGTCTTGCAAATATTTATCCAAATCAACAAAATTACTCCCTACTTTTTGCGTGGCTTCGGCAATGACGGATTCGGGAAGTCCAATTTTACGAGCAATTTCAATGGCGAAAGAACTTCCTGGATTTCCAATTTGTAATTGAAAAAGCGGTTGCATTTCTTGACGATCATAGAGCATAGCGCCATTTACAATCCCATTTGTGGTGGTTGCAAATTGTTTTAGATTGGTGTAATGGGTTGTAATTACACCAAAGGTCTTTTTTTGATTGAGATTATTAAGTATGGCTTCGGCAATAGCTCCTCCAATTTGTGGCTCTGTGCCAGCACCAAATTCATCGATTAATAATAATGTTTTTGGTGTCGTATTATGTATGAAAAATTTCATATTCAGCAAATGTGAGCTATATGTCGATAGATCGTTTTCGATACTTTGTTCATCACCAATATCAATAAAAATTCGTTCAAAAAGACCTGCATTACTACTTTCGTGTATAGGTATCAGCAAACCGCATTGTAGCATATATTGTAATAATGCAACTGTTTTTAAACAAACCGATTTCCCTCCAGCATTAGCTCCCGAAATTATTAAGATGCGTTGTTGCTGATTGATTTTTATTTTTAAGGGAACAATATTCTTGTTTTGTGCTTTTAATGACAAATAAAGTAGTGGATGTAGTGCATTGTTCCAATCAAGAATACATTTATCAGAAAAATGCGGTTTTATCGCACTTAATTGTTGAGCAAATAAAGATTTTGCATAAATGGCATCAATTGCACCTAAATAGTCTTGTATTTCGAATATTTGTGGAATATATGGTCGTATAAAATCCGTTAAAATAGTTAAAATATGAATGATTTCACGGCGTTCTTCTCCTTCTAATTCACGTATATGATTATTAGCTTCGACAACAGCAGTTGGTTCTACGAAAATGGTCTTCCCCGTAGCCGATTCGTCGTGGATAATTCCCTTTATTTTGTTTTTATACATTGGAGAAATGGGGATTACCAAATGTCCCTCGCGAAGTGTTGGGTTGGTGTCTTTCTCTATGTATCCACTATTTTTTGCATGATTTAAAATTGCAGTCAAGCTATTTGTTGCTGAAATTTGAGCTGATTTTAGATTCCTACGTATCAATGCAAGTTTTTCTGACGCACTATCTTTTATCTCGCCAAACTTATTGAATAGTTGCTCTATTTTTTGAACAATTTCGGGTATTAGTTGAATCTTATTGGAGCGTTCGTTGAGATAAAAATATTTTTCGTGTCGTTGTTTTATATAGTGTAAAATATTACGAGCGGTTTCGAGTAGTAGTTTTAGTTCGAAACACTCTTTTTCGCTTACGAACGCCCCTTCAATGCGAATGCGATGCAACGTTTTTTCTAAATTGGGAATAGTTGTGAAAGGAATTTTTTCTTCTTCGTTGCTAAGTATTTTACAGAACTCGTCGCATTCCGACAATGATTTTAAAATAGATTCGAAATTCGATGAAAATTTAATTTCATCGATGTGTGATTGACCTAATTCGCTTTGGCATTTTTCTTTTAAAAGTTTACGAATTAGATTAAAACCTATTTTTTGTTCAAAGTCACGAGGGTATATCATAAAAACATTCTAAAATATTAAAAACGACCTTATTCAAGGTGCGTTACCTGACACAAACATGAATAAAATCGCTTCAATTACAAAATTACAACATTTTTTTAGAATTGAGCAAAATAACCATTTCATTAAATTTCTGATTGCGATTTTCTATATTTACTTATAAAAATAGGTGCAGAATATAAAAAAGGATCAATAAGAACTTTCTTTGTTTGCAATTTTATTATTTACTTTGTTAGGATAAAAAAGCAGTTTTGGAGATAAATAATTTTGCGATTATGAATATAGAGGAATATTTGAAAATAGCAGGAGAACTTCTCTCTGTAGAGGAAGAAAAGATTCTTATTGAGAAAATTCAAGGAGGTAACCAAGATGCGTCTGAAGAATTGTGGAAGGCTAATATGCGTTTCGTAATATCATTAGCAAATCAGTAAAAAAGAGGAAGTTACGATTGAAAATCTTATCGTTATTGGGCAAAAAGTTATGAAGCAAGCTGCTATGCAGTATGATATATTTTCATACGAGAGGTTTATAAAATTTGCGGTGCATTTTATGCGTGAGGCAATGAGTAAAGTTGTTGGTAAATAATAAAAAGATATGAGTGAAAAGAAAAAGATAGTGGTCTTTACAGGTGCTGGTGTTAGTGCTGATAGTGGTATTGCGACATTTCGCGATGCCGACGGTCTATGGGCGAACTACCGCATTGAGGAGGTGTGTACTCCAGAGGCGTTGAAAAATAACAGAGCGAAAGTTATAGAGTTCTATAATTTACGTCGTAAAGAGTCGTTGACAAAGAAACCTAATGAAGGTCATATTGCCATCGCTAAAATGGAAGAATGGGCTGATGTTTGTGTAATAACCCAAAATGTCGATAACCTCCACGAACAGGCTGGATCAACACATGTTGTACATCTTCATGGAGAATTGATGAAGTTACGTTCAGAAATGAATCCAGAATTGATATACGATATCAAAGGGTGGGAGCAAAGTCTCGATGAGCGTGGCAAAGATGGAGCCTTGCTTCGTCCTCACATTGTGTTTTTCGGAGAGGATGTGCCGATGTTCGAATTTGCAAGTAGCATCGTTGAACAAGCAGACATTCTGATAGTTGTGGGAACATCATTGGCTGTATATCCAGCAGCGTCATTGGTTTACTTTGTGCGTGATAGACAGGTTCCTATTTATTTGATTGACCCGGGTACGCCCGACACGTCTATGATTCAAAATCCTTTGACACATATCAAAGAACGTGGTGCAGTTGGCGTTCCTCAATTGGTGAAGAAACTACGTCACTTTAACGGCTAATGACAAAAGGCTAACGGCGAAAGGATTGTGGGCAGTCGCTCGGAGAGTTTCTCACCCGAAAAGCACAGCAGAAGAAATAAGTATTGTTTGCCAACTGTTTCTGAAC
This sequence comes from Paludibacteraceae bacterium, assembly GCA_045602425.1. GTDB lineage: Bacteria > Bacteroidota > Bacteroidia > Bacteroidales > Paludibacteraceae > RGIG9608. Next base: position 51,024 of record JAZSBO010000006.1, on the reverse strand, counting down.
AACTATAACTATCTTGTGTGGTTAGTAAAATTGCCCAGTAGCATTAGTAGGTCTTTTTACTTTTCTTTAGTTATTTGCAAGATACAATCTCTAATCTTACCCTTTATATATCTTCTGAAAATGCAATTGTTGTTTGCGATAAATATTTTATATTTGCGTTCTTTAAAGAAATGTCGTTGTAAACGTTTCTTTGTAATGAAGTAGGTTATAAAAGCTAAAAGAAATGCGTAGAAACTTTTTGTTATTAATATTTATTTTTGGATTAGAGGCGTTTGCTCAGTCGGTGGTCGATTATGTGAATCCGTTTATCGGAACAACCAATTTTGGTACTTGCAATCCGGGTGCTGTTTGCTCCAATGGGATGATGTCGGTAGTTCCGTTCAACGTAATGGGCTCTGATATGAATGTTTACGACAAAGATGCTCGTTGGTTTTCGACGCCATACGAGTATAAAAACAGTTTTTTTACGGGATTTTCTCACGTCAATTTGAGTGGTGTTGGTTGTCCCGATTTGGGTTCGTTGCTACTGATGCCAACTACGGGAAGTTTGGAGGTCGATTATAAAAATTATGGCTCAACCTACAAAGAAGAGAAAGCCTCTCCGGGTTATTATTCCAATTTTTTGGAAAAATATGGCATCAAAACCGAAGTTTCGGCAACCGAACGCTCCAGCATAGCACGATTCACTTTCCCCAAAGGAGAAGCAAACATTTTGCTGAATCTTGGCGAGGGTCTGACCAACGAAAGCGGAGCAATGGTGCGCAAAGTGTCGGCAACGGAAGTGGAAGGCGTGAAGCTTTTAGGTACGTTTTGCTACAATCCTCAAGCCGTTTTCCCCATCTATTTTGTGATGCGAGTGAGCAAACAACCCAAAACTTTTGGTTATTGGAAAAAACAACGCCCTATGCAAGGCGTAGAAGCCGAATGGGATATCTATTCGGGAAGATATAAGTTTTATACCAATTATTCTCGCGAAATTTCTGGCGACGATGTTGGCGTTTATTTCTGCTACGATGCCGAAGAAAATGAGCAAATCGAAGTGCAAATTGGAGTTTCGTTTGTGAGTATGGAAAATGCTCGCCAAAACCTCAATGTCGAGCAACCTACCTTTGATTTCGACAAAACGCATCAACTTGCTCGCTCGAAGTGGGAAAAAGACTTGGGCGTGGTGCAAGTCGAGGGCGGAACTCCAGACCAAAAAACCGTTTTCTATACGGCGCTTTATCATGCTCTAATTCACCCCAATGTGTTGCAAGATGTGAATGGAGAATATCCACAAATGGAAGGATCAGAAGTGTTAACCACACAAGGAAATCGCTATACGGTATTTTCTCTTTGGGATACGTATCGCAATGTGCATCAGTTGCTTACGCTTCTTTATCCGGAACGCCAATTGGACATGGTGCGCACGATGCTCTCCATGTACAAAGAGCATGGTTGGTTGCCAAAATGGGAACTCTATGGTCGCGAAACGCTTACCATGGAGGGCGACCCTTCCATTCCCGTCATTGTGGATACGTGGATGAAAGGTCTTCGCGACTTTGATGTGGATTTGGCTTACGAGGCAATGTGCAAAGGTGCAACCACGCAGGGCAAAGACAACCTGATGCGCCCCGACATCGATCCTTATATCGAAAAAGGTTACATTCCATTGGGATTTTTTGCTGCCGATGCGTCGGGCGACAACTCCGTTTCGCATGCGCTGGAATACTACATTGCCGACTGGGCGCTGAGCCAAATGGCGGAAAATTTGGGTAAAAAGAGCGATGCAAAGCTCTTTTACAACCGTTCGATGGGCTATAAAAACTACTATTGCAAAACCTTCGGGACGCTGCGCCCGATTACATCCGACGGAAAATTCCTGACGCCGTTCAATCCGCTACAAGGAGCCAACTTTGAGCCCGTGGCTGGTTTCCACGAGGGAAATGCTTGGAACTACACCTTCTACGTGCCTCACGATGTGAAGGGACTCGCAAAACTGATGGGTGGCGACAAAAAGTTTGTAGAGAAACTCCAAATGGTGTTCGACAAGGGCTTCTACGATCCTGCCAATGAGCCCGACATCGCATACCCTTATTTGTTCAGTTACTTCTGTGGCGAAGCGTGGCGTACGCAAAAAGAGGTGAAACGTTTGCTCAACGAACATTTCCGCAATGCTCCCGATGGCATTCCGGGCAACGACGACACAGGAACGATGTCGGCTTGGGCGGTGTTTTCGATGATGGGCTTTTACCCCGATTGCCCCGGAAAACCAACCTATATGCTCACAACGCCTACGTTCGATCGGATTGAGCTGCGCTTGAACGAAAAGTTCTACCCCGAGGGAAAACTCGTGATAGAAAAAACCGAAAACCTACCTTATATCAAGAGCATTAAGGCAGGAGAAAAAACACTGAAAGGTTACAGCATTTCGCACGAAGATTTGACCTCGTGTGGAAAATTATTATATAGAACAAAAAAGTAAAAAATATATGAAACTAAAACAGATTATTATTGCGTATAGTGTAGCGATATTTTTTGTCGCTTGTAATGGCAACGATAAAAATGATTATACTCAATTTGTAAACCCTTTTATTGGAACAGGAGGACATGGACATACGTTTCCTGGAGCTGTTGTTCCCAATGGCGCGATACAGCCAAGTCCTGATACTCGTATTGATGGTTGGGATGCTTGTTCGGGTTATCATTATTCAGATTCTACGATAAATGGATTTTCGCATACGCATCTTAGTGGGACAGGTTGTTGTGACTATGGAGATGTGTTGATAATGCCTACTGTAGGAGAACAAAAAATTACTTATTTAGGTAAATCATCCCAACAAATGGCTTATGCTTCTGATTTTTCACATGAACGTGAAGTTGCAGAACCTGGTTATTATTCAGTTTTTTTAAATTCTTACGGAATTAATGCGGAATTAACAGCTACAAAACGAGGAGCGTTGCATCGTTATACTTTCCCTGCAAGTACGCAAGCAGGTATGATTGTAGATTTAGATTATTCGCTTCAACGTCAGAAAAATGAAAATATGTCAATAGAAGTTGTAAGTGATACCGAAATTATAGGAAGTAAAATGACTGTTTATTGGGCATTTGAACAAAAAGTTTATTTCTATGCAAAATTTTCAAAACCATTTTCTTCGTATAAGGTGATAACTAATTCTATTGTTACAGAAGACGATGAAATACCTCAATCAAAAGTATTGATTCAGTTTGATGAAACGTATAAAGATGAACAAATTTTTGTAAAAGTTGGAGTCTCTGCTGTTGACATTGAAGGTGCTAAAAATAATGTTTTGACAGAAATTCCTGATTGGAATTTTGATGAGATTCGAAAATCTGCAAAAAAAGAATGGAATACATTATTATCAAGGATCAATGTAGAAACAAAAGATGAAGTTCAAAAACGTATATTTTATACAGCATTGTATCATACTGCAATTCATCCAAATATATTTTCCGACGTTGATGGTCGTTATTTAGGAATGGATCATACAATTCGTAAAACAACTGAAGATAAACCAATTTATACAATTTTTTCACTTTGGGATACATTTAGAGCATTCCATCCATTAATGACAATTTTTGATCCTGAAAAGAATTCTGATTTCGTTCGTTCGTTATTAACAAAATATGCTGAAGGAGGATTGTTGCCAATGTGGGAATTGGCGGGGAATTATACGGCAACAATGACAGGTTATCATGCCGTTCCAGTTATTGTAGATGCATATATGAAAGGATATAGGGATTTTGATATTAATCTTGCATACGAAGCATGTTTGAAAAGTGCAGATTATGATACTACAAATATTATTACTCCTAAAAAAGTTAGAGATGCACTTGTGTTAAAGTCAAAATATTATAAAAATAAATTGGGTTATGCACCTTGTGATTTGGAACATGAAACTGTGGCTAAAGGTTTGGAGTATGCTTACGATGACTGGTGTATATCTCTTCTTGCAAAAGAATTGGGCGATGATGTCCGTTATGAACGATTTGATGAATTAGGGAAAGCCTATCGTTATTATTTTGATGCTTCAACTGGATTTATGCGTGGTTTGGATTCAAAAGGGAAGTGGAGAGCTCCTTTTTCCCCTATAGAATCGAATCATCGTGCTGATGATTATTGTGAAGGAGTAGCGTGGCAATGGACATGGTTCGTCCCTCACGATGTACAAGGACTGGTAGATTTAATGGGAGGAAGAATACAATTTATACAGAAATTAGATTCCTTATTTGCAATGGAGTCCAAATTAGAAGGAGAGTTGATTTCTAATGATATATCTGGACTTATAGGACTTTATGCTCATGGTAATGAACCAAGTCATCATATTACGCATTTATATAATTATGTAGGAGAACCTTGGAAAACTCAGAATTTAGTGGATAGTATTTTGTATAATTTGTATTTTGATGATATAAACGGTTTATCGGGTAACGAGGATTGTGGACAAATGTCAGCATGGTATTTACTCAATGCAATAGGTATTTATCAAGTAGCACCAGGAAATCCTATTTATTCGATTGGAAGACCGATGTTTGAACAGGTTGCTATAAATCTTACTAATGGAAATAAGTTTATCGTAAATGCAAAAAATGTGTCAAAACAAAATAAATATATTCAATCGGCAATGTTGAATGGACAACCATTGAATGAACCATTTTTGTCGCATCAAGATATAATGAATGGAGCTGTATTGGAATTTGTAATGGGAGATACACCTTCTGAATGGGGAAAGAATTAAGATTTAATATGTTAAATTATGAAAAATAGGAGTCTTTTTTTATTAGTATTGTTTGTCAGTGTATTGTTTTCCGCAGAGATTAAAGCTGATAAATTAGAAACATTTGCAATTGGGTTTTATAATTTGGAAAATCTGTTTGATACGATAAACGATCCTTCGTTGAGGAATAACGATGAATTTACACCGACAGGTACCAATAAGTGGGGAACAATGAAATACAATGCGAAGTTGAAAAATATGTCGTATGCTATTTCAAAAATAGGTGTTACACAATATACTCCTGACGGTGTTGCTATTTTGGGAGTGTCTGAAATAGAAAATCGCTCTGTATTAGAAGATTTAGTGAAACAACCTTCAATAGTTGATCGTAATTTGCAAATTATACATCACGATGGTCCTGATAGACGTGGAGTGGATTGTGCTCTTTTGTATAATCCTAAATATTTTACTGTAACAAGTTGGAAGTCGATTCCTTTTAAAATAGCAGATCGCCCAACATTTCGTTCGCGTGATCAATTGTTGGTAACGGGTATTTTAGCAGGAGAAGAAATCCATATTCTTGTAAACCATTGGCCTTCGCGTTATGGCGGAGAAGTTTCATCTCGACCTTTACGTGTGGCAGCTGCTGAACTTTCAAAATCAATTTCGGACTCGCTTTTAGCAATAAATCCTGATGCAAAAATTGTAATAATGGGTGATTTGAATGATGATCCAACAAATGTAAGTTGTGCTAAAATCTTAAATGCGAAAAGAAATATTACTGAAGTTGAAAAAGGAGGTTTGTATAACACGATGTGGCCTATTTTTGCTAAAGGAAATGGCTCACTTGGCTATCAAGATACTTGGTGCTTGTATGATCAGATTATAATCTCATATGATTGGTTGGGAAAAGATTATTCAACTTTAAAATTTGTCAAACCAGAGATTTTTAATAAAGACTTTTTGACAGAGCAGGCAGGAAAACGTAAGGGATATCCTATGCGAACGCACGCAAGTGGCGTTTGGAGAAATGGTTATAGTGACCATTATCCAACATTGATTTATGTGATTAAAAATACAAAGCAATCGTCTGATGAAAGTAATATAGATTCTGTCCCTGATACAGTAGTGGCGGTAACAGAACCAGAACTGATTGTAGAAAAAGTTGTTTTAGAAAACAATGACTTGCCGGAGGAAATAGCAGCAGTAGTTAGAACTATTCCGCAAAATGAATTTACAAATTTTGATAAGAATAAAGTAGTTATAAAAGATGAAACAGTAGTTGACAAAATTGCGAAACTTTTAATTGAAAATGAAGATCTTCATTTGGAATTAGTAGGACATACTTGTGATGAAGGTTCGGAAATTTATAATATGAAGCTATCGAAACAAAGAGCGGAATCCGTTAAAAATATTTTGGTAAAGAAAAGTGTTCCTGTTGATAGAATAAAGGTTACTGCAAAAGGAATGACCGAACCTCTTTATCCGAATGATACAGAAGAAAATAGAAGCAAAAATCGACGTGTAGATATGCTCTTTACTATTGAATAATATTTTTGCAAAAAAAGAAAAAATCCTATACTGAATAAATAGTGTAGGATTTTTTTGTTAAAAAAAGGTAATTCTTTTTTTGACAATAGAATAACATTGATTAGTATAAACTAAATCTTTAATTTTGCTTGAAATTTTACGATAATGAATCTCATTATTGACAAAGGAAATACTCGTTCTAAAATAGCTGTTTTTAATGGAGGTGAAATTGTTTTTATTCAGAAAACCACTTTCTTATCGTGTTCGTTTTTAGAACATTTGTTTCAGCAATACCCTATTCGTAATGCTATTTTATCAACTGTTTCGGGGATAGATAGTTCTGTATTGGATTTTCTGTATCTGCGGTGCAATTTTATAAATTTTTCTGTGGAAACACCGATGCCTATAAAGTTATCGTATGCAACGTTAAAAACATTGGGAAGTGATAGGTTGGCTGCAGTATTAGGTGCTTATTTTCTAAAACCGCAAGAGAATTTTATTGTAATTGATTGTGGTACTTGTATTACTTATGAGGTTTTTGTTGGAGGATGTTATTTAGGTGGTTGTATTCTCCCCGGTATGGAGATGCGGTTTCGAGCGTTGAATAATGATACCGAAGGGTTGCCAATAGTTAAACCACAGGCAACTGATGATTTTTTTGGTAATGAAACTACGACTGCAATTCAGACTGGTGTTCAGAATGGAATTGTTTACGAAATAGAAGGCTTTCTTTCAAGAATAAGAGAGCAATATGGCAATTTAGATATTTTTTTGACGGGCGGAGATGCTCTTTTCTTTGAAAAATACTTAAAAAATCGCATCTTTGCAGTCGAAAATTTAACGTTGATAGGACTTAATGGATTAATAGAATATAATGCGTAGAGTAATTATTATATCGCTTCTTTTTGTATTGTTTAGTGGTACTCTTGTTGCACAAAATAATACGAATTCTCCTTATACGCGTTATGGTTATGGTCGATTGGATGATCCTTCTTTTGGTCGTTGTTTGGGAATGGGAGGTTTGAGTATTGGTTTAAGAGGTAATACAAATGTGAATTCTTCAAATCCTGCTTCGTATAGTGCGGTTGATAGTATGACCTTTATTTTTGATATGGGAATATCTGGATCTTTTTCTCGTTTTGCAACTAATGGATCACAACGAGTAACAGGAACGGGTAATTTAGACTATTTAGCCATACAGTTTTCTGCTACAAAATGGATGGGTATTAGTGTCGGGTTAATGCCTTATTCTTCTGTAGGTTATGATTTTGGCTCAACGGACTCAATATTTTATGAGTCGGATTATTTGAAATATAGTCAGAACTACAAAGGCTCTGGAGGTATTTCACAGGTTTATTTAGGTTTATCGTTTAATTTATGGAAGCGATTGTCGATAGGAGCCAATGCCTATTTCTTGTGGGGAGAAATATTGCATAATAGAAACGTTAATTTTGAATCTTCACATTATTCGTCTGATATCACTGCAAATTTACATGTTCGCAGTTTTAATTTTCGTTATGGATTGCAGTATACGGAACGTATAGCTAAAAAACATGTTTTAACTTTGGGATTAGCATACGAGAATCGTTCACGTTTGCGTGGTACTTATGAGGAAATGCTTGTAGATGTAGATACAATGATTGTTTCGAAAGATAGTCCGTTGCAATTGCCTTCTTTTTATGGAGCGGGTATTTCTTATACTTACGATGATAGATTGACTGTAGGTGTTGATTATTCGTTATATGAATTCGCAAAGGCCAAGTCTTTTAATGTGAATTCTATAGATTCTTTGAATAACCGTCATAAGTGGGTAATTGGAGCTGAATATATTCACGATCCTAATGGATTGCGTTATGTTGATAGAATGCGTTGGCGTATTGGTGCAGATATGACGACTTCGTATGTTTCTTCAGATTTAAATTATGGGATAACAATAGGAGTCGGTTTCCCTTTGAAAACTGCAAAAACAATTTTGAATGTAGCATTTGAGTATGATAAAATAGGGAAACGGAATTTTATTCGAGAAGATTATTTTAAGTTAAGTTTTAATGCAACAATAAACGAAACGTGGTTTTTTAAGTCTAAAATAAGGTAAATACAAAAATAAAAATTAGAAAAATGAAAAAGTTATTATTAGTAATGATGTCTCTCCTTGTAGTGAGTGGACAAATGATGGCCGATAAGCCAAAGAAAGAATTAAAAAGAGGTGATAAAGTGGTAAAATTGTCACAAGTGGCACCAGAAGTAAAAGAAGAAGCACCTGTGGTAGAAGAACCTGAACCTGTAGTAACAGATGAGTGTTTGGCGAATGCAAGTTTGTTTGATACTTATTATAAACAAAAAGATTTTGCAGGAGCTTACGATCCATGGTTGCAAGTTTATGAAAATTGCCCAACTGCAAATAGAGCAATTTATACTTATGGAGAGAAAATTTTGGATTGGAAAATTAAAAATGAATCTGATCCTGTAAAAAAACAAGCATTGATAGATAAAGCTATAGAATTGTATGATAAATGGATGAAGTATAAAGTTGATAATGCTTATCCTAAAGGTCGAATTTTAGGACGTAAGGCTTGTACTTATATAGCTTATAACGAGGCAACAAAAACTATGGCTTACGATTGGTTGAAAGAATCTGTTTTGATGCAAGAAGATAAATCAGAAGTGAATCCATTACAACAATTTATAATTGTTTCGTTTGAAAAGTATAAAGCCGACAATTCTCTTGCAGAGCAATTTATTAATGATTATTTGTTAGCAACAGAAATCGCTGATGCAAAGGCAAAAAATCCTAATGAAAAAAACAAAGCAGCTTATGCTCAAGTGAAAACTAACGCTGATGCATTATTCTTAAGTTCAGGAGTTGCTGATTGTGCTACGTTAGATGCAATATTTAATACAAAAGTAGATGAGAATTCTACGAATGTAGATTATTTGAATTCAATTTTGACTTGTTATCGCCGTTTACGTTGTAATGAGTCTCCAGTATTCTTTAAAGCATCGGAATTTGCTCATAAAATATCACCAACAGAAGAATCAGCAAATGGTTGTGCAGAAATGTCATATAAAAATGAAAAATACGATGAGGCACTTGCTTATTATGAAGAAGCAGTCAACTTGACTTCTGATGTCTTACAGAAAGCTGATTATCAGTTTAAAATGGCTCAAATTTGTAGTAAATTGAATAGATATTCTAAAGCAAGAGAATATGCTCGTCAGTCTTTGTCAAATAACCCGAGTAATGGTAAACCTTACTTGTTGATAGGAAGCCTTTATGCTCAATCTGATAATATTTATGATGATGCAACTTTGCGAAAAACTGTTTATTGGGTTGCTGTCGATAAATTTGAACAGGCTAAACGAGTAGATCCTGAAAATTGCACCGAAGATGCAAATCGTATGATTGCTACTTATCGTAAATATTTCCCTTCGAAAGAAGAAGTGTTTATGCATCCTGACTTGCAACAAGGAAAAAGTTTCCGTGTAGAAGGATGGATTGGTGAAGATACGGTTTGCCGTTGATATTTATAAATTGCGACAAAAATATTCATATAAATTCGCATCATGCATAACAGTTGTTTTTTCGGCTGTTATGCTGTTGTTTTTTGCTGTATCTTGTTCTAAAGATAGGATACAGACGTCCTCATCTGTAGTAAATAGAATGCTGACGCCAAAGCTTAAGGCTGATATGATAACAACATTGGTTTCTGATTCGGGGGTAACTCGTTATCGTATATCTGCACAGCAGTGGTTGGTATATGATCGTGATACGCAACCTTATTGGGACTTTCCAGAAGGGATTTATTTCGAACGGTTTAACGAAGAATATGTCGTTGATGCCTATTTAGAGAGTAATAAAGCAAAATATTTTGAACATCCTCAATTGTGGAAATTAGATGGTGATGTAGTTGCTCGGAATTTGAATGATGAAATGTTTGAAACACAGCAGATGTTTTGGGATCAAAAGCATGAAAAGATATATTCTGATTCGTTGATAAAGATTACTCAAAAAGATAAAATTATTATAGGTTTGGGCTTTGAGTCCAATCAGAGTTTTTCTCGTTATTTTATTAAAAAACCTCAAGGAATTTTCCCTATAGATAAAGATAGTATATAGTAGAAAATAGTCCTTTATCCTTTTAGTGTGAATAATTATGATTTTGTTGTTTATAGCAATAAAAGTACATAGATGCTTTGTTGAGTAGAATAAAAAGTAAAAAAAAAGAATACGGGATTGTTGTATGGTGTTTTTTTTGTACATTCGTGCCCAAATTTTTAGGAAAAGTAAATAAAAAATAATAGAAAATGGCAACATTAGAAAAGATTAGAAGTAGGAGTGTTTTGTTATTGATTATTGTAGGACTTGCATTGTTAGCATTTATCGTTGGTGATTTTGTTAATTCAGGCTCTTCTTTTTTTAATCAAAAACGGATGGTAGTAGGAGAAATTGATGGAGAAGAAGTTAAAATAGAAGATTTTCTTGCAGCAGTTGATCAGATGACCACCGTTTATGAGATAGAGTCAAATGGTCAGAATTTGACTGAGGAGATGGTTGAACAGGTTCGTCAATCGGTTTGGGAAACGATAGTCCGTGAAAAAGTTTTATCGAAAGAAACTGCTAAAATAGGAATGGTTGTAACAAATGATGAGTTGTATGATAATGTATTGGGAGAGAATATTCATCCAGCTATATTGCAACGTCAGATATTTGTAAATCCTGAAACAAGAATGTTTGATAAAAATGCATTAACACAATTCTTGTCTTATATTGATGATCCTAATGCAAATATTTCTGAAGAAATGAAGTTGTATTGGCGATTTTTGGAGAGAGCAGTGAAAAACTCGCTTTTGGAAGAAAAATATAATGTTCTTCTATCGAAAATGTTAGTTGCAAACGATTTAGATGCGGAGTTGGCTTCTAATTTAAATGCTGGTAAGGTTGATATTTTGTATGCTGTAGAGCCTTATTATGCAGTACCTGATTCTGTTGTTTCTGTTTCTGACGAAGAGATTGAAGTGCGTTATAATGCTACAAAAGAACAATACAAAAAACAAGTAGCAACTTGTACTATTAATTATACTTCATTTGATATAAAACCTTTAGATGCTGATTATGCAGAACTTGAAGCATGGATTAAAGGATTAGTTCCAGAGTTTACTACTACCAACGATGTTATTAGTCTTGTAAATTCTAATTCTGATAAACGTTACGTAGATGTGGCTTTGGCTAAATCGGATGTAGATTTAGAATTCCGTGATTCTGCTTTTATGGGAAATACAGGAGATATTTTTGGTCCTATTTTTATTAATAATGTATATAAGGTTGCTCGTTTATTGGGAACAGACATTCAAACGCCTGATTCGGTAAAGTTACGTCATATATATGTTATAGAAGAAACAAAAGAGCGTGCTAAGACTTTAGCGGATAGTTTGGTGAATGTGATAAATGCTGGTGGTGATTTTGCAAATCTAGCGAAAACTTATTCTCGTGTGTCTCAAACGGCGGAACAAGGAGGCGAAATTGGTTGGGTGCGTGAGATTGTAGTTGATTCAGAAATAGCACAGAAAGCGTTCTATACATCGGCAGGAAAAATTTTTACGATAGAAACACCTCAAGGAGTACAAATTTTCAAAGTAGATGAAGTCAGTGAACGTGTGCCAAAAGTTAAGTTGGCGATAATAGAGAGGGAGTTAATACCAAGTTCACGTTCGCAAGCACATATCTATAATGAAGCAAAACAATTTGTCGCAGGTTGTAAGAATAAAGCGGACTTTAAGAAAAAAGCACAAGAACAAGGTGTGGAGTTGTTGCCAGTTAATGTTTCTATAAATGATTATAGAATTGGAGATGTGAAAAATTCAAGACAAGTGGTTCGCTGGGCTTTCGAACAGAAAGATGGAGCTGTTTCTGATGTTTTTGAATGTAATGATAGATTTATAGTAGCAACAGTTTCGGATATAAACGAAGATGAATATAAAACATTGGCTTCTGTTTCAGATAATATAAAATATGAGTTGCTGAACGAAAAGAAAGCTGATTTTGTGGTTGAGAAGATGAAAGGAAAAACTATGGCATCTTTGATGGGTGAAGGTATGCGTGTTGATACTTTAAAAAATATAACTTTTGAAACTCAACAAATGTCTCGTGTAGGAAATGAACCAAAATTGTTTGCATTAGCGGCATTAGGTGCCGATGCTGATCCTGTAAAAGGAGAGAATGGAGTGTATATTTTCAAAAAACTTCAACGTACAAATGTTGAAAATCCTTTGTCTATAGAAGAAGAAAAACAAATGTTAGAAAGTAGATTGGCATATGCTACTCAATATTTGGCGATGGAAATTTTGAAAGAAAAATCGAACATTGAGGATAAAAGATATATTGCTTATTAATGTTCGAAAAAATATTGTAATTTTGCAAAAGAAAAAGATTTATAACTTTAAATAATTAAAACAATGATTAAATTAGGTATTAATGGATTTGGCCGTATCGGCCGTATGGTATTCCGCGCTGCAGTGGAAAACTTTGGAAATGACATTCAAGTTGTTGGTATCAACGACCTTTTGGATGCAGATTATTTGGCTTACATGTTGCGTTATGATTCAGTTCATGGTCAATTCAATGGCGACATTCAAGTTGAAGGTAACTACATGATCGTAAACGGAAACAAAATTCGTTTGACAGCTGAAATGGATCCTGCTAATTTGAAATGGGACGAAGTTGGTGCTGACGTAGTTGTTGAATCAACTGGCTTCTTCTTGACTGATGAAACAGCTCGCAAACACATCCAAGCTGGTGCTAAGAAAGTAATTATGTCAGCTCCTGCAAAAGACAAAACTCCTATGTTTGTTTATGGTGTGAATGACAAAACTTATGCTGGACAAGACATCATCTCTAATGCATCTTGTACAACCAACTGCTTGGCTCCAATTTCTAAAGTTTTGAACGATAAATTTGGTATCAAACGTGGTTTGATGACAACTGTTCACGCTGCAACTGCTACTCAAAAAACAGTTGACGGTCCTTCTAAAAAAGACTGGCGTGGTGGTCGTGGAATCTTGGAAAACATTATTCCTTCATCTACTGGTGCAGCTAAGGCTGTAGGTGTAGTTCTTCCTGAATTGAACGGAAAATTGACCGGTATGTCAATGCGTGTTCCTACTTCTGACGTTTCTGTTGTTGACTTGACAGTAGAATTGAACAAAGAAGCTACTTACGCTGAAATTTGTGCTGCAATGAAAGAAGCATCTGAAGGAGAAATGAAAGGTATTCTTGGTTACACTGAAGAAGCAGTTGTTTCTACTGACTTCCGTAACGACGCTCGTACTTCTATCTTCGACGCAAAAGCAGGTATTCAATTGGATCCTACTTTCGTTAAAGTTGTTTCTTGGTACGACAACGAATGGGGTTATTCTAACAAAGTATTGGAAATGGCTCGCGTTATTTCTAAATAAGAATATTTATTTTGTTATTTTCTAAAAAGGGTTGTGAATGCAACCCTTTTTATATTTCTAAATAAATCATTGTAATGAAAAAAATATTCTCTTTTGTAATAGTTTTATTGCTCGTAACTTCTTGTTTGCAGGAGAAACAGCCTAAATATATATTTTATTTTATAGGTGATGGTATGGGAGTTAATCAGGTTCTTGCTACGGAAATGTATTTTGCGGCAAAAAAAGGATTTATAGGAACTGATAGTCTGGCTTTCTCGGAGTTCCCTATTGCTACATTTTCTACTACTTATTCCCGCTATAATGCTGTTACATGTTCGGCTGCTGCAGGAACGGCTTTAGCCTCTGGCTATAAAACAAGAAAAGGAGCAATAGGAATGGATAGCTTATTACATAAACCACTTTATAGTGTTGCTCATTATGCAAAAGGAATTGGAAAATCAGTAGGTATAGTTACTTCTGTAAGTATAGACCATGCAACTCCTGCTGCATTTTATGCTCATCAGCCGAATCGTTCAATGGCTTACGAAATAGCAAATGATGCTATATTATCTGATTTTGATTTTTTTGCAGGTTCAGGATTTTCTCAATGTAAGAAAGAGAACGAGCAGAATATCATCTCGTTGTTGAGCGATTCAGGGTATTTTGTTGCACGAGGTATCGAACAATACTTCCAACAAAAAGACATTGCTGACAAAATGGTGCTTTTGCAGTGCGATTCGATGTCGAATTTGCCTTATGTGATCGATAGAACATCGTCAGATTTATCGTTGCCGCAAATGACCGAGGCAGCGGTTGAATATCTTGATAAAAACAATGAAGGATTTTTTTTGATGGTAGAAGGAGGCTTAATTGATTGGGCTTGTCATAACAACGATGCAGCAACTGCTTTTGCCGAAGTAGAGGAGTTTTCGGAGGCAATTGCCAAAGCGTTGGATTTTTATAAGAAACATGCCGACGAAACACTGATAGTGGTAACTGCCGACCACGAAACAGGCGGAATCGCTCTTGGTACGGGCGATTATTGTTTGGATTTAGCAGTATTGCAATATCAAAAATGTTCAGTTAATGAGTTGACAAATAGAATTTTTGATTTGCGTGATCGAAATTATTCAAGTTGGTGCGATTTGAAATCTTTATTGCAAGAAAATTTAGGATTTTGGAAAGAAATACCTTTGACAGACGAAGAAGAGAAGCAACTTATGTTGTTGCATAATCAGACTTTTTGCGAAAAAAAATCGGAAAAGGTGCGAAATCTTTATTCAGAAAATGAAATGATAGCACAAACGGCAATTGAAATTTTAAATAAGAAAGCAAAAATTGGATGGACAAGTTATGGTCATTCTGCAGGAGTTGTTCCTGTTTATGCAATAGGTTGTGGGGCAGAATATTTTCAACATGTTCGAGACAATGTAGATATCCCTCGTATAATGTTTCAACTATTGAAATAAATATGTTATTTTGATTTAAAAGCCAAAGCGTAAAAACGCATTTGCTTTACCATAGCAAGTAATCCGTTGGAGCGAGTGGGCGAGAGATGCTCTTTTAAACCTATTTTGTCAATGAAATAAAGTTCACTTTCTAAAATTTCATCTGGAGTATGACCTGATAAAAGAGATATTAAGAGAGAGACAATACCTTTTACCAAAATTGCATCACTATCACCTTTAAATGTGACTTTGTTGTTTTCGTAGTCTGCATGTAACCAAACACGACTCTGACAACCTTCGATAAGATTCTGTGGTATTTTGTATTTTTCATCCATTGGAGGCAATGTGTTTCCTTTGTCAATCAAAGTTGCATAACGATCCATCCAATCGTCGAGAAGTGAGAAATCGTCTATTATTTGGTCTTGTTTTTCGTTAATAGTCATCGCTATAATTTTTTTGCAAAAATAGTGAAAATGTTTTTCTATTACCTTTATTTAACAATGTAAAGTAGATGTTTTTATGTAAAAGAATTAAGACATAATCTTTTTGATTTTTGAGGAATAAAAGCATTAAATTTTTGTATTTTTGTACGAATTTGTATAAAAGTAAATTCGTGTCAGTAATAGAGCATATAGGTAAAGTTGTAGAGGTGAATGATACTCGATGTGTAGTTCAAATAGAACAAATGTCAGCATGTGCAACTTGTCAGGTCAAATCGGCGTGTACAGTTTCAGAAAAAGAGGAAAAACTTATAGAAGTGTTTTCTGTTGATGAACACATTGAAGTAGGAGAGCAGGTTTTACTTGTTGGACAACAATCTTTGGGATTAAAAGCTGTATTTTTTGCTTATGTTTTACCTTTGTTAGTGATTTGTTTAATCCTCGTTTTATTGACAATTTTAAATGTAAATGAGACTTTAGCAGGAACAATAGCATTGTGTTCTATATTGCCTTATTACGGAATACTACACTTTTTTAAGGATAGATTTAAAAAAAATTTTGCGTTTAAATTAATAAAAATAAATACTTGATTATGAATATAATACTTGTTTCCGTCATAGTGTTAGGAGTGATTGGAATTTTTTCGGCTGCGATATTATATTTTGCTGCTCAAAAATTTAAGGTGGAAGAAGATCCTCGTATTGATGAAATAGAATCTGTTCTTCCCGGGGCGAATTGTGGTGGATGTGGATTCCCCGGATGTCGTGGATTTGCTGATGCTTGTGTGCAATCGTTAGAAGGGAAATTTTGCCCTGTTGGTGGAAATGTAGTTATGTCGAAGGTGGCTACTATTTTAGGAGTAGAAGTAGCATCGGTAGAACCAATGGTTGCAGTTGTAAGATGTAATGGCTCTTGTCGGAATCGAGCAAAAACGAATGTTTATGATGGAGCAAAAAGTTGTGCCATTGCTTCGATGCTTTATGCAGGTGAAACAGGCTGTTCTTTTGGATGTTTGGGTTTGGGCGATTGTGTTGTTGCTTGTCAGTTTGGTGCAATAACAATAGGAGAGAATGGATTGCCTATTGTTGATGATGAAAAATGTACGGCTTGTGGAGCATGTGTAAAGGTTTGCCCTAAAAATGTTATTGAGTTACGGAAAAAAGGTCCAAAGTCGCGTAGAATTTATGTTGGTTGTATAAATAAAGACAAAGGTGCAATTACGCGAAAGGCTTGTTCTGTAGGTTGTATTGGGTGTATGAAGTGTCAAAAAGAATGTGCATTTGGTGCTATTACAGTCGAAAATAATTGTGCTTATATTGATTTTACAAAATGTCGTTTGTGTAGAAAATGTGTAGCAGTTTGTCCTACAAATGCTATTATTGAGGAAAATTTCCCGCCAAAAAAAGTGGTTGTAGAACAAGAAAACAATAATTAAAATTAGGTTAGCTTATGAAAACATTTAAAATAGGAGGCATACATCCAAAAGATGAAAAACTTTCGGCAGGAGTTTCGATAGAGAAAATGCCTTTGCCAACTCAAGTCTCAATTCCTGTTTCGCAACATATAGGTGCTCCAGCAACTGTTGTTGTAGAAAAAGGTGATAAGGTAAAAGTCGGCGATTTAATAGCAGCGGCTACAGGATTCGTTTCGGCAAATGTGCATACTTCTGTTTCTGGTACTGTAGTGAAAATTGACAATGAACTTGATGCTTTTGGAAATAGAAGACAGGTTGTAGTTATTGATGTTGAAGGTGACGAATGGAGTGATACTATAGACTTGAAAGGCGATTTTAAACGCACATTTAATCTTTCATCGGAAGAAATTATTACTAAAATAAAAGAAGCTGGTATTGTTGGTATGGGGGGAGCAACGTTTCCTACTCATGTAAAATTAATGCCTCCTGTAGGAAAAACTGCTGAAGTTTTGATAATAAATGCAGTGGAATGCGAACCTTATCTTACAAGTGATCATGCTTTGATGTTGGAATATGCAGACGAGGTATTGATTGGAGTACAATTATTGATGCGTGCTGCAAAGGTGAATAGAGCAATCATCGGTATAGAAAATAATAAAAAAGATGCGATTGCTTTATTGCAAAAGAAAGTCTCAAAATTGATAGGGATAGAAGTTTGCCCATTAAAGATGAAGTATCCACAGGGAAGTGAAAAACAGTTAATAGATGCATTGATAGAACGCCAAGTTCCATCTGGTGCATTGCCTATAGAGGTAGGGGCAATTGTACAAAATGTTGGAACTGCGTATGCTGTTTACGAAGCTATTGTGAAAAACAAGCCTTTAATAGATCGAGTTGTGACGGTAACGGGAAAATCGTTAAAAACTCCGAAAAATATTTTAGCACGTATAGGTACCCCTATGAGTATGTTGATAGATTTTGCTGGTGGTATTCCTGAAGATACTGGTAAAGTTATAGCAGGTGGTCCGATGATGGGGAAAGCAGTGGTAAATATCAATGCTCCTATACAAAAAGGTTCTTCTGGTATTTTGATTATGTCTGAAAAAGCTGCTAAACGCCAGGAAATAGATAATTGTATTCGTTGTGGAAAATGTGTGTCTGTTTGTTGTATGGGACTTCAGCCTTATTTGTTGATGAGCTTAGTAGAAAAGAAAATGTGGCAAGAAGCTGAAGCCGAAGCCGTATATGATTGTTTAGAATGTGGTTCTTGTAGTTTTACTTGTCCAGCTCATCGTCCATTACTTGACTATGTGCGTTATGGAAAAACTACAGTGATGAAAATTATACGTGAACGTTCTGTAAAGAAATAAATACTTGAAAATATGAATAATTTGTTAAGTGTATCTCCGTCGCCTCATGTTCATAGTGGCGATTCTGTATCGAAAAATATGTTGCGAGTGATTATTGCACTGCTTCCTGCTTATGTTATTGCTCTATATTCTTTTGGGAAAGGTGCATTAGTTGTGAGTTTAGTAGCAATGTGTTCGTGTGTTTTGTTTGAATATTTGATACAACGTTTTTTGTTGAAAGGTAAAATTACCATAAATAATTATTCTGCATTACTGACAGGTTTATTATTGTCGTTTAACTTGCCTTCTAATTTACCATGGTGGATTGTAGTGATAGGTTCTGCGGTTGCGATTGGGATTGGAAAGATGTGTTTTGGAGGATTGGGAAATAATCCTTTTAATCCAGCTTTGGTAGGGCGTGTGTTTTTATTGTTTTCATTTCCTGTTCAGATGACAACGTGGCCACGACCATTAGGTTGGGCATCTTCTTATTTAGATGCAGAAACAATGGCTACGCCATTAGCATTGATCAAAGCTGGGAAATTAGAGCAATTGCCCGATGCATTGGAATTGTTCTTGTTTAATACACCAGGGTCTTTGGGTGAAATATCAGCATTAGCATTGCTTGTGGGAGGTATATATTTACTAATAACAAAAGTTATTACGTGGCATATTCCTGTAAGTATTTTGCTTACGGTATTATTGTTTTCCTCTATTTTGTATGGTATTGATCCAACAATGTATCCATTGCCTTATATACACCTTTTGTCGGGAGGAATGATGCTTGGTGCTATATTTATGGCAACAGACTACGTGACATCTCCTATGACACGCAAAGGTATGTTGATATACGGATTTTTTGTTGGTGTTATAACGATGATAATTCGTGTTTGGGGTGTTTATCCTGAAGGGATGTCATTTGCTATTCTTATTATGAATGCTTTTACGCCAATTATTAATAAATATGTGAAACCAAAACGATTTGGGAGGGTAGTGAAGAAATGAAAAAATTAACGTCGAATTTTAGGAATATGGCGGTTGTGTTGACCGTTATATGCGTGTTAGCGGCACTCATGCTTTCGTCTTTTTTTGAGTTGACAGAAGAACAAATAGCAGAGTCTGATAAGAAAAAACAAGAAGAGGCAATTGCTAAGGTTTTACCTTTTGAAGGTATGCAAATAAAAACAGAAAAAGTTTTTGTCTATCCAGATTCGCTTACTATTCATCGTGCTTTTGTAGGAGAGGAGGAAGTAGGAGTGGCAGTAGAAACTTTTTCAAAGAATGGTTTTAATGGAGAGATAACATTGATGGTAGGTTTTGATTCAAATAATGATATTATTGATTATTCTGTTTTAGATCAAAAAGAGACTCCCGGATTGGGAACCAAAATGGTAGATTGGTTTAAACCGCAAGCAGAAACGAAAAAAAGTTTTATAGAAACAATTTTTAATTTTCAAGTTGCATCAACACCTCGTCAAAGTTCGGTAATTGGAAAAAATGCTACAGAACCTTTAAGTGTGAATAAAGATGGAGGAAATATAGATGCTATAACTGCTGCAACTATTAGTTCACGAGCCTTTCTAGATGCAATAAATAGGGCTTTTCGTGTGTTAGATAACAATAATGCTGAATGGGATTGTACTTCAGGTGCTTCAACGATGGAATGTGCAGAAAGTAATGATACAACAGCAATTTATGTTGAAGAAATTATAGGAGAGGTTTGCAATGAAGAATAGTATAAAAGTTTTTTTGAATGGATTTATAAAAGAAAATCCAACCTTTATTTTATTATTAGGAATGTGTCCTACGTTAGGAACAACTTCCTCTGCAATGAATGGTATGAGTATGGGACTTGCTACGGCATTTGTTCTTATTTGTTCAAATATGGTTATTTCTCTATTGAAAAATCTAATTCCAGACAAAGTACATATTCCTTGTTATATTGTTATTATAGCAACATTTGTATCGGTATTAGAATTGTGTATGAAAGCCTATTTGCCAGCTATTTATGCAACGTTAGGATTGTTCATCCCTTTAATTGTGGTTAATTGTATTGTATTAGGACGTGCAGAATCCTTTGCTGCTAAAAACAATATTTGGCTATCGGCAGTAGATGGATTGGGAAATGGTTTGGGATTCACTTTTGCTTTGACTTTGCTTGGAGCGTTGCGAGAATTGCTTGGTACAGGGCGTATTTTCGATTATCCAATTTATCCTGAAATTTATGGTACATTGGTTTTTGTGTTGGCTCCAGGAGCATTTATTGCACTTGGCTTCTTGGTAGCTGTTGTAAATAAATTAAGAACAAAATAATTATAATTATGACACATTATCTTATAATATTTGTAGTAGCTGTATTTGTAAATAATATTGTCCTCTCTCAGTTTTTAGGGATTTGTCCGTTTCTTGGTGTATCAAAAAAAATTGATACTGCTATAGGAATGTCGGGAGCGGTGGCCTTTGTAATGACAATAGCAACAATTGTAACTTTCTTATTGCAAAAGTATGCGTTGGAACCGCTTGGTATTGAGTATTTACAAACAATATCGTTTATATTAGTGATAGCTTTTTTAGTACAATTAGTTGAGATTGTGCTAAAAAAAGTTTCTCCAGCACTTTATCAAGCATTGGGAGTGTTTCTTCCTCTTATTACCACAAATTGTACAATCTTGGGTGTGGCAATTATGGTGATACAAAAGAATTTCTCTCTTTTGGAAAGCGTTGTTTTTGCTATTTCTACTGCAGTTGGTTTCGGATTAGCATTAATACTTTTTGCTGGTATTCGTGAACAACTATCGATGGTAAAAATTCCTAAATATATGGAAGGAACTCCAATTGCATTGATAGCAGCAGGTATTTTGGCAATGGCATTTATGGGTTTTTCTGGTATTGTTGCTATTTAATATGAAGTTAAAAAAACATATTCCGAATACGATTACGTGCCTTAATCTTTATTCTGGAATAATGGCAGTGATTTCGGCATATAATGCCGATTACAAGATGACATTGATATTTGTATTGTTTTCGGCTATTTTTGATTTTTTTGATGGTCTTTTTGCTCGTTGGTTGAAAGTTTTTTCTCCTATGGGAAAAGAATTGGACTCGCTTGCTGATGTGATAAGTTTTGGGCTTGTACCCGGTATGGTTGCTTTTTCATTATTAAAACCATTGTCAGAGACTTACTTTGTTTTGCCTTATTTTGCTTTTGTGATAACCGTTTTTTCAGCATTACGTTTGGCAAAATTTAATATTGACGAAAGGCAAACCTCTTCTTTTATAGGTCTGGCTACGCCAGCAAATGCTTTATTTTGGGTTGCTTTGGCATTCGACTATGCTTCAACAAAATCAAATAATTCTACATTTTTATGGGTCATTTTTGTTTCTTGTTTTGTTTCAGCATTTCTTTTGGTTTGCGAATTGCCAATGTTCTCTTTTAAAATGAAATCGTTGAAATGGAGAGATTCTTATCAACAAATAACCTTTTTAGTTGGTGTATTGCTGTTGTTACTTTGTTTCCAAATAGCAGGAGTTTATTATTCTATTATTTGGTATGTGTTTTTGGCTTTGATTTTCTATTGCTGGGGGAAAAAGAAGGTTTTTTAAATCATGTTTTCGATGTATCAATCAAAGAAAAAGGCTATAATTAATTATAGCCTTTTTCTTTGAAAACAAAGTTTTTACCAAGCAAATAATGGATATTTATCCATCATCTCATTTACTTTTTGGCGGACTGCTTTTATTGTTTTCTCATCTTCTGGAGCTGATAAAACATCGTCTATTAAATCAACAATAGTAGCCATTTCATTTTCTTTTAAACCTCGTGTAGTAATGGCAGGTGTCCCAAATCGGAGTCCTGAAGTTTGGAATGGACTACGAGAATCAAAAGGAACCATGTTTTTGTTAGTCGTTATGTCGGCAGCAACTAAAGCTTTTTCTGCAAGTTTTCCCGTTAATTCTGGGAATTTTGTACGTAAATCGACCAACATGCAATGATTGTCTGTACCACCAGAAATGATTTTATATCCTTTTTCGATAAAAGCATTTGCCATAGATGCAGCATTTTTTTGTACTTGTTGTTGGTAAATCTTGTATTCAGGTTGGAGAGCTTCGCCAAAAGCTACTGCTTTTGCAGCAATGACATGTTCCAACGGACCACCTTGAACTCCAGGAAATACTGCTGAATCGAGCAATGCTGACATCATTTTTACTTCACCTTTTGGAGTTGTTTTTCCCCAAGGATTAGGAAAGTCTTCGCCCATCATAATTACACCACCGCGTGGACCACGAAGTGTTTTGTGTGTTGTTGAAGTTACGATGTGAG
This sequence comes from Paludibacteraceae bacterium, assembly GCA_045602425.1. Classification (GTDB taxonomy): domain Bacteria; phylum Bacteroidota; class Bacteroidia; order Bacteroidales; family Paludibacteraceae; genus RGIG9608. The sequence goes on along the minus strand of JAZSBO010000006.1, from coordinate 28,370 downwards.
CGTATTTTACAGGATTGTTAAGTAATCCTGCTGCAATTAACCCTGCAGGGTGAGCCATATCTACCATAAAGATAGCTCCGATTTCGTCTGCTACTTTGCGTATGCGAGCATAATCCCATTCGCGACTGTAAGCAGAAGCGCCAGCAATAATCAATTTTGGTTTTTCTGTTAGTGCTACTTGTTCCAATTGTTCGTAATCAACCATACCATCTGATTCGCGTACGTTGTATTCAAGGGCATGAAACATCAATCCCGAAAAATTGACAGGAGAGCCGTGTGATAGGTGTCCTCCGTGTGAAAGATTAAGCCCTAAAAATTTATCGCCTGCATTCAAGCATGCCATAAATACAGCCATATTGGCTTGAGCTCCCGAATGCGGTTGTACGTTTGCCCATGTTGCTCCAAACAATTGTTTGATGCGTTCAATAGCAATTGTTTCGCTCTCGTCAACAACTTCGCAACCTCCGTAGTAGCGTTTGCCGGGATAACCCTCTGCGTATTTGTTTGTCAATACTGATCCCATTGCTTCTAATACTTGTTCACTTACAAAGTTTTCGGAAGCGATCAGTTCTATACCTTTCATCTGACGCTCTTTTTCGCGACGGATGATGTTAAAAATAAGTTCGTCTCTTTTCATTGAGTTTTTTATTAAGAATTGAAAAAAATTACTTTACAAAGATAGGCTTTTTCTATGGAATAAAGTTCGTTTTTCAACTGATAAGTTATTCAAATAATAGATGTTTTTAGTAGATGTTTTCTCGTTCCCAAAGGAGTAAACCTGAATCTACGAGTTGTCGGTTGATTTTTCGGGCAAGAATATCACGACAATTGAAAAAGTGTTCAAAAATAGGGAAACTCGCACTCGAAACAGCGTATTTTATTGAGTTCCTACCAAAACCTTTTGCCCCTTTGGTAGTTTTTGTTTTAGATATGCGGGTGTCGTTTTCGGTATCAAGCTCTTTGAATTGTGATGTGTCTTTTCCCATAATCGCATTGGTGATGTCGTAGAAACTATCGTTCCAATCTTTGTTGCTATATTCAGTGCTATTGTGATAGTATTTGAAAATTCCTAATGCTGCATTATAAAAATTTTTTGCTTCTTCCGAAAATTCAAATTGTGTGAGCCACTCACGAAAGTCAAATGGGGCTTCCGCTGTTTCTTGCGAGAATAAATCTGCTTTCTCTCTTTCTGGAAAGAGTACGTTTAGATCATTCTTTGCACAGCCAAGTTCTTCTGCTGTAAAAGGCATAATGTAATTTTTTTGTCCTTTATTAGAGAAGGCACAATTTTTATAAAACAGAGAAAAATAAATGCAGTTACTAAATAATTCTGTGGATATATCTTCTATTTCTCCCGTAAATAGGTATTGATTACGTTCAAAATATTTATTGTGTGTATTAAAATTAATGCCTTTAGATAATAGACAAAATTTTAAATTTTCTGTTGTGATAAGTAACTTTTCATTTTTTGATATTTTATTGGTAAGATTGATGGTGTCAGACATATAGGCATAATTCCCTAAAATCATTCCCGATTTGTATTCCTTTATTTTCTTATCGATTTCATTTATTAAATTAACTTTTGAAGAATTATATTCATATGTTTTCTTAAATACAAATTTTTGTTTCTCTAATTCGTATCTATCAGCTTTGATGGTGTCTTTTCTTATTTCGTTGCCGTTGTTTTTGTCGAAGATTATTTGGCTGATAGACCATTCGGAAAGCATAAATGTAGTTTTTGCATTGCTGAAAATGTGTGAAATAATTTTGTAGCCACTTGCAATATAATGTTCGATTTCGTTCCGCAGAAAACTTTCGGTCATATAGTAAAATACAATTACTTGTGGTTGTAGTTGCAGCACTTTGTTGAAAAACTCAATAGCAAGATTGTTTTTTCTTCCTTTTACGTTTTGGTATGGAGGATTCATTATCACCATTAGTTTTCGTTTCTCCCGACAGCAGATCTCGTTGATGTCGAGTGTTGTCCCTTTGTACTTGAACGTGGGATGTTTGTCGTTTTTCAAATAGTCGAATTGAACGCTATTATCAAAACCTTTTATTTTGCAAATATCCACATCCATCTGCTCTAATGTTGAGAGGTAGCAGTAGTGTTTATAGTCTTTCCCAAACTGATTTTCGAGATTCCCGACGCCAGCACAAGGATCGAATACGATGAAGTCGTTCATGTTGTAGAGTTCGTTCAGAATTTCCACTTGCTTTTCAACAAAACATGTAGGAGTGTATTCCCCTCCTGTATCTTTACGATATTTTTCAGAATAGAGGGTTGCCGACCGTTCGAGAATTTTTAAAAAATCATGTTTTTCGGGCGGACGTTTATACTTACGCCAAAAGAAGTTGTAATTATCAGCATTTGTTATGGTGTAATAGTTTGAATTGTAGGAACTCGAATATTTTATACCATCTATTTTGTCTCCCACAAACATAATTTGATAATTGTTTAAGTTTGTGCCTTCACGTATCAAGTTTTGGTCGCATTCGTCTTCGCGTTCGCCTATTTTTATTTTACCGAATAATGTATGATCCTCAATGTCATAGGAAATCGATTTCTTGTATTTTGTTCCATTTAATATATCTACTAAAAAGAGGTTTATTAAATCTTGTTCGTCGTCAATGTTTTCTCTGAAATGTACTTCATTTTTCCATTGATTATATATGACATTGAAGTTGTTTTCGGTAATGTTTATAGCAGTGTCTTTTTTCTTTTTGAGTAGTTTGTAAAAATCTCTTATTTCTTCGTTGATGTAACGTGTTATTTTTCCATGAATGCGGTCGTTTATGCGATCAATGGCATCTTTGGTAGGATTACTTGCTTTCTCTTTTGCCCAATTGATATCGTTGTTGTACATTACCGAGTTGTCAGAACAGTCGATGTAATCTAAAATGTCGTTGCCAAGATGGTCTTGATAGATGAGAGCAACTTTACTTAAAATAGCATCTTGTTTTTTATTAGTAATAATGACTTGTGCTATTGCTCGGCGGTAGTTTGTTTGATTTATAATGCTAAATTTTGATTCAATATATAGAAGGGAATTGTTGTTTTTGTCTTTTAGATGTACATCTACTTCGTGCAATACATCTAAATCCCAATCGTCTTTACCAAAATATTTTTGGCAAAAATTTTTTTTGTAATTAACCTCTTCAGATTTTACTGCCATGATTGATAGTTTTAGTGCAAGCTATCAATCCACTACGAATAAAAAAGTGTGAACACACTCTATTCGCATTCAGGAAAGCTTCGGACAAACCTTTCTACCATAGAACCGTTCACACCTTGCGGTGTAAACATCAGCTCTTTTGGTAGAAAAGGATATACTTCCCTTTTTGCTTTTTATTCGTTATTCAAAATGAAGTTTCCGAAGCTTATTTGAACGCGAAATAATAGCTAATGCTTAGTTTTAAAAAATAAAAAATGTCGTTGCACGCTTGCAACGCATGGGCAAAGATAATGAAAAAGGAGAGAAACATTTCTCTCCTTTCAAATTTTAGTTTTCGAACACCAGCGTATTGTTTTTTATCAACACTTTTATCGGTCGGCTGTTGTTGACGCTACCAGCAATAATCTGTTTACTCAACTCGTTGAGCACAAACCGCTGAATGACACGCTTCACCGGCCGAGCACCAAACTGCGGGTCGTAGCCTTCGTGTGCAATAAAATTCAAAGCCTCGTCGGTTACGTCAAGCTTCACGCCGTTGGTAGCCAACTGCCGCTTCAAGGCATCGAGTTGCAACGAAACGATTTCTTGAATTTCGTTCTCTTGCAACGGAGTGAACATTATGAGTTCGTCGATTCTGTTCAAAAACTCAGGTCGAATAGTTTGCTTCAACAAATCGAAAACCTCCGTACGAGTTTTTTCTATCAGCATTTCACGATTTTCGTTGGTGAGTTGTTCGAAGTTTTCACGAATCAACTGCGAACCAAGATTCGAAGTCATAATGATAATCGTGTTTTTAAAATTCACCGTACGCCCTTTGTTGTCAGTCAGACGCCCGTCGTCGAGCACCTGTAGCAAGACATTGAAAACATCGGGATGAGCTTTTTCGATTTCGTCGAACAGCACTACGCTGTACGGCTTCCTGCGAATAGCTTCGGTGAGTTGTCCGCCTTCGTCGTAGCCCACATAGCCCGGAGGAGCCCCAATAAGTCGCGTTGCCGCAAACTTCTCCTGATACTCGCTCATATCGATACGCGTCATCATATTCTCGTCGTCGAAAAGATAATCAGCCAAAGCTTTTGCTAACTCCGTTTTGCCAACGCCCGTAGTTCCCAGAAAAATAAACGAACCTATCGGACGTTTCGGGTCTTGCAACCCTGCACGACTACGACGTATGGCATCGCTTACCGCCACAATAGCATCGTGCTGCCCAACAACACGCTTGTGCAATTCAGTTTCGAGATGCAAAAGTTTTTCGCGTTCGCTCTGCATCATTTTTGTTACGGGAATGCCCGTCCACCGACTTACAACTTCGGCAATATCGTCGCTATCGACCTCTTCTTTTATCATAGCAGAGCCATGTTGCAACTCTTTGAGTTGAGCTTTACTCTCGGTAATAGCTTGCTCGGCAACTTTAATTTTCCCATAGCGAATCTCGGCCACCTTTCCATAATCGCCTTCTCGCTCGGCACGTTCGGCATCATATTTCAGTTGCTCGATGTCTATTTTTGATTGTTGAATCTTGTCGATGAGAGCTTTCTCGCTACTCCACTTTGCACGCATCTTTTGGCTCTCTTCTCGCAAGTTAGCAATTTCTTTTGCTAACGACTCCAATTTCGGTTTGTCGTTTTCACGTTTTATGGCTTCGCGTTCTATCTCGAGTTGTTTGATGTTACGCTCTATTGTATCCAGTTCTTCGGGGACGCTATCTACCTCCAAACGCAATTTAGCAGCAGCCTCGTCCATCAAATCGATAGCTTTGTCAGGCAAAAATCGGTCGCTGATATAACGGCTCGACAACTCAACAGCGGCAATAATTGCATCGTCTTTAATCCGAACTTTATGATGATTTTCGTAACGTTCTTTCAAACCTCTCAAAATAGAAATAGTGCTTGCCTCGTCTGGCTCGTTCACCATCACAATTTGGAAACGACGCTCGAGTGCCTTGTCTTTTTCAAAATATTTTTGATACTCGTCAAGTGTAGTAGCTCCTATAGAACGCAGCTCGCCTCGTGCTAAAGCAGGTTTTAAAATATTTGCAGCATCCATAGCTCCATCGCCTTTCCCTGCTCCTACAAGCGTATGAATCTCATCAATGAAAAGTACGATTTCGCCATCGGATTTTGTAACTTCATTTACTACCGCTTTCAAACGTTCTTCGAACTCGCCTTTGTATTTTGCTCCAGCCACCAACGCTCCCATATCAAGACTAAAAATCTGTTTTGTTTTTAGATTTTCAGGTACATCGCCACGCACAATCCTATGAGCCAACCCTTCGGCAATAGCAGTTTTTCCGACACCGGGTTCACCTATCAAAATAGGATTGTTTTTTGTACGCCTACTCAAAATCTGCAACACACGCCGAATTTCGTCATCGCGACCAATCACAGGATCGAGTTTCCCATTGCGGGCACGTTCATTCAAATTGATTGCATACTTTTCAAGCGATTGGTAAGTAGCTTCTGCTCCCTGATTTTTTACTTTTTCACCTTTACGCAATTCTGCGATTGCCTCACGCAATGCTTTTACATTGACACCTGCACCTTGCAACAGTTTTTGCATCGCATTTTTAGTATCAACCAACGCCAAAAGCATATATTCGAGCGACACAAACTCATCACCATCTTTATTTGCAATTTTCTCGGCATGCAACAACACATCGTTCGTCTCACGCGAGAGATAGGGTTCGCCACCATTTACCTTTGGCAAAAGGGCAATTTGTTTATCTATTTCGGGTAACAAGATCGACGTATTCACCATCATCTTTCCAAAAAGAAACGAAATGATATTCTCGCCTTTTTCAATAACAGATTTCAACAGATGTGGAGCTTCGATAGCCTGCTGTCCGTTTTGTGAAGCCAATTCAACAGCTCGCTGAACGGCTTCCTGCGATTTGATTGTAAACTTGTTAAAATTCATATCTATACTTTTAAAAATTATTTTAATACTTATATCAAAACGCCTTCACAAAAGCAATGCCTAATGCTATAACGCTCATAATCAAGACATTTTGGCATATATATTGCTACAAAAACAAACTTTTTGACATCATTTTTATAGAAATAAAACAATATTGACAGCCGATAAGTTTCAACGCTTTTTGAAAAACATTTTACTAAACCAAAAAAAGAGTGTATATTTGCATCGCAAAAATGAAGTAATAGAGTTCCAGCTGAAAAACAGTTGGGATTTTTTGTTGTCTAAAATTTAATAATAAAAAGAAAAGTAATGGCAGTAATTTATCTAACCGAAGAAGGTTACAAAAAACTCATTGACGAAGTAAACCATTTAGAATCTGTTGAACGCCCAGCTATTTCGAAACAAATAGCTGAAGCTCGCGAAAAAGGCGATTTGTCTGAAAATGCTGAATACGATGCAGCAAAAGAGGCTCAAGGCTTTTTGGAACTAAAAATAGCACAATTAAAAGCAACCATTGCTCAAGCAAGAATTATCGACGAAAGCCAAATTTCAACTGATAGTGTCCAAATTTTGAATAAAGTTAGAATACGCAATACAGCTAATGGATGCGAAATGACTTATACGCTTGTTGCCGAAAGTGAAGCGAACCTAAAAGAAGGGAAAATAGCAGTAAACACTCCTATCGGCAAAGGTTTACTTGGCAAGAAAAAAGGTGATATTGTAGAAATCACAGTTCCAGCAGGAACTATGAAGTTCGAGATCATAGAAATATCTATTTAAACAATGGCAACGATTTTCACTAAAATCATCAACGGCGAGATCCCTTGCTACAAGATAGCAGAAGACGAGCACAACTTTGCGTTTCTCGACATCAGTCCAATGACAAAAGGACACACATTGGTAGTACCAAAATTGAGTGAGCCCGAATGCGACTATATTTTCGCCCTCGACAATGATGCTTACGCAAGCCTTATGATGTTTGCAAAAAAAGTAGCAAAAGCCATCGAAGGGACAATTGCTTGCAAACGCATCGGTGTAGCAGTGATGGGAATGGAAGTACCTCACGTTCACGTACATTTGATTCCTATCAACAAAGAATCGGATATGGTCATTTCAAATCCGAAACTAAAACTTGCCGATGAAGAAATGGCAAACATCGCTTCTGAAATAGCGAATAACTACAAAAAATTTTTTGAAAAACAGTAGTTTTTTTGTTGGTAATTTCAGAGAAAGACACTATTTTTGCCAACCGAAAACGATGATGGCGGGATAGCTCAGTTGGTTAGAGCGACGGATTCATAACCCGGAGGTCTCGAGTTCAATTCTCGATCCCGCTACAAACAGAAAAATCTTCTCTTTTGGAGAAGATTTTTTGTTCACTGTAAGTGTGTAGTGATTTTATTTCTTAACTAAGCATTAGCTATTTTTCGTGTTCAAAACAAAAGACTGACAAACCTTACTGTTTTAACAACATTCGGAAAATTATAGTGTTCTAGGGATTGTTAATATTCCTATTTAAGCCAAAAAGTTAATGCTCGCACCGTTTTGGTGTGAGTTTATCTATGGTTTAAACGGAGTTATTGTCAGTCTCTTCGTGAACACGTATAGAAAAACTCGCACTTTTTTTATCCGTTTGCATGATTGATAGTGATGCACAAAAACTATCAATCTTTATGGCTAATAAAAACTTAAATTCTGCTAAAAGTGCAAAAAATGATGAGTTTTATACTCAACTCACTGACATCGAAAAGGAGTTGCGACACTATGCCGAACACTTTCGCGGGAAAGTGGTTTTCTGCAACTGCGACGACCCATACGAAAGCAACTTTTTCAAATACTTTACAATGAATTTCAATCGTTTAGGTTTGAAACGCCTCATTGCTACTTGTTATAATGGCTCGCCTGTGCAGGGCAACGAATTACTTTTGCATTTTGATGTAGATGAACCAAGCGAACCGAAAAAAATTGCACACAAAATAGAAATTACGGAAGTCTCTGATATGAATGGTGATGGAGCTATTGATTTGTCAGACGTTCGCTATTTGTTACAAAACGATAAGAATGTGATTTCTATTCTTTCATTATCGGGAGCCCGATTTTGTATTTTACAGCAACGAATCGGATTGCGAAAATGCAAGTCGCCGTCAGTGCTTGTGTCAGCATAGTGTTGAATCCGAGCAATGTGCATATCCAATAAACAATGCCACCAACAACGCAAGCCGAAGCGTAAATCTCTTTTCGGAAAATGAGCGGTTCGATGTTGAGCAACACATCGCGAAGAATACCGCCTGCCGCACCCGTAATTGATCCCATAATAATGGCAAGCCAAAATGGGTAGCAGTTCAGGGCAAGTGTTTTTTCGATACCAACCACTACGAATAGACAAAGTCCAATAGTGTCGAAAATGAAAATCGTACGACTGACTTTTTCTAATTGTTTTTTAAAGATGATGACACACACAAAAGCAACCGCAGTACAAAGCAAATAACTCCCGCTGTGCATCCAAAACGGAGGTAAGTCGAGTAGGAGATCGCGTATGGTTCCGCCACCAACAGCTGTGATAAATCCTACAACATAGGCACCGAACCAGTCGAAGCGTTGCTGTGCTGCCATACGAATGCCACTTATTGCAAAAGCAAACGTGCCGATGTATTCTACCCAATTGATAAAGTTGAAAGTCATTTTTTTGTGAAATTTAAGTCTAAAAAAATAGGTAAGTGGTCGCTGAAACCATCGTTGTATTTAAAACCAACGTAAGTTCTAAAAGGTTTTTTGTTTAAATATTTTTCGTCGTTTTCGAGTAAAAAGTCGGCAGAGAAAATCTTTGCACTAATTGGCGTTGTGCTCAATCCGTTTTCGGTAACGAGCAACGCTCCCGAGACAATGATTTGATCGAGTATTCCCCATTCTGCTTGATGTTTGTGCGTTCCTATGTTTGGGTTTTCATCTAAACGTTTTGTAAGATTGTAAAGTTCGGAAGGTATGATTTCTCCCTCTTCTGGCATTCGGGCTTTGAGTATTTCGCTCATACTTTTGTTGTTGGGGTAGTCGTTGAAGTCGCCCATAATCACAATTTTTGCATTGGGTGAACTCGTGCTGATGCTGTCGGTTTTTGCTTTCAGTGTAGTTGCGGCATCGCATCGCTTGCTTTCCGATTGCAACTCGCCACCCAAGCGAGAAGGGAAATGGCAAACAAAAATGTGTAATGTGTCTGTCCCGCAAAATAGTCCAGCAACGTATAGAATATCACGAGTAGTCGAGTTCGGATAGTTTTTGAATCGAACAGCGATAGGTTCGCTGTGAAAAGGGCGAAACAATGTCCGTTGGTACAATAATCCCGTATCAATACCACGGCGGTCGGGTGACTCGAAGTGAACGAATTGATAGTTTAGCATTTTTAGAGGCGAATATCGTGTTAGATCGGTTAATACTTTCTCGTTTTCTATCTCGCAAAGTCCAATAGCAAAAGGAGGTTGCCCTTCGCCAATGGCTGCAATTACTTTTGATATTCGGCTGAGTTTTTTCTGATATTTTTCGTAATTCCAAGCACGTTGCCCTTGAGGTGTAAATTCGTCGTCGTTGGTGGTAGAATCGTTTTTGTAGTCAAACAAATTCTCTACGTTGTAGCTAACAATTCTGTATTGCTCTTGTGCTGATAAATTATTGTTGCAGAGCAATGCAAAAATGGAAAATAAGGCGATATGAATTTTTTTTCTCATTTCGGGTTATTGTTGTGTCCATTCGTAAGCCCCAATGTCAGGCTTTCCATCGGCGAATCGGTTTACTCCATTTCGGTCGGTAGGATACAGTGTTGCTACTTCTTTGTTTGCCTTATTGCGTGCTGGGGCGTTGCTCAAAAGCGAAAAATTATAATAGCCAGATTGTTTGATTTCTTGTATAGAAGTGTTTACAAATACGTTTGTGTTTGTTGTAGCATTTGCCCAAATGATATTAGAAAATTGTGAGGAGTTGATTTTTGTTCCTTTAATTAGGCAATCGCTGAAATAGATGTTAAAAGTGTTGTTTTGTTGCGAAATGGTATCTTTGTTTAATGCGAGTTCTTCTGTTCTGTTGCCAAACAAAATGCTGTTTTCGAAAACGGCCGATTGCAATTCGTACAAATAGATCCAATTGCCGTCGATGAAATAATTGCTGACTTGAACAGTTGGTGTTTCGCGGATTCCCCATTCGTAGTAGCTTGCTATTGTACAATGAGTTATACGGTTTTCTCCTCCAATAATGTTTAGGCAAGACATCCCGCAATTTGATATTTCGGTATTGATGATGTTTGTGTTCCCGTTTAAAGTATAAATACCGTTATAAGTCATCGTGTGAATGCGAGAGTTTTCTATGTTTAATATTGGTTTTTGTGTGTTTGTACCGATAAGGAGAATTCCGTTTGTACCGCCTGTTATGTTCACATTACTCAACGAGTGGTTGCCGTTTGCCGATTGGAGATAAATGCCTCCCCATTGTCCGGGCAAGTAAGCGTAGGGCGTGTTGTCAATGTCGTTCATTTTATCTAGTCTATCGCCTTGTATTTTTATTGGATTTTCGAATGTGCCGTTGGCTATTAGATTCCCGTTGATAACAATATTTGCGTTGTTGTGAAGATGTATTCGTACGCCTTGCTCTAACGTTAAAGTGCAACCTTCTTTTACGTTGAGGTAATTGTATATCAAAAACGGACGAGAGCTATCAAGCGTAGTGTCAGAGGTAATTGTTTTACTGTCAAAGATGATAACATTTTGTCCGTAAGCAGATAGTTTTACTTGTTGTGTTGTGCCATTTGTTTCGAATAAAATAGCATCGTTAATCAAAACAGGGCTGTCGTCAGATTGTTCACCGATAGTTAGTTCTACAAAAATGTAGATACTATCGTTTGCTCTAACATCTATGTCGTTTATAATATTGTTATTATCTACAATGCCATCAACATTCAGTCTGAAGTACGATTGTGTGCCTTGGGCAAGTTTGATGGAATTTATTTTGATCGTTTTTTTGTTTTTGTTGTAAATTAAAAACGACTGTGTACGTGAGGCTATTGTATTGAATAATGTGTCGAAGGATAGTTCTTCTGTCGAAAAATCAAGATGATGACTCGGATCTGTTGTGTAGTTTTCTTCAATACACCCCAAAAAGGTTATTGTAGAAAATAAAGCGAAAACCAACCACCAATTTTTCATAATAAATTAAGAATATTTGTGCAAAATTAACAGAAAAAAGATTGAGTACACACAATTAAATGGTTACTTTTGTACATTGTTATCTTAAAAAAATAAAAATATGGCAAGTCGTAGAATCTTGAAGAAAAACATTCATTTTCTTTTGCACGAAGTAGCAATGGAAGCGTATGTTAGTTGTTTTCTTATAAAAGAAGTTGATGGAGATAAATTTTCTGCTTTTATAAAGCACGTTTATGAGTTGGATAAAGAGTTTGTGGCAAGGGTGAATCATCCGAGTGGAACAAACGATGCAAAGTTGGTTAAAGCCTACTATAAAAAACTTGCAGAAGATTTTAATGTGAAAATCGCAGAAACAATAGAAGATTTGAAAAACTTAACAAAAAAATAGAATCGATTATGAAAAAGCAACTTTTTTGTTTTTTATTTTTTGTATGTGCAATATCTGTTTATGCACAGAAAAATGATTTGAATGTAGTCTTTAAAGAGGAATCTTTTAGTTTTGGTTTGATAAATGAGTCGGGTGGTCGTGTTACGCACGACTTTGAATTTACAAACAATGGCACAGAACCAGTTGTTCTAAAATCAGTGCGAGCTTCGTGTGGTTGTACTACACCAAACTGGCCAAAGGCTCCGATAGCACCGGGTGTAACAAATAAAATTTCGGTTACGTACAATCCACAAGGTCGTCCGGGAGTTTTCTCTAAATCGATAACTGTGATTATTGGAGGCGAATCGAACAAACAATCTACGTTTGTATTGAAAATTTCAGGAGAGGTAATTCGTGAAAAATATCCTATAAAGATAGGATCTCTTAGCTTGGAGCGTCAGCGTCTATCGTTTAAAGAATTTAAGCAAGGTGCAATGTTGGTTGATTCTATTGGCGTATATAATAATTCAGAAGAACCTTTTACTGTTTCGTTTCCTAATTGTCCAAAATATTTATCAATAAAGATTATACCACAAAGACCTGTTGCTGGTCAACGTACAAATTATCTTTATCCGACTCAAACAGGAGTTATGCAAATAACCTATAATTCGAAAAAGTCGGAGCAATGGGGTAGTCATACCGATACGTTGGCTGTAGCGTTAAATGGGAAAACGGTAAAAACAGGTATAGACACACGTTTGTTTGTTTTTGCTTCGATGAAAGAAAATTTTGATAATATGACGTCGTCTCAACGTTTGAAAGCTCCTATTGCAGAATTAGAAAAATCAAATATTTCATTTGGCAAAGTAAAAAAAGGAACGGGCAAAAAAGTTACTTTAAGTCTTAAAAACGTGGGGCTTTCTTCATTGAAAATCCGTTACATTGATCCGATGTGTGATTTTTTGAAAGTTGTTGCAGATAAAAAAACTATTGATCCAGGGAAAAGTGTACTGATAAATGTTGAATTGTTACCAAAAGAATTACCTGAAATACATTTTCAAAAACGAATAGAGTTGGTTACCAACGATCCTTCAGCATCCAAACAATACATAACATTAGAATGGGATGTCGTAAAATAAAAATATTGTGATGTTTTTTTGCGGAATGTGCTAAAACAAAATCATTGGTGCATTCCGTAATTTATTTTTTGTATTATGGATAAACATATTGAAAATAGTTCCGATTTTTTAGGATTGACAGTTAATGGTGGCGTTCAACAGCCACCAATGGTGAATCCTTATCGTAAGAAAAAACAACGCTCGCCAGAGTTGAGTGTAGATGATTATGTGTCAGGTATTTTAGATAAAAATATGACAGTGTTAAGTCAGGCTGTTACGTTGGTAGAGAGTACTCGCCCCGAACATCAAGAAAAGGCTCAGAAGGTGATAGAACGTTGTTTGCCTTACGCAGGGAAATCTGTGCGAGTAGGAATTACGGGAGTGCCCGGTGCTGGGAAAAGTACATTTATTGATGCTTTAGGAATGCATTTGGTGAAAAGCGGACATCGTTTAGCAGTGCTGGCTATCGACCCAAGTAGCGAACGGTCGAAAGGAAGTATTCTTGGTGATAAAACAAGGATGGAGGAACTATCCGTTGCAAAAAATGCGTTTATACGCCCTTCGCCTTCGGCAGGTTCTTTGGGTGGCGTTGCTCGAAAAACACGAGAAACAATTGTGTTGTGCGAAGCGGCTGGTTTTGATACTATTTTTGTTGAAACTGTTGGTGTTGGGCAGTCAGAAACGGCTGTTCATTCGATGGTGGATTTCTTTTTACTGATTCAACTTTCAGGTACGGGCGATGAACTTCAAGGGATAAAGCGTGGAATAATGGAAATGGCAGATGGTATTGCCATTAATAAGGCTGATGGAAATAATATTGAAAAGGCAAATCTTGCGAAAGCACAATTTAAAAATGCATTACATCTGTTTCCGTTGCCAGAGTCAAAATGGTTACCTAAAGTTTTAACGTGCTCGGCTGTAGAAAAAAATGGTGTTTCTGATGTTTGGGATATGATAAATGAATATGTGGCTTTTACAAAAGGGAATGGTTTTTTTCAAGAAAAACGACAACGTCAAGCAAAATACTGGATGTATGAGACTATAGATGAGCATCTTCGTAGCCATTTTTATAATAATGAAACAATAGAACGTATGTTGCAAGAGTATGAAAAATTGTTACTTGAGGATAAAGTTAGCTCGTTTGTAGCAGCAAATAAAATGCTTGATACGTACTTTAATAAAATGTAAAAATATACTATTTTTTTAGAATATACTTTGAAAAATATGCTAAAAAAGAGGTGGAAGTTAATAAATATTCATTATTTCGTATTGCGTAAATTAAAAATGGTTATTTTTGCAAAAATTATTTAAAAATCCGAAAAATAATACAATGAATATAATAGATAAACAGCAAGTAGTGGTTCGTTTCTCGGGTGATTCGGGTGATGGAATGCAATTGGCAGGAAATATTTTTTCTACAATTTCTGCAACGGTTGGTAACGACATAAGTACATTCCCCGATTATCCTGCAGATATTCGTGCTCCACAGGGTTCTCTTACAGGAGTTTCTGGTTTCCAAGTGCATATTGGTGCAAAAAAGGTGTTTACCCCCGGTGATAAATGTGATGTTTTGGTGGCAATGAATGCTGCTGCGTTAAAAACTCAATATCGATTTGCAAAATCTACTGCCTGTATAATTATAGATACAGACTGCTTTAAGCCATCGGACTTGGAGAAAGCGGCTTTTAAGACAGATAATCCTATCGAAGAATTAGGCATAAAACAAGATGTAATAGCAGCTCCTATTACTCAAATGGTAAAAGACTGTTTGGCTGAAACGGGATTGGATAATAAGTCAATGCTTAAATGTCGAAATATGTTTGCTTTGGGACTTGTGTGCTGGTTGTTTAATCGCGATTTGAAAGTTGCGGAGAGCTTTTTGCGAGAAAAATTTGCAAAGAAACCTCTTTTGGCAGAAGCAAATGTTAAAGTTGTTCATGCAGGTTATGATTATGGACATAATACACATGCTTCGGTTTGCCATACTTATCGTGTGGAAACAAAAGATGCTGTACCAGGGAAATATATGGATATAAGTGGAAATAAAGCTACTGCTTATGGTTTGATAGCTGCTGCTGAAAAGTCTGGTTTACAGTTGTTTTTAGGCTCATATCCGATTACTCCAGCTACCGATATTTTACATGAATTATCGAAACACAAATCTTTAGGTGTGATAACTGTACAGTGTGAAGATGAAATTTCGGGTTGTGCCACGGCTGTTGGGGCTTCTTTTGCAGGAGCATTGGCTGTTACTTCGACATCAGGACCTGGTATATGTTTGAAATCGGAAGCAATGAATTTAGCTGTGATAACAGAACTCCCGCTTGTGGTGGTTGATGTTCAACGTGGTGGTCCATCAACAGGTTTGCCAACTAAATCCGAACAAACCGATTTGTTGCAAGTACTTTTTGGAAGAAATGGAGAATCTCCAATGCCAGTATTGGCTGCAACTTCACCAACGCAATGTTTTGATGCTGCATATATGGCATCTAAAATTGCTTTGGAATATATGACGCCAGTGGTTTTACTTACTGATGCTTTTGTTGCAAATGGCTCTGGTGCATGGCGATTGCCTGATTTAGAGAATTATCCAGCAATAAATCCACCTTATGTTTCTTCTGAGATGAAAGATAATTATACTCCATATCAAAGAAATCAGAAAGGTGTGCGTTATTGGGCAATTCCAGGACAAGAAGGGTTTATGCATATTTTAGGAGGGTTGGAAAAAGATGGTAATACGGGAGCAATATCGACTGATCCTGAAAATCATGATAAAATGTGTCGCATTCGTGCACAAAAAATCGCAAACATAGAGGTGCCAGATGTTCAAGTTGAAGGTTGTGTAGATGATGCCGATTTGTTGATAGTAGGTTTTGGTGGGACGTACGGACATTTGTATTCTGCGATGCAAGAGATGAATCAGCAGGGGAAACGAGTAGCTTTAGCACATTTTTCGTACTTAAATCCATTGCCAAAAAATACAGAAGAGGTTTTGAAGAAATACAAGAAGGTCGTTGTTGCAGAGCAAAATCTTGGGCAGTTTGCAGCTTATTTAAAAATGAAAATAACAGGATTTAATCCATATCAATTTAATGAGGTAAAAGGTCAACCATTTGTCGTTGCGGAACTTGTTGAGGCGTTCGATAAAATATTGATGAATAATAAATGAAAAAGGAAAATTTGATTATGAGTGAATATACAGCAAAAGATTTTAAAAAAGGGCAACCACGCTGGTGTCCAGGGTGTGGCGATCATTTCTTTTTGGCGTCATTGCATAAGGCGTTGGCAGAGTTAGGTATCGCTCCTTACAATACGGCTGTGATTAGTGGGATTGGATGTTCGAGTCGTTTGCCTTATTATATGAATACATATGCAATGCAAACAATACATGGGCGTGCAGCGGCTATTTCTACGGGATTTAAAGTTGCTAATCCTGATATTATGGTGTGGCAAATATCGGGTGATGGTGATGGATTAGCCATTGGAGGTAATCATTTTATTCATGCTGTTCGTCGGAATATTGATATAAATATCGTATTGTTAAATAATCGTATTTATGGATTAACAAAAGGACAATATTCTCCAACTTCGCCACGTGGTTTTGTGAGTAAATCATCGCCTTATGGTACGGTGGAAGATCCGTTTTGTCCTGCGGAACTTTGTTTTGGGGCTCGTGGGCGTTTTTTTGCTCGTGCGGTAGCTACCGATGCTACTGGTACGGTAGAAGTGCTGAAAGCAGCTACAAAACATAAAGGTACGTCTGTGTGTGAGATTTTGCAAAACTGTGTTATTTTCAATGATGGAACTCATGATTCTGTTTATAATAAAGAAGGACGTGCAAAAAATGCGATTTATCTTGAGCATGAGAAGCCAATGATTTTTGGTGAGAATAAAGAATATGGACTCGTGCAAGAAGGGTTTGGTTTGAAGGTTGTAAAATTGGGTGAAGGGTATTCGGAAAAAGATGTTCTTGTGCATGACGCACATTGTATAGATAACACATTGCATTTAAAATTGGCTTTAATGGAAGGACCTGATTTCCCTATTGCATTGGGTGTGATTCGTGATGTTGAAGCACCAACTTATGATGATTCTGTACACGAACAATTAAAATCGGTATCAGAACAGAAGGCGTATCATAACTTTCAAGAGTTGTTATTAACAAACGATATTTGGGAAGTAAAATAAAAAGGGAAGTTGATGCTTCCCTTTTTTTCTTGTGTTAATCTTTCTTTTCGTAGGCTTCTACTATTTTTTGTACGAGTCGATGCCGAACAATGTCTTTTTGTGCAAAATGCACAATGTGAATTCCTTTTATGGTGTTAAGTTTTTCCAAAGCATCGCGTAGTCCTGATTTTTGGGAAATGGGGAGGTCTATTTGCGTCATGTCTCCTGTTACAATCATACGAGCATTAACACCAAGCCTTGTTAGAAACATTTTCATTTGAGGAATGGTAGTGTTTTGAGCTTCGTCGAGTATCACTACTGCATCGTTCAATGTTCTACCTCGCATAAAAGCGAGTGGAGCAATCTGTATTGTCCCCTTTTCAAGATAGTCTTTCAGTTTTGCTATCGGAATCATTTCTTGTAATGCATCGTAAAGAGGTTGTAGATATGGGTCGATTTTTTCTTTCATATCGCCGGGCAAGAATCCTAATTTCTCACCCGCTTCTACAGCAGGACGACTTAAAATGATTTTCTTTACCTCTTTATTTTTCAAAGAACGAACTGCTAATGCTATTGCTGTATAAGTTTTTCCAGAACCCGCAGGGCCGATTGCAAAAAGCAAATCGTTTTCTTCGTAAGCCTTGACCAATTTTTGTTGGTTTTCGGTGCGAGCAGTTATGTTTTTTCCGTTTACACCATGTAAAATTAGTTGATCGTTTTTGCTGGTAAATGGTTGTTCTCCTTTTATTATTTCAAGTAAATGTTTTTCTCCTAAACTGTTATTTAATAGGCAAAAAGACTCTATTTTTTTTAGTACAGCTATGAAAACAGATGTCTCTTTTTCGGAAGCGTTAATTTTTATTGCTAAACCTCTTGCAGAGAACTGAACATTGGGAAATTGATTACGTAAAATGTTTAAATTACAATTGTTTGTACCGTAAAAAACAACTGCATCAATGTTCTCAGAAAGTGTGTAGATAGTTTCTTGCATCAATAAAATTTTTACAAAGATACGATAAAAGAGATTGCAATTTGGAATGAGTGTTGTATTTTTGAACTTTAAAAAAGAAAAGATGAATTTACTTTTTGTTTGTCTCGGGAATATATGTCGATCACCAGCTGCCGAAGGTGTTATGTTGCAACTGCTCGAAGATAAAGGTCTTGCAACAAATTTTGTGATTGATTCGGCAGGTACGTATGCCGGACATCGTGGAGAATTGCCTGATATGCGAATGAGGAATGCGGCTCAAAAGCGTGGTTTGGCATTGATGCATCGTGCACGTCCATTTGTAGAAGACGACTTTGAGCGGTTTGATATGATTTTGGTGATGGATGATATGAATTATGATGCTGTTGTACGAATGACTCCTGATAGAGATTTAAAAAATAAAATCTATCGGATGACAGATTTTTGTAGTAAATTTGAAATTGATCATGTTCCCGATCCTTATTATTCAGGTTATGACGGCTTTGAATATGTTTTGGACATTTTAGAAGATGCATGTTTGGGATTGTTTGATTTTATTCAATCTAAAAAGTAAAGTATAAATGTTTTCTGAAAAAAATAAAGTTATGGAACTCTCTGATGAAATAATTTTGATTTCAATTTCTGGTCGTGACCGCCCTGGTTTGACGGTAGCTATTGCAGAAGTATTAGCAAAATATGACACTACGATTTTGGATATAGGTCAGGCTTCTATTCATAATCATTTGTCGTTGGATATATTGTTTCATTCGCCTAATGAATCGGAGTCAGGGAAAATTCTTCGTGGACTTTTGCTCAAAGCTGCCGAACTCGATATAAAAATAAACTTTACTCCTATCGAGAAAGATTTGTATGCTAATTGGGTGAAAATGCAAGGTAAAAATAGGTATATTATAACTATGCTTGGACATAAGATAACGGCTCGTAACATTGCAAGTGTAGCCCAAGTCGTTGCCTCGCAAGAGATGAATATTGACGATATGAAACGTCTGACAGGACGTGTGCCATTGGAAAATGGTGTTGCTCAAGTTTCAAAAGCTTGTGTTGAGTTTTCTGTGCGTGGAACACCGAAAAATAAAGCAGAAATGCAATTACGATTTTTGGAATTGGCTAAAGAGCAAGAGTTCGATATTTCGTTCCAAGAAGATAATTTGTATCGCCGCAGTCGTCGTTTGATTTGTTTCGATATGGACTCTACATTGATTAAGACGGAGGTGATCGATGAATTGGCGGCTTACGCAGGTGTGGCCGATGAGGTTAAAAAAATAACAGAGTCGGCTATGCGTGGAGAGATAGATTTTACCGAAAGTTTCAAACAACGTGTAGCTTTGCTCAAAGGTGTTGAGGCTTCGGCTATGCAGGAAATTGCTCACCGGTTGCCGATAATGGAGGGAGCAGACCGTTTGATTTCGGTATTGAAGCGTACGGGTTATAAAATTGCTATTCTTTCAGGAGGATTCTCTTATTTTGGTAATTATTTGAAACAAAAATTTGGCATTGATTACGTTTATGCAAATGAATTGGAAATAGTTGATGGCAAACTCACAGGGCGTTATATTGGCGATGTTGTTGATGCCAAACGAAAAGCTGAATTGTTGCGATTGATAGCACAAGTGGAAAATATAGATTTGCAACAAGTGGTTGCTGTAGGCGATGGAGCAAACGATTTGCAAATGCTCAACGTAGCTGGACTTGGCATTGCTTTTCATGCCAAACCAAAAGTGAAAGAAAATGCTCGACAAGCAATCTCTACGGTTGGGCTCGATGGCATTCTCTATTTTCTTGGTTTTAAGGATTCTTATATTGATGAACGAAAATGAAAACGTTACGCTTACCTGCCGAATGGGAACCTCAACGTGGCATTATGTTAACTTGGCCACATGCTAACACCGATTGGTGCGATTGCTTGCCAGATGCCGTAGAGTGCTTTTTGGCAATTGCACGAGAAGTAGTCAAGCGTGAGTTGTTGCTTATAGTTACTCCAGAGGTCGATGTTGTAAAAAATCAACTTGCGAATGCAAATATTCCTACGGAAAATATTCGCTTTTTTGAGTGCCTTACCAACGATACTTGGGCTCGCGACCATGGTTTTATTTCCCTTTTTGATGAACAAGGAACGCCTATTGTAGCCGATTTTTGTTTTAATGGTTGGGGAATGAAGTTTGCTGCCGACAAAGATAATCAAATCAATGCTAAATTGATGCAAACAGACCTATTGGGCGATGTTTGTTATTCGGATAATCGCGATGTAGTGCTTGAGGGTGGCTCCATAGAAAGCGATGGGAAAGGTACATTGCTTACTACTTCGGAATGCTTGTTGGCACCGAATAGAAATAATTTTGCTTCTGTGGCTGAAGCCGAGCAAATGCTTCGCACAAGGCTTGGCGTGGAGCGAGTGCTTTGGCTTGACGATGGCTATTTATCTGGCGACGATACCGATAGCCATATCGATACTTTGGCACGACTTTGCCCCGACAATACTATTGTGTATGTGCAGTGTACGGACAAGGCAGACGAACACTACAATTCGCTTGCTCGTATGGAGCAACAGCTAAAGCAACTGAAAACTGCCGATGGAAAACCTTATCGACTTTTGCCATTGCCGATGGCAGATGCTGTGTATTTCGAAGGAGAACGATTGCCTGCTACGTATGCTAATTTTTTGATAATAAACGGAGTTGTGCTTATGCCTACTTATGCACAAGTAGATAATGATGCTCGTGCTATGGCGGTGCTTGCCGAGGCTTTCCCCGGCAGAGAGATAGTGGGTGTAGATTGTAGAGTGCTGATTCGTCAGCATGGCTCATTGCATTGTGTTACTATGCAAATCCCGAAAAGAAAGGAATTGTTAAAATAAAATAACCATGAAAAATATAAACTTGAAAAAACAATTAATGCTACTTTGTTTAGCGAGTATGATGATGTTATCTTCCTGTGAAGGCTTTACTTTTACTCCTGCTCCAGAAGAAGAAATCCCTAAACAAAAATTTACAATTACAGTTGTTGCTGCCGATTCTACAATGGGTAGAGTGACGGGTAGCGGTGTTTATGAAGAGGGGCAAAAAGTTACCATTATGGCTATGGCTAATAATGGCTATAGATTTGTTAGATGGACAGATGGTAATATTGATGACCCTCGTACTATTTTGGTAGAAGCTGATACAACTTATACAGCATTATTTACAGGAATCTTATCTCCGATAGTGTCAGATACTTTGTATGGTCATCCTTGTGTGGATTTGGGTTTGCCAAGTGGCTTGAAATGGGCAACATGCAACGTAGGTGCAACCAAACCCGAAGAGTACGGTGATTATTTTGCTTGGGGCGAAACTACTCCAAAAAGTACTTACGATTGGAGTACCTATAAGTGGTGTAATGGTTCATCTACTACGTTGACCAAATATTGCACTGATAGTGATTACGGTACTGTAGATAACAAAACCGTTCTTGACAAAGAAGACGATGCCGCTGCTGTAAATATGGGCGGTTCTTGGCGAATGCCTACGCATACAGAAATACAAGAATTAAAAAATAATTGCACTACACATAAATATTATGATGAAGTGAGAGAAGGGGTTATCGTTGCGAGTAAAATTAATGGTAATCATATATTCCTTCCTGTTGCTGGCTATCGCTACAATAGTGATTTGTACAGCGCGGGGTCGAGCGGCTTCTCTTGGTCGAGTTCGCTCAGTACGGGCAGTTCAGACTACGCCTGCAGCCTCTACTTCTATTCGGGCAGCGTGAATTGGTACGACCACTACCTCCGCTGCTGCGGTCGATCTGTGCGTGGCGTGTGTCCTTAAGAATCTTACCCTTGTCCCCCTCACGGGCTATGGAGAAAATGTGTAGGTGGATCTCGTGCATCAGCAGATGCACACCCAAGGAGCCACACCGCATATTTTCAGCCAGGGCAGAAAAATAATCTAAAAATCATAAAAAGGCAGAATACGAAAGTGTTCTGCTTTTTTCGTAGTTTTTCGTATTTTTGTACTTTGAAAAAATAGGACAAGAATGAAAAATATACGGAATTTTTGCATTATCGCCCATATCGATCACGGAAAGAGTACGTTGGCAGATCGCTTGCTGGAGTTTACACGCACGGTGTCGGAAAAAGATTTGCAGGCTCAAGTGCTCGATGATATGGATCTTGAACGTGAACGTGGTATCACTATCAAGAGCCATGCCATACAGATGCAATACGAGTATAAGGGTGAGGTTTATACGTTGAATTTGATAGATACTCCGGGGCATGTCGATTTCTCGTACGAAGTGTCGCGTTCTATCGCTGCTTGCGAGGGTGCGTTGCTCATTATAGATGCTACGCAAGGTATTCAAGCCCAAACCATATCGAACCTATATATGGCTATTGAGCACGATTTGGAGATAATACCTATCATGAACAAAATGGATATGGATAGTGCCATGCCCGATCAGGTAGAAGACCAAATCGTAGAATTGCTTGGTTGCAAACGTGATGAAATTATTCGTGCAAGTGGAAAAACAGGGCTTGGTGTGCAAGATATTCTTGATGCTATAGTAGAAAAAGTACCAGCACCGAAAGGAGACCCCGAAGCTCCGCTTCAATGTTTGATTTTCGACTCGGTGTTCAACTCTTTTCGTGGTATAATTGCCTATTTCAAAATAGTAAATGGCACGATTCGTACGGGCGATTTGGTAAAGTTCGTTGCTACGGGTAAGCAATACGATGCCGACGAGATTGGTATTTTGCGACTCGATATGGTGCCTCAAAAAGAACTTCGTGCAGGTAATGTTGGTTATATTATTTCTGGTATAAAAACCTCGCGAGAGGTAAAGGTTGGCGATACGATAACGCATGTGGCGAATCCTTGTCAAGAGGCAATTTCTGGTTTCGAAGAAGTGAAACCAATGCTTTTTGCAGGTGTTTATCCGATAGAGACCGAAGATTTTGAAGATTTGCGTGCTTCGATAGAAAAACTACAATTGAACGATGCCTCGCTTACATTTGAGCCAGAGTCGTCGGTGGCGTTGGGTTTTGGGTTTCGTTGTGGATTTTTGGGGTTGTTGCACATGGAGATTGTGCAAGAACGCCTTGATCGGGAGTTTGGTATGAACGTGATTACTACAATCCCGAACGTGTCGTACAAAGTAACTACCAAAAAAGGTGAACAATTAGAAGTTCACAATCCGTCAGGATTGCCCGATGTGGCAACTATCGAAACTATCGAAGAACCATTTATCCGTGCTTCTGTGATAACGAAAACCGATTATATCGGTTCCATTATGACTTTGTGTTTAGGCAAACGTGGTGAGTTGATTCGTCAAGACTATGTGTCGGGCGATCGTGTAGAATTGACTTACGACATGCCTTTGGGTGAGGTTGTGTTTGATTTCTATGATAAATTGAAATCCATTTCGAAAGGATATGCCTCGTTTGATTATCACATGAACGGCTATCGTCCATCGAAACTTATTAAATTGGATATTTTGCTTAACGGAGAGCCTGTTGATGCACTTTCGTCGTTGATACATTTCGACAATGCTTATACACTTGGTCGTCGTATTTGTGAGAAATTGAAAGAATTAATTCCTCGTCAGCAATTCGATGTGGCAGTGCAGGCAGCTATCGGTGCAAAAATTATTGCTCGTGAAACAATAAAGGCTGTTCGCAAAGATGTAACGGCTAAATGTTATGGTGGCGATGTGTCGCGAAAACGAAAATTGCTCGAAAAGCAAAAACGTGGTAAAAAACGTATGAAGCAAATTGGCTCGGTAGAAGTTCCTCAAAAAGCATTTTTGGCGGTTCTTCGAATTGATTAACACTTTACAAAAGTTATATTTTGTTAGAGTTTTGTTTTAAATAGTGTTCAAAATGTCGAAATTTATCGTTTTTTTCTACCTTTGTGCTTGAAAAATAGAGAATATGAGTTATTTTATAAAACCCGATAAATATACTTCGTTATTAGACCTTCAGCATACTGAATTGGGTATTAAATATCTAAAAGATTTTTTTCAGCAAAGTCTTTCGGCAGAGTTGCGCTTGAGGCGTGTAACAGCTCCGCTTTTTGTGTTACAAGGAATGGGAATAAATGACGATTTGAGTGGTGTAGAGCGTGCAGTGACTTTTCCAGTGAAAGATTTGAATGACGCCAAAGCAGAGGTGGTACATTCGTTGGCCAAATGGAAACGTATAATGCTTGCCAAGTACAATATAGAAGAAGGTTATGGCATTTATACGGATATGAATGCAATTCGTGCCGACGAGAATTTGGGTAATCTGCATTCGCTTTATGTCGATCAGTGGGATTGGGAACGTGTAATTCGCAAGGAGGATAGAACACTTGATTTTTTGAAAGAAATCGTAAATCGAATCTATTCGGTGCTATTGCGATGCGAGTATGCTCTTTCTGAAATTTTCCCTCAAATAGAGCCTGTTTTGCCTCAAGAGATATTTTTTATCCACTCCGAAGAATTACGAAAAATGTATCCTACGCTTTCGCCGAAAGAGCGTGAGCAAGCGATAACGAAAAAATATGGTGCGGTGTTTATTATTGGTATCGGATGTAAGTTGTCCGATGGGTCGGTACACGATTTGCGTGCTCCTGACTACGATGATTGGACTACCGTAGCCGAAAATGGTTTGCCCGGATTAAATGGTGATATTCTGCTATGGAATTCGGTGTTGAATTGTGCAGTAGAGGTGTCGTCGATGGGGATTCGTGTAGATCGGCAAACGTTATTGCATCAATTGCAATTGACAGGCGAAACAAAACGTGCCGAATTGTTGTTCCATAAACGGTTGCTCAATGGAGAATTGCCCCTTTGTATTGGTGGCGGTATTGGGCAATCTCGCGTGTGTATGTTCTTTTTGCGTAAGGCTCATATTGGAGAGATTCAAGCAAGTATTTGGCCAAACGAAATGCGTGAAGAGGCTGAAAAAAATGGTATTTATTTAATTTGATAACTTTATAAAAAATAAAAATATGTTGACGAAAATACTTTCTGTTCATGGCGAACAAGGATTGTATCGACTTGTGTCGCAAACAACAAAAATGGTGATTGTAGAGTCGTTGAAAGAAAAGAAACGCAAGCCATTTTTTTTAGATAAAAAAATTATTGCTTTGAGCGATGTGGCAATTTATACCGATAGCGAAGAATGCCCGTTGTACAAAGTTTTTGATATGATAAAAACTCAACAACAAGGAGCAATGCTCACAATAGATGCTAAAAAGGCTTCTGCAGAAGAGTTGTACGATTGGTTTGCTACAGTATTGCCAGATTTTGATAGAGATAGAGTTTATCCTACCGATATAAAAAAAGTAATTCTTTGGTATAATCAATTAGTTGAGGAAGGTATTACTGACTTTGAAGTAAAAAAAGAGGAGTAGAGTTATGAAAAGAGAAATAAAGTTTAGTTTGCTTTATCGTGATATGTGGCAGTCGGCGGGCAAATATGTCCCACGTAAAGACCAATTGGCACAGATAGCACCAGTGATAATCGATATGGGTTGTTTTGCTCGTGTGGAAACAAATGGAGGTGCTAGCGAACAAGTGAATTTGCTTTACGGAGAAAATCCAAATCAAGCGGTACGCACTTTTACCAAACCATTTAATGAAGTTGGAATTCAAACTCACATGCTTGACCGTGGTTTGAATGGGTTGCGTATGAATCCTGTACCTGCCGATGTGCGTGAATTGATGTACAAAGTCAAAAAAGCACAAGGAACCGATATTACGCGTATATTCTGCGGATTGAATGATGTGCGTAACATTATTCCTTCTATCAAATGGGCAAAGCAAGCAGGTATGATCGCTCAAGCAACAATGTGTATGACCTATTCTGATGTTCATACGATTGACTATTATATCAATATGGCAGAGCAATTGATAGAAGCTGGAGCTCAAGAGATTTGTTTGAAAGATATGGCTGGAATTGCTCGTCCTGTATCGTTGGGTAAAATTGTTGCGGCTATCAAGTCGGCTCATCCAGACATTGTTCTTCAGTATCATGGTCATTCTGGTCCGGGATTTTCTGTTGCTTCGATGCTCGAAGTTGCAAAAGCGGGTGTCGATGTGTTGGATGTGGCTATGGAACCACTTTCGTGGGGAATGGTTCATCCTGATGTGATTACGATACAAGCAATGTTGAAAGATGCAGGATTTTTAGTTCCAGACATCAATATGAAAGCATATATGGAGGCTCGTCGTTTGACGCAATCGTTTATCGACGATTTTCTTGGATATTTTATAGATCCTCGTAATTCGAAAATGACATCGTTGCTTGTGGGCTGTGGATTGCCGGGTGGAATGATGGGCTCGCTTATGGCCGATTTGAAAGGTGTGCATGCGGCTATCAATTCTAACTTGAAAAAACGTGGTGAAAATGAGTTGAGCGAAGACGAATTGCTTGTTGAACTTTTTGACGAGGTAAAACGTATTTGGCCGATGCTCGGAACACCATGCTTGGTAACGCCATTTAGCCAGTATGTAAAAAATGCTGCATTGATGAACATATTCTCTAAATCGATGGGCGAAAAACCTTTTACGCGTCTTGATCCTAATACTTGGGATATGATTCTTGGCAAGGCAGGAAAATTGCCGGGGAAATTGGCACCTGAAATTGTGGAATTGGCTGCCGAAAAAGGTTTAACATTTTTCGAAGGAAATCCGCAAGATAACTATCCGAATGTGCTGCCTCAATACATTAAAGAAATGGAAGAACTTGGTTGGGAACGTGGACAAGACGACGAAGAGTTGTTCGAATTTGCGATGCACGACAAGCAATATCGTGAATATAAATCGGGAGAGGCAAAAAAACGTTTCTTGCAAGAGTTACAACAAAAAATGGAAGCTGCCGTACAAGCCTCTGGTACAACGGTAAAAATTCCTGATTTGCGAAAAACGAAATATCCTAATGCTGAACCCGTAGAGGTGTCGGTCAAAGGGCGTTTGATTTGGGAACTCGACTATAACGATGTGTCAAATCCTCCTATTCACGGAACGCAATTCAAAGTAGGTGATACAATAGCTTATGTCGAAACTGCAGGTGGAGTAGAAGAGGTGAAAACCAATTTCGATGGGAAACTTGTTTCGGTAGAGAAAAATCAAGGCGAGTGGGTTGAAAAATCGGACATAATAGCGTACATCGAAAAGTAAGATTTCTGAATTATTTCTTCTTCAAAAAAAGGCAGACAAATAAAAAATGTTTGTCTTTTTTTGTTTTTTTGTAAAAAAAAATAGGGGGGGGGTAAAAATTAATTCGTACATTTGGCGTAATTTTTTAACTTTATTTATTAACAATTAAAATCAATTTTTATGAGAAAAGGTTATCTAATGTTGTTGTTTGCCAGCATGTTTGCAGTCCCTGCATTCGGTTTGTGTAAGCACGAGAACTACATCGCACAAGGCGATGTACAAGGTTGGATGTATAATTATTATTCATCGTGGCAACCGGGTGCTGCTCCTACGGGAGGAGAGGAGAATGAAAACTTTTTCATAGGACGTGTACGTCCATTGAAACGTTTTACACACGAGGCTACGCAAGTCATTCAAGACAATGCAACGCAAATCACTCGTCGTGCCAATCGAGGTTTGTTGTGGTGGTGTCCTATCAACGAAGCCTCGGATAGTTGGACGTCGTTGCCACGTTATGCGTTCGACTCTGAAGCATTCAGTAGCTGGAGTTATGTTACAATCCATGGTAACTGGACACAAGGATTTTTGCGTCAGCCGGGAGCGTTTGCTGATGTTTGTCACAAAAATGGTGTAAAAACGGCTTGTGTTTCGGCAGCTGGTTGGGCTGTTACTTTGACAGCTACCGATGCTAGTCACGGACAAAACTATCAAGCTTTGGTAAATGGTGGTTACGACAAATTAATGAAGTTGTTCCGCTACTATGGTATCGATGGTCTTGGTTTTAACTCTGAACAGACATGGAATGATATGCGTTCGGGCATGAGAACGTTGCTTGCAAACTGTCACGCTAACAAAGCAAATTATGGATTGGAAGATCGTTTGAATTTTGCATTTTATAGTTTGAATAACGAATTGACTACTTCTACTTCTGGTAGTATGCAAGACTTCTCTGACTTCTGGCCAAGTGCAAATGCGTTCTTCTTGAACTACAACTGGGGTAGTAGTTTGTTGAGCTCATCGGCATCGAATGCTACATCGCGTGGTGGAAATTCGTTCGATGTATATGCCGGTATGGATATGCAAGGACGTAGCATTGCCGATTGGACAGCATTGAACGGTTATAATATTTCGATTGGTATTTGGGGAGCACACAATAAATGTATGCCATACGAAGGAGCCACAGAAGATGGTTCAACGCCTGATGCCATTCAAAACTGTTATTTGCGTAAATGCGAACAATTGTTTACAGGCGGTACACGCAATCCAGTAAACGATTTGACAATCAACAATGTGTTGTGTACAGGAAAATCGTCGTTCTTTGGAGTGTCAAAATTGATG
>JAZSBO010000005.1:0-174147 GCA_045602425.1 Paludibacteraceae bacterium | reverse complement strand
TTGTATTGTGTGGGTGATGATTGGCAATCTATTTATCGTTTCTCGGGAAGTGATATGGCTCTATTCAATCAATTCCCCGAATATTTTGGAGCAACGGAGATAAACAAGATTGAAACTACATACAGGTTTGGAGAGCCTTTGGTTTCTTTATCATCGAACTTTATACAACGCAATAAATCCCAAATACAAAAGAATATCCATTCGTTCAGTTCAGAAATGAGAACCGAGTTGGAATTCTATGCTTATGATAGACGAGATTACTGCAATACGATAGGACAACTTGTTGCTTCTATTCCATCGGATAAATCAATATTCCTATTGGGGCGTTACTCTTTTGATGATTACTACCTCTCTTTTATGTACCAATTAATTAAAGAGGGCAATAGATTCTACTATGTGATAGGAGGACGAAAAATAGAATTTTTAACCGTACATAAGTCAAAAGGTCTTGAAGCGGATTATGTAATACTCTTACAATGCAATAAAGATACATATGGTTTCCCATCACAGGTGAGTGATGACCCTGTGCTTAACTATGTGCTTACTAAAAGCGACCAATTCCCATACGGAGAAGAAAGACGATTATTCTATGTTGCAATAACAAGGGCTAAGATAAAAACGCTTGTATTATACGATAAGCGTTTTCCGTCTGTATTTGTAGATGAGTTCTTGCACCCCGAAAAGGTATCAGAAGACAGTTATGTGAAGCACCCAAATGCTAACAAAAGATGGACGAGAGGTGCAGACCAATTTCTATTGAAATTACACAGCGAGGGTAAGAGCATTAAATACATTGCTGCAAAAATGGGCAGAAGCCAAACATCAATCGTTATGAGATTGAATAAACTTAACCAATAGCTACCTTCGTTTTTTTATGATACGACATTGTTTGTTCTGAATAATTCTATAACTTTTGTGTTATCAAGAATTATCACATTGTAGCATAATAATGAAGAACTCTGAAACAGGAACGGTTGCTATCTCGTTACCCAATTTTCAAGCAATCCGAATAACCGTTTAATTCTAAGATAATTGCAAATTCAGCGATTTTTTCATAAAAAAAGCTATTCGAAAGAATAGCTTTTTTATTTTATTTTCTTGCTTTTGTTTCGCAGTAGAAACATCGGATTGTACCATTTCCTGCTTTATGAAAACGTACATCCACGTTCTCATTATTACAAATACATTTTTGATTTGGGCAGCGATAAAGCGTAGTATCAATGTTTGAATTTTGATAAATAGGCATTGTGTGGGTTGAATCATTTTGCCAATCGAGAAGTCGACAAATAAGAGCCATTCTTACAAATTTCCCATTTTCTACTTGTCTGAAATATGCTGCACGAGGATCTGAATCCACTTCTTTTAGAATTTCATTTACACGAGGTAGCGGATGTAAAATTGCCATTTTCTCTTTAGCTGTTTTTAGTTTTTGATTATCTAATATGAAACTATTTTTTATCAAATCAAATTCTTCTTCGTCAAGAAAACGCTCTTTTTGTACACGTGTCATATACAAAACATCTAATTCGCCCATAACTTCTTCCATGGAATTTACTTCTCTGTATTCAATATTGTTACAATCGCAAACATCGTGTTTAATATAATCGGGAAGTCTTAATTCATCAGGAGCAATCAGAATTACTCTTGTCCCTTGATAACGCGACATAGCTTTGATGAGTGAGTGAACTGTACGTCCAAAACGTAAGTCACCGCAAAAACCTATTGTGAGATTGTCTAAATGTCCAAGTTCACGTTTTATAGTAAGCAAATCGGTTAATGTTTGTGTTGGATGACTATGACTTCCATCTCCCGCATTAATGATAGGGACTTTTGATACTTCTATTGCTGCCAAAGGAGCTCCTTCTATATGGTGTCGCATTGCAATAATATCGGCAAAACAACCTACAACACGAACAGTGTCTTCTACGGTTTCTCCTTTACTTACAGAGGAACTACGAGCATCAGCAAAACCAAGAACATTGCCTCCAAGCTCCATCATCGCAGCAGTAAAACTTAATCGTGTACGTGTACTTGGCTCATAAAACAAGGTTGCAAGTTTTTTCCCTTTACAGCGTTCATTATAATTTTCTCTATGTGAAATAATGTCTTCAGCAAGAGCAATAATATCATCTGTTTCTTCGCGTGTAAGATCGGTTGGGTCAATTAGGTGTTTCATAATAATTATATTATTTAATCCAACTTTCGTCAGCAGGATTGTTTCTAAAATGAAGAATACGTTCTTTCCAACTATCGGCAATGTAGCCTTCTTGAGCAGCAACTTCGACTAGAGCATCAAGGTTTGATAAAGAGTAGTTTATCGTATTTGCTTCAGCAATACGTTCGATGCCGCGTTTCATTCCGTATGTAAAAATACTTACAATACCTAAAACATCTGCACCAGCTTCACGTAATGCTTCTACAACTTCGATACAACTGCCACCTGTCGAAATTAGATCTTCGACCACAACGACTTTTGTCCCTTTTTCCATTTTCCCTTCGATGCGATTAGCACGCCCGTGGTCTTTTGCTCCGCTACGAACATAGCCCATTGGCAAGTTTAAAATAGTTGCTGTGATTGCAGCATGTGCAATACCTGCGGTAGATGTTCCCATTAGCATTTCGCATTCAGGGAAGTGTGTTTGAACAAGTTTTGCTAGCCCTTGCTCTATTTTTGTTCGTACCGATGGTGCCGATAAGGTTAATCTATTGTCGCAATAAATAGGACTTTTAATTCCACTTGCCCATGTAAAAGGTTGTTCGGGGCGAAGAAAAACGGCACCTATCGAGAGCAGTTCTTTTGCAATTTCTTTTTCCATAGTTTTTATATTAAATGTTTAAAAAATCTTTTAAGCAACAGTTGTAGGCTTCTATAGGATTTTCGGCTGCGGTGATAGGTCGTCCTACCACAATGTAGTCAGTGCCAATTTCGCGAGCTTTTTGTGGCGTTGTTATTCGTACTTGGTCGCCTACAACTCCATCAGCGAAACGAATGCCAGGCGTTACTGTAACAAATTCGCTACCACAAGCAGATTTTACCAAGCCAGCTTCCAATGGTGAACAAACAATGCCGTCAAGTCCTGCTATTTGTGCATTTTTTGCATAATGAACAACTACGTCTTCTATTTTTCCTTGTACAAGTAGATCGTTGTGCATACGTTCTTCGCTAGTAGAAGTGAGTTGAGTTACTGCCAAAAGAATTGGTCTTGAGCCATCTTCGCGTGTAAGTCCTTCTAATGCTGCACGCATCATTTCTATTGTGCCTGCAGCGTGCAGGTTACACATATCTACATCGAGTCGGCTCAAAACAGCCATCGATTTTTTTACCGTATTTGGTATGTCGTGAAGTTTGAGATCAAGAAAAATTTTGTGTCCTCGTTTTTTTATTTCTCGAACAATTTCAGGACCTTCGGCATAAAAAAGTTCCATACCGATTTTTACAAAAGGTTTTCTTTCGGTAAACTTTTCAAGAAAAGCTATTGTTTGTTCTTTGCTACTGAAGTCGCAAGCTATGATTACATCTTTTGCCATAATTAACTATTTTACAATACCTATGATATTTTTTAAAGAATCAATTTTTAATTTTTCCATTGCTGTAGGAAGGTTTTCTATTATTTCCTTACAAGCGTATGGGTTTCGTAGGTTTTCTGCTCCTACTTGTATGGCAGTTGCTCCTGCCATCATCATTTCTATTACATCGTTAGCAGAAGAAATGCCACCACAGCCAATAATTGGAATTTTGCAAGCATTGGCTACTTGATACACCATTCGTAGAGCTACAGGGAAAATAGCTGCTCCCGAAAAACCTCCCATTTTTTTGGCAATAACAGGTTGTCTGCGTGCTGTGTCGATACGCATTCCTAAAAGTGTGTTTATCAATGTCAGACCATCAGCACCTGCATCTTCGCAAGCACGAGCAATGCTTACAATGTCAGTTACGTTTGGACTGAGTTTAATAAATACAGGTTTTGTTGTAACATCTTTTACTGCACGAGTAACTTTTGCAACCGATTCGGCAGAAGTACCAAATGCCATACCTCCATTGTGTACGTTGGGGCATGAGACATTTACTTCGATGATTTCAACTTGTTCTTCGTCGTTTATTTTTTTACAACATTCAACATATTCATCTAACGAAAAACCACTAATATTAGCAATGATTGGATTACGGAAATATTTTCGAAGATTTGGTAACTCTGTAGAAATCACTTTGTCGATGCCTGGATTTTGAAGCCCAACGGAGTTTATTAATCCAGCGTTGCATTCGGCAATTCGTGGTGTAGGATTTCCAAAACGTGGTTCTCGTGTGGTTCCTTTTATCGAAATTGCTCCTAAAATATTGATGTCGTACAACTCTGCCATTTCTATTCCAAATCCAAAAGTTCCACTTGCAGGAATAACAGGATTAGGCAGATGGATTCCGCAAAGTTCAACACTTAATTTATTATTTATTCCCATACAATTTCATTTTTTTTCAAAACAGGACCTTCTTTGCAAATGCGTTTGTGTCCGTTTTTTGTTTTACAACTACAACCCATACAAATACCAAATCCACAACCCATACGTTCTTCGAAACTCATTTCGCCATCAATATCGAGTGTGTTGTATAATGCTTGCAACATAGGTAGTGGACCGCAGGCATAGAAATAATCCGAATCAATATTGTTTACTTTGATAGCATCAGTTACAAATCCTTTTGTCCCCATCGAACCATTGGCTGTAGCAACATATACCTTTGCTCCAAGATTTACAAATTCGTTGTAGTAAAAAATCTCTTCTTTTGTGTTAAAACCAAGTACAACTGAAACTTGTTTCCCTTGTTCAATAAGATTTTTTGCAAGTTTGTACATCGGAGGAACTCCAACACCTCCACCAATGAGTAAAGGCTTTTGACAGTTGTTTGTGGAAAAGCCATTACCAAGTCCAACAAGTATATCAAGTGTTGTGTTAGGTTTCATTTTCGACATTTGTTCAGTACCTTCGCCAACAACTTTATAAATAATTTTAAGAAAGTTTTCCGAAAAATCACAAACTGAAATAGGGCGACGGAGGTACAACCCATCAATGGCAATATTAACAAATTGTCCAGCACGTTTTATTGCCGAAGTATTTCCATTCAGGCACATTTCGTAAACTAAATTTGTCAGAGGTTTATTACTGATAATTTTAAACAGAGTTTTTCCCATTTGTTAGTATTTATTCTTTCCAAACAATATTTCCATTGTAAATTGTCAATAGGCATTTCCCATAAACTTCCCAACCCTCAAAAGGCGTTGCTTTCCCTTTCGAAAGGAATTTTTTACTATCAATATGATAAGGATTTTTTACGTCGAATACTGTAATATCTGCACGTTCGCCAACTTTTAATGCTCCTCCTAAACGAAATATTCTACGAGGATTTTCACACATTAAAGCAATTAATTTTTCGATGCTAATAATTCCCGTTTTTACAAGTTTTGTATAGCATACGGCAAAGGCTGTTTCGAGTCCTACAATACCCATAGCACTACCTTCGAGTCCAAGCGATTTTTCGTGTGCAGTATGCGGTGCGTGGTCAGTTGCGATTATCTCTATCGTCCCATTAATAATGCCATTGATGAGGGCTTTCTGATCGTTAATAGATCGAAGTGGTGGATTCATTTTGAATCGTCCATCTTCTTGCAAATCGTTATCGGATAGTGTGAGGTAGTGTGGAGCTGTTTCGCACGATATATTATTCGATATACGTTTTGCATTTCGGATAATATCTACACTTTCGGCAGTAGAGATATGACAAACGTGATATCGGCATTGGTTTGCAATAGCCATTTCTACATCACGGGCAATTTGTGTATATTCACTTTCAGAGCAAATTCCACGATGCCCATGTTTTTTTGCGTATTTGCCTGCATGGATATAACCATTGTGAAGAAGCGAATTATCTTCGCAATGTGCTGCTATAATGCTATCAGTCTTCGCAATTTTTTGCATTGCTTTTTGCATCACTTCTGTAGTTTGAATACCGTTTCCGTCGTCTGAAAATCCAACTACTTGTGTGTGTAAATTTTCTATTTCTACAACGTTACGTCCTTTGCGTTCTTTAGTAATAGTAGCAAAAGGAAGCACTTCAATAATCGCTTGTGAATTGATAATTTCTTTTTCGATATTGATAGTTTCTTCTTTATCGGGAGCTGGAATAAGATTTGGCATAGCACAAATCGTAGTAAATCCTCCATGTGCAGCAGCTTGCGTCCCTGTTTCGATGGTTTCTTTTGCCGAAAAACCCGGTTCACGCAAATGAACATGTACATCGGCAAGTCCATAACTCACAATGCAATCTGTAGCATCAAAAACTTCCGTATCAGTATCACATTTTATTGTATCAGCAATATCAACTATACGATTGTTCTCTATCAATAGATCGCTTTTGCAATGCAATCCATTGCCTACAAGTGTTCCGTTTTGTATAAGTATTTTTTTCATTTTTCTTTTAAAAACTTTGCATATCGCATAGTTTTTTATAAAAACCATTCAAAGCAATAAGTTCATCGTGTCGCCCACGTTCTACGATTCGTCCTTCGTGTAATACACAAATCTCATCAGCACGCTTAATAGTTGACAAACGATGTGCAACGACTAACGTTGTACGATTCTCCATTAACTTTTCGAGAGCTTCTTGTACTAATTTTTCAGATTCGGTGTCGAGAGCAGAAGTGGCCTCGTCGAGTATCAAAATAGGAGGATTTTTGAGTATAGCTCGAGCGATGCTCAAACGTTGCCGTTGGCCTCCTGACAATTTGTTGCCTCTATCGCCGATGGTTGTTTTGTATCCTGCTTGTGTAGAAGATATAAAGTCGTGAGCATTTGCAATTTTTGCTGCAGCAACCACATCTTCTTTTTCGGCATTGTCAACGCCAAAAGCAATATTATTAAAAAACGTATCGTTGAACAAAATAGCTTCTTGATTGACATTTCCCATCAATGAGCGTAAATCATATAACGACATATCTTTTACGTTTACTCCGTCAATTAAAATTTCTCCTTTTTGGACATCATAGAAACGAGGTAGCAAATCAACTAACGTCGATTTACCAGAACCAGATTGCCCTACAAAAGCAATTGTCTTTCCTTTTTCAACGATCAAATTAATATCGTTTAAGACCCACCTATCAGAATAACGAAATGAAACGTTTTTGTATTCGATTCTATGTTTAAAATCTTTGAATGGGATAGGTTTTTTTGGATTAGGGATTGTATCCTTTGCATTGAGTATTTTGTCTATTCGTTCTAACGAAGCTAATCCTTTTTGAATACTGTAACTTGCTTTTGTTAAATCTTTTGCTGGATTTATAATACTATAAAAAATAACCAAATAGTAGATAAATGAAGGAGCAGAAATAGAGCTTGTATTATTTAAAATTAAGGAACCCCCATACATTAAAACAATTGCAATTACTATTGTACCTAAAAATTCGCTAACAGGATGTGCTAACGCGTGCCTACGATTGATACGATTGAAAGTTTCGCGTATTCTTTCATTTAAACGTGCAAAACGAGTTTTCACTTTTTGTTCTGCATTAAAGGCTTTTACGATGCGTAAACCTCCTAAAGTTTCCTCTATTTGAGAGAGCATTTCTCCTGTTTGTTCTTGTCCAAGAGTTGATTTTCGTTTTAATGATTTTCCTATTTGTCCAATCAAAAACCCGCTAAGCGGAAGTATCAATAAAACAAAAATTGTAAGTTGCCAACTCATAGTAAACATTGTTATTAGATAAATAATTATCATGATTGGATTTTTGAAAATCATATCTAACGAACTCATAATTGAAACTTCCACTTCGTTGACGTCGCCTGTCATTCGAGACATAATATCGCCTTTATGTTCATCGGAGAAAAAACTCAAAGGCAAGCTCACTACTTTATTATAAATTTGATTCCGAAGGTCACGCAAAACGCCGGTTCGAATAGGAATCATAAAATATGATCCAAGAAAAGATGTTGAGGTTTTTAAGAAAGTTGTAAATATTAGGAATATTCCTAAAAATGCTAATGCCCAACCTGCTCCAATATTTATAATTATTTGTTCGACAAAATAAAAAGCATTGTTTTTGAAAGCTCCTACCAGATGCGAAAGGCTATCGCTCCAATTCCATTCCATATAAACAGAATTTTGGATTTTCATCCCGAATAATATTTGTAAAATTGGAATTATTGAAGCAAATGAAAATAGTGTAAAAATAGTTGATACAAAATGAAAGAAAATATTTAAAACAACATATCGTTTGTACGGAAAAACAAATCGTTTTAATAATTTAAAAAACTTAAACATAAGTCTGCATTTTTAACTTTCTACAAAGATAAAAAGAATCTAAAATAAATATTCTGAATTTATTGAATAATATAGAAAGCCACATAAAAATCTATAACTTTGCCTTATAGAAAATGGATAAATAAAATGAAAAAACTATTTCTTCTTGATGCTTATGCATTGATATATAGAGCTTATTATGCTTTTTTGAAAATAGCTCGTAAAAATTCTAAAGGAATAAATACCTCGCCTATTTATGGATTTTTGAATACTTTGCAAGATGTAATCAATCGTGAAAAACCAACACACATGGCAGTTGTGTTTGATCCATCTGGACCAACTTTTCGACATGAAGCTTATGAGCAATACAAAGCTCAACGTCAAGAAACGCCAGAAGATATTCGTATAGCGAAGCCCTATATAAAACAACTTGTTGAAGCATATCGTATTCCAGTGATACAAGTAGATGGTTTTGAAGCTGATGATGTGATAGGAACTCTTGCACAAAAAGCAGAAGCGTTGGGTTTTGATGTTTTTATGATGACACCCGATAAAGATTATGGGCAGTTGGTTTCGGAGCATCGCTTTATATATAAACCTCGTTTTGGAGGGAATGGTTATGATGTACTTGGTCCGAAAGAAATAAATGAGAAGTTTGATTTAGATAATCCATTACAGATTATTGATTTGTTAGGTTTAATGGGAGATTCGTCGGATAACATTCCTGGTTGTCCGGGTATTGGTGAAAAAACAGCAATAAAATTATTGAAAGAATTTGGTAGCATTGATAATCTTTTACAAAATACTGCACAATTAAAAGGTGTTCTAAAAACTAAACTTGAAAGTAATAGGGAACTTATAGAATTTTCACGATTCTTAGCAACTATAAAAACTGATGTTCCTATTGATTTCGAAGAAGAGGTTTTCTTGATGAAAGAACCTGACACAGAAGTTCTTGTAAAATTGTTTACAGAACTTGAATTTAGAAATCATTTAAATAAATTGTTGAACAATGATATTACAGGGGTGAAGACATCGCAGCCTAAAATTATACAAGGCAATCTTTTTGGTATTGACGAATTTGAAGATCCTGTGGTTCAAAGTAATCTCAATCCAACCTTTTTGAATATAAAAACAGTTGAACATAAGTATGTTA
This sequence comes from Paludibacteraceae bacterium, assembly GCA_045602425.1. Lineage (GTDB taxonomy): Bacteria > Bacteroidota > Bacteroidia > Bacteroidales > Paludibacteraceae > RGIG9608. The sequence goes on along the minus strand of JAZSBO010000005.1, from coordinate 164,707 downwards.
CAATTAATGATGATGATGCGGTAGAGGTACTTATTAGGGAACTTTCTTCTGTAACAGAATTTTGTTTCGATACAGAAACCACATCTGTAGAACCACTTGCTGCAGAATTAGTTGGAATTGCATTTGCGATCGAACCACATAAAGCGTTTTATGTCCCTTTCCCAAAAAATCAGAATGAGGCAAAAAATTTAGCACAAAGATTTAAACCTGTTTTTGAAAATAGATCTATTAAAAAGATTGGACAGAATATAAAGTTCGACTTAATGGTTTTAAGGAATTATGATATAAATCTTGCTGGAGATTTGTTTGATACAATGATAGCTCATTATTTGATTAATCCTGAACTTCGACACGGGATGGATTATATGGCTGAGATTTTACTTCAATATCAAACGATTCATATCGAAGAGTTGATTGGTCAGAAAGGGAAGAATCAACTTAATATGCGAGATGTTGCTGAAGATAAAATAACGGAATATGCTTGCGAAGATGCTGATATAACATTGCAATTGAAACAAAAACTTGAGTCACAAATAGTAGAGAACGGTATGGAGAAACTCTTTTACGAAATAGAAATGCCCCTTGTTGGTGTGTTGGCTCAAATGGAAATAAATGGCATTCTGATTGATGATTTTGCTTTAGCTCAATCGTCGCAAACAATGACTAATGAACTTTTAAAGATAGACCATGAGATAAAAAAATTTGCTGATAAAGATATTAATATTAATTCTCCAAAGCAGATAGGAGAGCTATTGTTCGAACATTTAAAAATTGTAGAAAAGGCGAAAAAAACTAAAACAGGACAATATGTTACTGACGAAGAAACTCTTGAAAAACTAAAAGGAAAACATCCTATAGTTGTTAAAATTTTAGAATATCGAGGGCTGAAAAAGTTATTAAGTACTTATGTAGATGCTCTTCCAATGTTGATAAATAAGAAAACAAATAAGATACATACGTCTTTTAATCAGACAGTTACGGCTACAGGACGACTCAGCTCAAGTAATCCTAATCTGCAAAATATTCCTATTCGTGATGAAAAAGGAAAAGATATCCGAAAAGCTTTTATTGCCGACGAAGGTTGTTCGTTTCTTAGTGCTGACTATTCGCAAGTAGAATTACGAATCATGGCTCATTTGAGTGGAGATACGAATATGATAGAGGCATTTCGTTCGAATCATGATATTCATACTGCAACGGCAGCTAATATCTATAAAGTGCCAATTGAACAAGTTACTGCTGATATGCGGAGAAAAGCAAAAACTGCCAATTTTGGTATCATTTATGGAATTTCGGTTTTTGGATTAGCAGAGCGACTCAACATTTCAAGAAGTGAAGCAAAAGAACTTATCGATGGATATTTTGAGACTTTCCCGATGGTAAAAACATATATGGAAGGTTGCATTAATAATGCACGTGAAAGAGGTTTTGTAGAAACGATTTTTGGTCGTAAGCGTTATCTCCCTGATATAAATTCACATAATGCTAATGTTCGAGGATTTGCCGAACGAAATGCTATCAATGCTCCTATTCAAGGTTCCGCAGCTGACATTATAAAAATTGCTATGATACGTATAGCGAAAAGAATTGCCAACGAACAACTTGAAACACAAATGATTTTACAAGTTCATGATGAGTTGAATTTTAACGTTCCTAATAAAGAGTTAGAACGTGTCAGTTTGTTAGTGAAAGAAGAGATGGAAAATGCTTTTCAATTACAAATACCATTGAAGGTAGATATTGGTATTGGAAAAAATTGGCTCGAAGCACATTGATATTATTTCAACTGACTAACATAATATAATTCGTGTTCTGGAAGTAGGTCAGGGTAAAGTATTTTTATTAAATCTGAAAGGATTATCTCAGGATGTGCAACTCCACTTTCCCAATAATCGTTTGCACCTGAATTGTTTTTACGAGCGTTAAAATTGTAAACTTTGTTATGTTTTACGGGAGCAAATGCCGCATAACGTTCGTCAATTAGTATTAATTCCGATAAGCTATCAGCAGGAGCTCCAATCCAAATGTCTGACGAAGAAAATTTATGTAAAACTTGTTCGAAACTCAAAGGAAGACTCTCGTAGGTTGTATCGTTTTTGAAAAAGTAATCAGCTTTGGCATCTTGCAACAAATTGCTCATAAAACTTCTTCCTGATGGCACATACCAAGTTCCTTTAAAACCTCCACCAAGCATTACTTGAGGTTCTTTCGTTGTGATGCTATCCGTTTTTTGTTTTAATGCATTATACTCTGAAACTATTTTTGCGAAAAAAGATTCAGCAATTGTCTCTTTATCAAAAAATAGGGCCATAAATTTAATCCATTCTGCACGACCTAATACGGAGGTTTCTTTCCATTCATTATTGGAAACAACAGGAATTCCTGTTTGCATAATTCGTTTGTTCCCGTCTTGTTGTCCCGAATTAAATCCGCTTACAAAAATTACTTCTGGTCGTAAAAAAATTAGGCGTTCTAAATTCATAGAGAATGCATCGCCCAAGTTGATAATCTCGCCAGTATTGTATTTCGCTAAAATAGAATCATTAAAAACAAGTTGTGGAGAACATATCCCTGCAATAGTATTTTGTTCTCCAATAATTGACAGAAATTCTAAATGGGTATTTGATGCCACTGCAATTTTTTTAAGTGGTATAACAATTTTTTGTCCGTCAGTAGGCACTTGTGTTTGCTCTTCCCGAACTAAATAATATCGTTCTATAATCGTTTGTTGCTTTGGTTGCAATAGTTCAACCTTTTTGTAATCTGGAGTATAAGTTACCCGAAATCCCTTTGCATATTGTAAATAGAGAACGGAATCTGTAGAGAATTGTTCCGTTGATTTATTAGATTTTTCTTTAGTACACGAAATAAAAAGTGATAATAGAAAAAATAAAAAAATAGAACGTGATTTCATTTTATAAAGTTATCAAGTTATCAAGCAACAAAGGTATTTCTATTTTTTGAACAGCGAAATTTTTATTTACTTTTGCAAAAATTTTTATTAAAAATCTATTAAGTATGAAAAAATTAACCTTTATCAGTTTTTTAATTTTTCTTTGTGGCATTAATTTGTATGCTCAAGATGTAGTAGAAGAACCGTCAGAAGTAGCAAAACCAAAATATTGGAAGTGTAGTGGTATTCTTGCTTTGAATGCAAGTGCAACAAATATGTGGAATTGGGCAGCAGGAGGTAACAATAATGCTACGGGAATTGCGTCAGCTAATGTAACTCTTCTTTATAAGAAAGGTGTCATTGCTTGGGAAACAAACCTTGATACAGAAATAGGCGTTAGTTATTTGGATACAAAATTTGAACCTTGGCGAAAATCAAATGATAAAATCAATTTTTCTACAAAATTTGGTTGGGAGTTTCATAAACAATGGTATTTGACTGTTGCAGGAAACTTTAAATCGCAGTATGCAAAAGGTTACGATTATTCTAACGATGTAAAAACTCCTATTTCGGCGTGGCTTTCACCTTCTTATACCGATATTTCAGTCGGTATTGATTGGAAACCAAATGATATTTTTTCTATATATATTTCGCCTGTTGCTGGGAAAATTTCAACATGTACAGATGCCGATTTTCGTGAACGTTATGGCATAAAGCTTGATAAAACAAATTTAGCGGAACTTGGTCTTTCTGCTAAAGCAGGAGTGAATTATACAAAAATTGAAAATTTGAAAATTATTTCTACGGTTGGAATTTTTACTCCTTATTCGTGGGGAGAAAAAATGGAACGTCGTCGGTTTGGTAACTTTGATGTTGACTGGGATTTTGCCATCTCTTATCAATTCCTAAAAGTTTTAAATGTTACGCTTAGTACTTCTTTGAAATATTATCCGGGTGTACTTATTGCTGACAAAGAAGGTACAATGGCAGAACGTGTTCAGTTTAAATCAATTCTTGGTTTGGGTGTAGGCTATAGTTTTTAATGTTTTGTAAAGAATAATAAAAAAGCACCTTAAGGTGCTTTTTTTTATGTGTTAATACGATATAAAATGTTAATTTAATATTAAAAACAAGAATTTTTATTTTTATTTTGTTAATATAAATAAACAGAAGTGATGTTTTTTCAATAGAAATAGTTTTATTTGTAAAAAAATAGAGGAATGAAAAAGTCGTTTAGTTTATTTTTTGTTATTGTTGTTTCGGTATTTTTTGGATTTTTATTGTATTTGCAATACAGAAATTTTCAATATGCGACATTGATATACGAACAACTTTATGAGCAAAAGGTACAAAAATCTTTAATGACTTTTGTAAAAGACTTAGAAAAAGAGGAAATATCTGTGTATATGGATCTTGCCTTACAAGAGTTAGTTACTATACAAGAAAGAGAACCTCAAGTTCTAAAAAAACGAGTTCTACAATACAGAATAGATTCTTTGAAAACAAGCAGTAATATTTTTCTACAACCTCAAAAAGATCTTATTTCTGAAACGACTTTAAAACTTCGACAGCAGAAATACACTCAAATATTACATACAAAAGAAGTCATAGAAGATATTCTATCTACTTGGCTAACAGATATTCATAATAAGAATATTCGTGAGCGTGTTAATTTTGATAATTTCCAGTTGTTGTTACAAGAATATCTCACTGAAAATGGGATTAACGATAAATTTGTATTTTTTGTTACCGACAAAAAAGGAATATCTATTTATGGAAAACAACAGGAAACTCGTAACTTGAAAGTCTATTCTCAAAAACTCTTTCCAAACGAAATATCCAATCCGTATTTTATAAATTTATTTTTCCCAGAAAAAAAGCCGTTTAGTTTTGATGCAATATATTTGTTCATACCGTCAATGACAATTACGTTGTTATTATTTTTAGCATTCGTTTGCATTATTCTTGTTTTGATTTATCAGAAAAAATTAAGTAAAACAAAAAATGATTTTATCAATAATCTTACGCACGAACTAAAAACTCCTATTTCGTCAATTTCTTTGGCAGCACAATTGATGAGAGATAACTCTTTTGAAAAAACACCTCAAATGCTTCAACGGATTTCAAATATTTTGACAGAAGAGACAAAAAGATTGAGTTTTCAGGTAGAAAAAGTATTGCAGCTATCAGCACTCGACAAAGAGAAACTTCCGATGGAATTTAAGTCGATTGACATTAACAACATCATAAGAACAATTGCTGATAATTTTTCGTTAAGAATTGAAAGTTGTCAAGGGAAGCTTTTAACTCATTTTGATGCGAAAAATTCTTTTGCTATGATAGACGAACTCCATTTTACAAATGCGATTTATAATCTTATTGACAATGCATTGAAGTACAGAAATAGCAATTGGAATTTGATCGTAAAAGTTAAAACTTGGAACAAGGGGAAATACTTATATATAAGTGTTGAAGATAATGGCATCGGTATTAAAAAAAATGAACTAAAATTTATTTTCGATCGTTTTTATCGTGCTACAACAGGTAATTTGCATGATATAAAAGGATTTGGATTAGGACTTTCTTACGTAAAAAAAATTATATTGATCCATCAAGGTTCGATTGCTGTCGAAAGTGAGTTTGGCATTGGAACGAAATTTACAATTGCAATACCTATAATATTAAACAAATAAAAAATAGAGAAATGGAACAAAAAACAAAAATTTTACTTTGCGAAGATGATGAAAGTTTAGGAATGTTACTCAAAGAGTATCTTCAAGTGAAAAACTATGATGCAGATCTTTTCCCTGATGGTGAATTGGGCTACAAAGCTTTTGTAAAAGGGAAATATGATTTATGTATTTTTGACGTAATGATGCCTAAAAAAGATGGATTTTCGTTAGCTCAAGACATAAGGTTGATCGATAAAAAGATTCCAATTATATTTTTGAGTGCGAAAACGCTGAAAGAAGATATTCTCGAAGGATTTAAGATTGGAGCCGACGATTATATTACAAAACCATTTAGTATGGAGGAATTGATTTTCCGAATTGAAGCAATTCTCCGTCGCATCAATTGCTCAAAAGAGAAAAATCAAACCCTGTTTAAGATTGGAGAATTTACATTCGATTCACAGAAAAAAATATTGAAAATAGGAGATAAAGAAAATCGTTTGACAACGAAAGAAAATGAATTGCTTCTTTTGCTTGCTCAAAACGGGAATAATATTCTTGAGCGTAATTATACATTGAAAACGATTTGGATTGATGATAATTACTTTAATGCTCGAAGTATGGATGTTTACATTACTAAATTGCGTAAATTGCTGAAAGAAGACCCGAATGTCGGAATTCTAAATGTGCATGGAAAGGGATATAAATTGATTTTCCCTGACGTTGCAGAAAATTGACAAGAAAGTGAGCAGAACAAAAAGACAAAAAAAGACAGGAGCTAAAGCTGTAAGTTGGCACTGTCGAAATTATGGTAAGTGTGATTGGTGTAGAACAAATCGCACTTATAATACTTTAAGAGATCTGATGAGAATTGAAGATCTGGAAAAAGAATTCATAGAAGAAAAACCGGTTGATACTTATAACCGGTTTTTTTATAAACAAATGCCACTATCTTTGCAAAAAATTTCGGAAAATTAGATGCAGAAAAGCAAAGGGAATATCGAAATTGTAGGAGCAAGAGTTCATAATTTGCAGAACATAAACGTTACGATTCCGCGTAATCAACTGACAGTTGTAACGGGGCTTAGTGGTAGCGGGAAGTCTTCGTTGGCTTTCGATACAATTTGTGCAGAAGGGCAACGCCGTTATATAGAAACGTTTTCCTCGTATGCTCGAAATTTTCTTGGAAATATGGAGCGTCCCGATGTTGATAAAATCTCGGGATTGAGTCCTGTTATTTCTATCGAACAAAAAACTACTAATAAGAATCCGCGTTCTACGGTAGGAACAACAACTGAAATTTATGATTTTCTTCGACTTTTATTCGCTCGTGTTGGTGAGGCTTTTTCGTACGTTACTGAGGAAAAAATGGTGAAATATACAGGAGAAAAAATCTTAAATCTTATTCTAAAACATTACGAAGGGAAGCAAACTTACATTCTTGCTCCTTTGGTTAAAGGGCGAAAAGGACACTATAAGGAGTTGTTTGAAAATGTTCTGAAAAAAGGGTTTCTCAATGTACGTATCGATGGAGAAATAAGAGAAATTGTACACGGAATGAAACTTGACCGATACAAGACGCACGACATTGAGCTTGTAGTTGATAAGTTGATTGTGAGGGAATGTGATGAGCAACGCTTAAAGAAAAGTGTTGATTTGGCTATGGTACAAGGTAAAGGAATAATTATGTTGCTTGAAAAAACAACTGAGGAAGTTCGTTTTTTTAGTAAGCATTTGATGTGTCCGACATCGGGTATTTCGTATGCAGATCCTGCTCCTCACAGTTTTTCGTTCAACACGCCTAAAGGAGCTTGCCCTGTGTGTAAGGGTATGGGCGAGATAAACCAAATCGATATCGAAAAAATTATTCCAAACAAAGATCTTAGTATTGCTCAAGGTGGAATAGTTGCTCTTGGTAAGCAAAAGAATTCGCTTATTTTTTGGCAAATTGCTGCCATTTGTGAGAAATATGGTGCAACATTGAAAACTCCTATAAGTCAGCTACCCGAAGAGGCTTTAAATGAGATTTTGAATGGTTCGCCTGAAAACCTACATATAAAAAATGAATCGTTAGGAACTTCAAATTATTACGTTTCTTATTACGGCATTATAAAATATATTGAAGCAGAACAAGAAAATAGTACTTCGGCTACAGAACAAAAATGGGTAAATCAGTTTTCGAAAACAATTGTTTGTCCCGAATGCCATGGTTGGCGATTGAACAAAGAGGCTCTTCATTTCAGAATAGATAATAAGAATATTGCTCAACTTTCTGAAATGGATATCGACGAACTCTATCAATGGTGTTGCAACATAGAACAAAAACTATCACAACGACAACTTACGATTGCTTCTGAAATTCTTAAAGAAATATGTTCACGTTTACAATTTCTGCTTAATGTTGGATTGGGATATTTATCACTTAATAGGGCATCGGCAACGCTGTCGGGTGGCGAGAGTCAGCGTATTCGTCTTGCAACGCAGATAGGATCGCAGTTGGTCAATGTGCTTTATATTCTCGACGAACCGAGTATCGGACTCCATCAACGTGATAATGAAAAGCTCATTTACTCGTTGAAAAAACTGCGTGACATGGGCAACTCTATCATTGTTGTTGAACACGACAAGGAAATGATGTTGCAGTCCGATTATATAATAGACATTGGGCCTTTTGCGGGAAGACAAGGAGGAAATGTAGTTTTTGCAGGGACACCTTCTGATATGCTCAAAACGAAAACGCTTACCGCACAATATTTAAATGGTGAAAAAAAAATAGAAATACCCCGAATGCGAAGAAGCGGAAATGGTAAATCTGTCTTTTTGAGAGGAGCATGTGGCAACAACCTAAAAAATGTAGATGTAGAATTCCCTTTAGGAAAACTTATTTGCGTAACTGGCGTTTCGGGAAGTGGTAAATCTTCACTTATCAACGGTACACTATATCCAATTATAAGCCAAAAACTTTACCATTCGCTCAAAGACCCTTTGCCTTACAAAAGCATTGAAGGCATTGAGCATATCGATAAAATAATAGTAGTTGATCAATCGCCTATAGGGCGTACACCTCGTTCGAATCCAGTAACTTATACAGGCGTTTTTAGTGATATTCGTAACATTTTTGTTACTTCGCCCGAAGCAAAAGTAAGAGGCTACAAGTCTGGACGATTTTCGTTTAATACGAATGGTGGACGTTGTGAAGCGTGTCAAGGAAATGGCTATAAAACTATCGAAATGAATTTTTTGCCAGATGTGTTTGTTCCTTGTCAAACGTGTGGTGGCAAACGATACAATCGTGAAACATTGGAGGTGCGTTTCAAAGGGAAATCAATTGCTGATGTACTCGATATGACATTCAATCAAGCAGTTGAATTTTTTGAAAATATTCCTTCGTTGGTAAAGAAGTTGAAAGTAATACAAGACATTGGGCTTGGTTATATAAAACTTGGACAAGCATCTAATACGCTTTCTGGCGGTGAATGTCAACGTATAAAATTGGCAACAGAACTTGCAAAAAAAGATACGGGTAAAACGCTTTACATTCTCGACGAACCAACTACGGGACTACATTTCGAAGATATTCGTATTTTACTCTCGGTAATCAATAAACTGATAGAAAGGGGAAATACAGTGATAGTGATAGAACACAATTTAGATATAATAAAAGTGGCTGACCATATCATAGAAATTGGCGAAGAGGGTGGAGCAAAAGGTGGTAGAATAATTTTTGCGGGGACTCCCGAGCAGCTTTGCTCCTTTGGCAAAGGGGCTACAGCTCCTTTTTTGAAAGCAGAACTTTTCGGATAATTCGTCCTTTTTTGCATACAAAAAAAGGAGAACAATTTTGTTCTCCTTTTTCTTATTTACGGTTGTTTTTTATTTTTTCTCAATTTTAACCGATTGTAACAATACATTATCTTTCGTACGCACTTGTAGGATATACATTCCTGATTCTCCATTTACTTGTACATCAATTGGATATCCTGCTTTTACCATTTTGCTTTGAGTAGAAATACATTTTCCTTCCATATTCATTATCAAGAAAGTGTATTCTCCGTCTTGTGGGAATAGCATCGATACGCGTTCTACGAATGGATTTGGATATACCATCATTTTTTCTGGAGCTACAGCTTTGTCTAAACCTACCGTCCAATCTGGAACGATTATATCGACGTATCTCTCTTCGGAAGCTCCCCATGAGTTTTCTAATTTTAAATAAACTCTAAACGGATTTGCTTCTACGGCATTGCTTGCTGTTGCACTACCCGAAGTAGCATTGTAGCTGTTTGGCGTGATGGAGCCTTCGCCACCTACGTAACGCCATGTAGGAGTAGTTTCTACTACATACGAACCCGGTATGATAGGGCAACCTGCTGCAGGTTGGTCTGGAACAAATCTTTCGAAAAGATCACTTGCTGAATTGTCTACGTCGCTATTGATTGCAGGAGTCTTGCAATAATAACCTACCGCTTCTGATGTACCGTTACCCCAGTTAGGGAATACTGTACGTGTAGTGTCGCGGATAGTTTTTTGTACGGTCTCTTCAAAAGTCCAATAACCTTGTAGATTGGTAGGAGCTTCACCTTTGTCATAACCACGCATAGCCGTACGTACTTCTTCGGTAGTCAACACTTTATCCCAGCATTGAATTTCGTCGATAATACCATTGAAACCTGCTTTGTAAGTACCACTTGCACCTACATACAAACGTGTAAATTTACGATTAAATGCTCCAGAGTTTGTATTTGATGAAGATTGACAACCATCGTCAAATACATAGTTATCGAGCGAATAAGCTACTTGACGACCATTGATCCACATTGTTTCGTAGCCGTTTTCGTCCAAAGCTACTGCCATGTGGTACCATACACCTTTTTGTAACGACTCGCCGTTAGTCATACCTGTACGAGCATTGTCGTGAGCAGACCATCCGCAAACGTTAAACGAAAGTTCGTTTTCGACGCATGTTCCCGAAGGAACTTTTCCTGCACCTTTTGGACGAATCTGACACCAGAACTCACCCCAGTTGTTTTGTGGCCAGTCGCAAGAGAAGTCGGTTTTGTAAAGCAAGTTGATACCTTGTGAACTATGAATCAAATCATTTACCTTGAACCACATACAATAGGTGTAAGGAGCACGTTTAGCAAATTCTGTAGTAGCAGCATTGTCAGGGTCATTAATACGTGCACAGAATGCATAAGGGTCTTCTACACGTAAACCTTTCGAAACAGTACCATCGGCATCGCGGCTTGTGTACGAAACAGTAGCCGTTTCTAAATGTCCGCCTTTTATTTGGTCTTTGTCAGATGTAAGTGTATAGATTTCAGGCATTGCACCAGTTTCTTCTGGTGAGATTTGAATAAGTCCTGGAGTTTTCACACCATTAACGGTAACATCGTATGAACCTATTTCTGATAACCCTTCGCCGAATTCTACTATTACGCCATCATTTATTGTAGCAACCGTTTCGCCTGTAGCCGAGTTGGTAATTACCCAACTTGCTGTTGCATGATTAGGATCTTCGAACGAAATTGTGAAATCTTCGTTTGGCTTAATTACAGGTTTACTAATTACAATATTATCTAAAATAGTAAGGTTAGAAGCGTCCATATAGTCAGACCAGACGATTTCCGATTTAGTAGTTCCGTCAGGAGCAACTGCACGTACACCAGCACGTACAGCCAATGTTCCATTCAAGTCAAATGGCACTTCTACAGCATAGCCGGCCCAAGTAGTAGTGGTTGTAACCAATTGAGGTTCGCCACCTTCTTGTTGTCCCCAGATTTCGAAATACCAAGTGTCCACCTCATCGTTATAAACAGATTTCCATGCATCTGCCGATACAGAGCCTGCACTTACAACACCATATTCATAAACATAGAATTCGAATATTTGTTGCCAATTGTTTGTTGAAGCAGTATGACGCAAACGAACGTATCGAGCAGTTTCTCCTTCTGCATCTACTGTTATTGTACCTTGACTTGAGAAAGTGCCTCCAATTTGAGTCCAAGTTGAATTATTAGATGAAATTTCAACAACAGCACCTGCAGGGCAGTCGGTTGCATCCATCACTATGCGGATTTCACTAATTTGTTTTGCAGAACCTAAATCAACAGTAAAGTAATCTCCTGCAGAAGGACCTGCACTTGACCAGAATTTAGTAGATTCATTACCATCAATAGCATTGCTTTCGTAATAATAAGTCCACCCCTCTCTATAAGAACTTATCGAAGAAGATGCTGTTCCGCTAGTTGCAAGGTTTATGCCTGTATTTCCATAAGTAGGACCACTAGGTTCTTCATTGCTACAATTCCAAATCACTTTGAAATCAACCCCTTTGTGAGTTGTTTTTAATATTTTTGTTTTAGCCGCATCAATAACAGGAGCTACAGGGTTGTAAGTAACACCTTGTTTCACCAAAGCAACCTCTCCAATCAAAATCTCTGTGCCTGCATCTACACTGTTGAAACGCATACCCAATTGAGCAATAACTTTGTTGTTAAAATCTGATGTCAAATCTTGTTCAAGTACTGTCCATTCGGTTGCAGACATAGTTCCCATATCTTGGTAGATAGCAGTACCCTCTGCTCCCTCTGCACTCATAGCAAACGACATATTTGCTTTTCCTTTCAATGCTTTGTAGCGTACACGAAGTTTATACGTATCGCCTGCAGCTATAGGGAATTGTGTTTTATACATTTGAATAAAACGATAAGCACGAGCTCCTACAGCATTGTCGAAAGTCACTTTCATACACGAACCGCCAAACCATGCATCGTCGAATGTAAATGTAGCATGTGTATCGTTTGGCACTTCCGCAGTTGTACGACCCATGTACGAAGTAGTAATCCACCAACGCCAAGTTGGCAAGTGGTCTTGCATACCAATGTTGTACCATTCGCTATCGAAAGTAGTTTCTCCTTCGTTGTTGAAGAATTTACCCACACCCAAGTTCATATACGATATGAATGGGAAATAGTCGTTCACTTGCCACGACAAAGCACTTTTGGCTGCAACCAATTTTGATACACCAAAAAATCCAGCATGACCTGTACACAATTCGTTAGTAATAGCTATGTCGTTTACAGGGTTTTGTGTACCACCGGTAAAGAATTGTTCGCATTTACGCAAATAGCAGTTTTGAATAGCTGAGGCAGACGAACCATCGGCAGACGAACCCAACCAAATCATATTTTTGTTATGAGCGCCCCAAAGACCTACCGAAATGTTGTAGTCTTTTAATACATTCCAAGGAGCTGTTTGACGACCTTGTTGGTCCATACCAGCATAAACATCATATGAATTCCCGCCTTTGCTTGTTGCATTTGATACAGAGGTTGACAAGTTGCTGGCTCCCCAGTTGTAGTTTAAGAAAAATCCGTTAGCATCAGGGAAGAAATCAGAAAAATCGGTACCGCTACCACCACTTCCTAATACATCTGACAATTGGTAGAAATCGAAATGTAAACGATCTTCTAATCCGTAAGTAGCTTTTTTATCTTGACAGTTTTGAATCAAAGTTTTCATTCCTGAACGCATGCCCCAATCTTGTTCAGAGTTGAAACCAAGACCATCAATTCCATAATAACGGAAGAGTTTCAAAAGTTTGTCGGCTCCTCCATTAATTAATGCTTGATAGTTTTGTCCGTGACTACCATCGGTAGATGTTAATCCTACTGCCCAAGGTGCTGCCGAAACACAAGCTGTTTTTACACCATTTTTGTGGCAAGCATCGGCAAACGCTCCCGGTTGACGCAAGAAACCTTGTGTCCAGTTACCATAAATAGTGATGTAACTCCAGCTACTGAAAGCCTCTGACTCAAACGAATAAGAAGGGATCGATGTCCAATTTCCATTGTCGTTTTCGCCAATGGGAACCCACCACAATAAACCACGATTTGCACGACGAGTTTTTTCAGAATCCTGAATAACTTGTGTAGCTTCGTTTGTAAAACGTTTCAAAGGACGAACACGTCCTATGAAAAAGTTTTCATTCTCCTCTCCTCCCGTAGGAGCAGCACCCGGTTGCCACGACGAATAATAATTGTACATCCAAGACCCTAAAACATCGTCTTGAGCAACATAGTTGTCATGCTTTGGTATAGCAAATGCTGGTGCTACAAGCAAGCATGCCAACAACAACATCAAATAACATTTTTTCATAAAAAATAAATTTAAATTAAAATTATATACAGATAATGCAAAGTTAGAAAAGAAAATGTAGAAGTTCCCCCCCCTTTTTTTATGTTATAAAACATAAAAAAGGTACAACAATGAGGTTTCATATTGTACCCCCGTCGAGAATCGAACTCGAATCTAAAGTTTAGGAAACTTTTGTTCTATCCATTGAACTACAAGGGCATTTGTTCTCTGCACAAAGATACAAAGAACATCTTTTTATCGACTATTTTAAAATAAATTCGAAGGTTGTTTTCTTTAGAGGCAGCAAATATTGTGGTAAAACGCTTGGACCACATGTTGCTGTTCCCACTCCCATTTGTTCAGCATCAAGGTGAATAGTAAATCCTGTTTCGGGTAACAATTCATTTAAATGTTTTGCATTATCAATATTTTCATCGCTATAAGGTAGTGCTGAAAATTGGAAAGGAACAGGTGCCGTTATTGTTAAATCGTATTCTCCATCAGAAAATTTTGCATAACGTACATTCATTCTATTGCCTGTTGCTTGAGGTACTACATAAGAATGAAACATTTGGTCGGGCGTTGTACTACACTGGCGAATGAATCCACACTGATTTCTGTCGGCATAGGTCTCGTATTCTTTGCCTAAATAAGATATTTTAGAAAAATCGTTGGACATTTGGAATGTCAAACCGATACGTGATAAAACTTTTACTGATGTGTCGGGTAAAAAAACTGTTTTTACAGAAATTGTAGAATCCGAGTTAAACAAATAAGTAACGTCCATTGTACCAATCTGTTTTTTTTCGTTAGAGAAAATTGAAACAGTTGTTTTGATACTATTTTTTTTCACTTTAAAAGAAGTTGCTTTTTGTGAAAGTTTGTCAAAGCCGAGTTGTTTGTTTTTAGCCACACCACTCCAATCTTTAATGTCGTTTTCGGTAAGCGGTCGATAAAGCGATAGCATCAACGGAGAATGAAGCAATTCTCTTCCATTTTTAGAAAATGATGATAATGCTCCCGTTTCGGGACAAATTTTTGCTGACAAAATACCGTTTGAAACAATATTGTCGTTTATTTCCCACTTACAAATGGTAATTTCGTTTGGTGCTTTCCACGTTTTGTTTTTTAATATAAATTGGTCGTAAGCCACTATGGTTTGTGATGCTTCGTATAGTTTTGGTTTGTTGGGAGTCCATGTTATATTCAAAAACAATTCTTTTGCGTTTGTAGGAAATTGTGGTTTTGGTAGCGAAAAAGTCGTTGTTTTGTGAGCAGCACAATTTAAGATTTGTTTCCCTGAATTAAGTATATTGTTATGTTCATCACAAACTTTCCAATGCATTGTAAAATCTTTAAGATTGGTAAAATCGTGCCAATTTTTCACCGAAAATTCCATACGTTTTTCGTTTACTAAATTTGTTTTTATGTATTGGTAAACTTTTCTTACTTCGAAAAGATGTGGATGTGCTTCACGAGCAGCATTTACTAACCCATTGCAACAAAAACTGCCATCTGAAGGCATATTTTGACCATAGTCGCCGCCATAAGCCCAATACCATTTTCCGTTTTCATCTACTTCGGCAAATGCTTGATCTACCCAATCCCAAACACAACCTCCTTGTGCCAAAGGTTCCGATTCGAAGAGTTGCCAATAGTCATATAAGCCGCCAACGCTGTTTCCCATAGCATGAACATACTCGCATAGAATAAATGGTCGATAAACATCTTTTCGTTGTACATATTTACGAACATCGTCAATGCTACGATACATGCGACAATAAATGTCTGTATTATAATGTTCTTCTGATCTTTCGTACTGAATAGGACGGCTGTCGTGTTGTTTCATCCATTCGTATGTTTTTTCGAAATTGATACCGTTGCCAGCTTCGTTGCCTAATGAATAAATAACTACGCTTGGCATGTTTTTGGTTTGTTCGTACATACGTTGTGTACGATTCAAATGCATCGACATCCACGAAGAATCTTTGGCTAAAGACACCGCTTCGTATCCCATACCATGCGATTCGATATTGGCTTCGTCAATTACATAGAGTCCGTACTGATTACACAATTCGTAAAAATAAAATTGCTTTGGATAATGGGCACAACGCACCGTGTTGATGTTATTTTGTTTCATTAGAATAACATCTTGCAACATTTGTTCTTTGGTTGTTGTTCTGCCTTGTTGTGTATGGTCGTGTGCATTGACGCCTTTTATCAAAATAGGAATACCATTGATACAAAACTGACGATTTTTTATTTCCGATGTTCGGAAACCGATACGGCAACCTGTTTGTTGTAGTACTCCGTTTTTTCCTTCTAATCGCAATACCAATGTATAAAGATTTGGACTTTCGGCACTCCAAGCCTTAATGTTTTGAAGTTCTATAGCAGGTATTTGTATTCCAAATTTAGAATCGCCACTTGGTATCAAACGCGAGTTTTCGTAGATAAGTTGTTCGCTTTCATCGTATAAAAGGCATCTGAAAGTTGCACTCTTAGTGTCTGATCCGGACACCGCAGCTTCAAGAGCAAATATGCCATCTTTGTAGTTCTCTTTGTCCAACGAGGCAGTTACTTTATAGTCGGCAATGTGTCTTTTTGGTGTGGCATAAACATAAACATCACGCTCTATCCCGCTTAAACGCCAGAAGTCTTGACATTCTAAATAAGAGCCTGCACTCCAACGATAAACTTCTACTGCAAGCGTATTTGTACCAATTTTTACTTTGTCTGTAATATCCCATTCTGCGGTAGTTTTCGAATCTTGACTATAGCCTAACATTTCGCCATTGAGCCATACGTAAAAAAATGATGTTACACCATCGAAAGCTAAAACTATGCGTTGCCCTTGCCACGATGCTGGAATTTCAAAATTGCGACGATAAGAGCCAACTTCATTCGTACTATCTGGCACAAAAGGTGGATTACGCTCTCCTTTGAAAGCTTCACTCGCAAATTCGTAAGTTTGATTAACATAAACAGGAACACCATAACCTTGTCGTTCCCAATTTCCAGGAACTATTATATTATTCCAATTGCCGACGTAAAAATCAGGTCTATAAAAATCTTTGGGACGCAATTCAGGATTACGTACCCAATGAAATTTCCACTGACCATTCAAACTTTTGTAATATTTTGATTTTTGAAAAAAACACGCCGATATATCGGCAGTTTCATCGTATGGAAAAATATATGCGTGAGGTTCTATTTTACCTTCGCCTATGGCATACTGACTTTGCCATTCGGGCAATGCAAAAACATTTATTGCCCAACATAATACAACTAACGATAAAAGCTTTTTCATATCACATTAACCATTAAAGTGTTATTATTTGTTTGGCATTACAATCGTCAGAATAATGTAAAGTAACAATCCGGGGAATCCTACTGAGACAACTGATAGCACAGCATATACAGCACGTACAATGGTTACGTCCCATCCTAAATATTCTGCAATGCCAGCACAAACGCCAGCAACCATTTTGTTGTTTGATTTAGTCAATTTTTTGTCCATAGGTAGTAATAATTTTTGAAAAACAATTTAAACTTTGTTGTAAATTTTCGATAATAGAGTTGGTTATATCTTCCGGATCAGGCAATTTGTCCAAATCGGTTAGTGTTTTGTCCTTGATCCAAAAAATGTCGAGATTGGTTTTGTCGCGGGCGATTATCTCGTCGTAGGTGAACTTGCGCCAACGGCCTTCGGGATTCGACTCGCCCCACGTTTCAGTACGCAGGTTGCGGTTTTCGGGGTTGTAGCACTTAATAAAATCTGCCAAATCATCGAACGTGAGCGGTGACTTTTTGAGCGTATGGTGAATGTTGGTGCGGTAATCGTATATCCAAATGTCCTTGGTCTGCACCTCCTTGCTGGCTGGGCGGTTGTCGAAGAACAAAACATTCGCTTTCACACCATTGGCATAGAAAATGCCTGTGGGCAGACGCAAAATGGTGTGTAATTCAGTTGTTTTCATCAGCTGTTTGCGAATCTCCTCGCCCGCACCGCCTTCGAAAAGCACATTGTCGGGCAGGACGACCGCCGCCTGACCGTTGATTTTCAGCAAGGTCTTGATATGCTGAAGGAAATTCAACTGCTTGTTGGAAGTTGTCTCCCAAAAATCCTGGCGGTTGTAGCTCAAATCCTCTTTCTCTACCTCGCCATCCTCATTGGTAATGGTTATGCTGCTCTTTTTGCCGAAAGGCGGATTGGTGAGCACATAATCGTAGCGGTTGCCTGTGTCGGACACAAGGGCATCGTTAGGCGAAATGAAATCCTCGCTGTCGAGTTCGCCAATGTTGTGCAGATAAAGGTTCATCAGGCACAGACGGCGTGTGTTGGCCACAATCTCGTTGCCGAAGAAGGTCTTTTTCTTCAGAAACAGTTTCTGGTCTTTGTTGAGCGGCTGACCTGCAATATAATCGTAAGCGGCAAGGAAGAAACCACCCGTTCCACAGGCAGGGTCGATAATGGTCTTTTCGGGCTTGGGACGCACGCACGCCACCATAGCACGAATCAATGCACGGGGCGTAAAATATTGTCCCGCACCGCTTTTGGTATCTTCGGCGTTCTTTTCCAAAAGACCTTCGTAAATCTTGCCTTTCACATCGGAGCCCATCAGCGACCAGTTTTCGCGGTTGATCATGTCAATCACACGAAGCAGTTTGGCAGGGTCTTGAATCTTGTTCTGGCTCTTGGTGTAAATCTGCCCCAACATTCCTTTTTCGGTGGCAAGGCTGCGAAGCATCTGCACGTAGTAGGCCTCCAACTCCGCACCACGCTTGCTTGTGAGCGTTTCCCAATCGCACATTTCGCCATCGGCTATTTCCTTGCCTTCGGCATCCTTCAAGTGTGGAAACTTCAGCCCCTTGTTATAAGGCGGCTTGTTCATCTCATCGGCCATTTTCAGGAAGAGCAGATAGGTGATTTGCTCCAAATAGTCGCCATAACTTACGCCATCGTCGCGCAGGACGTTGGCCATATTCCAGATTTTCGATATGATGGTTGATTCGGTCATTGTTTATAAATAATTCAGCGTCATTTTCATTAACATTCCTATACAAACGGCCAACCCGAAACTCAAAAGTGTCCCTATCAATATATATTCAGTCCGTTTTATCTCATTGTCATTCTTTAATTCACCAAACCTAAAAATTGATTTTGCTGCCAACAGGAAACCTATGCCCTCGTAGTAAGACATCAAAACAAAAGTCAATATCAGGAAACGTTCAATATAGCCAATCCACAATCCGCCATCTTTAAGCCCTTTTTCCGATGGCTTGAAATCAAACGTGTCCATAATATTTTTCGCAGTAATACCAAATGGTTTTAGTACAATCAAGTATCCTAATGCATATAATAGTAGAACAATTAACCAGTTTCTGTCAACCTCTATAGTTTGTTTCATGCAAACCTGCCACACAAAAAATCCTAATACTAATATATGAACGATTTGGTCCATAAAGAAATAGCCTATACTGTCTCCATATTTCTTTTTTAAGCCATCTGTTATCAAATGTGAAATGCCAACTGCAACAAATGCAACTATGGTCAGCCAGCATACGTGTGTCAAAAAGAAAACGACGCCTGAAACTGCCAAAGCATATATAAAGCAGTGCCAGTACAAGTATTTCGACTTAAAACCTTCGGTGTTTTTTGAATCTACCCATTTAGACGGCTGAAAATAAAAATCGAACAAAACATGAACGACCAAAAAGATTGCAATGACAAGTATTATATTCATAGCAATGTCGGTATTAGTTTTTCAAAATAATCACACAAGCTCAGTATTTCATCAATGTGTCCTCCAGATTTTCGTCGGCTTATGGTAGTTTGGGGTATTCCATATTCCTTTTCTAATGCTTGCTGCGTTTTATTTGGAAACAAAAGGCATTCTGCCGCCAATTGTGACTGGGCTTCTGTCCATCCCTGTACCAATGCGTCACCCATGCGAAGCAGTGTGTTGAATTGCGACTGCAATAACGAACACTCCTCAACACCTTGCATTTTTATGGATAGACGTTCATTTGATTTCATTTTGTCCAGTTCGTGCCCTGACAAAACGAAGGCTTCGCCATCGGAAGTTATGACAGACTTTGAACGATATTCCATATCACCAATGCCTATGGACATTCGTGCATCCCAAAGTTTTTTGTTGCCGCTCTTCTGCGTATATTTCGACAACAAAGGTTCTTCCTGCAGATTCTTTCTCCCATAGGCAGCACGCAATCTTGCACGTAGAAACAATGCCAGTCGTAGAGCCATTTCAGGATTTTCCACCAGCAACTGGAAACTGTCGCCCCTGAAAAATTCTAATTTGAAATCAGTAAAGCAGCCTCGCTGAATGACAAAGCAAGAATAGCTCCATTCCATATACGCATAAATTTCTTTCCGTTTTTCGATAGAAATTTGGCGTGAATTAACTAAATCGCCAGTGATTACTGCCACTTTCTTTTTTTCCATATTCATAGTATTTACAATCGCAAAGATACATAAAATATGAATAATTTGGCTCATATTTTTATTATATACATTATATGTGTTGTATTTTATTTATGCGTCATACGACACATATCTTTATTTACGCATCATATCATACATATATATAATTTCACAAATATCATCATTTAGGAATTTATAAGCTAAACAGCTTATAAATTCCTCACACCAACTCCCCGCTAAACGCCTTCTTGAGTATGCTTTGCCTGAGTGCCTCGGCTTGTTGCAGGGCGTTTTCAATGTAGGTTTCGCTTGCCGTTGCCTGCGACAGACGCGATTCGATTTCATTTACTATGCGCTGCTGCTCGGTGAGCGGAGGAAGGAAAAGATTAAAATCCCTTAGTACAGTTAAAGTGACTGTTTTTTGTGCTGTACCTGTTGCTTTTTCATTTGCTTGAGAGTATATGATTGGCGATTGCATCATATAGTACAACCATTTTTGAGCAGCCAAATTTGGATTTGGACGAACAAGCCCAATATGTCTCTGAAAACAAAACTTTTTGTCATCTTCCACCATTACAGGAATACCAAAAGATCCTGTTACCGTATATAAAATATCTCCAATTTGAGCCTTTCTATTATCTGATAAACTTTCGTAATATTCTTCTGTCATATAACTTACATCAGAATAATCAATACAATTCCCTTTAATATCAGAAATTGTAATAAACGGGATTCCTTTCGTTGTGCGTTTTGGTGGTAAATGGTCACCATCTGAAATCGATAAACATATATCCTTTAACTTCACCGTTTCCCATTTCCCGTCGTCATTATTCAGCCAATGGTTGAGCACGGCCTGCCTGTAGGTTTTAATCTGCTGCTGTGCGGTGCGCAGGTGCTGCACGGCCTTGTCGAGTTCGGCGAAAAGGGTTTCTATGCGGGTTACTATGAGGTGCTGGGTGGTTTTGTCCACATCAGGGATTTCAAAATTCCAAAGCAAATTTGGTTCAATATGCGGTATTCCAACTCCGCGTGGATTGCTATTCAGCACTTTATATTTCGACTGAAGGAAATAGAACAGAAAATCGTTAGTGTATTTGTCGCTGCTAATTTTTGCAAGCGTCGAACCAATAGCACCTTCAACTCCACGGCCTACAAAACCGCACCTTGCTCCGTCCCAAACAATCAAAACATCATCGGGCTTGCAAAAGGTGCAATTCTCGCCATCGGTATAATTGTCAACTATCCCTTTCTCAAAGGCTTTTATGTCAACGTACGGTATTTCAAAACCATCCGTTTTTTCTTGAGAAAGGTTTTTGGGCTTCTTGCCTTTGGTGCTATGGGCGACTTCGGAAAGTTTGTAGGTCATCTTACATCACTCTTTATTATAGAATTACACGTAATGGTAAAGGTATTCCAACCCATATTACTATTTATAAGATTCTTTGAATAATGTATTGTGGCATTGTATTTTTCCAATAGTTTTTTTGCATTATACAATCCCATACCGGAACCATCTTGATTAGAATGAATAGAAGAACGGTATCCACGATTAAAGATATTTGGAACATCTTCATCAGGGATTAATTTTCCATATGATTGAATAATAATTTTTAAATCCTTGTTTCCTTCTTTTATTTCTACTTGTGGTGGTAAAGACGCTAAATCATTTGAATATTTGATAGCATTCTCAATTAATAACATTAAGATTATTTCAAAAGCCTCCTTTTTCCCCTCTAATTGACAATAAGATTGTCCATTAAAAGTCATATTGCTCTTCTTTTTCTTAAAGTCATTTTGATAGATTTTTACAATTTTACTCACAGATCTATGCACAACAAATGTGGAACCATCTTTAATATCCCACTCTTCAAGATAATTTGGAGAACATAATTTAAAATTATCTAAGATGAAACGTGTCAAACGAGCTGCGACATAAATTTTTTTTATGTTCTCATCAGCGTTATCAAACGTTGTTTCCCATTCTGCATCACTTTCTGCATTTAGAATTGCATCTACTCTAGAAACAATCTTCGAATTTAAATTTCTTAATTCATGCAAATTCTGAGACACAAATTTAGTTGGAAGATATTCTTCAAGATCATAAACTTTACGGTCTTCTACGATTTTTTTTAAAATATAGTTTTTGTCGAATCTATTTTGCGGATATTTTTTTTTATAATTATTTGCGATTGATCGATGTGGTAAATCAATTAGTAACCCTACAAAGCACATTCCTTTATAAATAATGTAATTAAAACATATTGGATCTGTGCCTAATATGGGCTCGCTTGTATCAAAATTTAAATCCAAATAAAAATCTGTTAAAATTTTTATATTGTTTTTTTTAGAATATTCCTTTGGCAGTTGTATTAAACTGCCAGAGTCAAACACAACTGATTTATCTATTTTCTTTACGTGAGGATATGTACTTCTCATCATAATAGTTCTATTAATTTTGCTGCAATAGAAAGAAATGACTCTATATAGGTTAATGCAGAACCGAATTTTTTACTTATTTTTTTTACAACTTTATTGCGGTCTTTTCCATATTTAAATACAATATTTTCAATTTCTTGTAATGTTGTTGCGTCGGAAATTTCTTTCTTCATAATTTGTTTCTCAACATCGAAATGATATTTGAAAGAAAAAGCCTTTTTAATTCCTGCATCAATTTTCGTTTTAAAATCTAGGAATTCAAGATCCTTTCCTATAAAATCATCTGCAAGCGAAGCTAAGTCTTGGTATTTTGTAATCGACCAATCTGCACCTGTATACATTATAACGACGGTATGCGGATATGTTTTTTTTATATATTTCAATACACCCCAACCTTCAGAATCTGGAGATAATTTTTTTCCAACCCCTTGGATATCTAATATTACAACTTGATACTGATTACGCATGAAAGAATCAATATTTTCAATATCTTCCATCGGTGTTATACTATAGCCATCTTTTTGCAATCGTTCTACATAGGGTTGCTCCTCATCATCAACAAAGGCTATTCTACATTTAAACTTTAATCGATCCATTTGTTCGACCGAAAATTCTTTCAGAGGCTTTGCCTCAAAACAATTAAATATGCCCATATTTCATACAATTAATTTTCATTCAACAATTTGCCATTACCATCACAACAACTTCCACTGATAAAAATTGAACTCTATTATACCTTTTTACATAATATCTTACGCCACCAACACCTCATTCAATTCATCAATAATCGACTCCATCTCATTGCCAAACAGTTGATACATCTTGCCTCGTCCGCCTTGGGCATCGAAAGGCGTATAGTCCAAATCGTCAATATCAAGGTGGTAACTGCTCACAATGTGGTCTTTTATCATTCGCAGCCATTCAATCTGCTCGGGCGTGAAGCGGTTGCGGTTGCCCGTGTGCTGGCGGAACAGCCACGTGTTGAAATTTCGCTCAATGGTGTTGTTGAAGGCCTCAAGACTTTGGTCAATGCCGCAGGCGTGGCGCACCAACGAAACCAATGCCGTGAGTTCCGTAACGGGGCGGCTGGTTTTCACCTTCTCAATAGCACAATAGGCATCCCAAACGTACATCGGTGCTAACATCGGCTTGTCCTGCTTCAATTTTTCGAGCAACTCCTGCGCCATCTGCAGGGTGAGATTGCGGCGGTTGTAGGGCTGGTTGTAGAAAATGCTCAGCGCCATTATCTCATCTTTGTGCTGCTCCAAATATTCGGTGAAATCGTGCACCGTCTCTTTCGCCTTCTCAAGCGTGAAACTGTTGAACTCGCTTTTCAGCACAGTGTCAAGGTTCACGGTGTCAATCTTCTGATCGTGCAGGTTGCGCACGGTCACAATGTAATCGTTCAGTTCGCCGTTGAAGGTGCTGCTGGCAATGTCAGCCAAACGCTGCTGCACCTTTCTGCGTATCTCCTCTATGGCGGGCGTCAGTTCGGTTGGCGGAATCTTTTTCAGTTCTGCCTGCGCCTCGTCATCAATTTTGTCAGGGTCGAAAGCCGATAGCAGTTCGGCGCTCATCTGCCCCAACGTCTTACCTTTCGACAAGGTTTCTATTTTCTCCTTCTCTTTCTCGGTAACCTCTTTGTTCAGTCGAATCAAGCGGTTAGCCAACGAAGTGAACAAATCTTCCTCCGTAACACCCATCGTGACAGCACCCAACAAATCCTTCAGCGGCACGGTTGGTTTGCGTTCCAACGGTCGGCTGTCGGTTTTCTTGGTTTGCGTTACGCCCACGGCATCCACAATCACAAAATGCGTTTTGGTCTGCGCCGTACGGCTCACCAATTGCAGCGAGTCGGGGTTTATGGTTCGTGTGCCGCGGCCTTTCATCTGCTCAAAATAGTTGGCACTGCGCACATCGCGCATAAAGAGCAGCACTTCAAGTGGCTTCACGTCGGTGCCTGTGGCTATCATATCCACCGTTACCGCTATGCGCGGATAGTATTGGTTGCGGAATCGGTTGAGCACCGACTTGGGGTCCTCATCAATCTTGTAGGTTACCTTCTTGCAGAAGTCGTTGCCCTCGTCGAACTCCTCACGCACAATCTTGATAATGTCGTCAGCGTGGCTGTCGGTCTTGGCGAAAATCAAGGTCTTCGGCACCTCGTACTGCCCGTTCTCGTCGTAGCGGTTCGGGAAAATCTCCTCCATCAGCGCCTTGCGAAACTGACGGATAACGGTGCGTATCTGGCTCGGATTCACCACCGAACGGTCCAAATCATTCTTTTTGTATTCGGTGTCCTCATCCACCTGCTGCCAACGGGTTTTGCGAGTGGCTTTGTCACGATAGTCGATATGCCATCCCGCCTTGATTAGCCCGCCGTTTTTCGATATTTCAGTTTCAATGGAATAGACATCGTACGGCACATTCACGCCATCGACAACCGACTGCTCGTAAGTGTATTCGCTCACCACATTCTCGTTGAAGAATCCAAAAGTACGCTTGTCGGGCGTGGCGGTCAGGCCGATAAGAAACGCGTCGAAGTAGTCGAGCACCTGTTTCCAAAGATTGTAAATGCTACGGTGGCACTCGTCAATCACCACAAAATCGAACTGTTCGATAGGCACTTTGGCGGTGTACTCCACAGGAATGGCCTGTTGTTCCTTCAGCCGTTGCTGCAACCACGACGATTCGTTCGGGTTGTCCGTTTCAGCCGATTCGTCCAACTCCTCGCCTTTGAGAATTGAATAGAGCCGCTGAATGGTGGATATGCACACCTGGCTATCGTTGGCAATGTAACTCGACGAGAGCCGCTGCACGTTGTAGAGTTCGGTGAACTTGCGGTTGTCGTCGTTCGGACGGAAGTTCATAAACTCCTGTTCTGCCTGTTCGCCCAAATTGCGCGTATCTACAAGGAACAGAATGCGTTTGGCTTTGGCGAATTTCAGCAGACGGTAAATGAACGTGATAGCAGTGAAAGTCTTGCCCGCACCCGTCGCCATCTGAATCAGCGCCCGCGAGCGGTTGTTGCGGAACGATTCCTCAAGATTCGTCACCGCCTTAATCTGTGCTGGTCGAAGTCCCGTTGTGTCAAGTGCAGGGAAGTCCTGCAAGCGGTTTCGAAGGCTCTTGCCGTTGCGCATCCACTCGGCAAAAGTCTCAGGTTTGTGAAACGCAAACACCACACGGCTGCGGGGCTTAGGGTCGCTATAGTCTGTGAAGTGGGTCAAAGTACCTGTCGTCTCATAAATGTAGTTCAGCGGCTCGTTGTTCAGATATTTCAGTTTCGCGTTGGCATACCGAAGCGATTGTTCGGCAACCACAGTCAGGTTCACACCTTCCTCTTCGCGTTTGGCCTCGATAATGCCCACTGGCTTGCGGTTAACAAACAGCACATAGTCGGCGGGTCCAGCATCGGTCTGATACTCACGAACCGCCACACCAATTCCCGCCGAAAAGTCTATCTTGCTTTTCGACTGAATCTTCCAACCTGCCTGATCAAGCAGGCTGTCGATTTTGTCGCGTGCTATCTGTTCGGGAGTCTGGTTAAACATACAATGTTATTTTTACCCTACATTCGCGCCATTTTTCACGGCTCGGCTCGGCGTTACGAGCACCAATTTGCCGTCGGCATCGACTGCAGAGAGTATCATGCCCTGACTTTCGACGCCTTTGAGTTTGCGCGGTGGAAAGTTGGCAATGAAACAAACCTGCATACCGACCAATTTTTCGGGTTCGGGATAACTTTGTGCAATGCCCGAAACGATGGTACGTCCGCCCATTCCATCGTCAATTTTGAATTGTAACAACTTGTCGGCTTTTGGCACACGCGAACATTCCAAAACCGTTCCCACGCGAATATCATTTTTATCAAATTCATCGATTGTAGTATTCTCCTTGATTTCTGCGGGGCGATATTCTGCTACTTCGTTTGCCTTTTTTGTGTCTGCCAATTTTTGAAGTTGAGCTTCAATGGGAGCATCTTCTATTTTTTCGAAGAGCAACTCTGGAGTACCAAGTTTTTGCCCCGACGTCAACAAATCAATTCTTCCCAAATTTTGCCAGCTGAACGAATCAATATTCAACATTGTGCGCAATTTTTTTGAAGAAAATGGCAAGAAAGGTTCAAATGCGATAGCCAAGTTTGCTGCAATTTGCAAGCCGATGTGCAAAATTGTTGCAGTACGGTCCATATCTGTTTTAGCCAACTTCCAAGGCTCTGTATCGGCCAAATATTTATTTCCAATTCGAGCCAAATTCATCGCTTCTTTCTGTGCATCGCGGAATTTGAAATTGTCAAGCAATTGTTCCAATCTGTTTTTTACATCAGAGAATTCAGCTAAAGTTTCTTTATCATAATCGATCAACTTGCCAAGTTGTGGTACAACACCTTCGAAATATTTTTGTGTCAATACCAAGGCACGATTTATGAAGTTACCATAAATAGCAACCAACTCGCTATTGTTACGAGCCTGAAAATCGCGCCATGTAAAGTCATTGTCTTTTGTTTCAGGAGCGTTTGCAGTAAGAACGTAACGCAATGTATCTTGTTTTTCAGGGAAATCAACCAAATACTCATTCAACCAAACTGCCCAATTTCTTGAAGTAGAAATTTTATCGCCTTCGAGGTTCAAAAATTCGTTGCTAGGTACATTGTCAGGCAAAATATAACTGCCATCAGCTTTTAACATCGATGGGAAAACAATACAATGGAAAACAATATTATCCTTACCGATGAAATGCACAAGACGAGTCTCTTCATCTTTCCACCACGTTTCCCAATTGCCAAATTTTTCAGGTTCAGCCTCGCACAACTCTTTCGTATTGCTGATATAACCGATAGGAGCATCGAACCAAACGTAAAGAACTTTTCCTTCAGCCCCTTCTACCGGCACAGGTATTCCCCAGTCCAAATCGCGGCTTACAGCACGAGGTTGCAAGCCAAGATCGAGCCAACTTTTGCATTGTCCATAAACATTGGAACGCCACTCTTTATGGTTCTCAAGAATCCATTTACGCAACCATTCTTCGTGTTTATCAAGAGGCAAATACCAATGTTTTGTTTCCTTCAAAACAGGTTTGCTTCCACTAATTGCCGATTTTGGATTTATCAAATCGAGAGGAGAAAGCGATGTACCACACTTCTCACATTGGTCGCCATAAGCACCTTCGGCATGGCAGTGTGGACATTCGCCCGTAATATAACGGTCAGCGAGAAACTGATGAGCCTCTTCGTCGTAATATTGCTCCGAAGTTTTTTCTACAAATTCACCTTTTTCGTAGAGTTTTTTGAAGAAATCTGCAGCTGTTTGATAGTGCGTCGCAGAGGTTGTTCGGGAATACACATCAAATGAAATTCCAAACTCCTCAAACGATTTTTTTATCAGTGAATGATATCTATCAACCACATCTTGAGGCGTAATTCCCTCTTTTTTTGCACGAATAGTAATAGGCACTCCGTGTTCGTCGCTACCACCAACAAACAAAACCGACTCGCCTTTCAATCGCAAATAACGCACATAAATATCGGCAGGAACATACACGCCAGCCAAATGTCCAATATGCACAGGACCATTAGCGTAAGGCAACGCCGAAGTAACAAGTGTTCTCTTAAATGACATATTCAAAAAATTTATTTATTAAATGTTGGAAGTGGAGAATATTCTGTAGAATAACGCAAGTGTTGTTCTACGTAATTTTCCGTATAATCTATCTTTAAATCTACAAAAATTCCATTTTTATCAAAAACGGGAGTATAAACAGGATTTACAAATCCCTTGTATGGCGATATGTTTAAGTCGGCATAACGTTCTAATATTTGTTTGTGTAAGTTAGAATCAAGTTTTACCGCATAATTTTCTACAATATCGTGAGCTGCAGAGTAGTCGCCTGTCGATTTTATACGTTGTATTTCGGCAAGCAAATTGCCCAAATGTTGTTGTATTTTTTTATAATCGTTTATCACAACAAATGTTTTTCCATCACGCTCACGCAACTCTACCGAATGGTCGTCTTTTGCTTTCTCGAATACCCAGCGAGTAATTAGTTGACGATTACGCATGTGCGATTCTTCGATATTTTTTCCTAATTCTATGCGAACTTGTTGTGTCATTAATCCGTTCATAAAGTATTTGTAATATTGAGCTTTGTAAGCATCTTCATCAGGCAACAATCCTAATTGTATCATCATAGGGTCGGCCATAAAATAAAGCCCAAACAAATCCGCACGAGTTTCTTCTATTGTAGAACCATAAGCTTTCAAAGCATCGGGATCGACTCCGGGAAGCAACTTACCAGAACCATGTCCAAGACATTCGTGTAAATCTGTATGCAGATTGTCTGTAACGAAACCGTATTTATTCATCAAATCTATTTCTGTTTGACTCCAAGCAAATTCTTCGGAAAAGCCATTGCCATGAGCTGCCATATCGTAGGCCGAGGTGATATTTTCGATGGTAACCGATTTTGAACCATGCATAGCTCGTATCCAATTGGCATTTGGTAGATTGATGCCGATAGGAGTTGTGGGATAACAATCGCCAGCAAGAATAGCTGCAGTGATTACTTTCGCAGAAACACCTTTTACTTTTTCTTTCTTAAATTCTTTGGCTACAGGTGAATTATCTTCAAACCATTGAGCGTTCGAACTGATTATTTCAGTACGTTTTGTTGCTTCGGTATTTTTAAAATTAACAATCGATTCCCAACTTGCTTTCATACCTAAAGGGTCGCCATAAGTTTCAATAAAACCATTTACAAAGTCGATATGTGAAGCCGTATCGTTTACCCAAGCAATAGAGTATTCGTCAAACGTACGTAAATCACCAGTTTGGTAATATTCAATTAATTTCCCTATAACCTCTTTTTGTTGTTCGTTTTCTGCAACCGAATATGCTTTTTCGAGCCAAAAAACAATTTTTTCTATCGCTGCAGAGTAAAGTCCACCTACCTTATAAGTTTTCTCAACCAAAACACCATTCTCTTTTACCAACTTTGTATTCAATCCGTAAGATATAGGTGTTGCATCGTTAGGATTTTTTTGTGCATTGTAGAATTGTTCTGCCTCCGCTTGCGAAACACCTTCGTAATAGTTACATGCCGATGCTTGCAACAAATCTACTCCTGAATCTTGCACCAAGCGACGAGGAGCAACTTGCGGGTCAAAAATTATAGGCGTAAGTGTTTTTAACAAATCTTGAGCCGACATTCCTATTTGTTCGAAATCGGCAAGCGGAAGTTTGTTTATTTCTGTTTCGAAAAATGTTTGCGAAAATTCAGGAACAAACTTGTCATTTCCGTAATGGTGATGAATGCCATTCGATACCCAAACGCGTTTTAAATAAACTTCAAATGCACGAAAATCTGTCAAGTTTTTATCTCCATTGTAATTTCTGTAAATTGCTTCTAATGTTCTGCGAACAAGCAAATTGTATTTGCCATTTTGATCGTAAAGAATGTCGCGACCATACAAAGCAGCTTCGGTTAAATAGTAAATCAACTCTTTTTGTTTTACACTTAAGGTTTCTAATGCAGGTACTTGGTAACGTAAAATTTGCATATCAGCAAATGTATCTACCACATAATTGAAATCCTCGTTGTTTTTTTGCTTATCGTTTGTCGAACAAGCTGACATAAATAAAGCTACCATCAAAGTAAAAATTGTTTTTCTCATTGTTATTTTAATTATTTTCTACATCAACATCTTGTTGGAAAATCCATTTTCTCTGCAAAGTTTTTTTCTTGTATGCATCGTACGACGAATCGGGAGCATAATAGCGGTAGTCGCCAACAAATCCTGTATTAATAGGTGCTAAATGATCGAAAACGAATCGCCGATTTTGAGGCTCATAGAGCAACGTCATCGACACCTCGCTGTTGTATTGAAATACTACGCGTGAAAGGAATTCGTTTTTTAGAACTTCAAATATTGGCAATCCAAAACGTGCGTTTTCGCCATCAAACCAAAGCACGTCGATGGTTTTCATTGTTAGGTTCGGATTGTTTTGCGACCAACCAAGCAAAACATAAGTTTTGCCTTGCTTTGCCCGAAATGGAAAAATGTCGAAATACAACGCACCATACCAATTGTCCGCATCAACGATTTGATTATCGGAAGGGACATAAGCGTTGGCTTGTGATTTTAGAGGGAAAACTTGGATTGTTTTACTGCGGCGTTGCACGATGCCGTTAAAAATCAAATGTTTTTTATCTACAACGTAACACCAAGAATAGACGGCTACACGCTTATCTGCGGAGACAATTTTTTTTAAACCTTCGGTGTTTTTAAAATCGTAATCTAAAGAAACGTTTCGTTGCAGAATGTCTGAAAATACGATATAAATGGAATCGTTGATGCGATGCTGATTTTCTGTGATGGTATCTTTTTTCAGGCGAGAAAAAAGTTTGTTTAATTGTAGTTCGCATTCTGAAAAAGAGCGTTGTTGAGCTCGTAACGAACAAAATGAAAGTAAGCAAACAATTACTCCTATGTATTTCAGTACTTTCGACATAGATTCTTTAAAATTAAAAAACATTGTTTTGCCAAAACTCAACAAAGTCTGACAAAGCAATGTTTATGTACAAACCAAAATTAGTCTATTTTCATATTATGATAAACGTTTTGAACGTCTTCGTCTTCTTCAATTCGTTCAATAAGTTTATCAATTGTAGCACGTTGTTCTTCGTTCAATTCTTTAACATCGTTAGGGATTCGTGTCAATTCCGAACCTTTTATTTCGATGCCTTTTTCCTCGAGTACTTTTTGAATTTGACTGAAAGCTTTTGGGTCGCCATA
Source organism: Paludibacteraceae bacterium (assembly GCA_045602425.1). Classification (GTDB taxonomy): domain Bacteria; phylum Bacteroidota; class Bacteroidia; order Bacteroidales; family Paludibacteraceae; genus RGIG9608. Next base: position 133,328 of record JAZSBO010000005.1, on the reverse strand, counting down.
AATGGTTGTCCCTTCTTCGTCTTCGTCGTATTCGTCTTCAACGCCGTAATCAATCATATCTAAAATCAACTCGTCCATATCAAGTCCTTCGGCATTGATAGTGAACATTGCCTTACGAGTGAAAATAAAATCGAGGCTACCCGAAGTTCCCAATGAGCCACCGAATTTGTTGAAATAACTACGTACGTTGGCAACGGTACGAGTGGTGTTGTCTGTTGCGGTTTCTACAAAAATAGCAATACCGAAAGGACCATAGCCTTCGTAACTCATCTCTTTGTAGTCTTTTTGATCTTTCCCCATTGCATTTTTTATGGCACGCTCGATATTGTCTTTCGGCATATTTTCACGTTTTGCGTTGGCAATGATTGCACGCAAATGAGGATTGTTTTCGGGGTCTGGACCACTTGCTTTTACGGCAATGGCTATTTGTTTACCAATACGTGTAAATGTGCGAGCCATGTTGCCCCAACGTTTCAATTTTGTCGCTTTGCGATATTCGAATGCTCTTCCCATTTTTATATAATTTAATTATGCAAAATTAAAAAATTATTTTCAGCGTTTAAAATATTTAACCAATAACACTTATTTATGTGTAAAAATATATACCTTTGTTGCAACTTAAAATTTATTAATCTATAAAAATAAAGAAAAATGAAAAGAACAGTAAAAATTTTCGCAGTTGCTGTTGTAGCTCTTATTGGCTTTGCAACAGTTAGTTATGCACAACCTCGTGCAATAGGTCTTAATTTAGGGTATGGTGCCAGCCTATCTTACCAACACAATTTGGGAGAGGCAAACATGATTGACCTTGCTGTAGAGGCTCCAGGTTTTTATGGTATTGGTGCTACATGTACTTACGATTGGATTAATCCTTTCAATACTCAAATTCCATGGGATAATAAAGGAGAATGGAATTGGGCAATGGGTGTTGGTGCTGGTGCTGGTATGTTAGGTGCTGCTGTCGCTGGTTATGCCGGAGTTGTAGGTCACGTAGGTGTTGCTTATGACTTTTGGTTCCCTTTGGAATTGTCTTTGGATTGGCGTCCTAATTTTGGAGTAGGTTTTGGAAAAGATTTTGTAGGATTCAATCTCGGAGGTCTTTATTACGGAATTCAACTTGGTGTTCGCTATACTTTTTAAGAAAGACCAAGCATAAAAATAAAAAAACCGCTCGAAAGAGCGGTTTTTTTATTGCTCTATTTTTGAGCAAATGTCTTTGATTAGCAGACTTGTGAGCGTAAACCCAAAAACGGCGGTTGCGTGTACAAGAGTGCCATTGAGAGTTTTTCCTTCAGATGTAATTTTATTTTTTAGGAATTCGTCGCTATATACACATTTGAATTTCCGTTTAGGGAAAAGTTTGTTCTTTTTGAAATGCCTGCGGAGAGCTGCTGCCAAAGGACATCCTTTCACTTTCCAAAATTCGGTAGTCGTAATTCGAGTTAAATCGGATTTCAAAGCCGCTCCCATCGATGAGAAAAGCGTTGCTTTGCTTTCGCAAGCTCGTAAAATAAGCAATGCTTTATCTTTTAGGCTATCAATAGCATCAACAACATAATCGTAGTCGTCAAGCGAAAAATCGGCTGCTGTTTCTTCGCAGTAAAACTTTTGTATAGCCTCGATTTTAAGCGAAGGGTTTATTTCAAGCAGTCGTTGTTTCAGGACTTCCACTTTCGGTTGCCCGATGGTTTTTGTTGTAGCAACCAACTGTCGGTTGATGTTTGAAGCTGCAACACAATCCGAATCAACAATTGTAATCTTACCAATTCCTGAACGCACTAAACTCTCGGCACACCATCCGCCTACACCGCCAACTCCGAAAATGATGACACTCGTGTTGTGCAAAAATGCCATAGCAGTTTCGCCAAGAAGCAACTCTGTTCGCTCAAAATGATTTTTGGCACTCATCGAATTTTTTTTTACCAACCGAAAATGTGATAGGAATATATCTCGGTGCTGTTACATCTCGGTTTAACACTTTAATGGTTGGTTTCACTCTTAAGGTTAAGTTACTTGGAGTGGAGCCGACGCCGAGTAAGTTTTTTACTAAAGTCAGTACAGCTTCCGAGTTTTCTTGAGTAATCAGTTTACGCAAATCAACACTTATGTTTATGGGTAAAATGTTAGTTGCGTTTGGTGCTACAGAGAATGCTTGTGATATTTCTCCTTCAGTTAATTGAATACTATCAACGTCAAGCTGATAAGCCATTCGCTCGAAACCAGCTTGTGTAGAGTTAGGGTTTTCTACATTCAAATGTAAGGTCATATTCACAGGGAGAGATGTCGAAGCATTACTCATCAGGTTTATTATTTTTGATAGAGTAAAAGCCGAAATGCCTTCTGTAGCGTTTATGTCGGCAATGACAATGTCGCTTATCGAATGATACGTGTATTTGCAATCTTTCATGGCGATTGCTTGTTTAGCCATATTTTTCAAAGCACTACAGCCCGACAAGTATATTGCAAAGAACGAACAAAAAGCAAAAATTCTAAAAAATTTCATAATCTAAATAAAAAAGACTACGAAACTCACGATGAATTTCGTAGCCAAGTTATTCAATAGGAAAATGTTTACAAAATTCCTGTTTCGTACAAAATGTTGTTTGTTTTGCGAACAGCGTCTTCGCTTGCAGCGAGTTTTGCTTTTTCGTCTTCGTTCAAATCTAATTCCACGATTCGTTCGATACCATTTTTACCGATGATTACAGGAACCCCGATTGTAATATCTTTCATTCCGTATTCGCCATCAAGATAAGTAGCACAAACAATCATTTTCTTTTGATCTTTGATGATAGATTCTACCAAGAACGAAGCTGCAGCTCCAGGAGCCATCCAAGCAGAAGTTCCCAACAAACCAGTTAAGGTAGCACCGCCAACCATTGTGCTTTTCACCACTTCATCCAATTTTTCTTCCGAAAGCAATTTTGTTACAGGCACGCCTTTGTATGTTGCCAAACTTGCAAGAGGAATCATTGTTGTATCACCGTGTCCACCAATTACAAGACCTTCCACTTCGTTTGCATTGCAATCCAAAGCTTGGCTCAAGAAATATTTGAAACGAGAGCTATCCAAAGCACCACCCATACCAATTACTCGGTTACGAGGCAAACCTAAAGTTTTCAATGACAAATAAGCCATTGGGTCCATTGGGTTAGAAACAATCACCAAAATAGTGTTTGGAGAGTATTTCAAAATGTTTTGAGCAACAGATTTTACAATACCTGCGTTTACACCGATAAGTTCTTCGCGAGTCATTCCGGGTTTACGAGGAAGACCAGAAGTGATAACCACAACATCAGAATCTGCTGTTTGCGAATAATCGTTTGTTACGCCTTTTACTACTGTATCAAAACCCATTAATTGAGCAGTTTGCATAATATCCATTGCCTTACCTTCTGCAAGTCCTTCTTTGATATCGATCAAAACTACTTCATTTGCTACTTCATTTACAGCTAATACATTGGCACAGGTAGCACCCACATTTCCTGCACCTACTACGGTTACTTTTGACATAATTTTATTGTTTTAATAATGTATTTTACAAGAGACAAAAATACAATAATCTTGTTGATTTAAAGAAATTTTTCCATAATTATTTTTATAAAAAGCTAAAAACAGTTTCTTTTTTATCTTTGTGGCATAAAAGAGTGCGAAATATGAAAATTTTTAAATTCGGTGGTGCTTCGGTGAAATCGGCTGAAGCAATCAAACAAGTCGCAAAAATAATAGAAATGGAAACAGAACCTCTTGTTGTTGTTGTATCGGCAATGGGAAAAATGACCAACAAATTAGAGGAACTTTGTAACGATTTTTTCTATAAAAAAGGAAATGCGTATATGATTCTCGAAGATGTTCGCAGATTTCATTTCGAAGTTATCGAGGGTCTTTTTGATGAAGATGTACGGACGGTGAAAACTAAGATCGAAAGTCTTTTTCATAAATTGCAAGAAATCGTTGCTACTGAACCTTCTATTTGCTACGACTTTGAATACGACCGCATCGTATCGTTTGGCGAGAGAATATCCACGACCATTATTTCGGAATATTTAAACAGTATTTTGTTGGAAAATAAGTTGATAGATATTCGTATTGCTCTGAAAACAGACGATAACTATCGTGATGCAAATATTGATATTGAATTGTCTGAAAAGTTTTGCAAAAATATTTTTACGTTTACAGATACAAAATGCTATGTTACACAAGGATTCATTGCAGGAACAACTACCAACCAAACAACAACACTTGGACGCGAAGGTTCGGATTATACGGCTGCTATCATTGCTAATTTGTTGAATGCCGGAAGTGTAACGATATGGAAAGATGTCCCAGGGGTGATGAATGCAGATCCAAAACTCTTTGCTAATGCCGAGATAATGCCACGAATCTCGTATAAAGAGGCTGTTGAACTTTCGCATTGTGGGGCTCAAATAATTCATCCGAAAACAATAAAACCACTTCAAAATAAAAATATTCCTTTGTTGGTAAAATCTTTTGTAAATCCTGAAGCAGCGGGAAGTATTATTTTGTCTATCAAAGAAAAAATGGAAATGCCTCCCGTTTATATTGTTAAAAAAAATCAACTATTGTTAACGCTTTCGCCACGCGATTTTTCGTTTGTTGCGGAAGAAAAACTCAGCCATATTTTTGCAACCTTGGCAAAGTACCGATTGAAACTTCATTTAGTTCAGCAGTCGGCCATTAATTTTACATTTTTAATTGATTATAACGAACAAACGTTCGATCGTTTTATCAATGAACTTCAAAAAACTTATGAAGTGCTATATAATAAAAATGTAACATTGCTGACAGTTCGTCATTACAACGAAAATATTGTTGATAACTTGACTAATGGCAAGCATATTTTAGTGGAACAGCGTTCTCGGCTAACAGCACGATTTGTAATAAATGAACATCAAATATAATAATCCAATGAAAAAATTTTTTTTACTAATTTCTATGCTGATTTTTATGGTTAGCTGTAGTCAACAACAAATCACTGAAGATATGGGAAAAATATCTGAAAAAACAATAACTTCAACCATCGAAAAAGTAAAAAATATTGCCATGGGAAGTGATGCCGAATTAATAGAAAAAGGTATTCGTCATGCGAGCAAATTTTGGAAAGATTGCGATGGATCGGAGGCAGATTTTCAAGCATTTTGCATTGATAATTTTGCAAAAACGGCTGTAGAAAAAGAGTTGCTATTCGAGAAAATACAACGTAATTTAGAAATTCTTTATGGCAACTACAATGTGATAAATTTACAATTGAAGGAGCCGTTGCATTTAGCAAAAGGTGAGCCTACTGATATCGATGAGCGATTTGGTGCATTAGATCCTTATGCACATTTTTCTGACGATATGTTTCAGTCGAAAATTGCATTTGTTGTATTGTTGAATTTCCCATTTTATACACTTGAGGAGAAAAACGAATTAGGTAAAAATTGGACTCGTCAAGAATGGTCTTATGCACGATTAGGCGATGTTTTTAATTCACGAGTTCCTGCTTCTATCAATCAACAAATAGCGAAAGATGCTACAACTTCAGAAAATTATATTTCGAATTACAATATCGTAATGGGAAATCTTCGCAACGAAAAGAATGAACAATTATTTCCTGATGGTATGTCGCTTATTTCTCACTGGGGGCTTCGTGACGAATTAAAATCAAATTATGCAAATGCTGATGGCAACGGACTTGAAAAACAGCGTATGATTTACAACATAATGAAACAGATTGTAAATCAAACAATCCCACAACAGGTGATAAATAATGAAGAATACATTTGGTATCCTTTTTCAAACAAAGTATTGAAAAACAATCAGATTGTTGATTATACAAAGGAGCCCGATACACGTTATGAAATGCTTTTTAACAATTGTAAATCGCTGATGGCTGCTGATACCTATTGCCCAACCTATTCGACTTATTTGCAGCGAGCGTTTAATCAAGCTATGGAGGTTTCTGATGTTGAAATCGAAAAAATGTTTACGGAGTTTATTGCTTCTGACGAAATAAAAAATGTAGCCCAACTTATTGAAAAACGTCTTGGTAGGGAGTTAGAACCATTTGACATTTGGTATGATGGATTTAAAAGTAGAAGCACTATCAATGAAGAGGATTTAAGTAAAAAGACAAGAGCACTTTATCCTAATACGAAGTCTTTTGAGAAGAGTCTTCCTGCATTGTTAGAACGATTGGGATTTTCGCATGATTCGGCACAAAATATTTGTAGAAAAATCGTGGTCGATGCATCACGAGGAGCTGGTCATGCTTGGGGTGCTCAAATGCGTTCTGATAAAGCACATCTACGCACACGTGTAGCTGAAAATGGTATGGATTATAAGGGTTATAATATCGCGATACATGAGTTTGGACATAATGTAGAGCAAACTATTTCGCTCAATTATGTTGATAATTATATAATGAATGGAGTGCCAAGTACTGCTTTTACCGAAGCATTGGCTTTTATTTTTCAAGTGCGAGATCTTGATTTTCTTGATATTGTTTCGCTTGAAAATACAGAAAAAGATGCTCTTCAAACACTTGATGTTTTTTGGGGTTGTTATGAAATTATGGGTGTATCGTTGGTCGATTTGTATACGTGGCGATGGTTGTATGAAAATCCTGATGCAGGTGTTGAAGAATTAAAGAACAACGTATTGCATAACGCCAAAGAGGTTTGGAATCGCTATTATGCTCCTGTTTTGGGTGAATATGATTCTCCTATTTTAGCAATTTATTCACATATGATTGAAATCCCGCTTTATTTACCAAATTATCCTTATGGACATTTAGTGCAATTTCAATTAGAGAATTTTTTGAAAGACAAAAATATTGGTGACGAACTACTTCGTATTTATCCAGCAGGACGATTGACACCTAATTTGTGGATGCAAAATGCAGTAGCTTGCAACGTAAGTATACAACCAATGCTCGAAGCAACTAAACGTGCTGTCAGTGTTTTAAAAAAATAAATTACTGAAAAAAATCTTTAATTATTCAGAATAAAAAAATTACTTTTGCAATCTATAAAGTGTTGTGTAAAATATTTTTACTTTATAAAAGATACAATTATTTATCAATCAAGTAATTATGACAAACGTTATTAAAATTAAACGTGGACTAAACATTGACATTGCTGGTGCTCCTGCACCTGTTTTGGCAAGTATGAACCAATCTTCATTGGTTGCTATCAGTCCTAACGATTTTAATGGAATTGTTCCAAAAGTGCTTGTAAAAGAGGGAGAAAATGTGAAAGCAGGAACTCCCATTTTTTGTGATAAGAAGCATCCGGAACTTAAAATCGTTGCTCCCGTAAGTGGTGTTGTAGAAGAGGTTGCTCGTGGCGAACGTAGAAAATTGCTTTACGTTTCTATCAGTCGCGATGTGGTTACAACTTACGAAAGTTTTGACCGTCCAAATCTTGATGCAAGTCGTGAAGATTTGCTTAAAGCATTGCTTAGTGCAGGTTTTGGAGCTTTTATCAAACAACGTCCTTACGACGTAGTTGCAAATCCTGATGTTGCTCCAAAAGCAATTTTTGTTTCAGGTTTTGATTCGGCTCCGTTAGCACCCGATAGTAATTTTATTATTAAAGGACAAGGAAGCGAATTGCAAGCAGGTTTGAAACTCTTGGCAAAACTTACTGAAGGAAAAGTTTATTTTTCCATTGCAAAAAATGCAGCTCCTGAGCTAAAAATGATGCAAGGAGTAGAAATTAACGTTTTTGAAGGTGCTCATCCTGCAGGAAATGTTGGTGTTCAAATCAATAAATTAAATCCAATCAATAAAGGTGAAGTGGTTTGGACAATGAATTTACAAGACGTTATTGCTTTAGGTCGTTTTGTAAACAAAGGCATTGTTGATTTGACCAAATACGTTGCTTTGACAGGTCCAGAGGTTTATAGCCCTTGTTATTTCAAAACCATTGTTGGAACAAATATCCAACCAATGATAGCAGGAAATGTTTATAAAGAAAACAAATTGCGTTACATCAGTGGTAATGTACTTTCGGGAACTAAAATTGCTGAAAACGGATATATAGGTGCTTTCGATTCGCAAATCACTGTGATTCAAGAAGGCGATGAAGCTGATGAATTGATAGGTTGGCTTACTCCACGCTTCAATAAATTCAGTGCAAGTTTGAGTTATCCTTGGCAACGTTTCGCAAAATTCTGCAAATGCAAATTCGACTTTGATGCTCGTGTGTTGGGTGGTCGTCGTGCAATTATCATGAGTGGCGAATACGACAAAGTGTTCCCAATGGACATTATGCCCGAACAACTCATCAAGGCAATGATTGCTAAAAACTTGGATCAAATGGAAGCTCTTGGTGCTTACGAAGTTGCTCCTGAAGACTTTGCTCTTTGTGAATTTGTTTGTACTTCTAAAATGGAGTTGCAAAGCATTGTTCGTGAAGCATTGGATTATATGAGAAAAGAACTTGAATAATCGGTCAGAAAAAATTGTTTAGATATGAAATTTATAAAAAATATTGTAGATAAAATCAAGCCTACTTTCAGTGAAGGTGGAAAGTTGGCTGCGTTTCATTCGCTATTCGATGCAATAGAAACATTTCTCTTTGTGCCGAACGAAACATCAAAAAACGGAACCCACATTCACGATGCTATCGATACAAAACGTTCGATGTTCACTGTAGTGGTGGCGTTGTTGCCAGCAATGCTTTTTGGTATGTGGAATGTTGGTTATCAGCATTTTGTTGCTATTGGTCAAGAAGTTAACTTCTTTGAAGAGTTTGCATTTGGTTTCTTAGCAGTGTTGCCAACACTTTTAGTAGCTTACGTTGTTGGTTTAGGTATTGAAGTTATTGTTGCTCAAGTGAAAAAAGAAGAGGTTGCAGAAGGATTCTTCGTAACTGGTTTTTTGATTCCGATGATTGTTCCAGTTGACACTCCTCTTTGGATGACAGCTGTTGCAACTGCTTTCGCAGTTATTTTCGCAAAAGAAGTTTTTGGTGGAACAGGTTATAACATTTTTAACGTAGCACTTATTACACGTGCGTTTTTATTCTTCGCTTATCCTACAGCAATGAGTGGTGACCAAGTTTGGGTTCGCACACGCGATGCTTTTTGGTGGGGGGCAGGTGAGTCTGTTGATGGATTTTCGGGGGCAACGCCTCTTGGTCAGTTAGCTACTTTGCCAGAAGGAGCAGCTTCTGCTTATAACGATATTTTAGGACAAACGGCAAGTTTTTGGGATGCGTTCATTGGTTGGATTCCGGGTTCTGTAGGTGAAACTTCTACTTTAGCCATTTTGCTTGGTGCTGTACTTTTGATAGCAACAGGTGTTGCAAGTTGGAAAATTATGCTTTCAGTGTTTGCTGGTGGAGCTTTCACAGCTTTGTTGTTCAACGCATTTGGTCCAGAAACTGCTATTGCTAATTTGCCTTGGTACGAACATCTTGTGTTAGGTGGTTTTGCTTTTGGTGCTGTGTTTATGGCTACTGACCCTGTAACAGCTGCTCGCACCGAAACTGGTAAATGGATTTATGGTTTCTTAATTGGTGTTGTAGCAATCGTGGTTCGTGTTCTTAACCCCGGTTATCCAGAAGGTATGATGCTTGCTATCTTATTGATGAACATCTTTGGTTGTCTCATCGACTGGTGTGTAGTTCAGAACAACATCAAAAAACGTATTAAACGTGTTAAACAAATAAAATAAGGAAAAGATATGGCTACAAAAAAATATAAATGCAAAGTTTGTGGATACATTCACGAGGGTGCAAATCCTCCTGAAAAATGTCCAGTTTGCGGGGTTCCTGCTTCTGAATTCGAATTGATTTCTGAAGAAAAACCAGCAAAAAAAGGTTTTGACAAAAATAGCAATACTTACATTATGATTTATACTACCATTATTGTGGTTTTGGTAGCATTGCTTTTGTCTATTACTTCTGGAGCATTGAAAGAACGTCAGGCTGCCAACATTAAGTTGGATACTAAAAAACAAATCCTTTCATCGCTTCCTGCTATTGATGTGGCAAATGTTGATGCGGAACAATGTTTTGCTTCGACCATTGAGAAAATAATCGTGCTCAATAAAAAAACAGGCGAGGTAGTAAAAGAACTTGACCCAGTAAAAGATTTTGATTATAAAGCTAATTCTGATTCTGATGAATTGCTGATTTACAAAGCAAAAGCAGATGGCGCTACGAAATGGATTATCCGTTTGGACGGAAAAGGTCTTTGGGGTGCAATTTGGGGATACATTGCTTTGAATGATGACAAAAACACTGTTTATGGTGTATTCTTCAACCATGCTGGTGAAACTCCTGGTTTAGGAGCTAACATTACTACCGATGCTTTCTGCTCGCAGTTCGAGAGTAAACACATTATGCAAAACGGTGAATTTGCTTCGATTGCCGTAATGAAAAAAGGTCAAAAAGCTGAAGGAAAAGAGCAAGTTGAAGCTATTTCTGGTGGAACTATTACATCAAAGGGTGTTGAATTGATGTTGCAAAAAAGTGTTGAAAAATATACTCAATTCTTGAAAGCAATTGATTGTCAAAAAGAAACTACAACTGAAGAAACAAACGTAGAGGAGGAATAAAAAATGAATGCAAAATTGAAAGATATACTTTTAGGCCCATTGAACTCAAACAACCCCGTTGTAGTTCAAGTGTTGGGTATTTGTTCGGCTTTGGCTGTAACAGTAGAGTTGAAACCTGCTTTAGTAATGGGGCTTTCGGTTACTATTATTGTAGCATTGGCTAATGTGATTATTTCGCTTATTCGTAACACAATTCCAAATAGTGTGCGTATCATTGTACAACTTGTTGTGGTAGCTGCTGTGGTTACAGTGGTGAGCGAGGTGCTTAAAGCTTTTGCTTACGACGTGAGTGTGCAACTTTCGGTTTACATTGGTCTTATCATTACTAACTGTATTCTTATGGGACGTCTCGAAGCTTTTGCTATGAGTAACAAACCTTGGGACTCGTTCCTTGACGGATTGGGCAATGGTTTTGGTTACGCGTGGATTTTAGTGGTCGTAGCCTTCTTCCGCGAACTATTGGGAAGCGGAAAATTGCTTGGTTTCCAAGTTATTCCCGAATGTGCCTACGAAGCTGGTTATGTAAACAATGGATTGATGATGATGCCTTCGATGGCACTTATTTTGGTGGCTTGCATCATTTGGATTCATCGTTCTATTAAAAAAGATTTGCAAGAAAAATAAGAAACAAAACATTAAACAAATAATACAATAATATGGAACACGCTTTAAGTTTATTTGTACGCTCGATTTTTGCCGACAATATGATTTTCGCATTCTTTCTTGGAATGTGTTCATATTTGGCAGTGTCGAAAAATGTGAAAACATCGCTTGGACTCGGTGTGGCGGTTACCTTTGTGTTGCTCGTTACGCTTCCAGTGAACTATTTGCTTGAAACAAAAGTGTTGAGTCAAGGTGCTTTGGCTTGGTTAGACGAAAGTTTTGCAACGCTCAACTTAAGTTATTTGAGTTTCATTCTTTTTATTGCCGTGATTGCTGCAATTGTGCAATTGGTGGAAATGGTTGTTGAAAAATTCTCACCTTCGCTTTACGCTTCACTTGGTATTTTCTTGCCACTTATTGCCGTAAACTGTGCCATCATGGGTGGTGCTTTGTTTATGCAACAACGTGTAGGTTTGCCAGCCAGCGATCCTAAAGCTCTTACTTCGATGCTTGATGTGTTGGCGTATGCTTTAGGTTCGGGAATAGGTTGGTTACTTGCTATTGTTGGTTTGGCTGCCATTCGTGAAAAAATGCAATACAGCAACGTACCTGCTCCGCTTCGTGGACTTGGTATCACGTTCATCATTGTAGGTCTTATGGCAATGGCATTCCTTTGCTTCTCTGGTTTAGATATTTAAAAAAGTTTTTCTGTTATGATATTAGCAATTGAAATGACGGCAATATTGACCAGCTTGGTCGTATTCCTTTTGGTGATTATTTTATTGGTGATTGTTTTGCTCATTGCTAAACGCTATTTGGTAGCTTCTGGCGATGTAAAAATAACAATGAACGGCGAAAAAGAGATTACACTTCCTGCAGGAGGTTCGTTGCTCAACTCTATGGCAAACGCAGGCGTTTTTCTTCCATCAGCTTGTGGTGGTAAGGGCTCTTGCGGACAATGCAAATGTCAGGTAGAAGAGGGTGGTGGAGAAATTCTTCCTACTGAGGCTGTACACTTCACTCGCAAACAAGTAAAAGATCATTGGCGTTTGGGTTGTCAGGTGAAAGTGAAAGGCGATATGAGCATCCGTGTAGACGAAAGTGTACTTGGTGTAAAAGAGTGGGAATGCGAAGTGATTGGCAACCGCAACGTGGCTTCGTTCATCAAAGAATTTAAGGTGAAACTTCCTGCTGGCGAACACATGGACTTTATTCCAGGTTCGTATGCGCAAATCAAAATCCCTGCTTTTGAGTTGAGTTACAACGATTTCGATCGCGATTTGATTGGCGAACTTTACGTGCCTACGTGGGAAAAATTCGGGATGTTCGACCTTAAGTGTGTGAACACCGAACCTACTATTCGTGCATATTCTATGGCCAACTATCCTGATGAAGGTGATATTATTACGCTTACTGTGCGTATTGCTACCCCTCCATTCAAACCAAAAGATCAAGGTCCTGGATTTATGGATGTGAACCCAGGTATCGCTTCTTCGTATATTTTCAACCTTAAACCTGGCGATAAGGTAATTATGTCGGGTCCTTACGGTGATTTCCACCCTGAATTCGATTCTAAACGCGAAATGATTTGGGTTGGTGGTGGTGCCGGAATGGCTCCATTGCGTGCGCAAATTATGCACATGCTCAAAACGCTTCACACTCGCGACCGTGAAATGCACTACTTTTACGGAGCTCGTGGCATCGACGAAGTGTTTTTTATGGAAGACTTCTTGGAATTGGAAAAAGAGTATCCAAACTTCCATTTCCATTTGGCACTTGACTTCCCCGATCCTAAAGCTGATAAACTTGGTGTGCGTTATTCTCCAGGATTTATTGCAAATGTGCTTGGCGACACTTACCTCAAGCAACACGAAGAACCAGAAGATATCGAATACTACTTGTGTGGACCTCCAATGATGGCAAAAACCGTATTGGATCTTCTCCACAGCCTCGGAGTAGAAGACGATATGATCCGATTCGACAACTTCGGCGGATAAAACCTCAAAAACCTCGCTTTTTTCAGGAAGCGAGGTTTTTTTTGCTATTGTGCATAGCTCTATATTGGAAAATACTCTATATTTGCAATGCTTTGCAAAATGCAAAGTGACATACTAAAAGCGTTTTAGCTTTTTCTTTCTTGCTGAAAGTTTGGCGACTAAAAGGTTGTGAAAGAATAAGTGTTAAATGCTCACGTTTGGCGTGGGCTTACTTATTTTCGTACAACAAGGTTATGCCAAACACCTCAGCAAGCGGGATACGTTAAGTTTCACGCTTTTTTTATGCCTAATCGTTTTATTTAATTTTTTTAAAAATGAAAAAGTATTGTATTACACTCCTAAGTGTATTATGTGTATCACTATTGAATGCACAAGATGTAATTATTACGAGAAATGCAGAAAAAATTGAGGCTAAAATAATAGAAGTTTCGCCTACAGAAATCAAGTACAAAAAAACAAACAACTTAGATGGTCCAACCTTTATTTTTTATGTTTCTGATGTACAAACTATTATTTATAGTAACGGAGATGTCCAACTATTTGATGCAAAGCCAAAAGAAGTGAAAGATACACCAAAAGTTATTAAAGAAAAAGTTGAAGCAAAAAAAACTACCTTAAACTTAGAAAAAGAAAAATCGGTAATGGCAGACATTTTAATAACAAAAAAAGGAAAGAAAATCGCTGTCTTTATTGATGAAGAGAATAATTCTTTTGTTAAATATAGGAGAGTTGATAATCCTAACGTTGTTTTAAATATAGCAAAATCAGATGTTAAGCGAATTGAGTATAAGGTTTATAAAACAGATGCTATTTATAAATTTGCGTATTTTGATGGTGAGAAATTACCATCTTTTACATATCAGAAAGTATGGGTACAAGGAAAGAAAAATATGAAAAAGCGTGGTCGTTATTGTGGAGGAGATATGATTTTATCAGAGGCTGAATTTGAGGAATATATAAATATGTATTGTCCTTTAGCTTCTGAATACAGAAGAAAAGCTAATAATCGAATGTTGATAGCGGCATTTACTATTCCTATTCCGATAGTATCATTGATATTTAGTATAACTGCTTTAAATAATGAATCAAAAGTTTTACCAACATATAATAGATATTGTGCATCAATGTCCACAAAGTAAAAAGATATTTATAAAAAAAAGGGAAGCATTGTGCTTCCCTTTTAAATTTTGTAGAACTGCTAAAATTTATTTTACAGCATTAGCCAATTCAGCACCAGCTTTAAATTTAGCAACTTTTTTAGCAGGAATGCTGATAGCTGCACCTGTTTGCAAGTTAACACCAGTGCGAGCAGCACGTTCTGCTACAGAAAAAGTACCAAAACCAATCAAGCTAACTTTATCGCCTTTAGCAAGAGCGTTCTTTACAGCGTCAAGAGTAGCTTCCAAAGCTTTTTTTGCACTTGCTTTGCTGATACCAGCTTCTACAGCAATTACATCAATTAATTCACCTTTGTTCATAATTTAAATAGTTTAATTTAAAGATTAATAGATTAATATAGCGACAAATATAAAAACGTGTTTCGTTTTTTCAAAGAAAAATGAACTTTTTTGTTTAAAAAACCTAAAAAACTTTAAAAACAAAGTTTATAAACGAGATGTTTCGTATTTTTGTTTTAAATAAGGTTGTATATGAATATATTTCAGTCATTTAAAGAAAACGGAACTCCGGTAGTAAATAATCTGATAATAATAAATCTGTTAGTTTGGTTAGGCACGTTGGCTTTTCCGCAATATTCCTCTTATTTAAGTATGCATTATTGGGCATCGGAAAAATTTAATCTTGTGCAATTGGTTACTTATATGTTTATGCACGGTGGATTTAGTCATCTGTTTTTCAATATGTTTGCTGTATATATGTTTGGCGTTGTGATAGAGCGAATGTGGGGGAGTCGTAGATTTTTGCTTTTTTATATGGTTACGGGCATAGGTGCAGGTTTGATACAGCAAGCAGTTTGGACGTGGGAGTATCAGCCGCTATTAACCGTATTAAATAGCGGAAATATAGATGCGTTGCAGTCAGTAGAAACAGAGTTACGTGAATGGTTTCGTTTTGGTAATATCGCAAATTTGTCTTCTTTAGATATGTTGGATATGGGTCGTAGCATTGCTAATTTACCACAAACAGTAGGAGCATCAGGTGCAGTTTTTGGTATTTTGTTAGCATTTGGATGGCTTTTCCCTGAAGCAAAACTGATGATGTTGTTTTTTCCTGTGCCTATCAAAGCACGTTTGTTTGTAACGTTGTATGCTGTAGCCGAATTGTTTTTGGGTGTAGCAAATTTTTCGGCTGACAATGTAGCTCATTTTGCTCATCTGGGTGGTATGATTTTTGGAGCAATACTTATCTTGTATTGGAAGAAAAAAGGTAAACTCTATAATTGATGATGTTTGATTTGAAATTGTTTCTGAAGCAGAAAAATGCATTGCAAATACTTTTGTATATCAATGTAGGAGTTTTTCTTGTTGTTGAATTTTTGGAGTTAGTTTTAATACTATTCCGTCTCGATTCTCAATGGTTGTTATCATACGTGATGTTACCATCGTCGTTGTCGTCATTGCTATATAAGCCATGGACTTTGTTGACTTATATGTTTATGCACGCCAATTTTTTTCATCTGTTTTTCAATATGCTTTGTTTGCTATGGTTTGGTCGGTTGTTTTTAAATTATTTTACGCAAAAGCAACTTACAGGACTCTATTTGTTGGGAGGCATAGGTGCAGGTTTGATTTATATTGCAGCATATAACGTATTCCCTTATTTTGCAGAGCAAGTGAATTCGTCGGTTTTGGTTGGAGCATCGGGTTCGCTTATGGCTGTTGTATTAGCAGTGGCAATGTATATCCCTAACTATGAAGTTAATTTGTTTTTAATAGGTCGTTTGAAACTTAAATGGATTGCTGCAATGATGGTTCTCTTCAGTATGTTTAGCATAACGTCGGCAAATGCTGGTGGAGAGTTTGCTCATATAGGAGGTGCTCTTGTTGGAGTTATATATATATGGTTGTTGAAAAAGGGCAAAGATATTGCTCAGCCGTTTAATCGAGCTATCGATTCAATAGCAAATATCTTTAAACGTAAGCCAAAAATGAAGTTTACAAAACAAAAGCATACTTATCAGCCAAAAAGCGATGCGGAATACAATCAGCAACGAGAAAGAAATATGCGAGAGTTAGATGAAATTTTAGATAAAGTAAAAGCTTCGGGCTATTCTTCTCTTTCTGAAGACGAGAAACGACGATTGTTTGATAGAAGTCAAAAACTGTGATACAATGCGTCGTGTCGTTAAATATACATTGTTAGCATTCAACTTGATAGTTGTGATTTGTTTAGGTTTAGGAGTGTTGTGTACGAAAATAAGTCCTGAACAAAATTCACTTTTGCCTTATTTTGGATTATTGTTCCCGTTTTTTATTGTTTTTAATCTGTTTTTTTTGATATTTTGGGCTATTCTTCGAAAGTGGTTTTGTGCTATTTCTTTGTTCGTTTTGTTGTTGTCGTTGCCTTATATAAAAAGCATTTTCCCGTTGTCAGTTGTGAATCCGAAAGTATCGGAAAAAGATAAAACAATTTCGATTTTGAGTTATAATGTTGCAATGTTTGGCGAAGGACGTTGTTTCAATGAAATATTTTCTTTTATCGAAGAAAAAAATCCTGATATTGTTTGTTTACAGGAGTTTGGCTTTTATAAAAAATCTCGTCTTGACCGAAATTTTGTTTTTCAGAAATTTAAGAAATATTATCCGTATCAACATGTTTGGTATAAAAATCAATTTAAGAATAAAGACTATGGCGTTGTAACTTTTTCAAAATATCCGATAGTTAAAAAACAAAAGATATTCTACAATTCTAAATATAACATTAGTGTTTTTTCTGATATTGTTGTTGGTAACGATACGATTCGTGTGTTCAATAATCATTTGGAATCTGTTAAATTCTCGGTTAAAGAAAAAAGCGATGTTAACGAATTGAATTCGGAAGAGATTCTTTCGCAGGAGACATTGGTGTTGACCGAATCGTTGTTAAGAAAATTAGGTTCAGCCTTTCAAATTAGAGCGAAGCAAGCTGATGAAGTTGCTTATGTGATAAACCAATCGCCGTATAAAACCATTGTTTGTGGTGATTTTAATGATATGCCCATTTCATATACTTATCATAAAATAAAAGGTTGTCAGAATGATTTGTATGTATCTACATCGTGCGGTTTTGATTATACATATCATGATATGGCAATGCTTTTACGGATAGATCATATATTCGTTTCGCCAGATTTTGTGCCTATAGATTGTGAGATTTTTCATATTGATTTTTCTGACCACGATCCTGTTTTAGGGCGAGTAATTGTAAAGTAAGTTTACAGCGTTTTAAAAAAATTTTTATTTTCGGTTTCTGTGTTTTCTTGCTTTGGGAAAATCAATATCGTATCGAAATTGTGGAAAAACTTTGTTAGATAATAGGGTAACTTCCCTAATAATTGATTGTGTGTTTTCGAATTTTTTCGAGCCATAAAAACGATTAGTAAATCATTCTCTCTTATTGCTTTTTTTATTGTGAGAAAATCTTCCCAACTAGGCAAATCTCTAAAGTCGGAAACTAATTTTGTATTTTTATTTTTACAAAGAGTTTTTAGGTAAGTAGCAGTCTCTTCTGTAGAAAAAAATACCACTTTAGTGTTGAGCTGAAGAGATAAGTTGCGGATTCTTTTAAAGCATTTTAAAAATCCGGATTCAGTTTCTAAGTGTGGAGGTATAGCTACTACAATTCGTTTTAAAGTGTTGATAGGTTGTTGATTTTTTAATACAAAAACATTTTGCTCAAATTGCTTTTGAATGCGGTCGGATATTTTTTCTAACAATGTAATAGCTGATGTTTCTGGTGAAGTACCAAGAAAAACATCTGTAATATTATTTTCTTTTATTGTATGAATAATACCAGAACTAACATTAGTGTCATATCGAGTAATTGTATGTAAAATATTGTCGCTTGCAACTGCAATTTTTACAGCTTCTTCGAGAAGTTGCTGACCTTTTTGTCTTTGTGATAATGTAGCTTCAGGGTCATCTATTATATTTAAAGCATAGAAAGATTCTTGTTCGTTTTGTTCTTTCATCAGTAAAGCTGTTTCTATAAGGTTTTGGCTTGTTTTGGGATTGGCAAGAGGAATCAGTATTCGAGTTTCATTTTCTTTTTTCTCCTCTTGAGTAGGATCCTCCTCCTTTGCTAATCGATTCGCAGATTTTTGGGTAACAAATGAAGAGAAAATGCAAGTGATTAGAATAAGAATAATAGTCCCATTCAAAATTGTTTCATTGATAATGCCAACTTGAAATCCTGCTAAAATAATTGCAAGTGTAGCTGCTGCGTGCGAACTACTAAGTCCCCAAATAATGTTACGTTGAACTTTTGAAAAACGGAATGTTTTTTGTGTAATTAAAGCGGCAAGCCATTTCCCAAAAATAGCAATGGCTGATAGTGTAATTGCGATAATTATTGTATTGAACCCTTCAAAAAGAATAGAAATATTAACCATCATTCCCACAGAAATAAGGAAAAAAGGTATAAAAAGAGAATTTCCTATGAATTCTATTCTATTCATCAGTGCCGAAGAATGTGGAATATATCGGTTCAAAACCAATCCCGCAAGGAATGCTCCAATGATGGCTTCTAATCCTGTAAGCTCGGCAATAAAAGCTGCTAAAAACATAACAGATAGAGCATAAATGAAATGTGATTGTTTCTCGTTTTCAAATTTTTTGAAGAACCAAGCCGAGATTTTTGGGATAAAGACAAATATTATTGCTAAAAATAGTAATAGCAAAAGTAACATCCATATCCATGAAAGGTTCCCATCGTTTTTGTTTTGGTCAAGCACAAATGCTAAAATAAGCAAAACCGCAGTGTCGGTAAAGATAGTCCCTCCAATAGTAGTTGTTACAGCTTTGTTGCGCGAAAGGTGCATGTTGCTGACAATAGGGTAAGAAACTAATGTATGTGTTGAGAACATAGCTGCTGTAAGCAAGCTCGTTTGTATGCCGAAACCTAAAATATAATGACAAATAGGGAATCCGATGGCAAGCGGAATAATAAACGTGAAGAAACCGAAGTAGATACTTTTGTATTTGTTTTCTTTAAATTCACGTAGGTCTAAATCTAAACCTGCCAAAAACATAATATAAAGGATACCTACATTACCCAAAAGTTCAAAACTTTTATCATTGGCAAGCAGGTTCAATCCATGAGGGCCAAAAAGCACTCCTGCCAAAATAAGTCCGATGATGTAAGGTATTTTTATTTTTCTGAAAAGAAGAGGTGCAAATAGAATAATTAACAATACTAATAAAAAAATTAGTACAGGATTTTCAAAAGGAAGAATCGAAAAATGTTCTAAAAAAGATTGTAGAAAATCATTCATCTCTTTTTATAATTCTGTTTGTTGATACAAATGTAGTAAAAAATGGTATTGAACAAAAGGGTTATGGTGAGCCGATTGATGATATTTTTTATACCTTTGTCCGTAATGAAAAAAGATGTTGTTTTAGGCTTAAACACTTTTCGATATTGCCCTAAATGTGGTTCAGAGAAATTTGATAAGGACACAGAGAAATCGAATAAATGTAATTCTTGTGGCTTTGTTTATTTCTTGAATCCATCGGCAGCGGTAGCCGCATTTATTTGTGATAAAGATGGTCGTCTGTTGCTTTGTCGTCGAGCAAAAAATCCACAGAAAGGGACTTTGGATTTGCCCGGTGGGTTTGTTGATAAGAATGAGACTGCCGAAGAGGCTCTCAAAAGAGAACTGAACGAAGAACTAAATGTTGCTGTAGAGAACATTACGTATTTGTTTTCCTTTCCCAACGTATATCGCTATTCGGATTTTGATATTCCAACATTAGATTTGTTTTTTGAATGTAAAATAGACACTTTTGCCTCGATAGAAGTTGCTGATGATGTGGTATCGGCGGAGTTTTACCATTTAAACGATATTTGTTTAGAGAAAATAGGCTTGGATTCTATACGGAAAGCTGTAGCTTATTATATTACACAGAAGAAAAAATAAAATAATACAAAAAATGAAAAGATTATTTTTATCGTTATGTTTTTTGATTTCGATGCTTGCCTTTCAAGTATCTTTTGCTGTAAATGCTGATGAACTTTATTATGAAGGTTACGACTTGTATTCACAACGAAAATATACGGCTTCGCAAAGTTGTTTCGAACGTTTTTTAAGTACAAATACTAATACCTTGCAACGTGGAATGGTACAGGATGCCGAATTTTATGTTGCAGCAATTTCTTATATATTGAAACAAGAACGAGCCTTTTTGTTACTTGAAAATTATGTTGTGAATTATCCTAATTCACCATATTTGAGTCGTGCTAATTTTATGCTTGGGCGTTTGCGGTATGAAGAGAAAAAATACAAATATGCATTGCGTTATTATCAGAATGTGAACGATAAGGAGTTAAACAGTCAAGAAGCTCGTGAGTATTTGTTTACAAAAGCATATTGTTTGCTTGAGATGAAAAAATATACTGAAGCAAAAGCAATATTTAAGACATTGTCGAATGAAAAAAATGAATTTAGTCAAACCGCATTATATTATTATTCGTATATCGAATATCTTCAGAAAAATAATGCCGCTGCATTAAAAGGTTTTCTCGCTTTAGAGCAATTAGATGAGTATGCCGATGTAGTTCCTTACTATGTTGTTCAAATCTATTATGATGAGAGTGAATATGAAAAATCTTTGGAGCATGGGAAGCTTGTTTTAGAGAAGAATCCAAACAATCCTAATAATTCGGAGATATATAAAATAATGGGTGAATGTGCGTATCGTGGAGAAAAGTATTCAGAAGCTGTTACATATTTGAAAAAGCATGAGGTCTTATCGAAAAAAATACAACGTAACGCGAGTTATATGCTTGGTGTTTCGTGTTTTAAAACTAATGACAGCAAAACGTCAGAAACTTATTTGTCGAAAGTAACTTCATTATCTGATTCTATTGCTCAAAATGCATATTTATATTTAGGATATTGTTATTTGAATCTTGATCAAAAAAATAAAGCAAAATTAGCGTTTGAGTCGGCTTCTAAAATGGATTTTAATATAAATGTGAAAGAGGAGGCTCTTTACAATTATGCTCTTGCGTCGTATGAAACATCGGCTGCTTTTGGTGAATCGCTTTCGGCATTAGAACGATTTGTTGAGGAATTTCCGCAATCGAAATATATTGATACGATATATGATCATGTGGTTGCAGTGTTTTTGGCAAACAAAAACTATGCTTCGGCTTATCAGTCGATTTTGAAAATGAAAGTTCTTACTCCAAGAATGAAAGAGGTGAAAGAGTACGTGTTGTTTCAGTTAGGAACACAGGCTTTTGCAAAATCTGATTTTAAAAATGCGGTAAAAATGTTTACCGCTTCAATAGAAGAAGCAACTCCTAAATCTTTTTCATCACAAGCCTTTCTTTGGCGTGGAGAGTCTAATTATCGTATAAAGAAATATAAGGATGCTCGTGCTGATTATCAAAAATTTGTAGAAAAAGTAAATAAAAAAGATGAAGCCTTGTTAGCAGATGCTTATTATGGGATTGGTTACACTTATTTTTCAGAGAAGAAATATGCTGACGCACAGCTATGGTTTGAGAAGTTTTTAAAGAAAAGTGTGTCAAATGAATCCAATATAGCTTATTGGGACGCATTAAATCGTTTAGGAGATTGCAATTTCTATGTGAGAAACTTCACTGTAGCACGTAATTATTATTCTAAAGTGATAGACAATAATGCTAAAGATGCTGATTATGCTCTTTTCCAAAATGCGTTTATATTTGGTTTGCAAAAAAAATATTCAAATAAAATAACATTACTCGAAAAATTACTACAAACAATGCCAAATTCAGACTATTGTAGCAATGCTCTTTATGAGATTGGGCGTTCGTATGTTTTACTTGAAGAAAATAAAAAAGCAATAACCACCTACGAAGATGTTTTGAAAAAATATCCTAAAAGTGCTTTAGCCCGTAAGGCTTCTCTTGAGATAGGAATGCTTTATTTTAATATGGCAGATTATGAACAAGCAAAGACTGCTTATCGGAATGTGATAGAGCGTTATAAAGGAAGCGATGAGGCACGAATGGCTTTTGAAAGTTTAGAATCTCTACATGTAGAAACAAATGATGTGCCAGCGTTCCTCGAATATTGTAAAAGCTTAGGTAAAAATTATGTTGCAGTAATGCCTGATAGTAGAAGCGATTCTTTGAATTTTGTTGCAGCTGAACGTATCTATATCAAAGGTGAATATAATAATGCGATTTCGAGTTTACAACAATATTTGACGCAATATTGTAGTTCTGGAAATGCTGGTAATTGTATTACCGCACGTTATTATTTAGCAGATAGTTATTATCAGACAGAGCAATACAAAAAGGCTTTAAGTGAGTACGAAGTATTAGTTCTTTTAGATGGAAATAAGTATATGGAAGAGGTGTTGATTCGTGCAGCTGAAATTACTTATAATGAGAAGAATTATGATGTATCGTTGAAATATTTTAAACAACTTCAGTTGGCAGCAAGCAATGCGGAGAATCGTAATATTGCACGTTTAGGTATTTTGCGTTGTAGTTACTTGCTGAACGAACACGAAACAACATTAAACATTGCGAATGAAATCTTAAAAACAGATATTTCTGATTTAAGTTTAGAGCGAGAGGCACGTTATAATCGTGCAAAAGCTTTGATTGCTTTGGAACGAAGGTCTGAATCGCAAGAAGACTTAAAATTGCTATCAGACGATTTGTTGCAAGAAATAGGTGCTGAAGCAAAATTTTTATATGCAGAGTATCTCTATTTACAAGGCGATTACAAGAAATCGGAAGAGGAAATTTTTGATTTTATCAGTAAAAATACACCATATCAATATTGGTTGGCAAGAGGCTTTATTTTGTTGTCGGATATTTACGTAGCACAAGATGATGATTTTCAGGCAAAGCAATATTTAATCAGTTTACGCGATAATTATACAACACAAGATTCTATACAAGATTTGATAAAAGATAGGTTAGATAAAATTATAGCTCGAGAGAAAACTCAATCAGAAGAATAAAACCTTAAAGCGATGAAAAAAATAGTTCTTTTTAATGTTTTTTTGTTGATATCATCTATGCTTTTTGCTCAAACGCAAAATGATACAACTAAAGTGACTCGTGATGTTACAATAGAGCGAGAATATAACCCCATAATAATGGATGCGAAGAAGGTAAATCAGAATTTAGTGATTTCTGAACCCGAATTTGAAAAAAAAGAGGTTGTTTATTCGCAATATGATAGTCCGCTATATTTGAAATCACCTTCAGTAACTATCCCACAAGCTCCTTTAACAGTGATGAACCGTGCGAACTATAAAAAAGGATATGCTAAGTTGGCGATAGCTGTTCCGTTGAATTGGGAGATTGATTTTGCTTATCCTATTATTAACGCTTCAGATTGTAAGTTGAATTTCAGTATTGATCATGATGGTCTTTGGTGGAATGGGAAAAAGAAAGAATTTAGTGTAAAAAATAATACTCAAACGTGGTTACATCAACAATATTTCGATACAAAAGCGAATTTGAATTTTCAGAAAGATTTTTCTTCGTCAGAATTGTATTCAAATCTCTCGTATCGTAATAGAGCATTTAATTACTATGGTACAACAGAATTTGTGGAAAACCCTGCAAAAAAACAACGTTACGATCGATTTAATAATATAGATTTCAATATTGGTTACAAGGCACTGCCAAATTCTAATTTCTATTATGACGTACAAGCTGCATATTATTTGTTTAATATCCCTTCTCAATTTTCTGAGCATCAAGTTGATGTAAAAACAGAATTTGATATACCGATTTCAAAAAATAGTTTATCGTTTAAGTTAGGAGTAGAAAATTTGTTGTATTCGAAATCGAAAGAATATCAAGATTCATTGCAAGAAGTATCGTCTGTTATCGAATTTTCGCCGAAGTTTAATATAAAAAGAGATGATTATCATTTACGTATCGGATTAAAATCTTTTTTTGCAATAAATAGAGGACGTTTAGTGAATGTTGCTCCTGATGTCGAAATAGAATATTTTATCAATCCTAAAGTTGTTTCTTTTTATTTGGGGGTAACGGGTAATTACGAATTGAATTCGCTGCGTGCATTGTATGCTGAAAACTGGTATTTAAGTGTGAATCAGAATAAAATGGATGTTTATACGCCTCTTGATGCCTATTTCGGTTTTAAGATAAAACCTGTAAGTCATTTGTTTGTAGATGCGTTTGTTCGTTATAAAATTCTATTAGGGCAGCATTTCTTTGTGAATCAGACTTATGAACAAACGGGTACTTTCTCTAATACGTTTGATATAATTGGTGCTAATTGGCAAGCCTTGAATGTAGGAGTACATTTGAAATACAATTATAAAGATCGTTTTGATATATTCTTAAAAGGTCAATACAATGGTTGGTACAAAATGAAAGATACGAAAGAAGCTTATGCGTGGTATAAACCTATTTGTGAAATTACGGTAGGAGGAAATGTTAATATCACAAAAGATGTTCGTGTGTCAGCAAATTATTATTTAGCTGCTAAACGGATGGCTTCTTTGCCAACAAAGGATTTTCGTTTGCGAGATATTCACGATTTAAATGTTTCTGCATCATATACATATAATAATTGGTTAACAGCTTTCCTGAAAGTTGATAACTTATTAGGTATGATTCCATCTGTTCGATATCAAAATTGGTATGGTTACGATGTACTTGGCTCGGTAATGGCAGGTGTTATTTTTGCGTTTTAGAAGTACGAATGTTAGATGTGCATTCTCATAAAAATTTTGGGGAAAATGTTATTCATAATATTTTACCAAAAGAATGGAGTGCTTTTTCAAAAAAATATCCTCAACAACTTGTATCGGTAGGAATTCATCCTTGGGATGTGAAGCAATCTTCTTTAAAGGAGAATTTAGAATTGTTGTCGACAATTGTTGGTAATAAACAAGTGTATGCTATAGGCGAGACGGGTTTAGATAAACGTTGTTCATCTCCATTTAATTTGCAGATTTTATCATTGGAAAACCATATTCGTTTGTCGGAAGAATATGAAAAACCACTTATTTTACATTGTGTGGCGGCATATAATGAGTTGCAACTTTTGAAGCGAAAATATCACCCCAAACAACGTTGGATTCTTCATGGATTTCGTGGAAATCCTATTTTGGCAAAGCAACTTATAGAAGACGACTTTTTCTTTTCTATTGGTTGGAATTTTAATACCGAAACGATAAAAATACTACCAGAAGAAAAGATCTACTTTGAAACAGATGAATTAGATATGTCAATAGAAGAAATTCGTACAAAAGTAAATGATCATCGAAAATAATACGTTATCGCATAGCATTTTTGAAAAATCTATCCCAACGGATTTTCCCATCAAACAATCCTTTGTCTTTGTCCAAAGAAAGCCAAATAAATACAGGGCGACCTATAATGTGATCTTCTGGTACTAATCCCCAATAGCGAGAGTCGGATGATTTGTGACGGTTATCGCCCATCATCCAGTAATAATCCATCTTAAAAGTGTATTCACTACGGGGTTCTCCATTGATAAGAATGGCATTATTTTTAATAGAAATACTGTTTCCTTCATAGTTTTCTATAGCACGTTTATAGATGGCTAAAGTGCTATCGTTAAGTATGATAGTAGAACCTTTTTTAGGGATAAAAATTGGTCCGTAGTTGTCACGAGTCCAATTAAAAGTGTTGTTTAGAGGATAAACTTTGCCACCAAAAATGTCTGGTTCTGTAAGTATTACTTTTATGTAAGGTAATGCTTTTATTTCTTTAGCCGTAGCCATTGTCATAGGTACATGGTAGGTTGGTAGTTCGATATCCAATCCTAACCCAACAATATTTTGTAACGAATTTTTATGTATAAAAATTCTATCATCTTTACTGATATTGTATTTGTCAAAAAAATCTGCAGTAAGCTTTTGACCTGTAGTTTGAATAAAATAATTGTGCTGAATTCCTTCAAAATTTTTAGCTTTTTTATTGTTGATGAATATTTGATTATCAACTATTTGTAATGTATCCCCTGCAACGGCGACGCAACGTTTTACATAACATTCGCGATGGTCAATCGGACGATAAACAATTTTGCCAAAGTTTTGTTGGTTGTTAATAATGTTTTCTCTTCCATAGATATCGCAAAGTGTATAAAAATCAGGATTTGGGCAGTTTGTAGCAACAGTGTCTCCAGCTGGAAAGTTGAATACAACAATGTCGTTGCGTTGAATTGTTGTGAGTCCTTTTAGCCGTCGGTATTCCCACTGTGGTTTTTCGAAATAAGATTTTATATCTGTGCCTGGAATGGTATGTTGCATAAGAGGCATAGAAAACGGTGTAATTGGAACACGAGGCCCGTAAGCTGCTTTGCTAACAAATAGATGGTCGCCAACCAAAAGTGTTTTTTCAAGCGATGAAGTAGGAATTTTGTAATTCTGAAAAAGATAATTATTTACAAAATAGACTACAATTAAAGCAAAAACAATGGCATCAATCCAACTGAAAATAGTATAAAGTGTTTTGTTTTTTGTACTTTTCCAAAAATCCCAAGGAATAATTCTCGTAATAAATGCATCGAAAAATAAAGGGAGTAAAAACATCCACCAAAAATTTCCAACCCAAATAATAAAAAGGATATATATGATGCACCAAAACGATGCTTTAATCCAATCTTTAAGTGTTGCTTGTTTTATTTTATCAAAGATATTTTTCATTTCTTAAAATTTAAGCATATCGTTCATTCCTAAGAAACCTTTTTTCCCACAAGTAAATTCGGCAGCAAGAACGGCTCCAAGAGCAAATCCTTCACGATTGTAGGCGTGATGAGTGATTTCTATAAAATCAGCTTCGCTTTGATATTTTATAGTGTGAATTCCAGCAACTTCACCTTCTCTAATGGCTTCTATCGAAAGTTGATTCTCTGCGTTGCTTTCTCCCAAAACCCATTCCGATTTGCGTTCGATGTTTTCTAAAATCTCTTCGGCTAAAGTTACCGCTGTTCCGCTTGGAGCATCGAGTTTGTGAATGTGATGAGTTTCTGTCATTTTTGCATCATAAGCTGGGAAGTTATTCATGATTTTTGCCAAATGCTTGTTTAACTCAAAAAAGATATTTACGCCAAGACTGAAGTTTGATGCCCAAAAAAGTGTATAATTATTTTTCTCAATTTCTGCTTTTATTTCAGGCATTTGAGCGTTCCATCCTGTGGTTCCAGAAACCACAGCAACTCCTGCTTCCCAAGCTTTACGATAGTTAGCGATGGCCACGCTTGGGGCAGTAAACTCAATGGCAACATCGGCAGAAGCAAATGCTTCGGATTTGAAGTCGTGTTGATTGTCGATGTCTATTTTACAAACAATTTCGTGTCCGCGTTCAAGGGCAATTCTTTCAATAATTTTGCCCATTTTCCCATATCCTATAAGTGCTATTTTCATAATGTTATAAATATTTAAGGTGCTACTTCGCGATAAAAATCAAGAACTTCAAAAATTTCATCTTTAGTAGCAGTTTGGTTAATTTTTATTTCTCCGATATTTGAAAGTAATGTAAAATTGATTTTCGATGATTCATTCTTTTTGTCGTGTGTCATCAGTTCAAAAATTCGTTCGTAATCTTTGCAATTTATGGTATAAAATCCATAGAAATCTTTTAGTATTTGTCTATAAGTGAGCAAGATTTCCTTTGGAAAAGAGAGTTTTGCATGTGAAAGATATAGTTCGCACAACATTCCCCACGCAACAGCAAATCCGTGTAGTGCAGGTTTTTGCTGCTCATACGAAAGACTCTCAAACGCATGACCAAACGTGTGCCCGAAATTCAATGCCTTACGCAAATTTTCCTCTTTGGGGTCTTTGGCGACAATATCTTCTTTTACTTGCAGTGAATCTTTCAAAAGAGATTTTAATTCATTAAGATTAAAACTTTCTAAATCAAAACGGAGGATGTTTTTCCAATTTTTGTTGTTGGAAATCAAAGCATGTTTAATCATCTCAGCAAAACCCGATAAGAGATTGTTCTCGTCTAAAGTTTCGAAAAAATCGACATTTATCAATACAAATTCTGCAGGATTTATAATTCCGATTTCGTTTTTTAATCCACAAAAATTTATGCCTGTTTTTCCTCCAGTTGCTGCATCTACTACAGAAAGAAGTGTTGTCGGAATGTTGATGTAACGGATGCCACGCTTGAATGTAGATGCAGCAAAACCTCCTAAATCGGTAATCATTCCGCCACCAATATTTATAAGCAAACTTTTGCGAGATGCATTGTTTTTCGTCAAGTATTCCCACACCTGAGCAAGTGAGGTAAGGTTTTTGTTATCGTCGCCAGAAGAGATTGTAATAACGTCGGCACAACAACTTTCAACAATGCTTTTTATCTTAGGTAAGCAATGTTGTTGTGTATTGTCGTCGGTAAGAATAAAAACTTTGTCGGCTGCAATTTTGTTAATACAGCTTGTCAAATCAAGTTCTATGTCTTTTGAAAAAATGGTTTTCATTTGTCAAAGTCTATAACCAATCATTAAACCCGCCTTAAAAGGCAACCATTCAGCACTTTTGTTGTATTTTCCTGTAAATTCCTCTAAATCATAACGTTGAAAATTCCCATTCCCATCGGGTTTGTAACCCTCATATATACTATGAATCCAACCTCCTCCAGCAAAAAGGTCGAACGACCATTTTTTTACTTGCCATTGATAACCAATTACAGCACCAAGAAAAAGTGCAGTTCCATGTTGAAATTTATCTGTTCCCCAATAATTGTATTTTTGCATTTTGAAAATACCATATCCAATGGTAGGTCCGCAATAAAATCCCTTGAAACTCTCCTTTGGAAACCAATGTGCTTCAGCAAATCCTAATCCAAGAAGAAGTGGCATGTCTTTTATTTTTTTACCCAATGAGAGTGATTGGTAAAAAGATGCCACACCTTCTAATTGAATGGTAAAATTCTTGTGAACGGCTATTTCAACAGCAGGATTCAGTACGCCTCCACATACATAAACAGCATTTAGTTTTATTGCAGTTTCTGCTTTTATAGATGTTGTAAGTGTGCTTAAAACTAACGATATAAAAAATATGTGGAGTGTTTGTTTCATTCAGTTATTATTCTACAATTGTAACCCAACCGTGTGTGTCGGGTTCGTCGCCATACTGAATAGCACGCAGTTTGTTATATAGTTTTTCGCTGATTGGTCCAGGTTTCCCATCTTTTGCAATGACGTACGATTTGTTGTTTTCCAAATCGTCAATGCGTTCGATAGGACTAATAACTGCAGCTGTTCCGCAAGCTCCAGCTTCTTCGAACGTTTCTAATTCTTCTTCCAAAATAGGACGACGTTCGACTTTCATCCCCATATCTTCTGCCAATTGTATTAAACTTTTGTTGGTGATAGATGGTAATATGGAGCTTGATTGTGGTGTGATATAAGTATTGTTTTTGATGCCGAAAAAGTTTGCTGCTCCAGCTTCGTCAATGTATTTTTTCTCTTTAGCATCAAGATAGAATTCGCAACTATAACCTAAATCGTGAGCTTTTTTATTTGCTCTTAAACTTGCTGCATAATTTCCTCCTACTTTGAAACAGCCTGTTCCAAGAGGGGCTGCACGGTCATATTCACGGATGATAACATAAGGATTTGCCGAAAATCCTCCTTTGAAATAAGGGCCTACAGGGGTAACAAAAACAATAAAAAGATATTCATTAGCAGGGTGAACGCCTACTTGTGCTCCTGTACCAATGAGCAATGGACGAATATAGAGAGATGCTCCGCTTTCGTATGGAGGAACAAAGCGTTCGTTGAGTTTTATTACTTTACAGATAGCCTCTTTGAATCTCTCTGTTGGTAGTTCTGCCATCAAAATGCCACGGCAAGTATTTTGCATTCGTTGAGCATTTTCTTCTATTCTGAAGACTCTGATTTTACCATCTTTACCACGAAAAGCTTTAAGACCTTCGAAACACTCTTGCCCATAGTGTAAACAGGTGGCGGCCATATGTAAAGGAATAGTCTCTTCGCTACAAACTTCAGTATTGCCCCATTCCCCATTACGATAGTAAATACGTACGTTATAATCTGTTTTTCTATATCCAAATCCTAAATTTGACCAATCTAATTTTTCCATAGTTAGTTTATTTTTTCAGAATTTTTTAAAATGATTCTTGCTTCATTTCCCATATTAAAAAGCAAATCTATTATACTTAAATTAGGAAGAAAACCTATCTTATTTTTAAATACTTGATAATAATTTGTTGCTATAAAATCCTCGTTAGTAATAGATTTTTTAGGATGAATTACATTCCTATAATCTTTTTTGTACCGAGAAGAGTCAAGATAACTCTTGGTTAGATTTATAGTGTTTTCGATACCTAAAATATCTAAAATTTTTGATTGCATATTGATATTAAAATCAAGTAAAAACTTCCACTTTTCTTCAAAAAAAGGATATATATCATCTGCATAATACTCAAAAAATGGAGTGGTGTTATATGCCGATTTTATAGCTCTCCAGTGAGTTCGTTGCCAAGGCGTATGTTCGGATATTTTTATGTCCCGAATAAGAGTTTTTCCTGATTCTTTTACGATGGGAATACTGAGGGCTAAAATGCCTTCTGGTGTAGCTATATGACAACGGTTGAAATATGATTGCTTTGTGTAATTTTCAAACTGTTCGACAATAGTTTTGTAGTGAAATATTTTACTATAATATTCCACTGGTCCTAAATAGGTAGTTGATAAAACAATTGTCGATTGCATAAAAATCAAAGTTTTTCGCCAAAAGCTAAGTCTCCTGCATCGCCAAGTCCTGGAACTATATACGAACTTTCGTTTAAAATAGGATCGATAGCTGCTACCCAAACTGTAGTGTTTTCAGGTAGGCTCTCCTGTACAAATTCAATGGCTTTTTGGCTTGCTATAACACTTGCTATGTGAATATTTTTTGGGCTTCCTTTACTTAACAAAGTTTTATACGACAACTCCATAGAACCACCGGTAGCTAACATAGGATCGCAAAGAATTAATGTCTTGTCAGATAAAGAAGGTGAAGCAATATATTCTACAAAAATTTCAAAATCAGTATGATTTGAGTTGTATTTACGATAAGCTGATATAAATGCACTTTCTGCTTTGTCAAAAAAATCTAATATACCATTATGAAAAGGGACTCCTGCACGAAGAATAGATGCTACAACAACGTTATCAATAGGTGTATTTATAGAGGTTTCGGCTAATGGTGTTTGGATTTTTTCTGGTTGATAATTTAACTTTTTGCTGATTTCGTAAGCCATAATATAGGCAATTCGTTCCATGTTCCGCCTAAAACGCATTGAATCTGCTTGAATATTTTTGTCTCGAATTTCTTTCAAAAAATTATTTAAAAGAGAATTTTGTTCTGAAAGGTTGTATATCTGCATAAGACCTTATTTTATAATGAAACACAAAAATAGTGAATTATTTACTATTTGATTTTCTAAAAATGCTAAAAATACTAAAACAGAACGCTGTCAATGAGTGCGTTTAAAAAAAATGTATATTTTTGTCAAAATTAAAAACTTTATGATGAAACGCATTGTTATATTATTAGTTTGTTTAAGTTGTTCCATTATGTACGCTTTTGGTGAAGTAAAATATCTAACTAAAAAGGATTTTTTAGAGAAAGTTTATAACTATGAAAAAAATCCTACTGAATGGAAGTTTCAATCGAATCGCCCCTGTGTAATTGATTTTTATGCAACTTGGTGTGGTCCGTGCAAAGCAATGGCTCCTTTGTTAGAAGAAATGTCCAAAACTTATGCTGGCAAAGTAGATTTCTATAAAATCGATGTTGATGCAGAGCGAGAGTTGTCAGCTGCTTTTGGTATTAGGAGTATTCCTACTTTTTTATTCTGTCCTGTTGGGGGACAACCCCAAATGTCACAAGGAGCAATGCCAAAAGAGACTTTGTTACAAGCGATAAATGAAGTATTGTTAAATAAATAATTGTTTAATTTAAAAAATGTGATTATGAAAAGAAATTTTTTTGTGTCGATGTTAGTACTTGTAGTGCTATGTTTTAATGCTTGTTGCTCTGATTGCAATAAATGTTGTGAAAAAGAAGCACGTGAATGTTCAAAAAAGAAAGCGAAACATTTCACAGAAATGCTTACTGAACGTTTGGAGTTGACGGTAGAGCAGGCCGAGTCAGTAGAAAAGTTAATGATAAATAAATTTGAAAAAGAGGCTGCTGATTTTAAAGTTTTTCATGATGAAATGGAAAAAATTCTTGGTGCAGAAAAGGCAGAAATGCTAAAAGCTGTATTAAAAGATTGTCCTCAAAAACGTCCGCATCATTGTCCTTCTCCTATGATGAAAGGTTGTTGCAAAGGTGAGCAATGTATGAAAGCGGATTCTTGTAAGCAAGCCTGTGATAAAGCAGTTTGCCCAAAAATGGCTAATGAAGGTTGTAAAAAAGAATGTCCTAAATGTCCTAAAAAATGAAAAATATAATTTTGATATTATCAATTGTCGTGGGAATGTTATTCTCTTTGGCAAGTTGTAATAAGATAGCAGAAAAGTCAAGTTTATATAAAAACTTGAAAGCAGAAGCAGATTCGTTAGTTGTAGAATCGCAAATGCGAAATGCGGATTTGATTGACATTTGTAAAACGATTGATGATGTTGTTGCCGGACTTGACAATATAAAAGAAGAAGAGCGTGCATTGGCTTTACAATCAGAAGAAATTGCCGTTGATGTTGAAGCAAAAGAACGTGCTACTGAAAATCTTAAGACGATAGTTTTGTCGATAGAACGCTATAAGCAACAAATATCGAATTTGGAGCGAAAACTAAAATTGCAACCTACACAATTTCGTGCTACAATTAGTAGTTTGAAAAAATCTTTAGAAGAAAAAGATTTAACGTTACTCGAACTTTCGAATGAACTTGGTTTGAAAGAATCTGTATTGGATTCTATTCGAGCTCGTGTAGCAAATTTAGAGTTGCAAAATGATTCGCTTTTACAACAAATTGATGAAATTAATGGTCAGGTTGAGGCAAAACAAGAAGTTATTGATGAACAAGATGCAACTATCAATACTGGTTTTTATGTGTTTGGGACTCAATCTGAATTGAAAAAATCAGGTATTTTACTCAAAAAGAAAGTTAATCCAAAAGTTGATACAAAGAAGTTTACTAAAATAGACATACGTAAAAACAAGGAGATAGATTTGAGTACGACAAGAAAAGTAAAATTAGTTTCGTTGCATCCAGAGTCATCGTATTCGGTAGAGGTGAATAAATTTGGTAGTAAAACCTTAAAAATTAAAGACCCGAGTGCATTTTGGAAACAAACTCGCTATTTGGTAATCGTCCTAAAATAATGAAGAATCGGTATTGCACCGATTCTTTTTTATTAAAAATCTATTTCGAATAATCGGTCAAAAATGTTATAGTACTCCTCTATGCGGTCTGCTCCTAAAAATACAGCAATGTAGTTTTTATTAGTATTTATATATAATACTTGTCCGAAAAGACCATAAGCCCAAAAACCGCCACGATGGAGAATGGCATTGTATTCACCTGTTTTTTTATTTCTGTTTGCTCCACAAACTTCTATGTTAGCGATGTCTTTATAAAATTTATAGAGAGAATCTAAATCTGTAAATTGTTTATAATCAGTTGTTCCCCAATACCATCCGTATGAATATGGACCATGGTTTAAACCTACAAAATTTTTACTGAGAGAACGTTCTACATAGGTTGTATCAACAATTTGTTTCCCATTCCAATTACCTTTATGTAAGTATAATCTTCCTATTTTTGCAAGATCTCGTACGTTAGTTGTAAGTCCTGCATAACTTTTTGCTGTGTGGTATTTTTTACTATCGAGACTTACAGATGCCGATTGCTCCATTCCTAAAGGTTTCCAAATTTTTTCTGAAAGATATTTTGCATACGAAATCCCCGTTGCTCTTTCTATGAGGATTCCTAAAATTGCTGTCGTCATGGAATCATAGTGGTATTTACTGCCGGGAACGTTAGCGAATTTCATTCCACAAATGGTTCGCAACGAATTGTTACCATAATAAAGTTGTGCCATTTTAGAAAAAGGATTCCAGCTGTAAGATTCGTTAAACTTTAATCCAGCACTCATATCCAGCAAATGCTCAATAGTTAATTGTGAGAAAAATGAATTTTTTTCTTTTAACTCTGGGATATATTTTGTTACGGGATCGGTTAAGTTATGAATGTAACCTTCTTTTAATGCTACGCCACATAGAAGAGCGGTGATTGTTTTTGTTACGGAAAAAATAGTTGTTTGACTTTGTTTATTCAATCCTCCGCTATAGTACTCATAAACAATTGTGTCATCTTTGATAATGATTGCACCTGCTGGTTTTTGGATATAGTTGATAGATTCGTCGAGTGTCATTTTCTGGAAAGAATGTTTTCGGGCTCGATAAATATCCAACTTTAGGGTATCAAAGGTTCTTGTATTTTTGGTTAATTCTGTAAAAGAGAATGTTGCATCTGATGTTTCAATAGTGTCTTGCTCGAAAATCTTGTAATCATCTATAGCAGGATTTCCGTGTTTGATGGCTCGAAAAACGCTACATGATGAAAATATTGTTACTATTGTCAAAAAGAAAAGTGTAAAGAATAGATTTCTCATGAGAATTTTGTTATTTTCTTCAAAAATAGTGAGTATTTTTGTAACATAAAAATACGAATGATTTCCATCGAAAATATAAAAAATCCTATTGCAGAAGAGTTTGCTCAGTTTCAGCGAACTTATGATCAGATTTTTGTGTCAGAGAATCCAATTCTTTCGGCGGTTTATGAGCATATTTTGTCAGTTAAAGGGAAACAACTCCGACCGATATTATTGTTGTTGTCGGCAAAAATATGCGGTCTGCCGAATGAACGGAGTATTTATTCGGCGGTTGTTCTTGAGTTGTTACATACGGTAAGTTTGATACACGACGATGTGGTAGATGAAACATTGCAACGTCGAGGTAAAAAAAGTTTAAATGCACAATATGGAAATCAAGTGGCGGTTCTTTCGGGCGATTATTTGTTGTCGCGTTGCATGAATATTTGTTTTGAGAAGTTGTCAGAAAATACCTTAAGTCAATCTGTTCTTTCGGATTTAGTTGGAGAATTGTCGAGTGGCGAACTTTTGCAAATGTATTGTGCCGAACAACTCTTGTGTGACAAAGATCATTATTTTCAGATAATTGGGAAGAAAACTGCAGCATTGTTTGCTTCTTGTACGAAATTGGGAGCTATTTCAGTTAATGCTGAAAATGAATTGATTGAGAGAATGACATTGTTGGGCAAATATTTGGGTATTTGCTTTCAGATACGCGATGATATTTTCGATTATTCACCACAGTTACATATTGGGAAACCACAACTGCACGATATTCGTGAGGGGAAAATCACGTTGCCATTAATTATTGCTTTACAGAATGCTTCGGAAAGAGAGTGTGATTTTGTGTGTGATTTTGTTCGTAGAGGAGATTTTTCTGATACTAATCTTTTGTTTTTGCAGAAATTAGTTGATGAAAAACAAGGTATTGGAGGTGCGTTGCACGAAATAGAAATTTATCAAAATCGAATACGAGATTTGTTAAATGAATTCCCCAATTCTGCCTGTAAAACGGCATTATTTGATTTTACGGATTATGTCGGTAAAAGAAATTTTTAATCGTTATTTATAACAAATCCATTGAATAACGCATTGATAAATAATTCTTTGCGTTGTTGCATTTGTTGATAAAAACGTTTTCTGTAATATGGTTTTTCTAATCCTTTGAGCATATTTAAGGTTATTTCGGCAGCCCATTGGGCGTTTTCGAGGTGGAAAACACCTTGCTCAATGCCGTCTGCAAAAATTTTTTTCAGAATACGAAGTTCTTTTTTTTCTAATGGGCGACGGACTTTTTCAACTTCATTAGCATTTTGGAAAAAAGAAGCTTGTATAGTGCCATTTCTTGAAATAATCTCTTTGAACGTATCGAGTCGTACAAAAATATAAGATTTGAGTTTTTTATCAGGAGTAATATCTATTTTTTCAATTTCGGACAACTTTTCATATAGATATTGTAATTCTTTTTCTACAATGGCTAAATAAAGTTCTTCTTTGCTGTTAAAATAGGTATAAAGTGTACGTCGACCTTTGCCAGATTCAATAGCAATGTCATTCATTGTCGTATTCTCCATCCCTTTTTCTGCAAAAAGTCGGCGAGCAACATCTATAAGTAAATCTTTGGTTTTAGCCATGTTGGAGGATTTTATCAATAGACAAAAATAAAGATTTTGTTTTGATTTATAATATAATTGAAATAATTCTGTATAAAAAATCCCCAAACGAGTTGGGGATTTTGTGATTTCTATTGAAAAATCTCTTGAAGTTTTTCCAACAGAGTGGCATCGTTAAGATTTTTTGCAAGAATTGTACCATCGGGTGCTAACAACATTAAATGAGGAATAGCATTAACACCATAAATTGAAACAGCTATTGATTCCCATCCTTTTAGATCAGACATCTGATGCCATGGTAATTCGAGTGACTGAATGCTTGAAATCCATGCTTGTTCGTCGTTGTCGAACGAAATGCCAACAATATCAATACCCTGATCTTTATAAGTTTCGTAAATACGTTTCAATTCTGGCATTGCACGACGGCATGGACCGCACCACGAAGCCCAGAAATCTACGACAACATATTTTCCTTTACCTACGAAATCAGATAAACGCACGTCTTCGCCTTGAGGGTTTTTCATTTGCATATCAACAAATATTTTACCAACGGCAACTTTACTTATCCGTTCTAAACGCTCTGCGATATTTACAATATTGGTTTGTGCTAAAAAAGTTTCTCCAGCTGAAGCTATTATGTTTGCTTGCTCTTCGTCACTCAACGAGCGGTAGATTTGCACAAAGGCATAAACTCCCGCCATATTGTTTAGATTCTCATTGATAAAATCCAGTGTTTTTGTATTAAGTTCTTTTTCGAGCACATCGTATTGAGTTTCTATCATGTGTCGCTTTTCGACATCATTTTCTTCGGTTTTGAAATAAGCAGTAAGCAACTCTTCAAAAATAGGATTATAGTGTTGTTCTATTTCAAGATATTTTTGTAGAATATCGTTGCTTTTTGTTCCTGAAATAGTAGCAATGCTGTTTGCATAAACAACATTTATGTCTCCTTTCTCTAATACAACAGGAGCAACAAACGTACGTTTTTTATTTTTCACTAAAACGATTGAGTAATAGTCTGCAATATCTTTTTCTCCAGTGAAAGCACCTGTGCCATTAGCTACTAAAACGCTGTCTATAAAAGTAATGTCTCGTCCAACTTGTTGTGCAATGTAAACTGTTGCTCCATCGTATTCGTTAGGAACATTTACAGTTAGTGTGTACTCGTTTTTCTGACAACTGCAAAATATCAATGCAGCAAAAATTAAAAGTTTTAAGTTTCTCATAGTTTTTTATTTTATAAGTTCCATTCAAATCCGTCTTTGGTATCTTTTATTGTAAAGCCAAGTGCCGTAAGTTCATTTCGTATTTTGTCCGACATCGCCCAATCTTTGTTTTGCTTTGCTTGTAGGCGTAAGTTTAAAAGTAAATCAATAGCTTTCTTATAAGATTCGTTATTATTGTCTGTTCCATCTATTTGTAGCCCTAATATATCTTCTACAAAAAGAGAGAAAACTGCTTTTAGTTCATCTAAATCTTCAGCCGATATTGTACCTTTTCCGTCGGTAATGGTGTTTATCGCTTTACATGCATCAAAAAGATGTGAAATAACGATTGGAGTATTTAGGTCGTCGCACATAGCAGCTTCGCATTTTTCTCGCAAGCTTGCAATATCAACGGTAGTTGTTGATGATGGAGTTATTTTTTTCAAACGTTCGTAAGCTTCTAATAATCTTGCTAATCCTTTTTCGGAAGCCACTAGTGCGTCGTTACTAAAATCAACTGTACTGCGATAGTGTGCTTGTAAGATGAAAAAACGAATTGTCATTGGCGAGAATGCTTGTTTCAACAATGGATGCGAACCTGTAAAGAATTCGTCAAGTGTGATAAAGTTCCCTAATGATTTCCCCATTTTTTTCCCGTTGATGGTAATCATATTGTTGTGCATCCAATATTTTACGGTTTCACGACCGAGGGCTGCTACTGATTGGGCTATTTCGCATTCGTGGTGTGGAAACATCAAATCCATACCGCCACCATGAATGTCAAATTCTTCGCCAAGATATTTTGTACCCATTGCAGAACATTCGAGATGCCAACCGGGGAATCCTTCGCTCCAAGGGCTTGGCCAGTGCATAATGTGTTCAGGGGACGCTTTTTTCCATAAAGCAAAATCCGTGCTACGGCGTTTTTCCGTTTGTCCGTCAAGTTCACGTGTTGTTTCTAAAAGTTCATCAATATTTCTCCCTGAAAGTTTTCCGTAATGAAAATCTTTGTTATATTTTTCTACATCAAAATAAACTGACCCTTCCGATTCGTAAGCATAGCCTGCGGCGATAATTTTTTTTACAAATTCTATTTGTTCAATAATATGCCCAGAAGCGTGAGGCTCGATGCTTGGAGGAAGTACATTGAGTTTTTCCATTGCTTTATGATACCGCAATGTGTAGAACTGAACGACTTCCATTGGCTCAAGTTTTTCTAAACGTGCTTTTTTTGCAATTTTGTCTTCACCTTCATCAGCATCGTGTTCGAGGTGCCCCACATCGGTTATGTTGCGTACATAACGCACTTTGTAGCCAAGATGCATAAGGTAACGATACAAAACATCGAATGTAATAGCAGGTCGAGCATGACCTAAATGTCCGTCGCCATACACTGTTGGTCCACATACATACAAACCAACGTGTGGTGCATGCAATGGTTTGAAAACCTCTTTCTTTCGTGTTAAAGTATTGTAAATGCAAAAATTATTATCCATAATATGTAAAATATAATTAAGCACAAAGATAATATTTTTTAGAGAGAGCACCGAGATACGAAAAACGATTTCTACCTTACTATTAAATTATATTAACGAGTTTGTTCTTTTCAGCATAAAAAAGTATTTTTGTAGTTATTATTTACGAATGATTTTATGCATACATCGGAACTTCAATCAGTAAAACAACGATTTGGGATTATTGGTAATAATCCATTGCTCAATCGTGCTATAGATATTGCAGTGCAGGTTGCAAATACCGATTTGTCGGTGTTGATAACGGGCGAAAGCGGTGTTGGTAAAGAAACTTTTCCTCAAATCATACATCAATATAGTTATCGCAAACACAATAGTTTTGTGGCTATCAACTGTGGTGCGATACCAGAAGGAACGATTGACTCAGAATTGTTCGGGCACGAAAAAGGCTCTTTTACAAGTGCAACTTCAGACCGTAAAGGCTATTTTGAAGTAGCTGATGGTGGCACTATTTTCCTTGATGAGGTAGGAGAACTCCCACTTTCTACACAAGTGCGATTGCTACGAGTGCTTGAAGCAGGCGAGTTTATGCGTGTTGGTTCGTCGAAGGTGCAAAAAACGAATGTTCGTGTTGTGGCGGCTACAAATGTGAATATGCAAGAGGCCATTCAAAACAATAAATTCAGAGAAGATCTTTATTATCGTTTGAATGCGGTGCCTATCTATGTGCCGCCGTTGCGTGAGCGTAAAGAGGATATTTTGCTTTTGTTTAGAAAATTTGCTGTTGATTTTGCAGAAAAATACAATATGCCTCCGATAAAACTTTCCGAAGAAGCTCAAGTTTTGATGCAAAAACATTATTGGAAAGGCAATATTCGTCAACTGAAAAATATAACTGAACAAATTTCTGTTATTGAACAAGATCGTGATATATCGAGTGATATTTTGGCGAAATATTTACCCGATATTGAAACACAACAAATGCCTACTTTGTTTTCTCGCTCGTCAAATACAAAATCGTTTAACGATGAACGAGAGATTCTTTACCAAGTTTTGTTCGATATGAAAAAAGATATGAACGAGTTGAAAAAGTTGGTAAACAATATTATCAAACAAGGAAATATCAATATCGGTGGAGATTCGGTTTACGAGGTTCCTTTTTTCGAACAAGAGCAAGAGACGGCTCATATCCCAACTATTATTGATAGGCAACCTCCTGTACAAC
Source organism: Paludibacteraceae bacterium (assembly GCA_045602425.1). Taxonomy (GTDB): domain Bacteria; phylum Bacteroidota; class Bacteroidia; order Bacteroidales; family Paludibacteraceae; genus RGIG9608. The sequence continues at coordinate 92,906 of JAZSBO010000005.1, read as the reverse complement.
GAATCATAAATCCGAACGAAGAAATTCAAGATACTGAAGAATATACCGAGGAGTCGCTTTCGCTCGAAGATTCGGAACGCCGTATGATTATGAAGGCACTTGAAAAACATAAGAAAAGAAAAGATGCTGCCAAAGATCTTAAAATCTCCGAACGAACTTTATACCGAAAAATAAAAGAATATGGATTGGAGTAAAAAGAAATATTATTTACTAACAACGCTTACGCTTGTTGTCGTTGCCATTGTTATGAAATCGTGTACTGTTTCGTTTAAATTTAATGGCACATCTATTGACTATTCAAAAATCAAAACCATCTCTATTGCTGAATTTACAAATACGGCAACGTTGGTATATCCTCCGTTAGTTATTCAACTCAACGAATCTTTGCAGGATATTTATCGCAAACAAACGCGATTGAATTTTGTTGATCAAGGTGGCGATTTAGAGGTGGAAGGCGAGGTGACGGGCTACACACTTACGCCACTTTCTATTCAGAGTGATGCGTATGCTGCCGAAACGCGTCTGACAATGACCGTGCGTGTGCGTTTTACGAACAACATAAATCCTGACGAAAGTTTTGAATCTAACTTCTCGGCTTTTCAAAATTTTGAAAGTAGCAAAATGTTGAATGATGTACAAGACGAACTTATCGGTGTAATGATAGAGGAAATTGTAGATCAGATCTATAATAAAACCGTAGCTAATTGGTAAAGACTAAAAATATAAAACTTATGAAAACAATAAGATTTCTTTCCGTAGCAATGCTTTTTACTGCATTGAGTTTAGGATTCGCTTCGTGCGATAATGACAAAGGTAACGAACCCGAAGACCCACAAGGAGAACAAACCGAGCAAGGTGGTTCTACTGAAAATAATGGTGGCGGAGAAGAAACTCCCGAACCTGCTGACCCTTACAACGGACACGCGTATGTAGATTTGGGCTTACCAAGCGGCTTAAAATGGGCAACCTGCAACGTGGGTGCAGACTCTCCCGAAGAGTATGGTGACTATTTTGCTTGGGGAGAAACCTCTCCAAAAACCACTTATGATTGGAATACTTATAAATGGGCAACTGCTACATGGGACGCAACATATAAGCTATGGGACTTAACAATGTTAACCAAGTATAACACTGATAGCGATTACGGTACCGTAGATAACAAAATCGTGCTCGACCCCGAAGACGATGCCGCTACTGTAAATATGGGTGGCTCATGGCGAATGCCAACCAAAGCCGAAATGCAAGAACTCATCGATGAATGTACTTGGACATGGACAAGCGACTATAATGGTACAGGAGAAGCAGGACAAATAGTAACCAGCAAAACCAATGGAAACCATATCTTCCTTCCTGCTACTGGTTATCACTACTATAGTGATTTGGAAGACGCAGGGGGCTACTATTGGGCGAATTCGCTCGGTGCGGGCTATTCGGTCGGTGCCTGTGGCCTTTACTTTAGTGTAGGCAATGTGAATGGGAGCAACAACGACCGCTATTACGGTCAATCTGTGCGTGGCGTGTGTGAGTAAAAAAGTAAGGTATGCTTTGGTTGTTGTTGATAGCAGTTATAGTATTGGTAATAGTCGGGGGAGTGGCGTATGTAGTTTCTCGTCGCTCATCGGATACGGAAGAAGAGCGAGCAATCCCCTCGGATTGTTGCGGAGCCCACGAGGTATGTGAGCGTGATTCGCTATTGAGCAAAACCAATCAGATTGTATATTTCGATGACGAGGAGTTAGATGTTTTTGCAGGAAAGTCATTGGCAGACTATACCGAGTCGGAGTATCGGCAGATAGAGGAGGTTTTCCTCACGCTTCGAGAGAGCGATGTGGCAGGATGGTTGCGTAGTTTGCAGTTGAGAAATATAGAATTGCCCGAAGACCTAAAAGAGCAAGCGTTGCTTATTGTTCGTGAGCGACGTCATTTGCTTTGATATCGATTTCGGTAAAAAATCCAAAGCAGAAGACTGCATATTACAAAACTTGCTAAGGCAACAAACCATTGTTTGTTAGCACCGAACTGTGAAAGTGTTTCGGTGTTGTTCTCACTAAAAAAAGCAATTAAAACTACAATTGCATTGTTTATAAAGTGTGCTGCGATAGCTGGAAATATCGACCCCGACCAATACACAAAATAGCCAAACATCGCTCCTAAAAACATACGTGGAAAAAATCCGTAGAATTGTAGATGTACGGCACTGAAAAGTATTGCCGAAAGCCAAATGCCAACGTGAATGCCAAATCGTTGCGTAAAGGTTTTTTGTAGCAATCCCCTAAAAAATAATTCCTCCGAAAATGCGGGAAGAATAGCCATAACAAATAGGTTTGCAAGCAATCCTATCCACGACGATGTCGATAAAAATCGTTCGGTGAGAGCGGTGTTTTTTGTTTCTTGTTGTTGCATCCATTGCTCTATACCTGCAAAGCATTCGGGCAATGTTAGTTTGTTATTCCATTCGGCTATGAAATTTATAGAAGGTATCGCAATAACGATAATTGCAGCTGATAGTATATAAAACAACCTACAAACACGTGGTGATAGCGAGAGGAATTGTGTAGTATTTTTATCGAAAAAATAAGCACAGAAAAACGCTGGAATTATAAAACTAAAAATGGCTAAAACAACTTGCGATGTTTTCAATAATGCAATGTCGTTGTTAATTCCTTGACTCAATAATATCGAAATGGCAGAGCCTACCGATATGCAGAAAATCATTACAACAAATATAGTTATGAGTTTGCTGACGAGTGGTTTTGTGCTAAATATTCCTTTAAGAAAATTCATTTGTTATTCCGAAATGTGTATGTCGCGAATCATCAGTTGCAACGAAGTGTTGCCGTTGAATGTATTTTCTTCTAATGTATAACAAATATCTAATGGTTGTCCGTTCTTTAGATAAGTATTGTATCCGCCCATTTTGAAAGCAATGCCATTAACTATGTTGTTACCTTCGGAGTTGTCCACCAAATCCATTTTTAAGTGTTCTTGTCCTTTGCCTACAAGTTTGCTTGTTCCGTAATCGCGAACTCTTCTCGAAACAAAAATCGGTTTCATGTTATCTGGTCCGAATGGAGCAAATTGTTTAAGAATATTGAAAAATTTTCGTGGAGCTAAATCCGAGAATTCAATTTCTGCATCAATTTCAATTTGTGGCGAAAGTTGTTCGGGTTGAATGTTTTTTGACACAAAATCTTCGAAACGTCGGATAAATTCCTCGACGTTTTCTTCTTTCATCGAAAGTCCTGCTGCGTAAAGATGTCCACCAAAGTTTTCAAGCAAGTCTTGGCACGATTCTATTGCTTTATAGAGGTCAAAATCTGGTATCGAACGAGCCGAACCTGTGGCTAACCCATTTGATGAGGTTAGCACTACGGTTGGTTTGTAGTATTCTTCTGCTAAACGTGAAGCAACAATCCCAACGATTCCTTTGTGCCAGTCTGGTTGATAAACAACAATTGATTTACGATTTTTAAAGTCTTGATTTGTTTCAATAAAAGCTATTGCTTCGTCAGTCATATTTTTATCCAAGTCTTTACGTTCGTTGTTGTATTCGTTTATGGCTTGGCTTTTTTTACGGGCAGTTTCAATATCTTTCTCAATAAGAAGCTCTACTGCTTCTTTCCCTGAAGTCATTCTTCCTGATGCGTTGATACGAGGTCCAATTTTGAAAACGATGTCGCTAACAGAAATCTCCTTTCCTGTTAGGTCACAGACCTCGATAATGCTTTTTAATCCGATGCTTGGGTCATTGTTTAGTTGTTTTAATCCATAATAAATTAAAATACGGTTTTCGCCTGTTATTGGAACAATATCTGAAGCAATGCTTAATGCTAACAAGTCAAGTAAAGGCATCAAATTAAAAAAAGGGATGTCGTTACTTTTTGCAAATGCTTGCATTAGCTTAAATCCGACACCACAACCAGATAGATGAGGATAAGGATAGTCGCAATCTGTTCGTTTCGGATCAAGTACCGCTACGGCATTGGGTATTTGTGTATCAGGATTATGATGATCGCAAATAATAAAATCAATACCTTTCTCTTTTGCGTAAGCAACTTTTTCTACAGCTTTAATGCCACAATCAAGAGCAATAACTAATTTTACGTTGTTGTTCTTCGCAAAATCTATCCCCGTGTAGGAAATCCCGTAGCCCTCTGTATATCTATTAGGTATGTAGAAAATGAGGTTCGAAGTGTATTGTAGTAAAAATTTATAAACGAGAGCGACGGCTGTTGTGCCATCTACATCGTAATCACCATAGACCATTATTTTTTCATTTTTTCCGATAGCTGAGTTCAGTCTGTCAACAGCTTTTTGCATATCGGTCATCAAAAAAGGATCATGAAGAGCATTTAATGATGGACGGAAAAACTGTTTTGCTTCATCGAAAGTTGTTATTCCGCGTTGTACCAATAATTTTGCTAAAATTGGACTGATTGAAAGTTTTTGTGCTATTTCTTCTTGTTGTTTTTTCTGGTCTTCATTTAGTGAGTTAATAATCCATTTATTTGTCATATATAGAGTTTTTTCTTTCAAAAGAATTTTTTATGCATACAAAAATTAAGTGCATAAAAAGTGTGCAAAGATACTTAAATTATAAATATTGACCATCTAAAAACTGTTAATATGCATGAATCCTTTTTTAAAAAAGAATATGTTGTAAACATTTTTTTCTTTTATGAAGAAATATTAAATTTGCGTAATTTTTAGATTCTGAATGGACGCTCGTTACCAAGATATCGTAACAATTTTTGAGGAGAAAATCCATTTACTTTTGCAGAATTATGAAAATTTAAAGCAAAAGAATCAATTTTTGGAAGAGGAAATTGAAAGGAAAAATGAAGAACTAATCGAGGTAAGAAAATCTTTTTCAGAATTAAAAAGTCAATACGATAAATTGAAGATAGCTAAAACATTGTCGCTTTCGGATGATGAAAAAAAAATAGCTCATCGACAGTTATCTGTATTGGTGCGGAATGTAAATGATTGTATTAAGTTGATTAATAACAATGAGTAAGTATGTCAACTGATGTGTTTAAGATTACAGTAAAAATTGCTGCACGAACTATTCAATTGAACATACCACGGGCTGAAGAAGAAAAATTTAGAAATGCAGCGAGGCGATTGAATAATCTGATTGCTTTTTATCGAGAAAAGTATGCAGAAATTGCCGAAAATGATAATGAATTGATTCTTTTGATGTCAGCTTTCCATCTTGGAGTGGATTTTTTTGGAGAATCTGAACGTAAAGATATATTCCCTTTGTTAGAAAAAATAGCGAATTTAGGGAGTGAAATTGATGAACATTTGGATCTCTCAAAGTGAGAAAAAGTTTTTTTAATATATTCCGCATTATTTTGTTTTTATAGCAAATAATGCGTTTTTTTGTTTAATTTTTAAATACAATTTTTATGCAAACAGAAATAATTATAGTAACCATTTCAGTTGTTTTTGGCTGTTTTATTGGATGTTTGTTCTACAAACTATTGTTGAAAAACAAGATTAAAAACATTCTGAAAGAAGCAAATTCGGAAGCCGAAGCAATAAAAAAAGACAAAATGCTGGAGGTGAAAGAAAAATTCGTTAATCTGAAATCTGAATATGAAAAACAGGTTGCTGCTCGTAATGCAAAAATGCAACAAAACGAGAGTCGTATTCAACAGAAAGAGTTGTCATTGAATCAACGTCAAGGTGATTTGCAACGTAAAATGAATGAATTGGAGGCTACTCGTGAGAATTTGGACAACCAATTGCAAATGTTGGACGAGAAGCGCAAAGAACTTGAACGTAGTCAGAAGCAAGTGACCGACCAATTGGCAGCAATTTCAGGATTGTCGCCAGAAGACGCTAAAGCTCAGCTTATAGAATCGCTAAAAGAAGAAGCAAAAACTGATGCTATGGCGTATGTAAACGAAATGATGGAGGAGGCTAAAATGACTGCCAACAAAGAGGCAAAACGTGTCATTATCCAAACTATTCAACGTGTTGCAACGGAAACTGCTATTGAAAATTCTGTAACTGTGTTCAATATTGAGAGTGATGAGGTAAAAGGTCGTATTATTGGTCGCGAAGGAAGAAATATTCGTGCTTTGGAAGCGGCTACGGGTGTTGAAATTATTGTGGACGATACGCCAGAGGCTATCGTACTTTCTGGTTTCGATCCTGTTCGTCGAGAAATCGCTCGTTTGGCATTGCATCAGTTGGTGGTTGACGGACGTATTCACCCTGCTCGTATTGAGGAGGTTGTTGCAAAAACTCGCAAGCAAGTGGAAGAAGAAATTGTGGAGGTTGGGAAACGTACTACAATTGATTTGGGTATTCATGGTTTGCATCCGGAACTAATTCGTTTGGTTGGTAAAATGAAATATCGTTCGTCGTACGGACAAAACCTGCTTCAACATGCTCGCGAAACAGCTAATCTTTGTGCTATCATGGCATCGGAGCTTGGTTTGAATCCTCAAAAAGCAAAACGTGCAGGTTTGCTTCACGATATTGGCAAAGTTCCCGACGATCAGCCAGAACTTCCACACGCTATTTTGGGTATGAATTTGGCAGAAAAATACAAAGAAAAACCTGATGTTTGCAATGCCATTGGAGCTCACCACGATGAGGTTGAAATGACATCGCTTTTGGCTCCGATTGTTCAAGTTTGTGATGCCATTTCGGGTGCTCGTCCGGGTGCTCGTCGCGAAATTGTAGAAGCCTACATCAAACGTTTGAACGATTTGGAAAACCTCGCACTTTCTTATCCTGGTGTTCTAAAAACTTATGCTATTCAGGCTGGTCGTGAGTTGCGTGTAATTGTTGGTGCCGACAAGGTGGATGACAAAACAGTGGAGACTTTATCTTATGATATTGCTAAAAAGATTCAAGATGAAATGACTTATCCGGGACAAGTGAAAATTACGGTTATTCGCGAAACTCGTGCAGTAAGTTATGCTAAATAAAAAACAGAATTAAGAAGATGGGAAAATATAAATTTGCGTTTCAAAACATTGGAGGTTCTACTCGTGTAAAACTGCAATCGGGCGAAGACTTGTGTCATCTTGCAGAGTTGGACGAAAAAATGTGGACAGTGCTTTCTTGTCCAACAAAAGGTTTGCATATCGACGAGAAAACGTTGGATTACATCGATACAACTGGCGACGAACGTATTCACGTTAACGAAGTGATTTCGGCTGCTCAATGGTTGACTTCGGTAGTGAAAAATCCTGATAAAATTTTAGAAGGAAAAAGTAGCATTGCTCTTAATGAGATAAATACAGAAACAGAGTTAGGAGAAAAACTTTACAAATCGGCTACTGAAATTCTGAAAAATTTAGGAAAATCCACTGAAGAAATTTCAATTGCAGATACTTCTGATAGTTTGGCAATTTTCGCAAAAACGCGTTTCAATGGCGATGGCGTTATTACTGTTTCATCGGCTGATACCGACGAGCAAAAGAAAGTAATCGAAGCGATTATTGCTACAATTGGAGGTTGTGCGGATCGTAGCGGAGAAACGGGCGTAAATGCGGAACAAATCGAAGCCTTTTATGCTGCTCTTGCCGATTATTCTGCTTGGAAAAAAAATGCAGTCGAAGCTCCTTTTGGCAATGATACCGATAAAGCTATAGAACTCTACAATGCATTGGATGCAAAAATCAAGGATTTCTTTTTGCGTAGCAAATTGGCTGCTTTTGATGCTAACGCGGCGGCGGCTCTCGATGTTCAGGTTTCTCGTATCGAAGCAATAAGTGCAGAGAATCTGACGGAAAAATTAGAAGAAATTGCTTCGTATCCTATTGCTCGCATCAATGCCGATTCGGTAATTGATTTGTCGGCAACAATCAATCCTGCTTGGGCAGATAAATTTTTTCAATTAAAATCTATTGCTTTTGCAAAGAAAAAAACGCTTTCGGAAACCGATTGGTTGGCCTTAGGCAAGAGTTTTGAAGCATACACGACATGGAAAGCTGCAAAGGTAGGAGCAATGGTCGAACCTTTGGGATTGGAACTTATCCAACAGTTGCTCCAAGAAAACCAAAAAGAGGAATTGCTCAAGATTGTTGAGCACGACAAAGCTTTGGCCGAAGAAGCAAATGAAATAGGTTCGGTGGACAAATTGTTACATCTATATCGCGACTTCTTCACGTTGCTGAAAAACTTTGTAACGTTCCAAGATTTTTATTCGACGGACAAAAACGTGAAAGCGATTTTCCAAGCCGGAAAACTTGTTATCGACCAACGTGCTTGCCATTTATGTATAAAAGTTACCGATATGGCAAAGCAAAACACAATGGCAGCAGCGAGCGGAATGTACTTGATTTTTTGTGATTGTGTTTGTAAACAAAAATCTGAAAAAATACAAATAGTAGCTGCGATGACAGAAGGTGATACGGGAGATTTGATGGTAGGGAAAAATGCTATTTTTTACGACCGTGACGGATTGGATTGGGATGCTGTGGTAACAAAAATTATTGACAATCCAATTAGTATTTCGCAAGCTTTTTGGTCGCCTTACAGAAGAATTTCTACTTGGGTAGAAAATCTTATCAACAAGCGTGCGGCCGAAAAAGATTCGAAGATGATGGAAGAGACCACTGCAAAGTTGTCGGCAACTCCCGAATTGAAACCTGCTGCAGACGGAAGCAAACCTGCAACACCAACTCCGCCATTCGACATTGCTAAATTTGCAGGTATTTTTGCTGCCATAGGTATGGCTTTGGGAATGATAGGAACGGCATTGGTAAGTGTAGCAGAAGGTTTTGCAGCATTGACTTGGTGGCAAGCAATTTTGGTGATAGTCGGTATTGTTTTGTTCATTTCAGGACCATCGATGGTAATGGCATGGCTGAAACTTCGTCGTCGTAACATTGCTCCAATTCTAAATGCTAATGGTTGGGCTATGAATGCTTCGTCGATTGTGAATATCACTTTTGGCGGAACATTGACTGAAACTGCTCATTTCCCAAAAGTAAAAATGCAAGATCCATTTGCCAAGAAAAAAATGGCAGCTTGGAAAAAATGGTTGATAGTGATTTCTGTGTTGCTTGTTTTGGCGGGATCAGCAGTTGCAGTTTGGTTTTATTTCGATAATAAAAAAGAAGTAGCAACCGAAAAACCTTGCGTAGAACAAGAACAAGTTATTGCTGAAGAAGTTGCCACAGAGGTGGCAGAGTAATAAAAATACCTTTTGGGGCTGTTTGGTTTTGACAGCGGGCAGAAGAGGTATGTAAGCATGCAGTGCGTTGTCGGATAGCACTTTAATCATAGACGGCAAAATATAACTGGCGAAAATAATTACGCTCTCGCTGCTTAATCGAAGTATAGTAGATTAGCTTTATTCCGACATTAGATGTTGGAACGAGACATCTCCCGAATGCCAAGTCCCGAAGCGGTTCGACAAGGAGGTGTAGGTAAAATCGGGAATAGTTTCGATTAGCCGTGTAGTCGGAATGAACATTTAGCGGATAAGGTGTTGATTGGTGGCTTCCCTCTTGTCGGCACACGAAAACCAAAGGTGAAGATAAGCATGTAGAAAGCATATTGCTTCCTCGTTTGGACACGGGTTCGACTCCCGTCAGCTCCACACTTTTTTCAAAAACACCGTTACGGTGTTTTTTTTGTGTGAAAAGTTAAATAAACATAAATATTTTTTACCTTTGTCTGGTAAAGAAAAACGTATGCACAACACACTGAAATATAATCAAATACGCATTATTTGCGGGGGGGGTAAATCTCTATATTTCAGATAGTTATATACAATAAACTTGATAACTGCGACATTGTTATGGCTGTGGCAATGTCGCTTTTTTTAATACATAATTTTAAAAAACTATGAGAAAGAAACATTTTTTATTCGCAGCGCTTTTTTTTGCTGCACTTGCATTTGGTTTCGTAGGGTGTGAAAACCCGAATGGCGACCTTTTAAATAATGGAGATAACAATGGTGGCACCAAACCTACCACACCTGAAGCACCGACGCTGGTAGCTACGGGTGGCGCTACCGATGTAGCATATAGCAGCGTAACGCTGTGGGGAGGAATTAATACCGACACGTTATGGGCGTTCCCGAATATAAAGTGGGGTATAGAATGTTCTACGAGCAAAGAAGAAGTACAATCGCATAAAGGTAAAAAAGTTCTCTGCACAACCGACCTTGTAGGTGAAAACTCCGATGAGTATTCTGTTGCCTTTACGGAATTAACAGGTGGTAAAATGCTTTACTACAATGCTTACCTTTTGATAAACGATATAAAGTACATCTATGGCGAGGTGGATTCTGTGCATTTGGATGTAAAGCTTACTGCAAATAGTAACAATACCTCTTATGGAACAGTAACGGGCTCCGGTACTTACGACCACTTGGCAGAGGCAACCATTACGGCTACACCAAAAGAAAACTATTATTTTGCTGGCTGGAGCGACTGCGATAGTAAGGAACTCTCTCGTACGATAACCTTGACTTCCGATAGCACTATTACTGCAAACTTTAGTTTGAATCCTCGTTTGACGGTGCAAGCTAATAATTCCAATTACGGAACTGTAACCGGTTCAGGTCTTTACGAAAAAGGAACAGAAGTAAGCATTACAGCTACGCCTAAAACAAACTATTACTTTACTTCTTGGAGCGATGGTGTTGCTGACAATCCTCGCACTGTGGTGGTAAATTCCGATACCACATTTACCGCAAACTTTAGTTTGAATCCTCGTTTGACAGTGCAAGCTAATAATTCCGAATACGGAACTGTAACTGGTTCTGGACTTTACGAAAAAGGAACAGAGGTAACCATTACAGCCACACCCCAAAAAAACTATTACTTTACTTCTTGGAGCGATGGCAACACCGAAAACCCTCGCACTGTGGTGGTAAACTCCGATACCACATTTACCGCAAACTTTGCGAAGAAACCTTACTTAACTGTAAATGTAAATAGCAATACCAACTGGGGTAAAGTATCGGGTTCGGGCTATTATATGCCTGGCGATGAAGTAACCATTACAGCTACGCCAAATAGTGGAGCTTATTTTGTAAAGTGGAATGACGGGAATACCGATAATCCTCGCACTGTTACTATAAATGAGGATATAACCTACACTGCAACTTTTGCAGGAAATCCCAATGGCACCGAAAACGGCTACGAGTGGGTGGACCTTGGCTTAAGTGTAAAATGGGCAACTTGCAACGTAGGAGCAACTACTCCCGAGGGTTACGGTGACTACTTCGCTTGGGGCGAAACTACTCCAAAAACTACTTACGATTGGAGTACCTATAAGTGGTGTAATGGTTCATATGATACAATGACCAAATATTGCACTGATAGCTATTACGGTACTGTAGATAATAAAACCGTTCTCGACTCTGAAGACGATGCCGCTGCTGTAAATATGGGCGGAAATTGGCGAATGCTAACCTACGATGAACTCGAAGAACTTAAAACTGAATGTACTTGGACATGGACCACATTGAATGGCGTTAATGGCTACAATGTAGAAGGCCCTAACGGCAACTCTATCTTCTTTCCTGCTGCTGGCGGTCGCTACAATAGTGGTTTGTACGACGCAGGGTCGATCGGCTACTATTGGTCGAGTTCGCTCTATACGGTCAGTTCAGACGACGCCTACTGCCTCTACTTCGATTCGGACTACGTGGGTTGGGGCAACGACGTCCGCTACGGCGGTCGATCTGTGCGTGGCGTGTGTCCTTAAGAATCTTACCCTTGTCCCCCTCACGGGCAGAGAAAATGTGAGAGGGTGGCTCTCGTGCATCAGCAGATGCACACCAAGGAGCCACACCGCACATTTTCCGCCGGGGCAGAAAAATGATAAAAAATATATGGACGCACGAAGAGCGTCCGCAGAAAGATGAAATCCCGTAGAGATGTCGCATGCGGCGTCCCTACGGGTTTAAAAATCGGGTGCATTCGGTGTAAAGTACGCTCTATGCGTTTTCATTCAGCTCCTCGCCTGCAAGCGTAGCCGCAATGCGTACGTATTCGGCACAGGGTCGGCGTTTGTAATAGGCATCGGTGCGTGGCTCGGGCGTCGGGTCTTCTTTTCGTACGGCGAGCCCAAGTAACTCTCGGCATACGATGGAGCCGTTTTTTTGTCGGAATTTTTCGGCTAAGCGTTGTACGGCGGCATAGTTGCGTGTTTTGGCTTCGTGGTCGGCGGGGTTGTCGGCAGGGTGTTTCAGCCCTGCTACCAAAAACATACCGCTTACAGCGCCACACACCTCGCGTAGCCGTCCCATGCCACCGCCAAGCGGGGCAATGATTTTTGCTGCAAGGTTTACATCTAAATCGAACAAATCGGCGTATGCCATGTATACCGATTGAGCACAATTGTAGCCCTGCTTAAAGTAGGCTACAGCTTGTTCCGAGCGTTTTTCTATTTCTGTCTTTTCCATGCTTATTCTGCTTCAAAGTAATGAATTTCAAAGTTTTCGCCATCGAAAGTTGCATAGGTGAATTGCTGCATAAAATCGCCTAAAATAGCCATTTGAGTTTTTGCATTAAGCATTAAGTGCAACAAAATATGTCGATGACCAAAAACGTAATAATTTATGTCAGGAGATTTCTGATTGTGTTGCTTTGCGAAACATACAAGCGGTTCGTTGTTTTCGCCTTTGTATTTACATTCGCCGTTTTTAAGGTGTTTTTTTCGGTTACTTTCTGACCATTTGTAACCAAAGTTTAAACCAATAGATGGTGGAATAAGTGTTCTAAAAAGCCATTGGCATGTTTTGCTGTGAAATATTTTTCTTATAAAAGCGAAACCTTTGCTTTTGTCGTTCAATCCATCGCCATGTGCAAGAAAAAATTGTTTCCCTTTTATGTCGAATATTGTCGGTTTGCGATGAACTTTTAGCCCTATTTCTTTTTCTAAATAGCCAAAAGTCCAAAGGTCGTGGTTGCCTGTAAAAAAATGTATATCAATACCTGCATCAACAAGTTCTGCCATTTTCCCAAGCGAGCGACTGAAACCTTTAGGTATTGTTGTACGATATTCAAACCAAAAATCGAACATATCACCAAGCATATAAATCTCATCAGCATCTTTTTTTGCCATGTCGAGCCATCGGATAAATTTCTGTTCGTGAACGTGAATATCGTCGAACACACGTGCTCCGAGATGTGCATCAGAGATGAAATATGTTTTCTTTTTTTGTTGCATAATCAAAGGAATCCGAGTTCAACTTTTGCTTCTTCGCTCATCATATCTTTGTCCCATTCGGGTTCGAATACGAGGTTAATATTTGCTTTTTCGATTTCTGTGATTGATTCAACTTTTTGCTTTACATCTTCTACAATAAAATCGGCAGCCGGACAGTTTGGTGCTGTCAGCGTCATATCTATATTTACTGTTTTGTCGTCGTTTACTTCTACTTTGTAAATAAGTCCTAAATCGTATACATTAACAGGGATTTCGGGGTCGAATACCGTACGAAGCATTTCTACAATCTTGTTTTCGAGTGTTAAGACATCATTCATAGACATGGTTGTTTTTGTAAAATATTTTCGATTAAGTCATCTAATTTTTTGCATTGCGATAGTTTCCCGTTTTCAGAAGCTACGCAGTCTGTTTTTGCACGAACACAAAGTTGCATATCAGGCAAACGATAGATGTATTGATAAAAAGTGTACTTGATACCTTCGTGTGCTAATGCTAATTTTGAAGTAAATTTATCTCCTGATTTCAGTGGGTGTTTGTATGCAATATCTACTCGTGCTACTACAACATCAATTCCTTCATCGTGCAATTGAGCAAAACTAACGTTGTGAGTCAAAAGAAATTCGTGACGTGTATGTTCTAAATAATGTTGATAGTTGGCGTTATTTACAATACCTTGTAAATCGCATTCATAGTCGCGTACTTTAAATTCTAAATCGTAGATAAAATTCATTTTTTCATTAAAATAGTTAAACCATCACGCAAAGGTAATATAACTTTTTCAACGCGAGAGTCGTTGGTTACAAAATCGTTAAATCTTAAAATTGCTTCGGTTTGTTTGTCGTTGTGTTGCAAAGGTTGAACAACTTTCCCGGCCCAAAGCGTGTTGTCTGCTAGTATAAAACCTCCTTTCCTTACTTTAGGGAAAACCGCTTCGTAATAGTCGAGATATTGACGTTTGTCGGCATCAATAAAAACAAGATCGAAAGTTTCGTCTAACGTTTCGATTACTTCTAAAGCCTCGCCAATGTGTAGTTTTATTTGATTTTTGAAGTTGGACTTTTCGAAAGTTTGCAAAATCATTTCTTCTAACTCGTCGTCATGTTCAATAGTGTGAATAATGGCATCATCGGCCAAACCTTCGGCCATGCAAAGAGCAGAATATCCTGTAAAGGTTCCAAGTTCAAGTATTTTTTTTGGTTGTATCATTCGACAAAACATTTTCAGTATTCTGCCTTGCAAATGACCTGACATCATACGCGGGTTCAGTATGCGAAGGTGTGTGTCGCGGTTGAGTTTTGCAAGAAGTGGCGTTTCTTTGTCAATATGATTGAGAATGTAATCTTCGAGTTTTTCTGTCATGGTTTAGTAAAATAATAAAGATGATAGTTGTTGTTCATTAAAAATTTCGATGGCAACGTTTTGTAGTTGTTCTGTTGTAATGTTTGATATTTCTTGTGCAGTAGTGTCGAAGTCGTTGTATTTGTTTAGATGCAAAAAACTTCGTGCCATGCTTAAAGCAACGTTTTCTCTGTTTTGTGAAGCAATCATTAGTTGTCCAACGATTTGTCGTTTATAGTGTTGAAGTTTTTTTTCGTTAATAGGTCGCTCTCTCAATTTTTGAAGTTCTTTTTTGCAGAGGTTTATACAACGTTCATTGTTTTTATGATCGCAACCAAAATAAATGGTAAAACTTCCTGTATCGGAATATGAATTGATTTCTGATTCGATGGTGTAAGCCAATCCGTTTTTTTCACGAATGCTTAAATTGAGCAAACTATTCATACTCGGACCGCCTAAAATATTGTTAAGCAAAAACAATGTTAGTCGTTTCGGATTGTTCAATTCATAGCCTCTACCTCCAATAATACAATGTGTTTGAAAAGTTTCCCTTTGAAGTTTTACGTGTTGCGGTGTGTAGTTTTTCGGAATTATTCGTTCGATGTATTGAGTTGCTACTGGTTCGTTTATGAATTTATTTGCAGTTTTTAAAATCTTTCCAAAAGTTATTTTCCCCGAAGAAAAAAATACTATTCTCTCGGGTGAGTAATGTTGCTCAACGAAAGTCTTAAAATGATTGCTGCAATAAGATTTGAGTTGTTGCTCGTCGCCAAGAATGTTATGCCCTAATTCTGAATCTCCAAATAGTAATGAGTCGAAATTGTCAAAGATGAGTTCAGATGGAGTGTCGTTGTACGATTGTATTTCGTCGATAATCACGTCAACTTCTTTGTCAATTTCGTGTTGAGGAAATTGAGAATGAAAAAGTAGGTCAGTTAACAACTCTACTGCTCTCTCAAAGTAAGTGATAGGAATAGCGGAATAGATAAAAGTTTCTTCTTTTGTAGTATATGCGTCAAGGGTTCCGCCTACGGTTTCTAAACGATTGAGAATGTGCCAAGTTTTTCGTTTTTTTGTCCCTTTGAAAAGCATGTGTTCTGTAAAATGTGCTAAGCCGTATTGTTCGTTATTTTCATCGCGCGATCCAACATTGATAGCAAATCCGCAATACACAATAGGAGATTCTTCGTAGTGATGAACTATGCGAATGCCGTTTGATAATGTGTGCGAAGAGTAAAACATTTTTCCTAAAAATTTAAAGCTATACCAATACTGTTTTCTATCGGTGAAAAATTGAAAGAGATGTTTGCCTGAGGTTTGTTTGCGTTGAACGTATCAACACTTTTTTTCTTTTGTTTTATACCAAAAATGTATAACGGAATTCCTGCTCCTAATGTTGGGACTCCTACTGCCCAAAGTATTGTTCCTACGGTTTTCGAATTTTTGTGTCTTTCGTTATCGTTGTAAGCAGTGTGAAGCCCTGTACCTATGATTGTAATAGGTACACCGATAGCCATAAACCATTTCCCAAGGCGTCTCAATTTTTCTCCTTTTAGATATTGCTTGTTGGCCTCCATGCAATATTGTTGTGTGAGGTATAAGTACTGATTTTCAGAGATACTATCGCCGTTTGAAAATGTAAATCCTTTTTTTTGTGAGAAAACAACAGTCTCACCATTATAGTCTATCGGTTCAGCAATAAATGATTTTTGCTCCCTTTTTTTGTTGAAAAATTCAGTTGTCCCGTTCGAATAAGTTACAGATTTAACCTCTTTTTTGAGGATTGTATAGCTGGGACCTTCAGGATTGTCTAATCGTTTGTATTTTAAGGTTTCGATATTTACTTCTAAAATTTTACAATCAATTTTTTGGTTATTAAGAGTAACAATTACATCTGCAAAAGTGTTGATAACGCCAAAAAGTAAAAAAAATAAAATGCTATTAAATATTTTCATTTTTTATCTGTTTTTTGCTTTGACTGCAAAAATACCTTATTTTGTTTTGTAACCTTTATTTCCGCTTGTTAAAATTTATTGCGAATATAAATTTTAATAAATTTGCAGACTTTAAGAAATATGTAGTTTTTATGGAATATAACTTCAAAGAAATTGAGCAAAAGTGGCAACAATATTGGAAAGAAAATGCCATTTACAACGTTGAAAATGGTGGCGAAAAGCCTAAATTTTATGTACTTGATATGTTCCCTTACCCATCGGGAGCAGGGTTGCATGTTGGGCATCCGTTGGGCTATATTGCTTCGGATATTTACAGCCGTTACAAACGTTTGCAAGGTTTCAACGTATTGCACCCAATGGGCTTTGATGCTTATGGTTTGCCTGCTGAGCAATATGCTATTCAAACAGGGCAACATCCTGCCGTTACTACTGAAAAAAACATCGCACGTTATTGTGAGCAGCTTAATAAAATAGGTTTTTGCTACGATTGGAATCGTGAGGTTCGCACTTGTGATTCTGATTATTATAAATGGACGCAGTGGGCGTTTCAGCAAATGTTCAATCATTGGTATTGCTATCGTGCCAATGCCGCTCGACCAATCTCTATGCTTATCGATATTTTTAATGAGCAAGGAAATGCAAAAGTTCGTGCCGCACAAAGCGAAACGCCAACGTTTACCGCTGAAGAGTGGAAAAGTTGGGATGAAAAGCATCAGCAAGAGGTGTTGATGAATTATCGTATTGCATATCTTGCAGACACAAAAGTTAATTGGTGTCCAAAGTTGGGTTGCGTTTTGGCAAACGATGAAGTGAGCGAAGGACTTTCGGTGCGTGGAGGTTACCCTGTAGAACAACGTGTAATGCGCCAATGGAGTTTGCGTGTTTCGGCATACGCACAACGCTTGCTCGATGGTTTGGAACAAATCGACTGGACTGATTCGCTCAAAGAGACACAAAAGAACTGGATTGGTCGCTCCGAAGGAACGGAAGTTCAATTCAAGGTAAAAAACAGCGATATGGAATTTACCATCTTCACCACTCGTGCCGACACAATGTTTGGCGTAACGTTCATGGTGCTTGCACCTGAAAGCGAACTGGTAGCGCAACTCACCACTAAGGAGCAAGCCGAAGCGGTGGAAGAATACTTGCAACGCACAAAAAAACGCACCGAACGCGAACGCATTGCTGACCGTAGCGTAACGGGAGTTTTCTCGGGTTCGTATGCTGTAAATCCGTTCACTGGCGACGAAGTGCCTATTTGGATTTCGGACTACGTATTAGCAGGATACGGAACTGGAGCAATTATGGCAGTTCCTGCTCACGATAGTCGAGACTATGCTTTTGCTCGTCACTTCAATTTGCCCATCGTTCCGCTCATCGAGGGTTGCGACGTAAGCGAGGAGAGCTACGATGCCAAAGAAGGAATTGTTTGTAACTCACCACAAGAAGGGGCTGTGCCATATTGCGACCTCAACCTCAACGGATTAACCGTAAAAGAAGCCATTGTTGCAACAAAAAAATACGTGGAATCGCACAATCTGGGTCGAGTAAAAGTGAATTATCGTTTGCGCGATGCTGTGTTTAGCCGTCAGCGTTATTGGGGAGAGCCATTTCCTGTTTATTACAAAGAAGGAATGCCTTATATGATTCCTGAAAAATGTTTGCCACTTGAATTGCCAAAAGTAGATAAGTTTTTGCCAACGGAAAGTGGAGAACCACCACTTGGTCATGCAAAACTTTGGGCATGGAATGAAGCGAATGCTACTTTGGCTGATGTTTCGGAAATCGACAATAAAGTTATTTTCCCATTGGAACTTTGTACAATGCCGGGTTTTGCTGGCTCGAGTGCGTATTATTTACGCTACATGGACAATAAAAATGGTGAGGCTCTTGTGGGTAAAGAAGCTAACAATTATTGGCAAAATGTAGATTTATACATTGGTGGAACTGAACATGCAACAGGACACTTGATTTATAGCCGTTTTTGGAATAAATTTTTGTTCGATTTGGGCATTATTTGCAAAGACGAACCATTCCAAAAGCTTATCAATCAGGGAATGATTCAAGGAAGAAGTAATTTTGTTTATCGCGTTGTGGGTACAAATAAATTTGTGTCGCTCAACTTAAAAAACGAATATGAAACGCAACAAATTCACGTAGATGTGAATCTTGTGGCAAATGATGTTCTCGATATTGAGCGTTTCCGCAATTGGATGCCAGAATATAAAGATGCGGAATTTATCCTTGAAAACGGAAAATACATTTGCGGTTGGGCAGTAGAAAAAATGTCGAAGTCGATGTTCAACGTAGTAAACCCCGACGACATTGTAGAACGTTATGGTGCCGATACGCTCCGACTTTACGAAATGTTCCTTGGTCCACTTGAACAGTCGAAACCCTGGGATACGAATGGCATCGATGGCGTACATCGTTTCCTTCGTCGTCTTTGGGCAATGTACGAAAATGTAAATGAGGAGCAACCTTCAGCAGCAGAGTTAAAAACATTGCATAAAACAATCAAGAAAATCACTTTCGATATTGAACATTTCTCGTTCAACACGTCGGTGTCGGCATTTATGATTTGTCAAAACGAACTCTCGCAGCTCAAGTGCAGCAAACGTGCAATACTGGAACCACTTACCATATTGCTTGCACCATTTGCGCCACACATTGCCGAAGAACTTTGGCATCGTTTGGGGAACGAAACGACCGTTTGCAATGCTCCGTTCCCTATTTGTTGCGAAGAGTATTTGGTAGAATCGAGCGTAAAGTATCCTATTTCGTTCAACGGAAAGGTACGTTTTACGCTCGAAATGGCAGCTAATTTGACCAAAGAAGAGGTTGAAAAAGAAGCTCTTGCCAACGAACAAACACAAAAATACCTCGATGGCAAATCGCCTCGAAAAGTGATTGTTGTTCCCGGAAAGATTGTAAATATAGTGCTATGATAAAATGGGATAAAACTCAAATTTTAGCAGGAGTAAAAGACTATTTGTTAATTACTTTAGGTCTTTTGTTGTATGTTTTTGCGTGGAATGCATTTTTGTTGCCAATTAAGTTGACGGGCGGTGGTGTAACGGGTATAGGTGCTATTATTTATTATTATTCGGGATTTCCTGTTTCAGCTTCTTATGCAATTATCAATGGTGTGTTGCTTTTGGTTGCTTTAAAAACCATCGGATGGAAATTTTTGATTCGTACTATTTATGGAGTTGTGGTGATTACTTTAGGTTTTGCTTTTATGCCACAATTTCCGCCAAATACATTTATTCAATCTTCCGAAATTTTTATGTCGTGTACTTTAGGGGCTATTTGTATGGGTTTTGGTACAGGCATTGTTTTTACAGCTAATGGCAGTTCTGGAGGAACTGATATTATTGCAAAAATTGTGAATAAGTATCGTAATATTACAATGGGAAGGATGTTGCTTTATTGTGATGTTATTATCATTTGCTCGTCGTATTTAGTTTTTCATAATTTAGAAAAGATTGTTTATGGTTTAGTGGTGATGGCTATATTTTCATTTACAGTTGATTTGGTTGTAAATGGTTTTCGCCAATCTGTTCAGTTTTTTATTTTCTCGCATAAATACGAGGAAATTGCAAATAAAATCAATTCTGACGTACGTCGTGGTGTTACGATTCTTGACGGTATGGGTTGGTACTCGAAAGAACCAATAAAGGTTGTAACAGTTTTGGCACGTAAAAACGAATCGGTAAAAATATTTCGTTTGGTTAAAGAGATTGATCCGCAGGCTTTTGTGTCGCAAACATCGGCTATTGGTGTTTACGGAGAGGGGTTTGACGTGATGAAAGCAAAATAAATCTATGAAAGAGCGAATCAGATTTAATCATTATAAACGTTGTTGGGGCGATAGAGGAGATGGCTGGCGAATACGGAAAGTTGATCCGTTTTGTCGAATGATTCCTTATTTTTTGCGGACACGAATGGATTCTCAAGTTTTTTATGAGGCAAATGTGTCGATAGAACATATCGAGAATTTTATAAAAAAACATCGTGATTCAATTCCTGATTTGTCGATAATGCACGTTATAATGGCGGCGTTAGTCCGATTGTTTTCACAACGTCCACATTTAAATAGGTTTGTGATTTGGAACAAACTTTTTGCACGAAATCATTTGAGTATTGCTTTGACGATAAAACGTTCTTTGTCTGACGATGGTGAAGAGACTATTATAAAACCTTATTTTCAATTGACAGATACATTGCCCGAAGTGGTAGAAAAAATTCGTAAGGAGCAACTTGCAAGTCAACCAGTTGGGCAACAAAATGCACAAGACAATATTGCGAAAATATTAAATTATTTGCCTGATTTTCTACTTCGTTTTGCGGTATTTATATTTCGTTGGTTAGACAAGGTTGGTTTGTTGCCTAAAAGTTTAAATAAAATAAGTCCTTGGCATTCAAGTATGTTTCTTACAAATATTGGTTCAATAGGTGTAGAATCTGTTTATCATCATTTGTATGAATTTGGTACTTGTAGTTTATTTATAGCAATGGGGAGAAAAAGTCGTCAAAAAGAAATCAATAAAGAGGGGCAAGTGAAGGATGCAAAAAGTATATTGCTCAAGTTTGTTCTTGACGAACGAGTTTGCGATGGCTTTTATTATGCTTCAAGTATGCGTTTGTTTGATAAAATTTTAGCAAATCCAGAGCTATTGTTTTTTCCTCCAGAAAGAGTTGTGATTGACGAAGGCGTTGGAACTAAACGTACTGATATTAAATAAAAGAAATATTCATTTGTAGAATAAAATGAAAGATTTATCTTTGTGAAAAATGAATTTTGAAAGATAAAATATATAAATTCTTAATAATTAAATTTTTACTAACTAAACAAAAAATCTATGTGGTTAATTAATTCCTCTATTGGACGAAAACTCATTATGAGTATTTCGGGGGCTGCGTTAGTCCTGTTTTTGTTGTTTCATGCAACAATGAATCTTGTTGCAATTATCTCCGAAGATGGTTACAACATGATTTGTGAATTTTTGGGTGCCAATTGGTATGCACTTGTTGCTACTGCAGGTTTGGCGGCGCTAGTTGTTGTGCATATTTTGTATGCATTTTTTATTACGTGGCAAAACTATCGTGCACGTGGTAATAAGCGTTATGCCGTTTCTACTCGTCAAGAAGATGTAGAATGGTCATCGAAAAACATGTTGGCACTTGGTATTGTTGTTGTATTGGGTATGGGGTTGCACTTGTTCAACTTCTGGTACAAAATGCAGTTTACTGAAATTATGCATGCTGCCGGAGTTCATATCAATGATATCGAATTGGCAACAAACGGTGTTCATTGGATTAAAGAAACATTCTCTTGCCCTGTATATGTAGTGCTTTATCTTGTTTGGTTGGGTGCTATTTGGTTCCACTTGACACATGGTGTGTGGTCGGCGTTGCATACGTTGGGCTTGAATAACAACACTTGGATGTCTCGTGTTAAATGTATCTCAAACATTGTTGCTACTTTGGTGGTTTTGATGTTTGCTGCAGTTGTGATTTATTATGGTTTAGCTTCTCTTGGCTGTTGTGGCAGTTCATGTTGTGCGGCTTAACTTTTGTTTAACGATAAAACTTTAAGAAAGATGGCAAAAAAATCTGAAGAACTAAAAGATACTGCTAAGGAAGTTACCAAAAAAGTAGTACGTGCCGTGAAGAAAAAAGTGGAAGAAGTTGTAAACGATGATGCAACTCAAGAAGCTGTAAAAGCGGTGAAAACAGCAGCAAAAAAAGTTGAAACAGCGGTAAAAAAGGCTGTTGCTGACGAACAATTTATTGATAGCAAAGTACCCGAAGGTCCTTTGGCTGAAAAATGGACAAACTACAAAGCTCACCAAAAATTGGTAAACCCTGCTAACAAACGTCGTTTGGACATTATCGTTGTGGGAACTGGTTTGGCTGGTGCTTCGGCAGCTGCTTCGCTTGGCGAAATGGGATTCAACGTGTTGAATTTCTGTATTCAAGATTCTCCACGTCGTGCTCACTCTATTGCTGCACAAGGTGGTATCAACGCTGCTAAAAACTATCAAAACGATGGTGACTCTGTTTATCGTCTTTTCTATGATACTATCAAAGGTGGCGACTATCGTGCTCGCGAAGCTAACGTTTATCGTTTGGCAGAGGTTTCGAACAACATTATTGACCAATGTGTGGCTCAAGGTGTTCCTTTCGCTCGCGAATACGGAGGTTTGCTCGACAACCGTTCTTTCGGTGGTGCGCAAGTGTCTCGTACGTTCTATGCTAAGGGTCAAACAGGACAACAACTTTTGCTTGGAGCTTATTCGGCATTGAGCCGTCAGATAAAGAAGGGTACAGTTAAGATGTATTCTCGCTACGAAATGCTTGATGTTGTAGTTATTGACGGACGTGCTCGTGGTATTATTGCTCGTAACTTGGTTACAGGACGCATCGAACGTTTCTTTGCTCACGCAGTAGTAATTGGAACTGGTGGTTATGGAAACACATTCTTCCTTTCTACAAATGCAATGGGCTCAAACGGTTCGGCTGCTGTTCAGATTTATAAAAAAGGAGCATACTTCGCAAACCCTGCATTTGCTCAAATTCACCCAACTTGTATTCCTGTTCATGGCGAATTTCAATCAAAATTGACTTTGATGTCGGAATCGTTGCGTAACGACGGACGTATTTGGGTACCTAAAAAATTGGAAGATGCAAAAGCACTTCAAGCAGGAAAATTGAAAGGACGTGATATCCCTGAAGAGGATCGTGATTATTATTTGGAACGTCGTTATCCTGCATTTGGTAACCTTGTTCCTCGCGACGTGGCTTCACGTGCAGCAAAAGAACGTTGCGACGCTGGCTATGGTGTAAACTCTACAGGTTTAGCTGTGTTCTTGGATTTCTCTGATGCAATTAATCGTCTTGGAAAAGATGTTGTTGCTGCTCGTTATGGCAACTTGTTCCAGATGTACGAAAAAATTGTTGACGAAAATCCTTACGAAGAGCCAATGATGATTTTCCCTGCTATTCACTATACAATGGGTGGTATTTGGGTTGACTACGAATTGCAAACTTCTATCAAAGGTTTGTTCTGTATTGGTGAAGCAAACTTCTCTGACCACGGAGCTAACCGTTTGGGTGCATCGGCATTGATGCAAGGTTTGGCCGACGGTTATTTTGTTCTTCCTTATACAATTCAAAACTATCTTGCAGACCAAATTCAAGTGCCACGCATGAGTACCGATTTGCCTGAATTCGTTGAAGCAGAAAATGCTGTTCAAGAAAAAATCGATCGTTTGATGGCTATCCAAGGCGAACGTTCGGTTGATAGCATCCACCGCGAATTAGGTCTTGTGATGTGGGATTTTGTAGGTATGGGACGTACAAAAGAAAGTTTGGAAACTGCTTTGGAAAAAATCAAAGCTATTCGTAAAGAGTTCTGGAGCAACGTATTTATCCCAGGCGATAAAATGGATTTGAACGTTGAACTTGAAAAAGCACTTCGTTTGGCTGACTTTATTGAAATTGGTGAATTGATGGCTCGCGATGCCCTCAACCGCGAAGAGTCGTGCGGTGGACACTTCCGCGAAGAATATCAAACTCCAGAAGGCGAAGCTCTACGTCAGGACGATAAGTTCTCTTACGTTTCTTGCTGGAAATACAATGGCGAAGGCGAGGAACCATCGCTTTTGAAAGAGCCTCTTGATTATGAATTTGTTACTCGTCAAACAAGAAATTATAAATCTTAATTAAAAAATGGAAAAAACAATAAATATTACGCTTAAAGTATGGCGTCAGGCAGGACCTAAAGCTAAAGGTGCCTTTGAAACCTATAAATTGGAAAACATCTCTACCGACAGCTCTTTTTTGGAAATGTTGGATGTGTTGAACGAGCAATTGATTCGTGAACGCAAAGAGCCTGTGGCTTTCGACCACGATTGTCGCGAAGGTATTTGCGGTATGTGTTCGCTTTACATCAACGGACATCCTCACGGACCCGACTCGGCTGTAACTACTTGCCAATTGCACATGCGCAAGTTCAAAGATGGCGACACTATTACAGTGGAGCCATGGCGTTCGGCTGCATTTCCTGTGATTAAGGACTTGATGGTTAATCGTAATGCTTTTGACCAAATTATTCAAGCAGGTGGATATGTATCGGTAAACACAGGCGGTGTGCCTGATGCAAACGCAATACCTATCCCCAAACCTATTGCCGACGAGGCTATGGATGCTGCTTCTTGTATTGGTTGTGGTGCGTGTGTAGCAGCTTGTAAAAACGGTTCGGCTATGCTGTTTGTTTCGGCTAAGGTGAGCCAGTTGGCTTTGTTGCCTCAAGGAAAAATAGAGGCTGCTCGCCGTGCGAAAGCTATGGTGGCTAAGATGGACGAGCTTGGTTTTGGTAACTGTACCAATACGGGTGCTTGTGCTGCCGAATGCCCTAAGAGCGTTTCGCTTAGCAACATTGCACGCCTCAACCGTGAATTTATTTGTGCTAAACTGAAAGACTAAAACCTATATGCATAACTCGCTGAAATATAGCCAAATACGCATCTTTGCGGGGGGGTAAACCTCTATATTTCAAGGAGTTATACGTATAAATATTAATAATTGCGACATTGTTATGGTCTGCTTCTAAGGACTATAGCAATGTCGCTTTTTTATAAATAATCTTAAAATAACTATGAAAAAGAAACATTTATTTTTTACAGCAGCACTTTTTGCTGCGTTGAGTTTTGGGTTTGTTTCTTGCGAAAACCCCGATGATGAACCCGGTTTTTCTCTTGAAAACGTAGGACAAGATGATGCTAATTCCGATAAAGAGAACGCAGAAGGTTCTACCGATGGAGATGGAACTACTCCTTCTACTCCCGAAAAACCTACTCTGATAGCAACTGGCGATGTTACAAATTTAGCAGAAAAATCTGCAACGTTTTGGGGAAGACTGAATGCCGACACCTTATGGGCATTGCCTAACGTAAAATGGGGTGTGGAGTATGCCTACGACCGAGAAGCTGTGTCTCAGCACAAACATCAAGAGACTACAAAAGTAAACTGCACTGCGGGGTTGCAGGGTGCAAATATGGATGAGTTCTCGGTAACTATAGATGGTTTGCTACGTTGTCAAACAATCTACTACAGTGCTTATATTTTGATAAACGATATGAAATACGTTTACGGCGAGTTGGATTCTGTGCATATTGTGAAACTTACAGTAGAGTCGAATAATAGTAACTACGGCACGGTAACCGATTGTTCTGGATGTTATAATTATGGTTCCGAAGCCACCATTACCGCCACGCCAAAAGAGAACTATTACTTTACGGGATGGAGCGACTGCGATAGTAAGGAACTGACCCGTACGGTACAGGTGAACTCCGATACTATCATTACCGCCAATTTCGCGGAAATGCTATACTTGACTGTAAAATCAAACAATAGTAATTTCGGCACACTAGAAGGCTCTGGTTACTACGAGCTCAATACGGAAGTTACAATTACCGCAACGCCAAATTATTATACGGAATTTGTGCAGTGGAGCGATGGTAATACCGAAAATCCACGTACAGTTACCGTAACTTCCAATGTAACTTATGTTGCTGAATTCAAGGTGTCATATACAAGCAATTTCACTCCAGCCGCTTTTTCCGTAAGTTCTACCCATCAGGTATATTTTTCTCCCGGAAACTTGCAGTACCACCCAAAGAATAAGAAGTGGCGATTTGCTCCAAGTCAGTTGGATTATATTGGCGATGGAAATAAGAATATCTCCTCTACTTATAATGGTTGGTTGGATTTGTTCGGTTGGGGTACAGGTGCTGATCCTACCAAAAGTATAGCAAATAATGACTTTTACATGGATTATTATAATGATTGGGGTAGAAACAAAATTGGCAGTGATGCTGCTTGGACATGGAGTACGTTGAATTATGATGGGTGGAAATATCTTCTTCTAGATCGTCCAAATGCAAGTTCTCTACGTGGTGTAGCTCAAGTGAATGGTGTCAATGGTTTGATTCTTTTGCCTGATGCTTGGACATGTCCTGATGGTATTACCTTTAAGTCAGGTTTCCATAGCAGTTATGGGGCATCTTATTACGCTGCTTACCAAACCTTCACCGCTGACCAGTGGTCAAAAATGGAAGCAGCAGGTGCTGTCTTCCTCCCTGCTGCGGGCCGCCGCTACCACTACGATAAAAACTATAGTTACAACTACAGTTTATTTGTGCAACAAGTGCAGAACTACGGCAACTATTGGTTGGTCACTAAGAATTATAGCTACTACGCGTACTCCCTCTACTTCTACTCGGACGAAGCGGGCATAAGTTCCGACTTTCCCTTCTGCGGTTTTAGTGTCCGTCTTGTTAAGGATTTATAAATTTCGCAAAAAATGTATTTGCATTTTCAGCGAAATTTGTAAGCATCATAATCTTCTCGATTTTGTCCGGAGCTTTGCTCTGGCAAAATCAAGTCGAAAAAATTTCCGAAAAAAAAACCGCACCCTGCGGAGGGGCAGAAAAAAATAGATAAAAATGTGAGGCTAAAACTTTTAGCCTCACATTTTTTATGGTTACTTTTGTAGAGAAAAAATAAATGAATAAAAAAATATATCGCTTATGAAAACATGGAGTAAAGTAATCGCCTTTGTGGCAGTGGCACTAGTATTTAGTGCATGTGGTAGTTTGTTGTCGTCGTCAGCGTCATCGTCATCAGCTTCGGCGTCGAGTTCGTACACGGCAGGTCAGTCATCGGGCACAGCCCTCAAGGCCCTCTACACTCAATACCAAGCAGATGGTAAGGTGGATATGGCAAATGTGCAGAACTTGGTGAACATCGTATCGCTAGTGAACAATGTAAAAACCGTCAAAAATGCAGAAAAAAACTCTGCTGTTTATACAGATTTTGCAAAAGGGATGATATCTAGTTCAAATAATTTGGTGACCGAGGTAAATGCCGAAACCGTGATGAATGGTTTGACCTCGGCATTGGAAAGTGTGGATACTAGCAAAATAGAAAATGCGGTATCAAAAGGCACTTCTGCTGTTCAAAGTGCTTCTAGTATTGCAACGTCGGTAGGTGAAATCTTATCTCTTTTCAAATAATGAATATTTTTTGATAGAAAAAGAAAGGGGGAGGAGTTTTTGTGAACTTTTCTCTTTTTGTTTAGTGGAGAATCTTTACCTTTGCTGAATAAAGTCAGAGTGAAAAAATGAAAAGAAAATGTTTGGTATTGTTTCTTCTCTTGATATTCTTGCCACTTTGGGCATTAGAAGAGAGAGAATTGTTTATGTGTTCGGATAGTAGTTTGATTGTAATAGGATCAGATGCAAGGATATACTATTCGGAGTATAAAAATCATCAATTGAAAAATAGACAACCAATTGGTGTGCTCAATGGTTTGCAACAACAAGGATGGGATATCAAAAACATATCTGCAAGTTTTGATTGTTGCGAATTGTATTTCTCTGCAAAACCATCTGGCGCAACGAATTATGATTTGTTCTTTATTCGTAAAAATAATGGGAAGTGGTCTTCGCCCGAACGATTTATGAGTGTGTTGAATAGCGAAGCCGACGAACTTTGGCCTTCGATGTCAAGCGATGGTCAAACGTTGTTTTTTGTTAGACAAACGGAGAAAAAAACAGGAAAAAGAACAAAAATAGAGTCAAGTTTGTTTTATTCGATGAGAACGACAGATGGTAATTGGGAAAAACCGCTCTTGCTGACGTTTTCCACAGGAGAAGATATTTCTCCTCGCATAATGAGTGATAACAAGACATTGTTTTTTGCTTCCAAAAGAGTAACGGAGCAAAAAAAGAAAAATAATTATGCATTGTTTTTTGCCAAAAGAATAAGCAGGTATGATTGGTTTTCGCCTACGTTGGTGGAGCAATCAAATTTTTCTCATACAAATAGTTTTTCGCCAAGTTGTGCATTTGATGCTGATTCGTTGTTTTTTGTAAAGCAGTTTTGCGATAAAAAAGATACGACTTATTCGGTAGGTTCGGTAGCCCTTAAGAATCAGGAGATGCTTGCTCCAACGATATGTTATACGGGAAAAGTTGCTGATAACAAAGGGAAAGCTCTGCCAGCAGATATTTATGTTTATAATGCCATTACTTCTGAGATGATTGCGCAGCATCGTTGCGATTATCAAGGAAATTTTCGTTTGGCATTGCCTTCGGGCTACAATTATAAAATTGACTTTACGTTGCCAAATTTTTCACACGTTTACAAAACTTTTTCGATAATGTCTCTTGCAGAAAATCTTTTTTTGCAAGAGAATATCGAACTTTCGTCGGAAGTTGTGATGTTGTTTAATACTTTCGACAAAGAATTGATGTTGCCTATTGACCCTGCAATCACCGTAAAAAATGCAAAAACTGGTCAACAAACAAAAGCTTCAATAAGAAAGGATAACGTTGGACGTTATTACATAACAATGCCCATTGGTGATAATTACAAAATCGATTTTGTAAAGGAAAACTACGATTCGTTTGTGTTTGAAATGGATACGAAAAAATCAGTTTTGTTCACCCAATCTGAGTTAGATGTTGAGTTGAGTCCGGGCAAAGCACAGTTGTATCTTCGTGTGAAAGATGCTCAATCGGGTCTGCCACTTGCAGGAAATGTGGTGTTGTCTAACAACGATCGTAGAGAAGTGCTTGCCATTCAAGAGCAAGACTCTGTGGGTGAGTATGCTGCATTTGCAAGAAAAGGCGATACTTACCGAATAAAAGTGGCTTCTGTGGGTTATTTCTATTTTGATTCGCTTTTATTTATTCCGAAAGATTCGGCAAAATTGATGTGCGAAGTTCCGATGAAAATACTTAAAAACGAAGCAAAACTTCAAGTTCATAATATTGTGTTTGGACTTAATTCGGCCGATTTAACCGAGGATTCGTTCTTGGAATTGGATAAGGTTGTTGAACTTTTGCAACAAAACCCAAATCTCTCTATTGAGCTTTCCGCTCATACCGATGACCTCGGAAACGATAGTTACAACGATCGACTTTCGTTGCTTCGGGCAAATGCTGCTATGGAGTACATCGTGCGCAAAGGTATTGATAGAAAGCGGATTACATCAGCAGGTTATGGCGAAAGAATGCCTCTTGTGCCGAACAATTCGGAAGAGAACCGAGCAAAAAACAGACGTGTAGAATTTAAGGTTACAAACATTTAGAAAAAAAGGTAGTTGTTATGAAAAGCAGTTTTAGAAATTTGTTTTTAGTGATATGTTTGAGTTTTTCGTCTGCTGTTTTTGCCGATGAATACGACGATTTGATGCTTTCAGTTTCGGATAAACAACCTTATGAAGCTTCGTTTCTTTTGAAACAATATCAAGAAAAAAATCCTTCTTTCGGAAATGTTTATTATCAGATGGGGAAAATTTTTAATGAAATGATTCCTTCAGTTCATCCGTTGTACGATTTTAGTGAAATATCGCTTTACATGTACAATGCTCGTCTTTATTTTGGTAATTGTTTGTATTATGCCACTGCCGATGAAATGAAAAAATATGCTCGGTACTATTCAGATTTGGAAACAAACGGCAAACCTTTGACATCCGAATTGCTTTCCTCTTTGTTGAAAGGAAGAATAGCAAAACTTAAGGAAAATGAGCAGAATTTGAAAAATTTGTATGCTACGTTTTACAAAATGGTAGATCGTTATAATCGTTGCACCGAATTGTTTAGTCAATTCAACAAACAATACATTAAGATAAAGAATGCACACTTGTTGTTGTCGGATAAAGATAGGCAGTTGCTTGTAGATTTGGAACAGAATGCAGATACTTTGAAAACGTTTATTGGCGATTTTCAGAAAGCATTGAAACTTTATCCTATAGAAAATTATAATCCAATGTTTTCATTTCAACCTATTGATTTTTATCGACTTGATGGTTTGACGAGTTCTGATTTTTTGCAAAATGATATTCGTCTTTGGGATTATTCTTCTTGGGTGAAAAACTTTCTTTCTGAAAATAGAAAACAAATAGAACCTTGGCGAAAAGAGATGAATAAGGAGCAGAAACGCCTTGCTTCATTGTCGAAAAAATGGTTTGCAGAAACTAAAAAGGTAGATTTGGAAGAACCTATTTTTGCCGATCGTATTTTGCTTAATAAAATCAATAAGTTTGATTATGAGTCGTTTATGTTGAATTACTTTGATTTTATAGAACAAAGCATAAACGTTTTTGCTCAAGTGTGTGCTTCGGCAAACGTTGTTGTTGAGCAACCAACGGAAGAGTCTCTTTTTCAGCAAACTTTGCTTGGAAATGATGTTTCAAACCGTTTGGTAAAAATGGATGAAGATTGTCGAATAGTGGTAAATCGACTTGAAGAAAAAAATAAATATGATTCATTTTTTGCTGAATTCTTCATGGAAAAGTCAATGAATCAAATGCTTGATAGTCTTAAAATTTGTGGAAAAGAAAAAGCACAAGTTTTGTTTGATAATTTGAAAACAAATGTAGAAACGTATCTTGCGCAACAAACGCTTCTCTCTTGTCCTATAGGAGATGGAAGTCATTTGTCTATTGTTAATGGTAATACTGGAAATCAGATTGTTGAATTAGATGCTGCGAACAATGAATTGAGAAAAATCGAAGTAGGTGTAGGTGTTCCTAAAATTTTGAAGTATAACGAAATTACACAAGAGATTTTGGTCGCGTTGCAAAATCAAGGGATTCTAAAAGTGATGAGATGCGATTTTGAAAAAGGAGTTTTTGCTCAATTCCAGCTTCAAACAGATGCAGAGTTGGTGGATATTATCAATGTTGATGAAAATTTTATGTTGATTGTTAATGCCACAAACATAGAAGGTTTGCATTCAGATGTTCGGCAAACGGCTGTTGTTTTATTTGATAAAAATGGAAAGAAAATAAAACAACAATTTTGTGCAAATCAACAAGTTATCAATGCGTTAAAGGTGTTCAAATTGTCGAATAACAATATCGCTATTGTTGGAAAAACAGAGAATGGTCAGGGCGCTATGCTGTTTGTAGATGCAAAAGCTGATTGGAGATAAAATGTTTTTGCAAAGTTGAAAGACAAAGAATTGGAGAGGAGTTTTTATGAACTTCTCTCTTTTTGTTTGGAACTGTTTTTGTGAAAAATATAAGCAGAGAGGAAGATATGTATGTGAAATAAGTGATTTTGAAATAAGTCCTTTTTTGTTTTTCTCTCCGGAGATTTAAGTAAAATTAACTACCTTTGTACGAAATATTTTTAGTAAATACCTTGAAATCTTTGTATTTATGAAACAATCTACTTTTTCTGCTCAAGTGGCAAACAATCTCTTAACGGTATTGCAAGGGTATAGCAAGACTATACGCCTCTTGCTCGTCATGTTCCTAACTCTAACGGCAAGTACTGCGTGGGGACAGACAACTACGACTTATACTTTTAGTTCGAAAAGTTGGGCAGCATCACCAGCAAACTGGGGCTCTGGGAAAGAAGGTAATCAAATGCAATCTGGTCGTGGTATTCAAGTAACGACAGGAGCAAGTGGCGCGAATGCTACCTCTCCTATACCCTTTACAAATGTCTCTAAAATAGTCGTGACCTACTCTACCAATGCAAGTGCGGGTGCAGGAACTATTAAGATTGAAATAGGTGACAATAGTGAAGTTTCACAAAATGTGACTAAAACGGGCGGTACAACGGATAGAACTTTAACTTATAATTTTAGTCCAAATCAAACAGGAAGTGTTAAAGTTACTGTAACATGTTCTACAAATTCAATATATCTAAAAAGCATTGCTATTACAGAGGCCGCAGCAACAGTCAATCATACTGTCACATGGAATGTGAATGGTGAAGTATATGAAACAACTCAAGTTACAGAAGGTAGCAAACCTACTTTCCCTGCAACTCCAAGCAGTTGTGATGCAACTAGTAACACCTTCTATGGTTGGGCAACTGCCACATGGGATGGAAAAATAGATAATATCAGCGAAAAAACGATATACACTTCAGCCAACAATATGCCTGCGGTGAATGGTGCTGTTACCTACTATGCTGTCTTTGCTGAAGCAACCACAACTGGCGGAGGTGGAGGAAGTACAACATACGCATTTGGTTGGGAAACAGCTGATGATGAAAACAAGTGGACAATTAGCAATTTCTCTAACAAAGGCGTTTATTCTTCCTACAAGAGTGCTGGTTCATATGCTGCTTCTACAAATGCAAAGGAAACAGGTTATATCCAATACAAAGAAAAATTATCACCTACGGCTATCTCTTGCAAATATACTAAAGCAACAAGCAACACTAACAGTAGTAGTCAATTTATTATTCAAACATCCACCAACGGTTCTTCATGGACAAATCAAGCAGAAGGAGCTACAATGAATAATGTTACACAAGGTACATTTAAAACATTATCTTGGACAGGATCCTTACCAGAAGACGTTTATGTACGTATCTATTATACGGGAACAACTGCTGTTCGTGTACTGGATGAGGTTTCTATTACAGCAACTGGCGGTGGCGCTTCTACCGCTTACGACAACTATATCACCACTTGCGCTGACAGCACCCCAGATCCAATAGGCTACACTATCACCTATAATACCAACGGTGGTGATGCAATCGCAGCAACCTCTGGAACTGCATTGCCAAACCCA
This sequence comes from Paludibacteraceae bacterium, assembly GCA_045602425.1. Lineage (GTDB taxonomy): Bacteria > Bacteroidota > Bacteroidia > Bacteroidales > Paludibacteraceae > RGIG9608. Next base: position 59,843 of record JAZSBO010000005.1, on the reverse strand, counting down.
CTACCTACACCTACACGCCAACACTACACCTTCGTAGGCTGGTACACTGATGAAAGTTGCACACAAACTGCCACAGCAGGTGCAACTATCGATGCCGACATTACGCTTTATGCAAAATGGACCCCAAAGGTCTATCTTACAATATTGCATCCACAAGATGGAGTTTTGTTAGATACAAACGGAACTCAACAAGACAGTATAATAATAGAGTATGTTTATGGAACAAGTGCTGTGGATATTCCTGTCGCAAATTATTATCAATCAATCACTCGCGATGGGTATAAATTCAAAGGTTGGTACAATGCAACTTCTGGAGGATCAAAATGGTTAAATATTGCACAAGGAAAAAATCAGAATCTTTGGGCTCAATGGCTTGAAGAACGTACTGTAACCTATTATTCTATCGGACAAGTCTATGATACGCAGACTTACGGAAATGGTGAAACTCTAACCTTGCCAACTACAGCCCCTACTGCTTGCGATGGTTATACATTTGTAGGGTGGACTACCGCAGAGCAAAGTGAAACAACAACAAAACCAACTTTGGTTTCTAACACTACAGTGGTTTCTTCCGATATGATTTTATATGCTGTTTATGCAGTAAATAGTGGAGTTACTGAAACAAAAACAGATGAACTTACTCGTAGTTTAACTGGTGTATCAGGGACTACTTATGCTGCTTGGTCGGGTAAAACTGTTACTTCTTTAGCTGTTTACGCAGGACAAAGTGCTGGAGGTAATGAAGCTATTCAATTGCGTTCAAATAATAGTAATTCTGGTATTATTACTACTACTTCAGGTGGAAAAGTGACTAAAGTAGAAGTAGAATGGCAGTCTGGTACTTCATCTGGTCGTACTTTGGATGTCTATGGGAAAAACTCTGCATATTCAGAAGCAGAAGATTTATATAATACAAGTTTGCAAGGAACTAAACTTGGCTCTATTATTTATGGCACATCTACAGAATTGGAAATCACTGGCGATTACGAGTATGTCGGTTTGCGTTCTAAAGACGGAGCTATGTATCTTAGTAGTATATTTATTACTTGGTTATCAGGTTCAACTACAATCTACACCACATCACCAAATTGTTGTCCTGTGAATTTAGAGAAACCTCAAGTTAGTTACTCTGTAGCAGATGGGGCGGTAACGTTGAATTGGACAATGACTAATAATGCAGGCGATGTGGCAGACTATACTGTAGCATGTGTAGGTGGCGAAACTTATACTACTACAGCAACTTCATATACATTTACGGGTTTGACTAATTGTACGGAATATACATTTACGGTAAAAGCTAATGGCGATGGTACTGATGTTTGCTCATCGGCGGTAACAACTGTTACTGCAACACCTGCAGCTGGAAGTTTTGTGGTTACCTTTGACTATGGATCGGGCGAGGGAACGCCTACGCAATGGACGTCGGGTTGCTCTAATGGAACAAGCACAACATTACCTACTCCTACTACTTTGCCCGACAATCATACGTTTGTGGGTTGGTACGATGGTACTAACGTTTACGTTGCGGGCGACAATTACACTCCAACTTCCGACATTACTTTGTATGCACGTTATCAAAGAGAAAAATCGGTAGATATTGTGGAGTGGGAACCCGATGCAGTTACTATCGAAATCAATACTGAAGGCTCTGCACAAGTGCAGATAGAAAATCAAACGACTCACGGAAGTAGTAGTAATATTGCTGACAATTTGTTTTTCTCAAAATATTATGAATCAACAAATAACGTGAAACTTTTGGCTGTATTTAATGGTACAGGAAGTGATGTTGATTTAAGTGATTTTAGAATTAGACTTAGTTCTGCAGGAAAAACCGTTTGTTCAGGAACAACAACTTGGAGTTCAACAATAACTCTTTCTGGAACTTTAGAACAAGGAAAGGAATATATACTTTATGAAGATGGAAATAATGATACCGACGAAGAAGTAATGGCTTGTGTACAAGAAAATCATGCCGATGAGTTAGCTACTTGGAATTTAAATACAAGTGTAAGTTTTTCTGGAAATGATGCGGTAATTTTAGAACAAAACAATGGCTCATCATACGAAATAATTGATATTATAGGAGCAGGTACAAGTTCGGCGGCAAATTTGGGTTCTACATGTAATGAAGGGGTTGTAGATGCTGTCGATTTTATGGATGCTAAAGGTTGGTATAGTGCTGAAGGTGAAAGTATTGAAGATGGTTCTACAATAGCATTGTCAACAAATAGATGTTTGTTGGTTCGTAAAAGCACTGTAAAATCAGGAGCTATTGCAGTTGCAAAAAATACTACTGACTTCGTTACTTTAGGAGGAGAGTTTGGTGAGTGGATAGGAAAACAAATCCCCAATGGTTCTGATGAAGGAGTTCAAGCATCTTGTGATGGATTTGATTTTGTAGGTACGTTTAATTATGGAGGCTATTATCAAACTTACGACTCTCTTACACGAGTAGATTTAGGTGGAAATAAAAATGCCGATGGTACATATACGATACCAGTTCCACAACTCGATACGCTTTCGTGTACAAAAATGCGCATACAAGTGTATAATGCAGGCGGAGATGTAGTGGTTTCTTCTGAATATAAAGTGCCTATTATGGTTGAAAATGCAGGCGTTACTACTACCGACGAACTCTTTTCTAAACATGGCGTAGAGGGTTGTCGCGATTGCGATGTGGTGGTTCTGAAAAATGCTACATTGCAAAAAGCTGCAAATGGGTCAGCAAACGATATGCCTGAGGTTCGTGATATGGAAGTGTATGCTGGCGGAAAATTGGTAATTCCTAACGGAACCAATTATACCATGCGTAAACTTGTAATGCGAAGTAAAGGTGATGAAGTGCCAGTAGCAGAAATAGACGGAACGGCTGTGATTACAGACAAACTATATCATACAAAACGTATAGATGCACAAAAATTCTACTTCTTCTCGTTGCCTTACGATTGTAATGTTGCTGATATGATGTATTACAATGAAGAAACACTTGGTGTACGTGGTGTTGATTACGTGATAAAATATTATGATGGAGAGGGTCGTGCTAATGGACAAAATGCGGGACATTGGGAAGATTTTACAGGTGCCACACTCAAAGCAGGCGTTGGATACATTTTGGCAGTTGATGCATCGTTGAATGGCGATTTTGATGATAATCCAAAGAAAGAGTTTTTGTTCCCGATGACAAAGACGTTGACAGAAACCTCTAATAAAACTGTTGCGGTTGGCACTTGGGGTATTGGCGACGCTACGATAGGCGACAATCATAAGGGTTGGAATTTGATAGGAACACCATTTATGAGTCATTACAATCCAATTTCAGCAACAGGCTTGAAAGTTGGTACTTATACCGATGGAGAATGGAATTCCGAAGGAACGATATTTACTTACAACGAATCTGTTACGGTGCCTTATGTTACAATGCCAAATGCCGATGGAAAAACATATACGCAACGTTTGGCGTCGAGTCAAGATTTGGAGCCATTTAAAAGTTTCTTTATCCAAGTTGGTAAAGAAGGCGATGTAATAACTGATGTTGCATTTTCGTCGGCAGAACGTTTGAGTAAGGCTCCTCATCGTGCTCCTGCTGTAGATGCTACAGTTTGGGTAGAACTTGAGTTGAAAAACACATCAGGGTCTGATTTTACGACAATTATTCTTGATGAAAATTGTACCGCTGATTACGAAATTGGTGCCGATTTGGAAAAAATGCTTGGGTATGCAGCTTTGCCACAATTCTATTCGTTGCAATCGAATGCTCGTTTGGCATTTAATGCTCTTCCTTCGGAGGTTGCTTCTGTTGCAATTCCTTTAGGATTTTATGCACCGAAGTCGGATACTTATACCATAGCATTGAATACGGAAAAAACACAAAATTTAGAAGGTGTTTATTTGACCGACAACGTAACGGGAACAATTACAAACCTATTGTTAGATGATTATACTTTCTCATCAGCAAAGGTTTTGAATGAAACACGTTTCTCTATTGCTGTTGTGCGTGCCGTTACGGCAGTTGACAATGTGTTGGCAGAAAAGAACTTCGTGTCAATGATTAATAAATCTGATTTGCATATAAAAAATGCTCCTATTGGAAGTGAGTTGCGGGTTTACGACACATTAGGTCGTGAGGTGATTTCGGATCAGATAGATGTAGAACAGAAAATTTATCATTTGCATACAGCTGGGGTTTACCATGTGCAAATTATATCAAAAGATAAAAAGTCGGTTTATAAAGTTGTAAGTTATTAAAAGAGATGTCGCAAAAAAAACTAATATTGTTGGGCTTTGTTTGTGGTTGGTGTTGTATTTCGGCATCGGCAGATGTTGTTGTAAAATCGAGTGTGAAGTATAATTTTTCGAAAACGCCACTATCTTTGTTAAAAAGCGGAGAATCTGCTTGGGGTAATGAAGCGAATGCTTTAAATGTGCAAAGTTCAATTTTTCAGGAAATATCAGTTCCTGTCGCTTCGTCTGTGAAAATGCTTAATCAACAACAAAACATAGCTGGGCAATCGTACGAAATAGTTCCGAAAAGTAGTTCTTCTTTCTCTACAAATGGAAATAGCAGTGTAGGGCAGTATTCTTTTTCGAGTGGACGAGTTTCAAAAAATACGATTTCTGAAAATAAAGAAGTATCTGTCTCGGTAAGTGGTAGTGTTGTTTCTTCGATACCGTTTTTAGAAATTACACCAAAGGCTTTGCCGTCTGATCCCGATGATCCGGGTATTATTCCTCCTCCGGATACACCTATAGGTGATGGATGTGGAATTTTGTTGTTGTTTTCTATTCTTTATTTTGTAGCAAAATTTCGTAAATAGCTTTCAAGGTATAAAAAAAGCAAATCCTTTAAGGATTTGCTTTTTTGGTTATCTGATGTTCGTCGTTTATTTCTTAAAATAGCGATTGAATAAGCCTTCGAAACCTTTTCCATGACGAGCTTCATCTTTTGCCATTTCGTGAACAGTGTCGTGAATAGCATCTAAATTTAATTCTTTTGCACGTCTTGCAATACGCATTTTATCTTCACAAGCACCGCTCTCTGCGTTCATACGTTTTTCAAGGTTTGTTTTTGTATCCCAAACTACATCTCCAAGTAATTCTGCAAATTTTGCTGCGTGTTCAGCTTCTTCCCAAGCATAACGCTTAAATGCTTCTGCAATTTCAGGATAACCTTCGCGGTCAGCTTGACGGCTCATTGCCAAATACATACCAACTTCGGTAGCTTCACCCATAAAGTGAGCATTAAGGTCTTTTATCATTTCGTCATCACAACCTTTTGCCACACCAATTTCGTGTTCAGTTACAAATGTAAGTGCTGCACTTTCGTCTAATACTTTGAATTTAGATTTTGGTTGTTTACATTGTGGACAAAAATCAGGAGCATCGTTTCCTTCGTGTACATAACCGCATACGGTACAAATAAATTTTTTCATAGTTGTTTGTTTTTAATAGTTAGTTAATAATGTTATTTACAATTTTTACAAATTCCTTTACAATAAATTTGAATATCGCCAATAATATTGCCATCAAGAGATGATTGCAGTTCTGCTTTATTCAATAATTTCTCATTCACATTGAAATCGTACAAATGATTGCATTTTTCGCATAAGAAATGACCATGTAGAGAAACGTCTCCATCGAAACGGGCGTTTTTTTCTTCGATACCAATCAGCAAAGCTACATCGTGCTTTACAAACAATTTCATAGTATTGTAAACCGTTGTTCGAGAAAGTGTAGGAATTTCTTCATGCAAAGCCTCATACATTTCATCGACATTTGGGTGTGTCTTGTGTGTAAGCAAATAATTCATCAGTGCTATTCGTTGTACCGATGGTTTTACTCCGTTTTCTAATAAATAATTTTTTATACTCATTTTGTAATCATTTCAATTTTGTAATCATTGCAAATATAAAAGCTTTTTTTAAATCACGCAAGAAAAAGAAGAAAAAAATGCGTTATTTTTGTTTTTGATGTCAGTTTTTCATGAAATATTAAAAGAATTTTGGGGTTACGATGAGTTTCGACCCTTGCAAGAAGACATTATAAAGTCGGTGAGCGAAGGTAACGATACGCTTGGGTTGATGCCTACAGGCGGTGGTAAATCTATTACTTTTCAGGTGCCAGCAATGGCAAAAGAGGGAATTTGTTTAGTTGTTACGCCTTTAATTGCATTAATGAAAGATCAGGTTTCGAATTTGAAACGAAAAGGGATTAAAGCAACGATGATTTACTCTGCAATGTCGCGAGAAGAGATCTTGACGGTGTTTGATAATTGTTATTTTGGTGATTATAAATTTTTGTATGTCTCGCCAGAGCGTTTGTCAACTGAATTGTTTCAAAAAAGAATCCAAGCTTTACGTGTAAGTATGATTGTTGTAGACGAATCACATTGCATCTCACAATGGGGTTACGACTTTCGACCCTCGTACTTAAAAATAGCCGAAATTCGACACTATTTTCCTGCTGTACCGGTGTTGGCACTTACGGCAACAGCAACACCAGAAGTGGTAAATGATATTCAAGAAAAATTACAGTTTAAGCAAAAGAATGTTTTTCAGAAAAGTTTTGAACGAAAAAATCTTGCTTATGTTGTACGACGTACAGAGGATAAACTTGCTCAACTACTTCGAATTTTAAATTCGGTGAAGGGTACATCGGTAGTTTATGTTCGTAGCAGAAGTAGAACGAAAGAGATAGCTGAATTTTTGGAACAGAATGGTATCAGTGCTGATTTTTTTCACGCAGGTTTGTCTGACGAAGAAAAAGATAGAAAACAAAATGATTGGAAAGCGGATATTTGTCGAGTAATTGTTGCTACAAATGCTTTTGGAATGGGTATTGATAAAGCTGATGTGAGAACTGTTATTCACATTGATTTACCTGATTCTATAGAGGCTTATTTTCAAGAGGCGGGTCGTGCGGGTCGTGATGGTAAAAAAGCATTTGCTGTATTGCTTTACAACGAATCAGATGCTACAAAATTAAAAAAACGTATTGCTGATAATTTCCCTCAAAAGGAATTCGTCTTTAAAGTTTATGAGTGTTTAGGTAATTTTTTTGAATTGGGAGTTGGCTTTGGTTTGGATAAAGTCTATGCTTTTAAATTGCATGACTTTTGTAAAAAAAATGCTTTACCAATAAATCCTACTTATAGTGCTTTGAAGATTTTGGAGTTATCTGGTTATTTAGAACTGACAGAAGAACTCGACAATCCATCCAAATTGATGTTTTCTATCTCGAAAGAAGGCTTATATAAATTGGATTCGTTAAATAAAAACTACGATAATCTAATACAAATATTATTGCGATCATATACGGGAGTTTTTTCTGACTTTGTACATATCAATGAGAGTGTGATAGCAGAGCGATTGAACATAGATCGTAATGATGTTTATAATAAACTTTTGGATTTACAGAAACAAGGTGTTGTTCGCTATATTCCTTTTAAAAAAACACCATTTCTGATTTATTCACAAGAGCGTCAAGAGCAATCGGATTTACGTTTGCCTGCATCAGCATATAATGAGAGAAAAAATCGTTATGAGAAACAGGTTTTTGCAATGCTTGATTATGCACAAATAGATAATGTTTGTCGTAGTAGGATGCTATTAGATTATTTCGGGGAGAGAGAGTCTTATGATTGTGGGCAGTGCGATGTTTGTTTAAACAAGAAAAGAGGCAAACTTTCTGTTTTAACTCGCGATGAAATAAAAACAAAAATAGAAGTTCTATTGAAAAAAGAGCCAATGTCAGCTAAAGAGCTTGTAAAACAAATCGTAGGTAACGAAGATGTTGTTTTAGAAGTTATAAAGTCGTTGCTTGATACTAATTTTTTAGAACAAGATAATTTGATGCGATTGAAATTAAGGTACTAAAATTTTACTTTATCAATGATTTTTTTGAAATAAGAAACTAAGAATTTGTGTTTTTTAGCGATATTAGTTTGTTCGCCTATATCTCTCTTTAAGTTGAATAATTGAGGAACGTTTTTATATCCAGTTTCTACTTTTGGATTCCAAGGTAATAGTGCGGAATCATTGCTCGGTTCAATGTATTTCCATTTTTTAGTACGGATGTTCAACGTGCGATTTTGTGCCATCGATATTGTAAAAAGAGCAGATTTATTTGAAATTCCTAACCATGTTTTTAGAAAATTTCTGCTATCGATAGCGGCACCTTGTGGGAGAGTAGTATTTAGAAGTTTTGCAAACGAAGCGATACAATCTATTTGTGATAAAAGAGCATTACTTACTTTGCCTTTTGGCGTATGCGTTGGCCAACTCACAATGAAAGGAACTTTGCTTCCTCCATTATAAGCACTATATTTTGTGCCTCTATTGTTGCCAGCAGGCAAATGGTCTCCTAATAATTGTTCAGCATTGTCGAGATATCCGTCGTCTAAAATTGGTCCGTTGTCGCTTGTTAATATAATCAAAGTATTTTCTCTTAAACCAAGATTTTCTAATGTTTCTGTAATAACTTCTACAGTCCAATCTAATTGTAAAATAGCATCGCCACGTAATCCCATTTCGCTTTTGCCACGAAAACGTTCGGCAGGCCAACGCGGAACGTGGATATCATTTGTACATAAATAGATAAAAAATGGATTTTCTTGATTTTGATTGATAAACTCAATTGTTTTTTTTACGATTGTATCGGCAATATTTTCATCTTTCCAAACGGCATTGCCACCACCACGCATATAACCAATTCTCCCAATGCCATTTACTATACTTTGATCATGCCCGTGTGATGATTGTAAAAGTAAATTCCCTTTGTAATCGTGTAGTGTAGGTTCTGTGTCAAAATTCTCAGAATAGCTAATTTCAATTGGAGACGAAGGGTCGAAATTGGCAACTCTATCATTTTCTATCCAAACGCAAGGAACTCGGTCTGCTGTTGCTGCCATAATATAACTATAGTCAAATCCAATATCGGAAGGTGTTAAATCCAATTTGTTGTTCCAATCTTGTTGACCACTTGTACTTCCCAATCCAAGATGCCATTTGCCAATAGTAGCAGTTTTATATTCGTTGTTTTTAAATAAATCGGCAAGTGTGAATTGTTCAGGTATTATAATCATGGACGCATCGCCATTTGCAACGTTTGAGTTTGGATTTCTATGGCAATATTCGCCAGTTAACAAACTGTAGCGTGAGGGTGTACTTGTTGCCGCACAGGCGTGAGCATTGGTAAAACGCACTCCTGTATTTGCTAATTTGTCAATAGCAGGAGTTTTTATGTTTTTGGCTCCATAGCATGATAGATCGCCGTAACCTAAGTCGTCTGCAACTAACAAAATAACATTTGGTTGCTCATTTGTCTTCGCAATACCACTTGAAGTTGTAAGGATACTTAATGCTGAAAAGAAAAATCTTTTCATTATTTTTATTTTGATTCTACAACAGGTACTTGTCGTTTGATTCGTTGATCAAGACAAGTTAATGTTTCGGTAGAAACAACTCCTTTTATTTCTTGAATCTTTCCATTTAGAAGTTCCATTAAATGTTCATCGTTTTTAGCATATAGCTTTATGAGCATAGTGTATGGACCTAATGTGTAATGGCATTCTATAATTTCAGGAATTTGCTCTAATTGTGCAGTAACTTCTTTATACAAAGAACCTCGCTCTAATGTTATACCAATGTATGTACACATCTGAAATCCAAGCATTTTAGGATTTACGGTATAGCCAGAGCCTGTAATGACGCCAGAGTCAATCAATCGTTGTACACGTTGGTGTATAGCTGCACGCGAAACGTTACATTCTATAGCAATATCCTTGAATGGAATACGGGCGTTGTTTGTGATAATTTGTATAATTTTTCGGTCTAAACTATCTATTTTTTCCATTTAAACTAATTTTTTGGTATCAATTTGTTACAAATTTAGGCGAAAACTAACAAAAAGCAAATTTAAGCTATAAAAAAAGAGACTACATTTTGATGTAATCTCCTTTTTCTAGTTTGATAATGTTGTTTTTATTTTTCTATACCTAACAATTCAACTTCAAAAATTAAAGCAGAGAATGGTTTGATTTGACCCTGATTTTTTGCTCCGTAAGCCAAATTATAAGGAATATAAAGTTTCCATTTTGAACCTACCGACATCAATTGAAGAGCCTCTGTCCAACCTTTGATAACTTGAGTAACGCCAAATTCTGCAGGTTTGCCACGTCCGTAAGAACTATCGAATTCTGTTCCGTCAATCAAAGTCCCTTTGTAGTGAACTTTTACTTTGTCTGTTGCAGTAGGAACTTCGCCTTTGCCCTCGGTAATAACTTCGTATTGTAATCCACTGTCAGTAACTTTTACGTTTTCGCGTTTTGCATTTTCAGCTAAAAAAGTTTCGCCTGCAAGTTTGTTTTCTCCAAATTCTGTTTCAGCTTTTTTCTCTTGAAGTTTTTCCATTGTTGCGTTCAAGAATTCCATTGCATCTTCAGCAGAAATCTTGGTTTCTTTACCATTAAGAGTTTCTATAAGAGCTTTTTGAATCAATTCAATGTTTACTTCTAATGTAGAATCTCCCATCAAACCTTGTTTAGTTTGAGCTGCCATACCTGAACCAATATTTAGTCCTAAAGCATAAAAACGTGTCGTTTCGTCGTTTTTCTTTACAGCTTGGTTGATACCTTTAATCAATGCTTTTACATTAGCTTCTGTTGTGTCGCTTTGTAGATAATAAGTTTTGATTTGATCTCCGTTGACTACACCAAACGCATAATTAATACTGTCAAGTTCGTTCTGTAATTTTGCTTCTTTTGCACAACAATTATTGCACGAAACAAGTCCATTTGCTAAAAAGCAAAGTGCTACCAAATAAATAAATCTGTTTTTTTTCATTGTGTTTAATTTTTAATGGTTATTTAATAATTTCTAATAATTCAACTTCGAAAATCAATGTCGAAAAAGGTTCAATAAGTTCACCTGCTCCTTGGGCTCCGTATGCAAGTTTGTGAGGAATGAAGAGTTTCCATTTCGAACCTACCTTCATCAATTGAAGTGCTTCTACCCAACCTTGAATTACTTGTGTAACACCAAACGTCGCAGGTTCGCCACGACGAATAGAACTATCGAAAACAGTTCCATCAATCAACATTCCATGATAGTGAACTTTTACTTTGTCTGTTGCAACAGGAATTTCGCCATTGCCTTCGGTAATAACTTCGTATTGAAGTCCGCTGTCGGTAACTTTTACGTTTTCGCGTTTTGCATTTTCTTCAAGGAAAACTTTTCCTTGAGTTTTGTTTTTTTCTAAGGTTTCTTGTTGTAGTTGAGTAAAGAAATTGTTGAGAATCGCTCTTGACTCCTCCTCAGAAATCTCAAATTTTTCATTCAAAAGAACATTTTTAACGCCTTGAGAAAATTTCTCAATATTTAATTCTTTAATTCCACTTTTTTTTAGGCTCTTTCCAATATTCAAGCCTAACGCATAACTTATTTTCTCCATAATGTTGCAAATTTACTGCTTTTTGTTTCTGTACGACAGAAAACAACGTTAAACATAATTAAAATGTTAAAAAACATTTGATTATTAAAACTTGTAAATACACCATTCATCGTATTTCGAACCCGCACGTAAAATAGGGGAGGGAAAATGTGGCTGATTTGGTGAATTAGGAAATCCTTGTGTTTCGAGGCAAATGGCATGCTGTACATCGTAGATATTTCCTCTTTTTCCAGTATTTTTCTCAACCCAATTGCCTGTATAAACTTGAAGTCCTGGCATTGTGGTGTAAACTTCCATTGTGCGATTTTGTGCAGAAACTACTGCCGCCAAAGAGCATTCGCCTTGTTGATTTTTGTTTAAAACCCAATTGTTATCTAAACCTCTTCCTGCCTTAAAAAAATCATCGTCAATACGTTCTTCTATCACAGTTGCTGTACGGAAATCCATTGGGTGATTGTCAACCGAAAGAACAACTCCATCAGGAGCAAAACTTTCATCTACTTGAGTGAAAAGGTCTGCATTGACTTGTAAAATATGATCTCGAACGTTGCCATTGCCTTCGCCTTTAAGATTGAAATAAGCGTGATTTGTAAATCCTACAATGGTATCTTTGTCAGTAGTAGCTTCGTAGTGAATGCTTAATGCGTTGTTATCAGTAATGGCATAAGTTACAAAAACGTCTAAATTGCCTGGATAATTTTCTTCTCCGTCAATGGATAAATAGTGTAATTTAAGCATCGATTCTGAATGTTCTACAACGTCCCAAATTTTTTGATTGAAACCGCTATCTCCGCCATGTAAGTGATTTGTCCCATTGTTTACTGCTAATTGGAAATTCTCACCGTTTAATGTGAATTTTCCATCTTTAATTCTGTTTGCAAACCGACCAATTACAGCATTGAAATAAGTTTCTTTTTCGATCCATTCATCAAGCGTGTTGAATCCTAAAATCACATCAGCCGTGTTACCATTTTTGTCAGGAGCAAATAGTGTAACAATTTTTGCTCCATAATTGGTAATGTCTGCAGACATTCCTTTTTTGTTTTTCAATGTAAAAATATCGACTTGTTTCCCGTCAATTATTTTTTTAAACGATTCTTTGTTTATCATTTTGTTTAAATAAAGAGATAAGCCAACAAAAACATTGGCTTATCAGGTTATAACTTTTTGTAAAATTATTCTACACGACAAGCTCCGTCGCCAATTTCAGCAATGTAAAATTCTGCATCAAGACCAGTTTTTGCTTTGTAGTTTTTGCCAACTTCGGCAACAAAAGTATCGATCGCTTCGTCTTTTACCAACGATACGGTGCAACCTCCGAAACCACCACCTGTCATACGAGAACCAATTACGCCGTCGATTTTCCAAGCTTCTTCGGCCATAGCATCAAGTTGAAGACCTGTTACTTCGTAATCGTCGCGAAGCGAAACGTGCGAAGCGTTCATCAATTTTCCAAATGCTTCGATATCGCCAGCTTTTAAAGCTTTTACTGCATCGGTTGTGCGTTGAACTTCGCCAATAACGTGGCGAGCACGTTTGTGTGCAACTTCATCGGTGATAGCTGATTCTACTTTTTTAAATTCTTCTTCTGTCAACTCTGCCAAATATTTCAAAGGACGAACTTTATTCAATTGTTCAACGGCAGTTTTACATTCTGCTACACGAGCATTGTATGCTCCAGAATCCAATTTGTGTGGGCTGTGAGTATTGCTGATAACAACTTTTACTCCTTGCAATTTTACTGGCACAAGTTCAAATTGAAGTGTATCGCAATTCAAGAAAATGGCGTGATCTTTTTTGCCTTGAGCACTTGCAAATTGGTCCATAATGCCGCAATTAACCAACGCAAATTCATGTTCCGAAAGCTGACCGATTTTTGCTAATTCGGTACGATCGTAACCTGTGCCAAGTTGTTCGTTGAAAGCGTATGCAGTTACAACTTCCAATGCTGCTGATGATGAAAGTCCAGCTCCGTTTGGAACGTTACCCCAAATAAGCATATCGTAACCATTTCCGATTTTTATTCCACGTTTTACAAATTGGGCAATACAACCTAATGGATAATTCACCCACGAACGTCCTTCGAGCGGAGTTGTAAGTTGGTCAAGACCAAGTTCTACTATTTCAGGCTGATTCAACGATTTGAATCTCATTTTTTTATCATCGTTTTTGCTCATCAAAAGATAAGTACCAAAACTCAATGCACAAGGAAATACGAATCCGCCATTGTAATCGGTGTGTTCTCCGATAAGATTTACGCGACCCGGAGAAAAATAAACTGCTTCAGTGTCTTTCCCGTAAGTCTCTTTGAATGCTGCTTTTAATTCTTTTACAGTCATAATTTTGATATTTTATATGTTTGGTTTTGTTTAATTTGAACAAAGATAAAGATTTATTCTTGAGAAAAAAATGTTATTGAAATTTTGTTTAACAGATTTATGCGTATAAAAATGATTCAACAAAGTGGTTTATTGTTAATAAAAAAAGATTTATCTTTATGCCAAATTTAAAAATGGAATGCCTATGATATAATTTTTTGTGCGTAAGTGCATATCGTGAATTTTTGGGAAAGCGTTATCTTTATTTTTGGCAGAAAGGAACCTGAGAAATTTTTATCTGCACCAAGGATGGTAAAGCCAGCGCTCGCATTGTATAATGCGGGTTTTTACTATGTTTCTTGGTGTATGGTTTTCTCAGGACCTCTTTCTGCGAGCAAGTAATTGCCCGCTGTTTTTTTGTAAGGAGTTCCTGGCGTTTTCTTATATGCACTATTATTGAAAGGGACAAAAGGAGAATCCGAAAATCCTGAAAAGAGTAGGACGTATTTTAAAATTTTTAAAACAATGAAAATTCAAATTTTTAATTTATTAACAAGTTTATTATTAGTTAGTTTTTTAGTTGCATGTGAAGGACCTGAAGGCCCACAAGGTATACCTGGTCCACAAGGTGAGCAAGGAATACAGGGAGAGCAAGGTGTTCAAGGGGAAAAAGGAGAACAAGGTCCCTCGTCGCGAGTATTCGATAAAACATTGAGTATTAGGAATGGTGAAGCAGTTATAACTTTGTATAATTATTTAGATAATATTCCTTTGTTATCTAATGATGATATTATTTTGGTTTATGCTAAAAGTGGTAGTGCTTATACATCTTTACCTGTTTGTTCTTCAGATGTGAATGTTATTTATGCTTATGAAATTAGTAGTGATGGCAAATGGGTGGAAGTTGGAATTTCATATATGAATCCTACAACATTAGAGTTAGTATCAATTAATGGTACAATTGAAGTACGTATTGTTTGGATAAATGGAGAATCATTGAATACAACATCTCTTAATTTAAATGATTATAACGAAGTGAAAGATTTTTGTGGTATTACAGATTGAACATTTTTACTTAAAAACAGAAACGCCTCGAACATTGTTCGAGGCGTTTTGCACTATCTACGCTTTGTGTTATTTCTTACCGCGATTTCCGTAACGACTCATAAATTTATCAACACGTCCTGCAGTATCTACAAGTTTTGATTTTCCTGTGTAGAATGGGTGAGACGAACTTGAAATTTCGAGTTTCAACAAAGGATAAGTTACCCCATCAATGTCGATGGTTTCTTTCGTAGCTACAGTCGAACGAGTGATGAAATAATCGCCGTTTGACATGTCTTTAAAAACTACGGGTCGATAGCTTTCTGGATGAATTCCTTTTTTCATTGTTTATAATGTTTAAAAATTAGTTTTTCGTTATGAGTTTGCAAAGATAGAGATTAAAATTGAACAAGAAGCTTTTTTCTCAAAAATATTATCAACTTTTAAATACCCGTATAACTATGTGGTGTAATTTTTCTTAATTCACATTTTACATCGTCAGAAACATTAAGCGTATCAATAAATGAACTTATAGTCTCTTTATCAATAGGTTTATTGGTGCGTGTAAGTGCTTTCAATGCTTCGTATGGTTTTGGGTAACCTTCTCTACGCAAAATAGTTTGAATGCCTTCAGCTACTACAGCCCAACAATTGTCAAGTTCTGTATAGATCGCTTGTTCATTAAGTTGTAATTTGTTTAATCCTTTGAGTAAACTTTGTGTTGCAATAAGTGTATGAGCCATGGGGACACCTATATTTCGAAGTACTGTACTATCCGTTAAATCACGTTGCAGACGTGAGATAGGTAGTTTTAATGCTAAATGTTCGAATATAGCATTGGCAACACCAAGATTTCCTTCTGCATTTTCAAAATCAATAGGGTTCACTTTGTGTGGCATAGCCGATGATCCAACTTCACCTTCTTTGATGCGTTGTTTGAAAAATTCCATCGAAACGTATTGCCAAACATCACGGCAAAGATCAATTAAAATTACATTGATTCGTTTTAGAGCATCAAATACTGCTGCCAAAGAGTCGTAATTTGAAATTTGTGTGGTGTATTTTTCCCTTTGTAGAGAGAGTTTTGCCTTCAGAAAATCATTAGCAAATGAATGCCAATCAATAAATGGATATGCTACATGGTGTGCATTAAAATTGCCAGTTGCACCACCAAATTTTCCTGTAATGGTATTTTGTTTTAGAACTTCAAGTTGTGCTTTCAATCGTGATACAAATACCATAAATTCTTTTCCTAAACGCGTAGGCGAAGCGGGTTGTCCATGCGTACGTGCTAACATTGGTACATTTTCCCAAAGAATTGCACGTTCTTCTAAAGCTGTAATAATGGCATTTAATTCTGGATAATAAATGTCAACAAGAGCTTCGTTTAACGACATAGGAATTGAAGTGTTGTTGATGTCTTGCGATGTCAATCCAAAATGTATAAATTCTTTTTCGGTACCTAATCCCAATGTTTCAAATTGTTCTTTCAAAAAATATTCAACAGCTTTTACGTCATGATTTGTAACTGATTCGATTTCTTTTATTCGCATTGCATCTGCTTCTGAAAAACTAAGATAGATGTTTCGTAATTTTTCAAAGTCAAAGTTCTGCAATCCAACTAATTGTGGTAAAGGTATTTGACATAATGCGATAAAATATTCTATTTCGACACGAACACGGTAACGAATCAATGCGTATTCAGAGAAATATTCGGTATAAGGAGTCGTTTTTGAAGCGTAACGCCCGTCTATTGGAGATATAGATTTTAACATATCAAATCGTATTTATAATGCATTTTCACTAATCAAATATTCAGCTATTTGCACAGCATTCAAAGCTGCACCTTTTTTTATCTGGTCGCTGACGCACCAAAAAGAGATTCCTTTTGGGTTAGCTAAATCTTTACGGATGCGTCCAACAAAAACAGGATCTTTGCCAGAAAGGAAAAGGGGCATAGGGTATTGTTTTTCAGTAGGATTATCCTGCAAAACTACTCCTATCCCGTTAGCAAAAGCCTTACGTATCTCATCAAGAGAAAGTTCGTGTTCTGTTTCACACCAAATTGCTTCCGAATGTGCTCGCAGTGAAGGAACACGTACACAAGTGGCACTAACCATAATATCAGAATGCATTATTTTACGAGTTTCATTGTACATTTTCATTTCCTCTTTAGTGTAACCATTTTCGGTAAAAATATCAATTTGAGGTATCACGTTGAAAGCCAATTGGTAAGCAAATTTATTTACTGTAGCAATTCCTCCATTGAGTACTTCGCGATATTGTTGTTCGAGCTCTGCCATAGCTGCCGCACCAGCACCGCTTGCTGCTTGGTAAGTAGCTACATGTACGCGAGTAATATGCGAAACATTTTCAATAGCTTTTAATGCTACTACCATTTGTATAGTTGTGCAATTTGGGTTTGCGATAATGCCTCGAGGACGTATTTTTGCATCTTCTGCATTGACTTCGGGAACAACCAATGGGATGTTTTCGTCCATACGAAATGCTGATGAATTATCAATCATTACTGCTCCATGTTTTGTAATTGTATCTGCAAATTCCTTTGAAATACTAGCTCCTGCTGATGTGAAAGCAATATCAACATCTTTGAAATCGTCGTTTTTTTGCAATTCTTTTACTTCAATTTCTTTTTCACGAAAAATGTATTTTTTGCCTGCACTACGTGCTGAACCAAACAAAAGAAGTTCGTCTAATGGGAAACGACGTTCTTCTAAAACTCTTAAAAATTCTTGCCCTACGGCACCGCTTGCTCCTACAATAGCTACTTTCATATTTATTTAAATATTAGTTTTATTTTCAATTTAAAATACCTTTTTTACAGAAATAAATTTTAAAATTGCAAAAGTACAATTTTCTAATGGTAAACTCATTACGGTTATGAAAAGAATTATAGGAATATGCTCAATATTGTTTACATATTGTTTGCAAGCACAGGTTATTGAAAATTTTGCAGATAGTGATTTTACTAATAATCCTGCATGGATAGGAACAACAGAACTTTTTGTGATAGAAAATGAGCAATTAAAACTTTCTTATGATACAGAATATATAAATAACACACAAGCTTATTTAAGTACAAAATCAGAAGTCGCAATAGATGCTGTTTGGCAAATGCAGATAAAAATAAATACCTCTACTTCGTCAGCAAATTATGTGCGATTTTATCTTACGTCTGACGTTTCAGATCTTACAAGTTCGCTTAATGGCTATTTTGTAATGATTGGAAATACTAATGATGAAATATCTCTTTATAAACAAACAGGAAATACAAGAACTAAGATTATTGATGGAAGTGATAAACGTGTGGATTTTCAGCAATTTACGGTTGATTTGAAGGTTGTTTATGATGGTGTTGGCAATTGGCAATTGTATAGTAAAATAAATGACGAAACAGATTTTACCTGCGAAGGTAGTTGCTTCGATGATGAGATTTTAGGAAGTCAATATTCAGGTATTTTTATTGCTTATTCGAAAACTAATGTTGGTAAATATTTTTTCGACAATATCTTTATTGATGGTGAAAAATATGAGGATAAAACGCAACCTACAATTCTTGATTATGAAATTACAGCTGCTGATCAAATCAAGATAATTTTTTCTGAAGAGATTCAAACTGAAAATTTTGATATAGAACTGATTAATAATAGTTTGAGACAATTTGAAAAAATCAATTCTTTTGAATTTGAAGTAACTTTCTCTGAAGAAATGGAAAAAGGAGTTTTACATGAAATAAAACTTTCTGGTATATGTGATAAAAGTTCGAATAGACTTGCGGATAGTATTTTTTCTCTTTATGTACCAAGTCGCAAAGATGTGATTTTTAACGAAATACTTGCTGACCCTGAACCACAGGTTGCTTTGCCAAATGCTAAATTTATAGAATTGTATAACAGAAGTGCATTTGATATTCGATTGAAAAATTGGATTTTAAACGTAGGAAAATCTAAATATAAAATTCCCGATATAATATTGTCGGAAAAAGAGTTTTTGCTTGTTTGTTCGGCAAGTGATACGTTAGAGTTCAGAGAATTTGGCACTTGTTGTGCTGTTTCGTCGCTTTCGTCAATGAATATTTCTAGTTCAATGTTAAGTCTTTTTGCAACTACAAATCAATGTGTTGATTGGATTGAATATACTAACGAGTGGTACGATAGTGAATTGAAAAAAGATGGGGGATGGTCGCTTGAACGTGTTGATACAGAGAATTTTTCCATTATAAATAATTGGGTCGCATCTATAGATAAAATGGGAGGAACTCCTGCGAGGAAAAATTCTGTAGCACAAGAGCTTTTAGATACTTTGTATCCGTCTATTGAGTATGTTTCGGTCGATGCTCCTGATACATTACGTATCCGATTTACTAAAGAAATGGAAGTAAATAGTTGCCTTGATTTAAATAACTATTTGCTTAATAATACAACCATAAAACAGTTAAAAATAGAGCAACCAGACAATCGAATTTTAACACTTGTTTTGGAAGGAAATATGTTAGAATCAGATAATGATACGCTTATAATAACAAACCTAAAAGATGTTTCTAATCTTCCTTTGAAGACTCAAATTGTACCAATAACATTCCCGCAAATACCTAAATATTATCAAGATATAGTAATCAATGAGATTCTATTTAATCCCAAAAATGATGGCGTTGATTATGTAGAGTTATTCAATTTTAGTGGAAAAACGTTAAATCTTTCTGAAATATTTGTAACTACACGTAAAGATGGAGAATTGCAAAAACGTATTGCAATAACTGCTCATAATGAGCCTTTTTATCCAAACTCTTATTTGGTTTTAACTTCGAATACTGATAAGGTAAAAGAACAATATCAAACGCCTATTGATGCGTTTTTAAAAAATATTAATTTACCTACCTTGCCTGATGAGGAAGGTAATGTTGTTTTTATAAACAAAGAAGGTTTTGTTTTTGATGAGTTTGCTTATACTGAAAAAATGCACCACGTATTTATTAAAAATTCAGAAGGAGTGGCACTTGAACGTGTTAATCCTAATTTGCCAACACAAGATGCGGAGTCGTGGCAATCAGCAGCATCAAGTGTTGGATATGGAACACCTTGTCAAATAAATTCACAGTATATGGATCTTTATAATCAACAAGTTAGTGATAATTTATTCAGTTTAGCAACGCTAAATTTTTCGCCAGATAATGATGGATATCAAGATTTGCTTCAGATAAATTATCAACTACCAGAAAATGGTTTTGTTGTATCAATAGAGATATTTACTGCTAATGGTATTGCTATCAAAAAACTTCAAAACAATTTCGTTGTGGGGCATTCTGGTACATTTTTTTGGGACGGAACGAACAACGATAATTCTCTTTGTAATGTTGGCGTATATGTTATCTATGTTGAATTTTTGCATCCTTCGGGAAAAAGAGGACACGAAAAACTGGTTTGTTCGCTTACATCAATGTGATCCCCAGTTAAATCGTTATTTTCTTTTTCTTATGCTAGAAATTTTTAAGGATTATATCTTTTTTTATATGGATCTTTTGATGTCATTAAATGTTTTTTTCGTTTCCCTGCAAAAATTTCAAAATTCCAAAATTCACAATCTAAATCACCGTTTTTTAGTTTTATTTTTTTAGAAGGATGTAAGCCTATTTTTGATAAACAAGAGGTTTGTGAACTTATAACCCAAGCCATGTTTCCTGTAAATTTATGTTTCAACAAAGAACCTAATTCTGCGTATAGTACATCTAAATCCGATAATTTAAGTCGCTCTCCGTAAGGAGGATTGGTTACCATCAAAGCTTTTCGTGCGTAAGGTTTAAATTCTAAAATAGGAGCATGTTCTACTGTTATAAATTTAGATAAACCTGCAGATTCAATATTTTTTCGACAAATCTGTAAAGCTCTAACCGAAATGTCAGAACCATAAATTTTGTGATTAAAATCACGTTCTTGTGAATCGTCATTGTATATTTCGTCAAACAAATCGCGGTCGAAATCACACCATTTTTCAAAAGCAAATTGTCGTCGATAGATGCATGGAGGAATATTGAGTGCTATTAGAGCTGCTTCTATTAGTAGTGTTCCTGAACCACACATTGGATCTACAAAATCGCATTCTCCATTCCAACCAGATAATAGTAACATGCCTGCTGCTAACACTTCGTTAAGAGGAGCTTCGGTTTGTTCTTGTCTATAACCGCGGTGATGTAACGACTCGCCAGAACTATCAAGAGAGAGCGTACAGTCGTTGTGCGAAATGTGAATGTTTAGAAATAGATCAGGATTGTTGATTCTTACCGAAGGACGTTTACCTTGTTTTTCCATAAAAAAATCAGCAATAGCATCTTTTACTCTATAAGCCACAAATTTAGAATGAGTAAAGGTTTCTGAATAAACTGTGGCATCTATACTAAATGTTTTTTTGACGTCAAGATATTTTGTCCAATCTATTTGTTTGACTTTTTCATATACTTCATCAGCATTTTTTGCCTTGAAAGTTAAAATTGGCATTAATATGCGTAACGCTGTTCGGCACGATAGATTTGCACGATAAAGTAGAGCTTTGTTACCTGTGAAAGAAACTGCCCGTCGGGCAATTTGTACGTTGTTTGCTCCAAGATCGACAAGCTCTTTTGCCAAAACATATTCTAATCCTAAAAACGTTTTTGCTAAAAATGATTTCTCGTTCATTATTTTTTCTGTATTAATTTTGTTCCGGCAGGTACATTTTTATCTACCCAAATATTCCCTCCAATAATGGAATTCTTCCCGATAGTTATTCTTCCTAAAATAGTAGAATTTGAATAAATTATCACATTGTCTTCGATGATAGGGTGTCGTAAAATACCTTTTATTGGATTGCCATCTGCATCTAAAGGGAAACTTTTTGCCCCTAATGTTACGCCTTGATAAAGTTTTACATTCTCACCAATTATCGCCGTTTCACCAATTACTACACCCGTTCCGTGATCAATTGTGAAATAACGCCCGATTTTTGCTGCAGGATGAATATCGATTCCTGTTTCCGAATGAGCCATTTCGGTAATGATTCGTGGTATGATAGGAACATTTAGCAAAAATAATTCGTGAGCGATTCGATAATTGGAAATGGCTCTAATAGCAGGATAACAAAGGATTACTTCACTTTTGCTTTTTGCTGCAGGATCTCCATTGAAAGCTGCATCAACATCGGTGCTAAGTGTTTCTCGAAGGGTAGGCATTTGTTCGATAAATTGTAATGCTATTTGCTTTGCTAAATCTCGATATTTGTTTTTCTTTTGGATCTCGCTTGAGAAACAAAGCCCTGCATAGATTTGCTCTGTTAGGGAATTTTTTAGTTTTTCTGTTTGAACGCCAATATAATAGCGTACGTTTTCAGAATGAATAGTTGAGTTCCCAAAATAGCCAGGGAAAAGGATTTTTCTTGTTAGCAATACAATTTTGCTTAACTCATCAATTGAAGGTAATACCGTATCAGTTTTTTGGTGGTGAAATAGTGCTTCAAATGATTCTAATTGCGACAGTTTATCAATTGTCGCTGTCAATTTATTATCCATACTAAATAATTCTTTTTACTGCATCAATAGCATTTTTGATTCGGATGTTACCCAAACCACTTATCTCAGAAAATGGAATTGAAAGTTGTTCTATCTCTTTTTTGTAGCAATTGTACAGATATTGTCTGTTGTGGGCATTTTCTCTTACTGCATCATATTCCCATAATAGATCGGGCTGACAGAGTAAATAAAGTTGTACGTTTTGTTCGTAAATGGCTGTATTCATCCATTCAGGTATTTTGTTGTAACATTCTGAAAACCATATTTTTGTAATAATCAAATCGGTATCAAAAAAAACTAAATTGCTTCCTTCCTCTTTTGATTTGAATTGCATTAGTTGTGTTTTTGCAATATGTTCAATGTCATCATAGTTGTATTCCCGACCCAACTTCTTTACGTATGTGCGTGCGTATTCAGGAATCCATTCTGTGTTGAAATATTGAGCTAATTGCTCACATAAGGTTGTTTTCCCTGTTGATTCTGGACCTATCAGTGCAACTTTTTTCATTTATTGCTTCAAAAATAAAAAAGGCAAAGAAAAACCTTCACCTTTTCGTTTGTTTTTGTTATTCCATTATTTTTCGGAATAAGTTTTTCATATTCACTTGTTTATCTACAATATTATGTAAATCTGTAATTTTTACGCGTTCTTGTTGCATAGTGTCACGATAGCGTATTGTTACGCATTCATCTTCTAATGTCTGGTGGTCAATGGTTATACAGAATGGAGTTCCTACCGCATCTTGACGACGATAACGTTTTCCTATAGAATCTTTTTCGTCATACGCACAATGAAACTCAAACTTCAGTGAGTCCATAATTTCACGAGCCTTTTCTGGTAGCCCATCTTTTTTTACAAGGGGCATTACACACACTTTAATAGGAGCTAATACTGCAGGCAATTTCAAAACTACACGAGAGTCTCCATTATCAAGTTGTTCTTCGCAATATGCAGCTGACATTATTGATAAAAACATACGATCAACGCCTATCGAAGTTTCTATTACATAAGGAGTGTACGATTGATTTATTTCAGGATCGAAATATTCAATTTTTTTGCCTGAATATTGTGAATGTTGGCTTAGATCGAAATTTGTACGGCTATGAATACCTTCTACTTCCTTAAATCCAAAAGGCATTTCAAATTCGATATCGGTTGCAGCATTAGCATAATGTGCTAATTTGTCGTGATCGTGATAACGATATTTTTTATCACCAAGCCCAAGAGCTTTATGCCATTTTAAGCGGAATTGTTTCCAATGCTCAAACCATTTCATTTCATCACCCGGACGAACGAAAAACTGCATTTCCATTTGTTCAAATTCTCGCATACGGAATACAAATTGACGAGCAACAATCTCATTTCGGAATGCCTTACCTATTTGTGCAATACCAAAAGGAATTTTCATACGACCTGTTTTTTGCACATTTAAGTAGTTTACAAAAATACCTTGTGCTGTTTCTGGGCGAAGATAAATTTTCATTGCTCCATCGGCAGTTGAACCCATTTCTGTGGAAAACATTAGATTGAATTGACGTACATCAGTCCAATTTTTTGTGCCAGAAATAGGGCATACAATGGCTTCATCTAAAATGATTTGTTTCAAAGCATCTAAATCATTGTTGTTCATTGCTTTTGCAAAGCGTTCGTGTAGATTGTTGCGTTTTGCAATATAATCTTGTACACGTGCATTAGTTTGACAAAACATTTCTTTGTCAAATGATTCACCAAAGCGTTTTGCTGCTTTGTCGCATTCTTTGTTTATTTTCTCATCGTATTTTGCTAATTGTTCTTCTATCAAAACATCTGCACGATAGCGTTTTTTTGAATCACGATTATCTATCAACGGGTCGTTAAAGGCATCTACGTGTCCTGATGCTTTCCAAGTGGTCGGGTGCATAAAAATTGCAGCATCAATACCTACAATGTTTTCATGCAAAAGTGTCATTGAATCCCACCAATATTTTTTAATGTTGTTTTTTAGTTCAACACCATTCTGACCATAGTCGTACACAGCTCCTAATCCATCATAGATTTCGCTTGACGGAAACACAAAACCATATTCCTTACAATGGGCTACTAATTTTTTAAAGACATCTTCTTGTGAAGCCATATTCTAATATTTTTTTTGTTTTTTTAAGTATATTTTTGCAAAAATAGTGTTTTTATCGGAATTTTATAAAAGAAAAGTCTACCAATTGGTAGACTTTGGAGGTTCCTAGCAGATTCGAACTGCTGTAGACGGTTTTGCAGACCGGTGCCTAACCGCTCGGCCAAGGAACCATTTCGGTTGCAAAAGTAATGTTTTTTTAGATTGTTGGCAAAAGAAACCTAAACTTTATTTTCTTAAAAAGAATTATTTTTTATTGAAATCTTTCAGTAATACTTTTTTAAATCCGTGTTCGGCTTTAAAAAGTCGATTTATTTTTTCGGCGGAAAGAATTGCTTTGTATTTTTCGTAATAGGTTTTTTGAAGCAATACAATTTCTACACGCAATTGCACTAATTCATCGTTTATAGCTTCGTAGTTAATAGTTGTATTGTTTGAATTGAATTGTTTTTCTAAATCGTGTCGTTTTTTGTGTTGTGCAGCAATTTTTTGTTGTAATTCATTGTACAAAGGCCAAAAATTTTGAGCTTCTTCGGGTGTTAGTTGTACCATCTCTGTTATGTAAGCTATTTTTCGAGCTTTTATCTCTTCCATAGATGGTTTCCCTTTTGGTTGAGCAAATGCTGATGCCAACGATAGGACGAATACGATAAATGTCAAACTTCTTTTCATAATTTTTTAGTTTTCGGCTAATAAATAATCAACTATCATATCTTCATCAATTTCTGTTACAATGTAATTATAGTACGAATCTTCAGAGGTAGTTTGAAAATGTGCTTGTGCTGTTGTCGATTTTGATGGTTCAATATCGCTATTCAATGTAATAAGAGCGAAATGTATTACTACGTAAAACCCTATAAACATAGCAGCGAAATAAAGCAATGGTTTAGTTTTCTCGAAAAGAGATATCTTTTTAGATGTAATTTTTGCGTCTATTATTGTGGGTAATTTTTCAAAATAATTTTCAGGTTCCGAAAAAGGATTTCGATTCCCTATTTTTTTGAGATTTTCAGAGAGTTCTTTCATATAAAACCATTATTAAATTATTTTTTTACAATGATTAGATCTGCGGAAAGAGAAAAGGTTTAATTCTCTGATAAAAACTGTTCAATTTTTTTTACTGCGTGATGATACGATGCTTTGAGCGCACCAACTGATGTACCAAGTATTTCTTCCATTTCTTCGTATGTTTTCTCTTCGAAATACTTCATATTGAACACTAAACGTTGTTTGTCGGGTAATGTTAAAATAGCTTTTTGGAGTTTTTCTTCTGCTTCGTTACCATCAAAGTAGCTATCGGCTTCTAACTTTGAAAGCAGAATATCTTCCATATCAAGCATTGATGACATGTTTTTTATACGCTGATTGTTCAAAAATGTAAGCGTTTCGTTTACGGCAATGCGATAGAGCCAAGTCGATAATTTTGAATCGCCACGAAAATTTTCAATACCAACCCAAGCTTTCATCAGTGTATTCTGCAGAACATCATCAGTATCTTCATGACTTATCAGCATTTTTCTTATTTGCCAATAAATCTGTTTTTGATATTTGATGACAACTTGTGAGAAAGCCTTTTGTCTTGTTTTCTCGTTGCGAAGTAGTTCTACAAGTTGTTCGTCTGTTAAGGAGTTTGTCATTTTATTTCATTATATTTTCAATATATCTAAACCTGAAATCGTTAACTCGCATTTCTCTGATTGTGGTGTACGAGGTTGATATTGTGGTAATATTGCAGCAATTGCAGCAATATGCTCTGGAGTTGTTCCACAGCATCCTCCAACAATATTTATCAATCCTTCCTCTAAAAATTTTGATATCTGATTTGCCATTGATTGTGGTGTTTCGTCGTATGCTCCAAGTGCATTTGGTAAACCTGCATTTGGATGAACACTTACAAAACAGGATGTTTGCGAAGCTATTCTTCGAATATAAGGCAATAAATCTTTAGCTCCAAATGAACAATTTAGTCCTATTGAAAATAAATTGGCATGTGATACTGAACATAGTAAGGCTTCAGGTGTTTGTCCTGACAACAAGCGACCTGCAGCATCGGCAATTGTTGCAGAAAGCATTAATTTTACGCGTTTACCTACTTTGTTCATCGCCTCTTCGGCTGCGAAAATAGCTGCTTTAGCATTCAGCGTATCAAATACGGTTTCTATGAGTAAGGCATCAACTCCGTTTTCTATTAAAGTAGTCATTTGTTCGATGTATGATTCTACTAAATCGTCGAAACTAATGTTGCGAAACATCGGGCGATTAACGTCAGGCGACATTGACGCCATTTTGTTTGTTGGACCAACAGAACCTGCTACATAGCGTTTTTTTGTAGGAGTTTTTTTTGTGAATTCATCTGCTATCGAGCGTGCTATTTTTGCTGCTGCTGCATTCATTTCCACAACATAATCACAAAGATTGTAATCTGCTTGCGAGATACGTTGAGAGTTAAATGAACAGGTCTCAATAATGTCGGCACCTGCTTCAAGATATTGTCTATGAATGTCAGCGATAACATCGGGGCGAGTCAAACAAAGCACATCGTTGTTGCCTTTTAATTCTACGGAATGATTTTTAAATAGATTGCCTCGAAAGTCTTTTTCCGTTAGATTCTTGCGTTGCAACATGGTGCCCATGGCTCCATCGAGTAACAAGATACGTTTATTTATGTCCCAATTATTTGTCATTCATTCATCATTTCTATGTGATCAACTTCGTCTATTTCTTGTTTTTGTTGTGGACCGTATTTCCATTCGTGTTCTTGTTGTAGCAGTTGTTGGAATTTTTCTTCTTCAGTCAAATCCTTTAAGTCTGGATTGTTTTGAGGTTGAATACGTCGGAAATCATTGTAACCCAAAACTTTGTCAACCTTGTAAATTTCAAGTTGTAAACCGCCTTCGGGTACCCAACCGCTTATCCCCATATTACGTTCAGTGCGTAAAACGTATCGCATACGCCCTAAATCTGTTTCGAGTAAATCGTTGCTTTCTCCACGAGGCATTTCTAAATTTCGTAAGAATAGCATCCCGTGTACCATGCGGTGTGCAGTGTTTTTGTTCCAATAAAAAAGTTGTAGTTCCCATTCGCCTGCTTGGAAGACTTCATATTCGTCTGGAAATTTTACTTTATCTTTCTTCTTTGAAAATACGGGAGTAGAAAGAAACAAGACTATTATTAAAAAAAGATATTTTCTCATAACACAATTAATGACGTTTTTTAAGTTCTCTTGCCAAATCTTCTATACGTAAGCCTTTAGAAGTTAGTAGTACGATAAGATGATAAATCAGATCTGAAGCTTCGTAAATCAATCCTTCATTGGTACCATTTGTAGCTTCGATAACACTTTCAACAGCTTCTTCGCCTACTTTTTGAGCCATTCTATTCACGCCTTTTTCGAACAGCGATGTTGTATATGAACCTTCAGGACGTTCTTCGTAGCGTTTAACGATAAAATCTTGTAGGTATTTCAAAAACATTATGTCTTCTTCGTTTTTCTCGCCCCAACAAGTGTCCGTCCCTGTATGACAAACAGGTCCTTCAGGTTTTACTTTTATCAATAAGGTGTCATTGTCGCAGTCGTTTAGTATTTTCACTACGTTTAAAAAATTGCCGCTTTCTTCACCTTTTGTCCAAAGACGTTGTTTTGTTCGGCTATAAAAAGTGACTTTGCCGATCTCTTCAGTTTTTTTTAGAGCCTCTTTGTTCATAAATCCTAACATCAAAACTTTGTTAGTAAAATCATCTTGAATGATTACAGGCACAAGCCCTCCCATTTTTTCGAAATCAACTTTCATAGGTTATTTTATTAAGTATTTTTCTATTTCTGACAATGTAATTTTCCCTTCGTAGATAGCTTTCCCGACGATGACCGAAGGCACGTTAATTTTTTCTAATGTTTCTATATCATTCCATTGTGAAACACCTCCGCTTGCTATTAGATGTAAATCAGGAAAATGATTTAATATTTTTTTATACAAATCAGTTGCAGTTCCTTGCAACATCCCGTCTTTTTCGATGTCGGTACAAATTGCTTTTGCGATGCCAACTTCAATATATTTGTTTAAAAACGAAACTAAATCGTGATTAGAGGTTTCTTGCCAACCTGAAATAGCAATTTTATCATTTTTTACATCGGCTCCAAGAATAATTTTTTCGTTGCCGTATGTTGCAATCCAAGATTTAAAGAGTTCAGGATTTTTGATAGCAATGCTTCCTCCTGTTATCATATTTGCTCCTGAGGAAAAGGCAATTTTCAAATCTTCCTCACTTTTTAATCCTCCTCCAAAATCGATAACTAGCGAAGTTCTGGTAGCAATCTGCTCTAATACATGATAGTTGACGATATGTTGAGCTTTAGCTCCGTCTAAATCAACTAAATGTAAACGATTTATGCCGTGTGCTTCGAATGCTTTTGCCACTTCAAGCGGATTTTCGTTGTACACTTTTTTGTAATCATAATCGCCTTTCGTTAAACGAACGCATTTTCCGCCAATTATATCTATCGCAGGGATTATTTCTATCATTTGGCAAAGGTAAAAAATAGTTGAGTATGGGGAAATAAAAAAAACAGCATATGCTGTTTTTTTTGTGCGTAGGATGAGACTCGAACTCACACGGCCTTGCGACCACTACCCCCTCAAAGTAGCGTGTATACCAATTTCACCACCTACGCGAGATTTTTACGATGCAAAAATAGGGCATTTTTATAAATCGGCAAAATAAAAAAACGACAAAAATCTGTACCTTTGGAAAGTGAAAAATTGAATGAATATGAACCCACAACAACGTTTACAAAAATTGCGTGCGTTGATGCACGAACGACAGATTGCTGCAGTTATAATTCCCGGAACCGATCCGCATGCAAGTGAATATAGTCCTGAACATTGGAAAGAACGCGAATGGATTAGCGGATTCAATGGCTCTGCTGGTACAGTGGTTGTTACTACCGACGATGCTGGTTTGTGGACAGATTCTCGCTACTTTTTGCAAGCCGAAGAGCAACTCTCGGGCAATGGCATTCGTTTGTTCAAAGACGGACTGATAGAAACACCGAGCATTACAGATTTTCTTGTAGAATCATTGAAAACGGGCGATAGCGTGGCAGTAAATCCAGAAATGTTTTCTATTTCGGCTATCGCTGATTTGCAGAATCAATTGCAACAGCATGGCATAGAACTCAATACGAGTTATGATTTGATTGGTGAGATTTGGACAGAAAATCGTCCAACGTTGCCATTAGAGCCGATTTTTTCTTTGCCCGAAAATTTTTCAGGCGAATCGGCAAAAAACAAAATTGAAAACATTCGTGAAACTTTGAAGAGTAACGGTTGCAACGCAGTTCTTTATTCGGGATTGGACGAAGTAGCTTGGCTTTTTAACATTCGTGGAAATGATGTGAGCTTCAATCCTGTTGCCATTGCTTATGCTTTTGTCGATGATAAGCAAACTTATCTTTTTATTCCTCAACAAAAAATAACTCAAGAGGTTGAATCGCAACTTGCCGCAGATGGAATAGCCATTTACGACTATTCAAAAATCAACGATTTTTTAGCCAATTTACCTAAAGAAACCATTTTGGCATTGGATTTTAATCGCATAAATTTTTCGCTTTACGCAAAAGCAACTTGTCAGAAACGAAATTTGCCATCGGCGGTGATTGATGCCAAAAGTATAAAGAATGAAACCGAACTGCAAGGTATTCGTTCGGCAATGGTGCGAGATGGAGTAGCGATGGTGAAGTTTTTGAAATGGTTGGAAGAATCCATCGAAAAAGAACATTTGACTGAACTTTCCGTTTCCGAGAAACTGAAAGCATTTCGCTCCGAGCAAAAGTTTTTTGCAGGCGAAAGTTTCAACACGATAGCAGGATATGCTGCTCATGGAGCCATTGTGCATTATGCAGCAACAGCCGAGAGCAATGCTACGCTAAAGGACGAAAACTTTTTACTCCTCGACTCGGGCGGACAGTACCTCGACGGCACAACCGACATCACTCGCACCATTGCATTGGGAGAACTTACCGAACAGCAAAAAACTGATTTTACACTTGTGCTGAAAGGGCATATCGCTTTGGTACAGGCGGTGTTCCCTTACGGAACTTGCGGTGTACAATTAGATATTTTGGCACGACAATATTTATGGCAAAATGCTTTGAATTACGGACATGGAA
Source organism: Paludibacteraceae bacterium (assembly GCA_045602425.1). Classification (GTDB taxonomy): domain Bacteria; phylum Bacteroidota; class Bacteroidia; order Bacteroidales; family Paludibacteraceae; genus RGIG9608. The sequence continues at coordinate 29,201 of JAZSBO010000005.1, read as the reverse complement.
CGGGACACGGCGTAGGGCATTTCCTTTGCGTACACGAAGGACCACAAAATATCCGTACGAACCTAAATCCCACGATCTTGAAAACGGGTATGGTCATTTCCAACGAGCCAGGGCTTTATCGTACTAATCAGTATGGAATACGTACCGAGAATTTGGTGGCTGTAGTAGAGCACGAATCGAATGAGTTTGGTCAATTTCTTGCTTTTGAAACGCTTACGCTTTGCCCAATCGACAAAAATGCCATAAATGAAACTATGCTTTCGGATGGCGAAAAAGCGTGGTTAAATGCTTATCATAAAACTGTTTATGAACGCATTGCTCCGCATTTATCCGATGAAGAAAAAACGTGGCTAAAAGAAAAAACAAGCGAGATTGAGTAATTTAAACAAAAAAACGCTACCTGCTGGTAGCGTTTTTTTAGATTCTTTTTCGACGGAGCGAAACCAAAATATTAGTTATCTGAAATCCTAAATAGAAAAACTGAATCGTTTTGTACACTGCATATTCTCTTCGCTTTATCTCCATAAATTGTTCGCACAAATATTTTTTTTGTGTTGCGAGCTGTTTTTTTAGAATTGCTTTTTGCAGAGCAACATCATTGAGTGTATGCAGTTTGTAATAGTTGTTCGTCATTTTTCGTTTGTTTTTTGTGGATTAGAAAACATAATTTTGCTCAACTGCTTTATGATAGGATTTACAAAAAGCGATTTGCGTAATAGATAAAGCAACCAACCAACGAAAAGCAATGCCATTCCCATCACACAGATGGCTATAATTATTGATTCGAAAAAGGCACTTAACCATATCACCAATGCTAATGAAAAATAGACAAAAGCTCCTAACAGACAGCCTGTAATGACAAATGCAAGTAGGAAGAATGCGATAATTCTACTCGCTTTTTCCATGAACTCTATTCGCAACAAATCGTAGCGTGTTTGTACGTACGCTTTAGTTTCTTCGAGTAGGTTTTGATACATATCTGAGTTTGGCATGGCTACTTGTTGTTTAGGGTTTCGTTTACTACAGATTTCAATTCCTCGTCGGTGAAATGCTCTTTGAGCTTTGCCATTACGTTTTCTACAAAGGTTTTAAACGCCTCTTTGTCGAGTGCGATACCTTTTTCGTGCAGTGTGTCGGCTATTTTTTGTCGGGTGTTACTGCCCGAGTCGGGTGCCAAAAGCATACCTACTGCAACGCCGGCTACTGCTCCGCCTACGAATGCTAATACATGTGAAAGTCTCATTGTTACCTCCTTTTTTATTGTGAATAATTAAGAAAAACTGTACAATAAAAACAACTGACGGAGGCGAAATGTTTTGTAGAAAACTTTATGTACAATAAAAAAAGCTTTTTTGTGCTTTTTTTTACTCTAAATACCAATTTTCCTCTCCTGCTTTGGGATAATTTTTTTGAATAAACAATTTCAGTTTACATAAGAAGCGTTCTGCCTTTTCTTTATCTTCAAAGTAAATACAATTCTGCATATTTTTTTCATTTACCGTATCGCTTTTTATACCTAAATCTTTAAAGTGTCCATTCCAACTACATGTAATCCAATGAAATTCTTTCTTTTCTTCCATAATTGTATATTTTAACAATGAAACAAATTTTTATATTATTTCAGTTCCTGTGCTAAAGCTGCTGTAATCCCCTCTAAAACAGTTCCTTCTTTAACCGTCCAATCGTATGCCTTTTGTTGTCTTTCTGCCAATAGTTCAGGGTTGTGCATCAGCGTAATCGTTTCTTTAATAACATCCTTGGCGGATGATAATTGACAGACCGCGTCAAAAGCCTGCGCTCGTGTCATCATCTCCACAAAATTCTGCATGTTTGGTCCGACGATAACCGCGTTTTTATCACGTGCCGCTTCCATAAAATTCTGCCCTCCATGTGTTACCAGCGATCCACCGATAAAGCTGACTTCCGCCAACGCGTACCACAGCCCCATTTCACCAATTGTATCCGCAACATAAACCTCTGTTCCCGTCGTTATCGGATCGTTTCCCGAGCGTAGTGCTGTTGCAAAATTCCGGTTGCGAAACATATCGGCAATTTTCCGCCCGCGATGCGGATGGCGTGGAACGACAATAGTTAAAATATCCGGCACCTGCTTTTTGAGCCACGCCAAGTGCAACGCTATTTGCTCTTCTTCATTATGATGTGTAGAACTTACCAAAAATACCCGTCGCTCACCGATAGTCTGTTGTAACGCTGTCAGCTTATCTGCATCAACTGGCAGCGGCATCCCAGCAAATTTGATGTTGCCGAAACAGTCCGCTTTCGGCGCACCCAAAAGAAGGAGCCGATTTTTATCCTGTTCCGACTGCCCGAGACACAACGAAAAACACGACAACAATTCCCGTGACGCAAATTTAAATTTCTTCCACGTCGCAAATGACCTGTCTGAAATTCGTCCGTTGACCAGAATCAGCGGAATTTTCGCCTTCTTGATTTCCGAAAGAAGTGCAGGCCACAATTCGGACTCAAACCACATAACTGCGTCCGGACGAAAATGGCGGAGTAATCGCTTGGCATACCTCGGAACGTCAAACGGAATAAATTGATGAAACGCGCGTGTCGGCAGACGTTTCTCCATAATCTCAGCCGATGTCAGTGTGCCTGTCGTTACCATAATTGATAGGTCGGGATCTTCTTGTAAAAGTTTGTCAATCAGCGGCAGCATCGATACTGATTCTCCGACCGATACGCCATGCATCCAATAAAGTCTTCCTTCGGGACGTGGGTGTTTGTATAGCCCTAACCGCTCGTTAAAACGCAACGGATGCTCCTTGCCCGTCCGCTGTCTCTTTTTGATATGAGTTGCTTTTAATATGGGAAACAACAAAGTAATAAGCGTTTTGTAAATTCCAATAATCATTATTTATGTTTTTGTTAAAAAATCGTGTAAAAGTAGGCTAAAACTTACGTTTACTGCTGCTGTTTTTGTATGCCAGCACTATACAAAACGTATGCTTTTGCTATACACTTTGCTGTTTGTGGAGGTGAGCCGAGAGATCGGCAAAGAAGTCGTAATCCAAAGCGAGAGAGATACGCATCAGTGTGTCGGTGGTTATATAATAATGGCGAAGGAGTTTGTACACATTGTCGCGTTTGCAACCTATCTGCATGGCGAGCCACGCCACCGAGCGGCGTTGCAGCTGCAGTTGCTCTCTTATCAGGTTGCCAATGTGCAGAGGTGGAATTTCGTTTTCGTTCATAGTAGAAATGGGTTTGTGCATTGCCAATGTCGCCACTACCCATCGAACGAAAAAAATGAGAAAGGTGTGAACCTCTCTATCGCAATCGCGAGGAGCATCGGAAAAACCCCGCCGTACAGTTAGATTAGTCCACACCTTATACGGTGCGAACATTAACCTTATACTGTAACACAGCGGAACACTCCGTTCAAAAAAACGAGCTACCACGCCATTGCTTTTTTATTCGATTTTAGTTCAAATCAAGAGTTTCCGATGCTTTTGGTTTGATTGCGAATAATAGCTAATGCTGTAAAAAAATAAGCAAAACACCTTTTGCTTTTCTGCAAAAATAGTACAAAAAAGCTTTGCGTACTACAAAAAAACGGTAGAATATACTCTACCGCTTTTCATGAAAAATATAACTTTGGAAAGTTCGATTATGCTTTGATGCGGTTGGTTAAGAGTTTAAACAAATCGTTGATAATCAATGCTGCAAACGATAGTGCTACTACCCAAATCCACTGTGTACCATCAAGTGAAACGACATGAAATACTGTTTGCAATGCTGGTACAAATAATACCAACGCCATCAATAACACAACCAACACAATAGCTCCCCAGAGGTATTTGTTGGAAAACATACCGTTGAAAGCTATCTTTTGTCCTGCTCGAATACTGAAAATCATAGTCATTTGCGAAAATGCTAATGTAGCAAACGTCATCGTATGTGCTACATCTACCGAAGTTTTCATACCGATAAAGTAAGCTGTAAGCGTAAGTGCTCCTATGAGTAGCCCTTGCAATCCTACTTTTGTCAAGAAATGTTTGTTTAGAAAACCTTTCGAGCTGTCGGTAGGTTGTCGGTGCATAATGTCTTTGTCAGCAGGGTCCACACTCAATGCCAATGCAGGGAAACTATCGGTTACGAGGTTGATCCAAAGTATCTGAATAGGCAAAAGCGGTGTAACCATACCGCACATCACAGCAACAAAAAGTACTACAATCTCTCCAAGATTGGTTGATAGCATAAACAGAATGGATTTGAGCAGATTGTCGTAGATGCGTCTGCCTTCGCCCACGGCCGAAACAATCGTTGCAAAGTTGTCGTCGGCCAATACCACATCGGCAGCTTCTTTGGAAACGTCTGTACCCGTTATACCCATAGCAACACCGATGTCGGCAAGCTTCAGAGCTGGAGCATCGTTTACGCCGTCGCCTGTCATTGCTACAATGTTGTTGTTCTCTTGAAAGGCTTTCACTATTCTAACCTTATGCTCTGGAGCAACACGTGCAAACACGGCGGCATTTTTTACCGTTTGTTTCAGTTCGCTGTCGGAGAGTTGTTCTACTTCCGTTCCTGTTAATATTGTGTTGTTTTCTTGAGCAATGCCAAGCGAATGAGCAATAGCAGTTGCTGTTATTTTGTGGTCGCCTGTTATCATTACGGGCTTTATACCTGCAATGCGGCATTGCATTACGGCATCGCGAGCCTCTTCGCGTGGAGGGTCTATCATTCCTACCATTCCAACAAAAATGAGTTCGTTTTCGATGATTTCAGATGAAATAAATTCGGGTAGGTTGTCAATCGTTTTGTATGCCATAGCCAATACGCGTAAAGCGGCAGAGGCCATCGTAAGGTTAGCTTGTTTTATTTGTTCAATGTCGTTGTTAGTAATATCTCGGATTGTGTCATTCTCTTTGATGCGGTTACATCGTGCAAGCAATTCGTCTAATCCGCCTTTTGTGGCAACCATAAGTTGCTTGGATTCTGCGTTCCGATGGATACTTGTCATAAGTTTTCGTTCCGAATCGAAAGGAATTTCGGCAATTCGATTTTCTATTGCTTCGGCGTCGCTTTTGTTTAATCCTAATTTCATTCCTAAATCGAGCAAGGCAGTTTCTGTTGGGTCGCCAATACTTTCCCCTTCGGAATTGATTTTTGCATCGTTTGCTAAAACCGCTATTTGTACGAGTTTTTCTGTTTTTATAGTATTGTTGTCTGTTTCGAAGAGTTGCCCATCGGTATAAATTTTTGTAACCGTCATCCGATTTTGAGTGAGTGTGCCTGTTTTGTCGGAGCAAATAACAGTGGTGCTTCCAAGGGTTTCTACCGAAGGCAGATTGCGAACAATAGCATTTTTTTGTGCAAGTCGTTGTACACCGATAGCAAGTACAATAGTAGAAACCGCAGGTAATCCTTCGGGTATAGCAGCTGCAGCTAAACTAACGGCTGTCATAAACATCTCCAAAATATTGTTGCCATAGAGCCAACCCATAATGAATATGAGCGTACAGATAATGAGTGCTGCTATAGCAAGCATTTTGCCAAGTTGGTCGAGGCGTTTCTGCATAGGAGTTTGGGTGTTTTCTACAGTTTGTATCATCGACGCTATTTTGCCGACTTCTGTTTTGCTACCAGTGGCAACGACAATGCCACGTCCACGACCATAGGTAACGCTACACGAAGAAAACGCCATATTGCTTTTGTCGCCTATCGATGCATCGTTTGCTATTGCGTTGGTTTGTTTTTCAACGGGAACAGATTCGCCTGTAAGAGCAGCTTCTTGTATTTTTAGATTTACAGCTTCGAATAAGCGTAAGTCGGCAGGTACGCTGTCGCCCGTTTCTATCACTACAACATCGCCTACTACAAGATTACGCGATTCAATTTCTTGAGTCTCGCCGTTGCGTACAACTTTGCAATGTGGAGCCGACATTTTTTCGAGTGCTTCAAGCGATTTCTCGGCTTTCGATTCTTGAAAAACGCCTATAATAGCATTGCAAAAGACAATCACGAGAATGATGATGGCATCGAAAAATCCTTCGCCGTTGAGATAACCAACAATTCCGGAAATAACGGCTGCAACTATCAGTACAACAATCATAAAACTCTTGAACTGATTTAAGAATTTCATAAGAATGCTTGTATGCTTTTTCTTTTGAAATTCGTTGTGTCCGTTTCTCTCTAAACGTTTTTTCGCTTCTTCTGCCGATAAGCCAGAGGTTGTATCGGTCGAAAAATGTTGTGCAGTTTTTGCTACGTCAATTGCATGAAAATTTGTGTCCATATTTTATTATTTTTAGCAAAAGTAAACGATCTTAATGTTTTTTTGAATATAAAAGATGTTTAAAAAGCAAAAAGTTTCTAAACGTGTAAATAAATCATCTTCGATTGTATAAATAATGGCTACCTTTGTATCTGATTTTTAAAATTTGTGTTTTTATGAAAAGAATTTGTTTTGGTTTATTGATGGGAGTTTTTATGATTTCGTGTTCGTCGCAAAAAAAATGTGCTAACAAGCCCGATTGTTTGGCTAATACAACATGGGAATTGCAAATGATTTCACAAGATGGTAAGCAGTTGGCAATTTCGGAAGCTGTTCCAACTATATCATTTACAGAAGAGGGTGAAATAAATGGTTTTGCAGGTTGCAATCAATATTTTGGTGCTTACAAATATGATGAAAACGGAATAACTATTGTGCCAAATGGTTCTACAAAAGCTTTTTGCCAAGGCGTTATGGAGTTGGAAGATGCTTTTTTGAGAGGTCTTGCTGATGTGAAAAATTATACTTTGACCAACGATAAATTGGAATTGAATTGTAATACAGGTATGGCTATGCAATTTGTGAAAAAATAAGCGGAATATCTATTTTGTGGTTGAAGGAGGATTTTTATAATCCTCCTTTTTTTGTTTTTTTATCTATAGTGTGTCATAATTTGGCACAGTTGCGTCTGACATTTGCACTCTTTATAATTAAATTTTTTATAAAGATTTTCTATATATAATAAAAAAGGAGGATGTTATGGAACAAGCAAATTTTAATGTGTTAGAGATTTTGTGCAATGTGTATGGAAAAGTTGAAAAGTCGAAATTATCAAAGGAAAAACTACGTAAAGCACAGAAGGAAATAGATTTACTTAATGAATATTTAGGTACTTCTTCTATACAATCTGTTTTGTTTTGTGTGATTTTTTCGTTGGGTTACAAGCGTCGTGGTTCTGTTGATTTAGAGGATATTGCTGCGTATTTAGAGACAAGCGAGTTGGATATTGTTCGTTATAAAAAAGACATCGATTTTTTGTGTGAAAAGTGTTTTGTTGAAGTAGAAGAGTCCACTCGTTCGAGATCAAAAATGCCAATGGCAAGTAGTATTTTTTCGATAAATCCCAATCTTTCCGATTGTATTATGAACAATCAAAATTTATCGAGTGTAAATATAAAAAAGACAACATTGGATCGCTATGATTTTGTAAAATCTATTTCTGACCTTATAGAAAATAGGGACGATGATGATTTGCCATTTACGTGGTTGAAGCAAAAATTGTTGTTCGCCGAAGAAAAACATTGTGATTTGGATTTTGTAAAGCAGACTAAAAAGGCGATTCCTGAACCAGAAGATAGATTGTTGTTTTATGAAATATGCGACGACTTTATTCAAACTAACCGTCGTGCTTCTGATGTAGGTATAACCTTGAAAGATATTTATGGTTCAACTCGATTGATGTTGAGTGCTGCTCACTCACTCAAAGATGGCAAAAATCAGTTGATAAAAGATGAATTTGTATCTTTGACCAAGGGTGGACTTTTTGACGATTCAGAAATAACTTTAACCGAAAAGGGTAAACAACTTTTCTTGCAAGAAGATGTAGGTTTATTTGTAAAAACAGTATCTGATAAAGATCTTTTAAAGCCCGAAAATATTAAATCGAAGTCGTTGTTTTATAGTGCGGAAGTTAAAAATCAGATAGATTTTTTGCAGACGAACTTGCAAATTGAGCAATTAAAAAATTTGCGTCAGCGGTTGGACGATATGAATATGCCGAAAGGCGTATGTGCGTTGTTTTATGGTACTCCGGGGACGGGGAAAACCGAAACTGCATTGCAAATAGCAAAAGCAACGAATAGAGCAATTATGCAAGTGGATATCAGTCAAACAAAGTCGTGTTGGTTTGGTGAAAGTGAGAAGAAAATTAAGGAATTTTTCGATAAATATCGCCAACTTTGTAAAGACGCTGAACAAATACCTATTTTGTTGTTTAACGAGGCTGATGCTGTATTAAGCAAACGTAAAGATGTGGGAACGAGCAATGTGGCTCAAACAGAAAATGCCATACAAAATATTATTTTACAAGAGATGGAGACGCTTGATGGCATTTTGATAGCAACTACAAACTTGGCAAACAATTTTGATGCGGCTTTCGAAAGACGTTTCCTTTTTAAAGTGAAATTCGAAAAACCTACCATAGAGGCAAAAATGCGTATTTGGAACGACAAATTGCCTTGGCTCACACCAACTGATTCGAAACAACTTGCCGAAGCTTTTGATTTTAGCGGAGGCGAAATAGACAACATTGTGCGTAAAGCCACAATGGATGAACTTATCACTGGCAAACACTCATCTATTGAGCAACTAATTTCGCTTTGTAGTAATGAGCGTTTCGCAAAAGCAGAAAGAAAAAAAGTGGGGTTTTAATTCCCCACTGCTAATATTATATTTACGATTGTTAGAATCAAGCAAAAGAAGGTTACCAAGTTTCGAGCAACAAGCCAACGGATAAGAAACCAATCCATATTATGTTTTCTGTAATTATCAAAGTCGCCCATTGGTCCCATCCACCAACGTGGTTCGAATGCAATTTCTTTGTTATCTAAATGTGCTTTTAGCGAATAGACAATATAAATGCCCATAGGAAGCAATGGCAATACGCATAAATATGCCCAATGCAAACGTCCAAGCACGACCCCGATTATCAAAATTGCAAAAGGAAGAATATTGAACAGAACCGAAAATATAAGCATCATATTTCGAGTTTTTAGCAACCGTGCAAAGGTCATTTTTTCGGCTTGTGCATCAGCTTTTAAGTCAAGTACAGCGTGTGAATAGACAATGTTTGTTACCAAGAGTCCAACTGCTACGCATGTCCAAATCATTGCCTCGCTAATAATGCCACAAGCCGCATATTGCATACCAATCATCAATAGCGGACCAAACATCAAACCGATAACCAATTCGCCTAAACCATGATAACCCAATTCAAGTGGTTTGCCCGAGTAAGAAATACCTAATAGCAAGCCGATAAGAGCAATGACGGCAATTGTCCACCCACGGAAAATGAGCACAACCAACCCTGCAACCGCTGCAACCGCCAAAAACGTACAAACGGCAACGAGCAAATCGCGAAGCGTGGCGGCTCCCGATTCTATGTAATGGCACTTTTCCATGTGCGTACGGAAACCCTGTTCGGTTACTTTTTTACGAGCTTCTACGTCGTTGTGGCGATAGTCGAAATAATCATCGGCAAGGTTAAAACCGAGGTGAGCACAAACGACGCCAAATAGGGCGATGAGTGCCAACCACCACGAAAAACCTTCGTAGCCACTTGCCATCGAAATAGCCAAAACTGCTGGTAAAATACTCTGTGGCAACGCTATGGAGCGTGCGTTTTTTATCCAAAAATTAATTTTATTCATTTCTATTTTGTTTCCGACAAAATTACAATTTCTCTGCCGGATATGAAAATATAAAAAACTCCGCTCTTCGTAAGAAAAAGCGGAGTTTTATATAAGTATTTTTTATTCTTCTACAAGATTAAATTTTAAACCAACAAAGTATAAACAATTTTTTTGTTTGTCATAAAAAACAGTCGATCCTGTTTCATCCAAAAATATTATATTTCCTTGGACATAATATCCTCCAGTAGTTTCTCTCTCATCGACTAAACTATCATCTTCTTTTTTGTAAGTTTTATCAATAAAGATCGCAGTTGTTTTAGTAAAATGTAAAAAGTATTCTTCATAAACTTCGTATTGAATATATTCACCTAAATCTTCATCATATTCATATTTATAATCTGGCAATTCACTATAAGAAACCCAAGAAGTTCCTGCTAATTCAACAGGAGGTGTTGCATCGGCAGTTGCGTTGCTTGAGCTTTCATTTAATTTATCGTTGATAAGTTTTTCTATTTCATCATCTGTCATTGTGTCGCAACCGACAAACAGACCCATGCCAGCAAAAATGGCTGCTCCAAATAAAATGTGTTTAAATAAATTTTTCATTTTCTATAAAATTTTAATTGATTTTCCCCTGACTTTAATAACGGCTTTGGGGGTTACTCCGCAAGTCTTATTTTCTAAAAACATACGCACATAAAAAACGTGAGACTTTATACTTTTCTTCGGATTCCGAGGCCTTCGACTACCTATCACCCCAAATACAAGAATAAATCCCACGTAACATCTACGTGAGTTAGGTTTTTTATTCTTTGGGGTAATTCTGAAATTGTCGAAGTTTCGGAATCCCGAATAAAAAGCTAACGCTTTCCAATTATTTTCAAGATGTGCGTATCTCATATACGCTTTTATATCATAGGCAAAATGTTTTTTAATGGTTATTCAATATGTAAAGTTTTTATGCTTTTTCAATAAAAATATTCACTACAAAATCTTCGAAGTCAAGCGGTGTAGGGTTATCTATTTTCTCCACCACGCAGAGCGAAGTAGCCAACACTTGCGAAGCGATGTAGTCTTTATGGTTTTCTACGGCTTCGGTTATCTCTTCGCGTGCTTCGATGTTCACCGATATTTTGTCGGTAATTTCGTAACCGCTTGTTTTTCTGATGTTCTGAATGCGGTTTACAAGCTCGCGAGCAACACCTTCTTGTCGTAATGCTTCGGACACCTCAATGTCGAGAGCAATGGTCAGGTTGCCTTCGTTGGCTACAAGCCAGCCCGGCATATCTTCTGTAGCAATTTCTACATCGGCAATTTCTATGCAAACCTCGCCACTTGCCAAAGCGAGCAAGATGCTTCCTTGTGTTTCGATTGTGGCAATCTCTTCTTGTGCAAACCCTGCAACGGCAGCGGCAATTTCTTTCATTTGTTTGCCATATTTTTTACCTAATGTTTTGAAGTTTGGCTTGATGCGTTTCACCAATTTGATGGTAGAGTTTTCGTCGGTAACCACCTGAAGTTCTTTGATGTTTACTTCCGTTTTAATCAAATCGGCAACGTGTTGCAATTGCCTCAGAACATTTTCGCTCGAAACGGGGATAACAGCTTTTTGCAATGGCTGACGCACTTTTTTGTTTGCTTTTTTGCGAAGTGCCAAAATCATCGAAGTTGCTTGTTGTGCAAGTTGCATACACGCTTCGAGGTTTTGCGAAACAAGTGCTTCGTTGCATTTTGGGAAGTCGGTCAAATGTACCGAGCCTTCTCCCGTCAAATCGCAATATAAGCGGTCAGCGTAGAATGGAGCAATAGGAGCCATCAGTTTGCTGATGGTTACTAGGCATTCGTAAAGCGTTTGGTAGGCAGCTAATTTGTCATTGTCCATTGTTCCACCCCAGAAACGTTTGCGGTTGAGACGAACATACCAGTTCGATAGGTTTTCTTGAACAAAATCGCTGATAGCACGTCCAGCACGAGTTGGCTCGTAGTTTTCGTAATGCTCAGAAACTTCTTTTATCAACGAATTGAGCAACGAAAGAATCCATTGGTCAATTTCGGGACGTTCGGCAACGTTTATTTGTGCTTCGTTGCCACTGAATCCGTCAACGTTGGCATAAAGAGCAAAGAATGAATAAGTGTTATAGAGTGTTCCGAAAAATTTGCGGCGAACCTCTTCCACACCTTCTACGTCGAATTTGAGGTTGTCCCAAGGCGATGCGTTTGTCATCATATACCAACGCAAAGGGTCGGAACCAAATTTTTCTATTGTTTCAAACGGATCGACGGCATTGCCCAAGCGTTTCGACATTTTGTTCCCGTTTTTGTCGAGTACCAATCCATTGGAAATCACGTTTTTGAACGCCACGTTGTTTTCTATCATCGTGTGAATAGCGTGTAGGGTGAAAAACCAACCACGAGTTTGGTCCACACCTTCGCTAATGAAGTCCGATGTTCTGTCTGCGTCGTTGTTTTCAAACGGATAGTGAATTTGAGCATAAGGCATCGCACCCGAATCGAACCAAACGTCGATAAGGTCGAGCTCACGTTTCATTGGTTTACCCGATGGAGAAACAAGCACAATGTTATCGACATAAGGGCGGTGCAAATCAATGTTTTTAGGATCGTAGTTTTCGGAACTATAATTGCCTACTTCAAAGTTTTTCCAAGGATTTTCTACCATAAATCCTGCTGCAACGGATTTCTCTATTTCACAAAAAAGTTCTTCGATAGAGCCGATGCAGATTTCTTCTTGTCCGTCGTCGGTACGCCATATTGGTAATGGAGTTCCCCAATAGCGACTGCGGCTCAAGTTCCAATCGTTAAGATTTTCGAGCCATTTGCCAAAACGACCTGTACCTGTTGATTCTGGTTTCCAATTAATCGTTTTGTTGAGTTCTATCATTTCGTCTTTCACCGCAGTGGTACGAATGAACCAACTATCGAGAGGGTAGTAGAGCACGGGTTTATCCGTACGCCAACAGTGTGGATAGTTGTGTACGTGTTTTTCGATGCGGAAAGCCAAACCTTGTTGCTTAAGCATCATGCAAAGTGCGATGTCGAGTGTTTCGTCTTTGTCGGTGAGGTTTTTGTCGTAAGCATTTTTTACATAGCGACCTGCGTATTCTTTATATAAATCAACATTGATTTGATTTTTTACAAATTCTTCATCCAAATCTTCTAAAACAAAGAATTTTCCGGTCATATCAACCATTGGGCGAGTTTCGCCTTTTTTTGTTAAGAAAGTCAATCCTGGGACGCCTGCTTTTTTTGCCACGAAAGCATCGTCTGCACCAAATGTTGGAGCGATGTGTACGATACCCGTTCCGTCTTCAGTAGTAACGTAGTCGCCCGCAATTACGCGAAAAGCACCTTCTCCCGGATTTACCCAAGGAATGAGTTGCTCGTATTCCGTACCAACCAAATCGGCACCAATGTATTCGCCAACGATTTCGAACTCTTCGATTTTTTTCTCACCGAAATAATTTTTCACTAAATCTTTGGCAAGAATGTAGGTGCAATCTTCGGCTGAATAAGGATTTTTTGCTTTAACAACGTTGTATTCGATTTTTGGACCAACGCAAAGAGCAGTGTTCGAAGGCAAAGTCCAAGGCGTTGTTGTCCAAGCCAAGAAGTAGGCATTTTCGCCAAATCGGTCGCCTTTTATTTTGAATTGAGCAGTACAAGTTGTGTCTTTTACATCGCGGTAGCAACCTGGTTGATTCAACTCGTGTGAGCTAAGTCCAGTGCCTGCCGCTGGTGAATAAGGCTGAATGGTGTAACCCTTGTAGAGCAAACCTTTGTTGTAAAGTTGTTTGAGAAGCCACCAAAGTGTTTCGATAAATTTGTTGTCGTAGGTGATGTACGGATTTTCCAAATCAACCCAATAACCCATTTTTTCGGTTAGCGAAGTCCATTCTTTTGTGTACTTCATCACTTCTTGACGGCAAGCAGCATTGTATTCGTCAACGCTGATTTTTTTGCCAATATCTTCTTTGGTAATGCCAAGCATTTTTTCTACTCCAAGCTCTACGGGAAGTCCGTGAGTGTCCCAACCTGCTTTTCGTTTAACTTGGAAGCCTTGCATGGTTTTGTAACGACAGAAAGTATCTTTTATGGTACGAGCCATTACGTGATGAATTCCCGGCATACCATTTGCCGAAGGAGGTCCTTCGAAGAAAATAAATCGTGGCGAACCTTCGCGTGTTTCTATACTTTTGTGAAACAAATCATCGCTTTGCCATTTTTGCAAAACTTCTTTATTGATGTTCGATAAATTGAAATTGGAATACTCCTTGAACTTTTTCATAAAAAGTAAAATCTAATTTTATATAAAAAAATATGAATACAAATTAAAAATGGCAAAGTTACAAAAAATGCCGATTATAAAATCTGTTTTTTGCTACGATGTGAAAAATGGAAAGAAGCAGTGGTTTCCTACTTTTTGGACTAAAATACATATCTTTGCCACTCCTTTTATGATAAAATTCAGAGAATACATACCTTTTTATAAGCGGAATTTGAAAGTTGCAATTCCAATTATATTTACACAATTGGGAAGTGGGCTTGTTCAGTTGGTCGATAATATTATGGTGGGGCATTTGGGTGCTGTCGATTTGGCAGCGGTGGCATTTGCGAATTCTATTTTTGTGATGGGTTTGGTGTTTGCTATGGGAGCTACGATGGGAATTACACCGCTTGTAGGGCAAGCTTTTGTTCAGCAAAATTACACTCTTGTAGCAAAGCTTCTTCACAATGGAGCATTTTTTAGTTTGCTTTTGGGTGGACTGTTGACTCTTTTGCTTGTGGTGTGTTATTTCTTTATTGATTTTATGGGGCAAGACCCTCGCGTAGCAGAACTCTCGAAACCTTATTACTTGACGTTGGTGTTTAGTTTGTTACCATTTGTTTTGTTTTGTGTTTGTAAACAATTTTTAGAGGGACTTGGCAATACGAAGGTGGCAATGATGATTACGATTGTAGCAAACATGTTGAACGTGATATTAAACTATCTGCTAATTTTTGGTAAGTTCGGCTTCCCACGATTGGGTGCTTTTGGTGCTGGAGTTGCTACGCTTGTGGCTCGTTTGTTGATGCCTGTGCTGTTTTTTGTAGTCATATTTAGGCATAAAGAGTGGAGCGTTTACCTCAAAGGTTTTTCGTGGGGAGCACTTTCACGCTCGGGTATTTTTTCGGTTGCAAAAGTGGGATTGCCTATTGGTGGTCATTTGCTGTTGGAATGTTCGGCTTGGGCGTTGTTGGCAATCATTGTGGGGTGGCTTGGGGCTGTTCCGTTGGCTGCCAATCAGATAGCAAACAACGTTACCAATATGTCGTTTATGATAATTGTTGGTGTAGCATCAGCCACAACTATCAGAGTAAGTCATCAGTTGGGATTAAATAATTTTTACGCATTGCGTATGGCGGTAAAAGCAAGCATTCATTTGTGTCTTTTTATAAATGCTCTGATGGCTGCTTTGATGATAGGTCTGCGTCAGCAAATACCTTGGATATTTACCAACGATGCAGAGGTTGTCGATATTACGGCACAACTCTTGGTGTTTGCTGGACTGTTTCAACTCTCTGATGGTTTGCAGAGTGTAGGTGCTGGAGTTTTGCGAGGTTTGACGGATGTAAAAAGACCTGTTTATTATGCTTTTCTGACCTACATTTGTGTGAATATTCCTTTAGGATATGTTTTGGCATTCCCTTGCGGAATGGGCGTTTCGGGCATTTGGGTGGCGTTTATTATAAGTTTAACCTTTGCGGCATTTTTGTATCATCGGCGTTACTGGGTGAAAATAAGGCAACTGGAACGCCAAACGGAGTAATCTTTCCATTTTTGTTTTCGTAGTAGCTACTTTTATCAGTTGCTTGAAATAAAAAAGGAACGTTCCTTTTTTATTGTTGTGTTTATTGCTTTATATTTAACGTGTTGTAGGTCTCCATTAGAGCCTTGTGGTCGTCGGTAATTATCAGGAGTTTGTCGCCCGATAGTAAGGTGGTTTTCCCTGTAGGTACAAAGAATTTTTTGTTTCGTTTTATCATTACCACAAGTGTTTTGTCGGGCAATCCTAAATCCATAAGATAATGCCCTTTTTCTAAAATTTTGTCGGTAATGGTAATCTCTGTGGTTACCGATTTTATTTCATCTGAAAAATCAACATCAAAATCTTCGAGTTGTTTCAGTTGCTTGGTGTTGTCGTCAAGTTTGAGCCATTTTGCCATTATCGGCAACGAAGTACCTTGTATCAGTAGCGAAACAAGCGTACAGAGGAAAACGATATTGAAAATAGTTCTTGCGTGAGGTAGGTTTTCTGCCAACGGAAGAATGGCAAAAATGATAGGCACCGCCCCGCGTAGTCCGCACCAAGAAATGTAAACCTTGCTTCGAAAATCTATTTTTCTAAATGGCAATAAACATAGAAGGACGCTTATTGGTCGTGCTATAAATAGCATTGCAATGCTAATAATAAGCCCGGGTATTAAAACAGGCAACAATTCGCTAGGATTAACCAAAAGTCCTAACGTCAAAAACATAAGCAACTGGCAGAGCCAAGTTAATCCGTCGAAAAAGTTGACCGTCGAACGTTTATGTTGAAACGACGAATTACCAATAATCAATCCTGCAATATAAACAGCTAAATATCCGTTTCCTTTCAAAAAGTAGGTAAGCGAAAATGTTAATATGCAAAATGTTAAAACTAAAATAGGATAAAGCGAGGCATTGTCTATCTTTAATCGGTTTATAATGATGATAGCGATTTTTGCTAGAACAAATCCCGCTAATACCCCAATACAAAGTTGCATAGCAATCATTCCTAAAATTTGCCAAATGTTGGGCAAAGAATTAAGTTTTACAATGTCGATAAGAGTAATTACTAAAATGTATGCCATTGGGTCGTTGCTACCACTTTCGAGCTCAAGCGTAGGACGAAGATTGTTTTTTAATCGTAAGCCTTTCGAACGCAATATTGCAAAAACCGATGCGGAGTCGGTCGAAGACATAGTTGCTGCCAAAAGTAAAGATGCGGTTAGCCCTATTTGAGCAGATTCGCCCGTCATTCCAAGTATAAACCAAATGAGAACGCCTGTTATAATTGACATGAGTAGCACACCTAACGTAGCAAGTGTAATACCTTGTTTTAAAATGGGTTGTATTTCTTGCATTTTGGTGTCCATACCACCCGAAAATAGTATGATACAAAGGGCAACCGTACCGATGGTTTGTGCTATTCCAATGTTGTTGAATTGTATGCCTAACCCATCACTTCCGCAAAGCATACCTACGCATAGAAACAATAATAACGCAGGGATGCCAAAGCGTGAACTTGCTTTCCCTGCAATGATACTCAAAAAGAATAGCAACGAAAGTCCTAATAATACAAGTTCAAGTTGTATGTCCATTTGGTGTAAGTGAAAAAATTATGTACAAAAGTAGAATTAATTTTTTAGAAGTTTTAGACTTTTTCGGTTAAAAAACGATAAACAACGTTTATAAAATAATTACCTTTGCACTTTAATTTTTTCAAAAAATGGGAGAGACAAAATACATATTTGTTACAGGAGGAGTTACTTCTTCTTTGGGAAAAGGAATCATTGCTGCTTCGTTGGGGAAATTGCTTCAAGCAAGAGGCTATAAAGTAACTAATCAAAAACTTGATCCTTATATTAATATAAATTCAGGGACACTCAATCCGTATGAACATGGAGAATGTTATGTGACGGTAGATGGACACGAAGCCGATTTGGATTTAGGTCATTATGAACGTTTTTTGGGCGTAGAAACACATAAAACGAACAATATTACTACAGGGAGAATTTACCAAAGTGTAATAAATAAAGAACGCAGGGGTGATTTTTTGGGTCGCACAGTGCAAGTGATTCCGCATATAACTGATGAGATTAAGCAAAATATCAAGCGTTTAGGGTTAAAGGGCGAATATGATTTTGTAATAACAGAAATAGGAGGAACGGTAGGGGATATAGAGTCGCTTCCGTATATAGAAAGTGTTCGTCAATTAAGATGGGATTTAGGCGAAAGCAATACATGCTGTATACATCTTACTTATGTGCCTTATGTGGCTGCAGCTGGTGAACTTAAAACAAAACCAACTCAACATTCGGTGAAAGAATTACAGCAAGAAGGTGTGCAGCCCGATGTATTGGTATTGCGTACGGAGCATACTCTTACATCGGAAGTTCGTAATAAAGTAGCTTTGTTTTGTAATGTTCCGTCAGATGCAGTAATAGAGTCGGCTGACGTAAAAACTATTTACGAAGTGCCTATTCGTATGCAACAAGAAGGTTTGGATAAGGTTGTTTTGCGTAAGTTAGGAGTAAACCCAAATGATACTGTTGCAGATATGAAACAATGGAATCATTTTTTGAATAAACTTAATAATGCAAAAGAAAGCATTACGATAGCGTTAGTTGGGAAATATGTTAAGTTGCCAGATGCTTACAAATCTATAATAGAATCACTTATCCATGCGGCAGCATATAACGACAGAAAACCTAATTTGCAGCTGATTTTATCAGATGATATTACAGAAGAAAATGTAAAGGAGAAACTGCGACAAGCAGATGGAATTTTGATTGCTCCGGGATCAGGATTGCGAGGTGTTGATGGAAAAATAGTTGCGGCAAAATATGCTCGTGAAAATGGAATCCCTTGTTTTGGAATCTGTTTAGGTATGCAATGTATGGTAGTAGAATTTGCACGTAATGTACTTCAATTAAAAGATGCTAATTCTGTAGAGATAGATGCAAAAACTCTACATAATGTGATTGACATTATGGATGAGCAAAAAAGTATTTTGAATCTTGAAGGAGGAGTACGTTTGGGTGCTTATGATTGTAAGTTGAAAGATGCTTCTTTTGTAAAATCGATATATGGTAAAGATGTGATAAAAGAGCGTCATCGTCATCGTTTTGAATTTAATAATAACTATAAAGAGCAGTTCGAGAAAGCAGGTTTTGTATGTAGCGGATATAATCCTGATACTGATTTAGTGGAAGTTGTAGAAATGTCCTCACATACTTGGTATTTAGGAGTACAATTCCATCCAGAATATAGCAGTACGGTCATAAATCCTCATCCGTTATTTATCGATTTTGTAAGAGCTGCAGTTGCTAATAAAAAGAATCAAAAAAATGGATAAAAACACAGTTATAGGATTAGTTCTAATTTTTGCGATAATTATTGGATTTAGTTGGTTTAATCGCCCCAATGAAGAGCAGATAGAAGCTCAAAAACGTTATCGAGATTCAATACAAAAAGTAGAAATGGCAAGAGCACAACAAGCAGTTTTGTTGGAGGCTTTGCAACAACAAACAAAAATTGATACCGTAGTAGATGCAGATGCAGCAAAAACACTTTTTGGAAATTTTGCTTCTTCTGCTGTTGGTGAAGAGCAATTTGTGACAATAGAAAATGATTTGTTGAAATTGGTGTTTACAACAAAAGGTGGTCGTATTTATTCTGCAGAGTTGAAAGAATATAAAACTTATGATTCGTTGCCGCTTGTTTTATTTGATAATGATGAGAGTTCTTTGGATTTTACGTTTTTGTCATCTAATAATCGTGTTTTACACACGAGTGATTTTTATTTTGAGCCATCTGTGAGCAAGTTGGAAAATGGGAAAAAACTTCAAATGCGATTAGTTTTGGCAGATGATAAATATCTTGAATTCAGTTATTTATTGCCTGATGACGAATATAAGGTGGATTTTTCTATAAACGCACACAATATGTCTGACGAACTTGATCATAATACAAATTCGTTGGAAATGCTTTGGAAAAGCAAATTGAAACAGCAAGAGAAAGGTCGCAAATTCGAAGCACGATACGCAACGCTCAATTATAAATATACTTCGGATGACGTTGAGTATTTGAGTGAATCGAAAGATGATGAGAAAAAGATTTCGAATAAAGTTCAGTGGATTGCATTCAAAGATCAATTTTTTAGTACAGTGTTGATTGCCGATCAATCGTTTACATCAACATCGCTCTCAAGTAAAATTTCGGATAATGTAGATTATTTAAAAGAATATCAAGCTGGAGCTTCAGTAGCATTTGACCCTACAGGGAAAAATCCTACAATGTTGAGTTATTTATTTATTCCTAATAAATATCAAACGCTGAAGAAGTATGATAAAATGTATAAAACAGAAACTGGGGAAAATATGCAATTCCGTCAATTGTTGCCTATGGGCTGGGCACTTTTCCGTTGGATAAACGAGTATTTAATAATACCTATTTTTAATTTCTTCGGGAAATATATTTCAAACTATGGTATTGTAATATTACTCTTGACATTAGTTGTAAAACTGATTATTTTCCCATTTACATACAAATCTTACATTTCGTCAGCAAAAATGCGAGTGTTAAAACCGCAAATTGACGAAATAAATGCAAAATATCCTCCTGAAAAAGCAATGGAACGCCAACAGGCAACAATGAACCTTTATAGTCGTGTGGGAGTTAGTCCGATGAGTGGTTGTTTACCAATGTTATTTCAGATGCCGATTTTGTTTGCGATGTTTATGTTTTTCCCAACTTGTATAGAACTGCGTCAAGAGAGTTTCCTTTGGGCAAAAGATTTGGCGAGCTATGATGCTATCTTTGAATGGGATACATACATTCCATTGATTACTCCATATTTCGGAAATCATATTAGCCTTTTCTGTTTGTTGATGACGATCACAAATATTATTTATACAAAAATTAATATGTCAAGTCAAGTTGGTGCGGCTGATCAGATGAAGGTGATGAAATGGATGATGTATCTGATGCCAGTTATGTTTATGTTTATATTTAATGATTATGCATCTGGATTGAGTTACTATTATTTTGTTTCGCTTTTGTTGACTATTTTGCAAACTTATCTGTTCCGATTATTTGTTGATGAAGAAAAATTGTTGAGAAAATTAGAAGAAAACAAAAAGAAACCTATAAAAAAATCGGGTTTCATGGCCCGATTGGAAGAAGCTCAACGTCAACAACAAAAGGCAATGCGAGAACAGATGAAAAAGAAACATTAATAAAATGTTGATAAAATGAGCCTGATAGTTTTTTAATTGTCAGGCTTTTTTAGAAAATGAAACTTGTATTTAAAATAATAGGAACGATATCGTTATGTTTAGGATTGTTGGGTATATTTATTCCTATTTTGCCAACAACTCCGTTTCTTCTAATTACCGCAACTTTGTATGCCAAAAGTTCGGACAAACTTTATCGATGGTTGATGAGTAACCCTCATTTAGGTCCATATATAAAAGATTTTAGAGAGCATCGTACATTACCATTGCGTGTAAAAGTTATTTCTATTAGCACGCTATGGTGTACAATTTTACTTTCTATGTATTTGGTTGAAATAGTTTTTGTTCGGCTATTGTTACTGATTATTGCTATTGCAGTAACAATACATATTTTGCACTATAAAACAAAGGAGTGAAATTTTCACTCCTTTTCTGTTTTATTTTAATATTTAATGACTGCTTTTGAATTGTTGAAGAAAACGTACATCATTTTCAGAAAACATTCTTAAGTCTTTAACTCTGTATTTAAGGTTTGCAATTCGTTCTACGCCAAATCCGAATGCATAGCCAGAGTATTCTTTTGAATCAATACCACATAAGTCTAATACATTAGGATCAACCATCCCGCAACCCATTATCTCTACCCAACCAGTGTGTTTGCAGAATGCACAACCTTTGCCACCACACAAATCGCACGAAATATCCATTTCTGCACTTGGTTCAGTAAATGGGAAATAAGATGGGCGAAGGCGAATTTGAGTTTTTTCGCCAAACATTTCTTTTGTAAAATAAAGTAGAGCTTGTTTTAAATCGGCAAATGAGACGTTTTTGTCAATATACAATCCTTCTATTTGATGAAAGAAACAATGTGCTCTATACGAAATGGCTTCGTTGCGATAAACGCGACCCGGACAAATAACTCGGATTGGAGGTTTTTGTGTTGTCATAACACGTGTTTGAACCGAAGATGTGTGTGTGCGAAGCAAAATGTCAGGATTCTTCTCGATGAAGAATGTATCTTGCATATCGCGGGCAGGGTGTTCGGCAGGAAAGTTTAATGCCTCAAAAACATGCCAATCATCCTCTATTTCAGGACCTTCGGCGAGTACAAAACCTAATTTTGAAAATATTTCTATAATTTCATTTTTAATTAATGAGAGCGGATGTCTTGTCCCAATCTCGATAGGATCGCAAGGACGAGATAAATCTAAATCTTGTACAGAGAGAGAGGTTTTTTCAAAAGCATCTTTCAATGATTTTATTTTATCTTGTGCAAGATTCCTTAATTGATTTAACTTTTGCCCAATTTCTCGCTTTTGTTCGTTTGGGACTTCTCTAAAATCGTTAAAGAGAGCCGTAATCTCACCTTTTTTACTTAAATATTTTATACGAAGAACTTCTACTTCTTCATTGTTATTTGCAGTTAGGTTCTCGATGACGTTTGTCAGATTGTTAATTTTTTCAATCATTTTATTCTTTCTGTTTTTAATTTTTGCAAAATTACGATTTTTCTTTGAGATGAGTTTATAAAAGAACTTAGATTTGTTATAAAGTGAAAATGAAAAAAAATGAAAATATTTTAGAGTTTTTTTTGATAAACGTAAATAAAATATTATGTTTGCGTTTCATTTAAAAATAATTTTTTGACTATGAAAAAGACACTTTTTACATTATTGTTGGTAATTTTTAGTTGTGTAGTTTTTGCTGCAGATGAGAAAAAAGATAAGTTTAATTATAGTTTTAATTTCTGTGTTAGTAATTTGAACGATTGTGTTACAGAGACTCCGATGACTATTACAATTAATCTAACGAAAGATCCTGAAACTTTGTACGATATGTGTACTGTGAAGATGGATGGACAAACACTTTCGTTTAGAGTAATTAGTGGTATTGTTCGTGATAAGGTTTATCCTGATTTAAGTTTGATAGAAATGGACGGAGTCCCAACAACTAAAAAATGGGCTTTGAAATTTATTGGAGATCGTGTAAAGTTATATCGTGTTGGAGGAATACGTTACGAATTTAAAAATGAGAATTTTGGCGAAATGCTTGGTGATCCCGCAACTACAAATACAGATTCGCAAGAGTAATATAAGTTTGGTATTTGATTTACGATGATTCAATTTTTTCAATATTTCTTTTTTTACTTTTATTTTAATAAATAAGAGCGGGATTTGTTGTGTAAATAGTTAAGAAATTGATAAAAAAAGATAAAATCCCGCTCACACGAGCGGGAT
This sequence comes from Paludibacteraceae bacterium, assembly GCA_045602425.1. GTDB lineage: Bacteria > Bacteroidota > Bacteroidia > Bacteroidales > Paludibacteraceae > RGIG9608. Next base: position 6,273 of record JAZSBO010000005.1, on the reverse strand, counting down.
TTTTTAATATACAAAAAATGAAAAAAGTAGCTATACAAGGAATTGCAGGTTCGTTTCACGAAATTGCCGCACGAAAATTCTTCGGTGAGGAGGTTAATATCATACCTTGCCTTACATTCAAAGATATTTTCGAACAAGTAACACCACAAAATGACAACTTTGGTATTATCGCCATTGAGAACACCATTGCGGGAAGTTTGTTGCAAAATCACCATTTGATAAGCAATAGCGATTTGCAAATTATCGGTGAATATAAATTGCGTATAGAACATTCGTTGGTGGCTTTGCCTAATCAGAAACTAGAAGATATAACAGAAGTTCATTCGCATCCTATTGCGTTGATGCAGTGTGAAGAATTTCTTTCGCGCCACAAAACGATAAAAGCGGTTGAAAGCGAAGATACCGCTTTTAGTGCAAGAGAAATTGCAGAAAAACAACTAAAAGGTCAAGCCGCAATTTGTGGACGATTGGCAGCTGAAATTTACAATTTAGAAATTCTTGCCGAGGGTATCGAAACTAACAAACACAATTTTACACGTTTTTTGGTAGTTACCAACCAAAAGAATGCAAACAAATGGAATATAGCTAACGAAACAAATAAAGCTTCGCTTATGCTTACCGTACCTCACGAAGAAGGAAGTTTGTCGAAAATACTTACCATTTTTTCGTTTTATCATATCAATTTGTCAAAAATTCAGTCATTGCCAATTATTGGGAAAGAGTGGGAATATCGTTTTTATATCACACTTGAATATGACGATTATGAACGTTACCAACAAGCACTTAGTGCGGTAAAACCTTTTGCAAACGAATTTAGAAATCTTGGAGAATATAAAGCTTTTGTAGTGTGAGATGAATAAAAAAAATATACAGCCAGCAGTCCGGCTTAATGCAGTAACCGAATATTATTTTTCGAAAAAACTGAAGGAAATAGCCGCCCTAAATGCGGAGGGGAAAGATATTATTAGTTTGGGGATAGGGAGTCCCGATATGCCTCCATCACCCGAAACGATTGACGTGCTTTGTCAAAATGCAAAAAGAGAAGATGTTCATGGTTACCAACCAACTGTCGGAATTCCCGAACTTCGGCAAGCAATGGCATCGTTTTACAGACGTTGGTACAACGTCGATTTGAATCCCGCAACTGAAATTCAACCACTTATTGGATCGAAAGAGGGAATTTTGCACGTAACGTTGGCATTGGCAAATGTTGGAGACCAAGTATTAGTTCCTAATCCAGGTTATCCAACCTACACATCGCTTAGCAAAATTTTGGGTTGCGAGGTCGTAAACTACGATTTGTTACCAGAAAATAATTGGCAACCTGATTTTGAGGTTTTGGAAAAAATGGATTTGAGTCGGGTGAAAATAATGTGGACAAACTATCCTAATATGCCTACAGGAGCAAATGCCACACTTGACTTGTATGCCCGACTAGTTGATTTTGCAAAACGAAAAAACATCGTTGTGGTGAACGACAATCCGTATAGTTTTATTCTTAATCGGAAACCAATAAGCATACTAAACATTCCCGATGCAAAAAACTATTGCATTGAATTCAATTCGATGAGTAAAAGTCATAATATGCCCGGTTGGCGTGTAGGAATGTTGGCAACAAATGAACAATTTGTTCAATGGATTTTGAAGATAAAAAGCAATATCGATTCGGGCACTTTCCGCCCAATGCAGTTGGCTGCTGCACAAGCTTACAACAACAGCGAAGCGTGGCACGAAGAGGCAAACTTCAACGTTTATAGCCGCCGAAGAAAACTTGCTGAGGAAATTATGACTACACTCAATTGCGTTTTCGACAAAACACAAGTAGGTATGTTTCTCTGGGGACGAATTCCAGATACTTATACCAATGTCGAAGAACTTACCGAAAAAGTATTGCACAAAGCTCGCGTATTTATCACGCCAGGATTTATTTTCGGTTCGAACGGAAGTCGCTATATTCGCATTTCGCTTTGCGCCAAAGAAGAAAAATTAGCAGAAGCATTGAATAGAATTAAACAAAATTTATAAACAAAACGAAACAACTTTTTTTAAGATATGGAACTTGATTTGAAAGAAATAAAATTGGAAGGTGTTGAAGGCAAACGCCCCGTAGTAATAGCTGGACCTTGCAGTGCAGAGTCGGAAGAACAAACACTAAACACAGCTAAACAGTTAGCATCAAAAGGCATAAAAATTTTCCGTGCAGGGATTTGGAAACCTCGCACTAAACCAGGAGGATTCGAAGGTGTTGGAGAAAAAGGTTTGCCTTGGTTGCAACGTGTAAAGCAAGAAACAGGTATGCGTGTAGCCACCGAAGTAGCAACTGCCAAACACGTCGAAGAGGTTTTGAAACACGACATCGACTTGCTTTGGATTGGAGCAAGAACGTCGGCCAACCCTTTTGCTGTACAAGAAATTGCCGATTCACTACGTGGAGTAGATATTCCAGTATTGGTAAAAAACCCTGTCAATCCTGATTTAGAACTTTGGATTGGAGCATTGGAACGACTAAACAATGCAGGAATCAAACAACTTGGTGTTATTCATCGTGGATTTAGTTCGTATGACAAAAAAATTTACAGAAATATCCCACAATGGCACATTCCTATTGAACTTCGTCGTCGCTTGCCAAAATTGCCAATCATTTGCGATCCAAGTCACATTGGTGGAAAACGTGAGTTGATTGCCCCACTTTGCCAGCAAGCTATGGACTTGAATTTCGATGGTTTGATGGTAGAGTCACACGAAAATCCTGATTGTGCTTGGAGCGATGCAATGCAACAAGTAACGCCAGATATTTTAAGTTATATTCTGAATCTTTTGGTAATTCGTGAAGGAAAACAAACTACTGAAAACTTGAGCGAATTGCGTTCACAAATCGATGAATGCGATAATCAGTTGATAGAAACCTTGGCAAAACGTATGCGAATTTCGCGTGAAATAGGTGTATTCAAAAAAGAGCATAATATGACTATTTTCCAATCGGGGCGCTACGATGAAATTATCAACAAACGTGGCATTCAAGCCGTACAATGCGGTATGGATAGCGAATTTATGAAAAAAGTGTTTGAGGCTATTCACGAAGAGTCGGTGCGTCAGCAAGTAGAAATTATTAACAAATAAACTTTTCGGCAAAATGAGAATATTGATTTTAGGTGCAGGGAAAATGGGAACGTTTTTTACCGACGCTCTCTGTTTGAAACACGAAGTTGCGCTATACGATCCCGACGCTTCGCGTTTGCGATTTGTGTTCAATACGCAACGAATGAGCGAATTGGAGAGTGTTCGTAAGTTCAATCCCGAACTCGTTATCAATGCTGCTACTATAAAATACACCATCGATGCGTTTGAAAAAGTATTGCCCTACGTTTCCAAAGATTGTATTTTGTCCGATATTGCTTCGGTAAAAACGGGGCTTCCCAAATTTTACAAAAAAACGGGAATGCGTTTTGTTTCTACACATCCAATGTTTGGACCAACGTTTGCTCGACTTGACAACCTTTCGAATGAAAACGCCATTATTATTGCCGAATCCGATTATTTGGGAAAAATGTTTTTCAAAGATTTCTATAACTCGCTCAAACTGAACATTTTTGAATACTCTTTTGAAGAACACGACGAAACGATTGCTTATTCGCTTTCGTTGCCGTTTGTGTCGTCGTTGGTTTTTTCTGCCATTATGAAGCACCAAGATGCTCCGGGTACGACGTTCAAAAAACACATGACTGTGGCTCGCGGATTGCTCTCGGAAGACGATTATTTGCTTTCCGAGATTCTTTTCAATCCACACACACCCAATCAGGTAGAAAAAATACAAACCGAGCTAGAACTTCTGCTTGACATCATTCGCCAAAAAGACACTGATGCCATGCAGACCTTCCTCAAAAAAGTACGAAAGAATATTGAGTAAAAGAGAATCTTAGTTATACTTTATAACAACCACTCCAAATAATTGTCTGGTGTTATGATAGTAGTTTCTTTTATGGGATATGCTTATCGTATTCCGAAAATTCGTTCAAAAATTTGGATTAGCACAATAAATAAGGACTCTTGTGGGCTTTCTGTGGCTTTCATTCTTCCGTTTTCACTTTTCACTTTTCACCTTTCACCTTTCCGTTTTTCGATGTGCCTCTATATAATATAGTAATGCCGTATCTTCTGCATTGTGGTAATTTTGTGCCGAAGATAGGTGATTTTTGAGAGTAAAATGGTATATATAACACGCGGGAAGTGTAGTGTTTACTATCCTTCCCGCTTTGGTGTCTGTTTATAGAATCATAGGTATGTTTGATCCTTTGTATCTACCTAAAAATAAAGTTCAGTTCTTTAACCATGCGCTTATATCGTATGCAGATGGTATATCTGTGTGTACAAAAAAGACCTTCGTCCCTATCAAATTAGTTCGTGCTCTATTGGGTTGTATGCGTTCTTCTGAACGGAAACCAATAATTTGGTATAAGTCTCCGTTATGCTTTTTTTCAAGGTGTTTAAATGAGTAACCCATCCATACAAACTCTGGTAATTTTCCAAGGAATGCTTGTGAATCGCTATCACAGACAATTATTAGGCGTGGACGAACAACATCTTCAATTATTGTTTGATTAAGTGAGATTTGTTCTACCACATAATCAAACATTTTTGGATTACAAACAACATCACTAACGACTTGAGTACATGTTAATCCCTGAATTGGGAAGAGGTCTAAATGCGCGACTCTATCTAAGAGGTTAACACTGCTATTGGCCAGCATGTCTTGTGAAGACAAGAATGAGTCATGTTGTTGCAAAGAGACAATAGCACTGCCACTATTTACTATGGCAATAATAAGTATATCTTTTTGTCCTGATATTTGGCAAATGCGATAGCCTTCATTTAATAATGGCAACGAATTACGATACTTATTCCATAAGTAATCAAATGCTTGTTTTTGATTAAAATGAGATGTTACGTTATTATTAGTACTTTTTGCGGTATATTGCTCTGTTTGTCCAGTTGTATTATATTTTGCTTGTTTCAAATCAAATTCTTTGCGTGCGTTTCTCAATCTTCGCCTATTTTTAATTGCTCGCATAATCACTACATTTATCCAAATGCACAATGTAATAATTGCAGCTATTATAGTCATACCAAGTAACGCGCCATTGCCTTCCATTGCAAGGCCTATACCCATCAGGAATGATAGAAGAATGATTGCCCATATAATTCCTAACACAGTGGATTTCCTGCGTTCTTTTTTCCCTTTCAAATAGGCTTTGTAAATGTATTCTACATTAACATTATATGGATCTTTTGCAAGTAATATACTAAGTCCCTGCTCGATTTTTTGAAAAACAGCCTCTGTATACTTTGCTCTGATTTTATCTTCGGCTGTTTCCTTAGAAAATGAATTGGTAGACAATTGTATTGCTAATCCATTTAACTGATTGGATAGCTCATTAGTGTCCTCTGCAAAAGGCATTGATATAACTTTATCTACATTTTTGAGAACAGCAGCATCAATTGCATTTAATTGATTTTTCTCTGCAATTTCTGCTCGTGTATTGTGAACATTAGCAATAGCTTCTGCTCGTTGTTTCATTGCTTCTGCTCGTTGTTTTATTGCTTCTGCTTTTGCTTCGTCTGTTATGCGCTTATATGGACGAGCCCAATTATCGCCAAAGATGGCATTACTAACTCTATCAGCAGTATTTTTACCTGCTCTCCTCCAAAAACTATCTGAAAAATTACTCATGATTATAATGTATTCCAATTAGTGGTTCGTATTTGAGAGCGAGTTCTGTCTCGAAAATCTCTTGTACAGGTATTACATCGTATGGCAAAACAATAATATGCAGTTTAAACCTTAAGTTCATTGCTTTTGCCCAATCATTGAGTTGCAAACCATGCAATGCTTGATTGAGGTGGTAGCCAAGATGTTGAATAACTCTTCCGACAATATTCTGCTGCACTTTACCTACATAAAGCGTATTTTCTCTTGTTACTGCTTTTTTTAGTACACGAGGTGTATATTTGGGCAATTGACTGACGGTTTGTTTGATTTGTTCTGCATCATAGGGCGATGTAATCTCCCAACGATACAAGCAAGGCAATTCATCTACTTCGGCTAATTGCTCAAACATCATTTTGAAAGGTGTTGCATAACGGACATCTTCTAAGTCACGGTATTTGTCTTCGAAATCTTTGCTATCAATTTCAAAAGACATTTCTTTTACAATACCGATTTCTGCGAGGTGGTGAAAACGAGCACTGTACAAATCTGCGATTTCACGAACAAAA
>JAZSBO010000004.1:0-20641 GCA_045602425.1 Paludibacteraceae bacterium | reverse complement strand
TAATATTTGTTAATTTGCAAAAATGCGTTTTGTAAACTTATTTACATAAGTATATTTGAATAAATTTATTTTGTACTAAAATGAGATTATAGAAATGTAAAATATAGAAATGTTGCGACTCTTTTATTTACTATTGGCAATAACAAAGAATCCTTTTAATAAAATTCACACTCCCCTACTTATGTGATTTTTACTAAAATCTCAATACACTTTTAGAAAATTATTTTAATGGTATATTTGATAATAATTGATAAGCCATTGATACAGTTTTTATATTTTGTATCAACATAGAACGTTTGTTGTTCTGCTCTCTCAATTTACAGCAATTAGGATTGTTTGCTATAAAACGTAAGATATTTCCAAATATTTCAGACTGATAATAAGCAGAATCTTTATTCCCCACAAAATAAAGTACCATTTGCTCGTTTTTTAATATAAAACGTTCAAAACCTAATGATTTTGCCAACCAACGAAGACGAAGCATAAGAATTAAATCTCCCACTTGTTTGGGTAGTATGCCAAAACGATCTTCAAGCCTTTTAACAAATGTATTTAATTCTGAATCTGTAGTTATATTATCCAACTCACGATAAAGAGAAATTCTTTCTGCTACATTTTCTATATAAGATTCGGGTAACAAAAGTTCTAAATCAGATTCTACAAAACAATCGGAAACAAATTCTTTTGGAGTATTCTGTTTTAAATCGGAAAATTCTTCATTTTGCAACTCCAACACAGCTTCTTCCAATATTTTTTGATATGTTTCGTATCCCACATCAGCAATAAATCCACTTTGTTCAGCCCCAAGCATATTGCCAGCACCACGAATATCTAAATCTTGCATTGCAATATTAAAGCCACTACCCAACTCCGAAAAATTTTCAATTGCCTGTAAACGCCTTCTTGCTTCTTCTGTTAATAAATTAAACGGTGGAGAAAGTAAGTAACAATACGCTTTACGATTTGTTCTACCAACTCGTCCACGCAACTGATGTAAATCTGTCAAACCAAATGTTTGAGCATTATCTATAATGATTGTATTAACATTCGGGATATCAATACCTGATTCGATAACAGTTGTTGCAACAAGTACATCGTAATCATAATTAATAAAATCCAAGATTGTTTCTTCCAACTTTTCAACAGGCATCTGACCATGAGCAACGGCTACACGTAAATCTGGTAACAAACGTTGTAACATTTGTTTTACACGCTCTATAGTTTGTACTCGATTATGAATAAAAAAAACTTGCCCATTTCTATCTAACTCTTTTTGAATAGCTGCTTTTATTGCAAATTCATCAAATACACAAATCTCTGTTGTTACTGGATAACGATTTGGAGGAGGCGTTGTTATCACTGATAAATCACGAGCTCCCATTAGCGAAAATTGCAAAGTACGTGGAATTGGAGTTGCTGTCAGTGTCAAAGTATCAACATTAACTTTCAATTGTTTTAATCTCTCTTTTACAGAAACACCAAATTTTTGTTCCTCGTCAATAATCAATAATCCTAAATCATTAAAATTCACATCTTTAGCAATCAAACGATGAGTGCCTATTAAGATATCAATTTTTCCATTTGAAGTGTCTGCTATAATATTTTTGATATCAACAGATTTTCTCATTCTACTGATATAATCTATTCTACAAGGAAAATCTTTTAAACGCTCCGAAAAGGTTTTATAATGCTGAAAAGCCAAAACCGTAGTAGGAACAAGAATTGCTACTTGTTTATTATCGGCAACGGCCTTAAAAGCTGCACGTATTGCTATTTCGGTTTTTCCAAATCCTACATCTCCACAAACCAATCTATCCATAGGAACTTCGGATTCCATATCGTGCTTAACATCAGTTGTTACTTTTTGTTGATCAGGAGTATCTTCATAAATGAAAGAAGCTTCCAGCTCTTGTTGTAAATAGGAGTCTGGTGAGAACGCAAAACCTTTTTCTTTTAACCGTTGAGCATAAAGATTTATTAAATCACGGGCAATATCTTTTATTTTTTTCTTTGTACGTTCTTTCATTCGCTCCCATGCTCCCGTACCTAACCTACTTATTGTAGGAGCTTCACCTTCTTTCCCTTTATATTTTGATATACGATGAAGTCCATGAATACTTACAAAAATGACATCATCGTTTTTATAAATAAGCTTAATAACTTCTTGTTCTTTTCCATTAATGTCCATTTTTTGGAGTCCGCCAAACTTACCAATACCATGATCAATATGAACAATATAATCTCCCATTTGTATTTGGTTCAACTCCTTAAGCATCAATGCTGATTTTCCACTTCTTATATGTTCGGTTTTTAAATTATATTTATGAAAACGATCAAAAATTTGATGATCAGTATAACAACATATTTTTAAATCATAATCAATAAAACCTTCGTGTAAAGTATTTTTTATAGGCGTAAAAGATATACCATCAGCTCTATCTTCAAAAATAGACGCTATTCTATCTGTTTGCTTCAAAGCATCGCTTGCTATAAAAATTTCAAAACCATCATTTTGAAAATGCTTTAAATTTTCACTAACTAAATCAAAATTCTTATGAAAAAGAGGTTGAGGTAATATTTGAAATTTATTATCAAACAATTTTTTAAATTCGACTATTGCATATTGATTTAAATATTCTACAAATGAAATATAATCATCATTAGTAGCTATTTGTTCTAAATTATCAAGAAGAAAAATATTTTTTTCTGTTTTCAAAAAGTCAAAAATAGTTGCTGTTTCTTCTAATTGGCATTTTAAATCTGCTACAATTGTCACATTCTCTACCCTTTCTATTGATAATTGTTTTTCAATATCAAAAATACGAATACTATCAATTTGATTTCCAAAGAAGTCTATTCGAAATGGATAATCGTTTATAAATGAGAACACATCAACAATACTTCCACGCAAAGAATATTGACCAGGCTCGTACACAAAATCAACCTGTTCAAAACCATAATTATTTAAAATCTCGACAAAAAAATCAAGTTCTACAATTTCACCCTCTGCTAAATAGAATGTTTTTTCTGATAAAACTTTTTTATTAGGGATATTTTCTTGTAAGGCATCTATTGTTGTTACAAGAAAACATTTTTTTTCTGTAACCAATAAATTTAAAACCTCCGTACGAAGTATAGTTGTCGATATGTCATTTTTCTTTGTAACAGGATAATAATATACCTCTTGAATGACCTTTTTTAGATCATTATAAAAATAAACTCCAGTATCTTCATCATCACAAAGAACTACAAAATTTTCATTTATATGCTCATAGGCTGCTGCTAAAAATAAAGCACGAGCCGATGTTTGTAAACCAGATAAGGAAAAAAGTTTCAATGATTTCTTTTCTTCACTACACCATTTACAAAAATCCTTCAGAAATGGATGTTTATTATATATTTTCTTATAAAAATCGGATAGTTCCACTGGTTTAAAATAAAAACAAAGATAAGCACTGCTTCGTGTTTTTCATAGCAAAACAACCATTTTCATCATTTTTTCTACTCTTAATTATTATAAATGACTTACCTTTGCAATTCATTTTTATTAATTTATAAAATCATGTTATTATCAGCTAAACTCGTAATGCCGGCATGGGCGATGATTCCTTTTGGAATTATGCTTTTGATCATTGCCATTGGTCCATTAGTGGCCGAACATTGGTGGGAAAAAAACAAGAATAAATTGATTGTTTCTTTGCTTTTAGGTGTACCCACTGCTATTTATTTAATTTTAAACGGTATGGCACACAATGTTGAACATCAGTTGGTGTATGACTATGTTCCATTCATCATTTTGCTGTGTGCTCTCTTTGTTACTACTGGTGGTATCCACTTGTCAGGTGACATCAAAGCCAAGCCTATTATCAATACCGCATTCCTTGGATTAGGATGGATTTTGGCATCTTTCATGGGGACTACAGGTGCTGCTATGTTGTTGATTCGTCCTCTATTGTCCACCAATGCACAACGTAAATACACCGTCCACACAGTATTATTCTTTATTGCTTTGGTTGCAAACTGTGGTGGTTTACTTACTCCTCTTGGTGATCCCCCATTGTTCCTTCTTTACCTCCGTGATGCCGAATTCACATGGTTTTTCAGCCTATTACCACAATGGGCATTTGTAGGAGTTATCTTATTAGTATTGTATTATATTTTTGATTCATACTATTACAAGAAAGAAGATTGGATAAATCTTTCTGCAGACACTCGCGAAGTGCAACCTATTCGCATTACAGGTACCATCAACTTCATCTACCTACTTGCAGTAATTGTATCAGTAGCACTCATCAACCCCGGTTTCATACCTCAAATGGAAGGAGAACACGCTCCAATATGGTTAAAACTTCTTCGTGAAATTGTGCTTATATCAATCATCCTATTGTCTTTATATACTACCAAGAAACAGGTACGTAAAGCTAATCAATTTTCATGGGGACCAATCATAGAAGTTGCTGTTGTATTTTTAGGTATTTTCACCACTATGATTCCAGCTATGGAATATCTAAAAGCAAACGCAGAAAGTCTTGGTCTTACAAAACCTTGGCAATTCTATTATTGGACAGGTGCGTTAAGCTCATTCCTTGACAACGCACCTACCGCTGTTGCATTTCATAGTTTAGCACAAGGGTTAGATGCCGACACATTAGCTACTATAGGCGGAAATGTTGTTGCTCACATTCCAGAAGTATTACTAAAAGTAATTTCTATAGGTTCTGTATTCTTTGGTGCAATGACTTATATTGGTAATGGTCCAAACTTTATGGTAAAAGCCATTGCCGAAGAAAATGGGATTAAAATGCCAAGTTTCTTTGGCTATATGATTAAGTTCTCTCTTATCATATTGTTACCTATATATATTATCGTTCAGTTAATATTTTTCTAACAAAAATCTTTTCACAAAAAAGCCTTCGTTCCAAACGAAGGCTTTTTTATTGCTTTAATATGCTTAATTCATTTCTACCTCTGCTACATAGTGTCCTGCTATACTCTGATCATCTACAAATGAAATAAAACACTCTACAGGTTGAGTTTTGCATTTAAACTGATCTATTAAAGCCTCTTTAGTCTCTCCTAAAGCAAAAAACAAACGATTTTCTTCAAAAAGAAAACAAGTAACGTCTGCTGCCGATTTTTGTATTTTTTTTATCAATTTCATAATATTTTGTTTTTATTTTCTTTCCTATTGTAGTAGATGCAAAAATCAAGCCAAAACACACCATAATATACAAAAAAGGCCAAACAAAAAAAAATGTTTGACCCCAAAAACTTATTATGAAAAAAACTTTTTATGCTAATTTATTTACATGCAATGTAAGTTTCGATTTTAAATTACCTGCTTTGTTACGATGAATAATGTTTTTCTTAACTAACTTATCCAACATCGAACTTACCTTTGGCAACATTTCTGCTGCTACACTTTTATCTGTTGTATTACGCAAGGCACGTACAGCATTACGAGCTGTTTTTGCATAATATTTATTATGAAGACGACGTGTCGCAATTTGACGTATTCTTTTAACTGATGATTTATGATTTGCCATTATATCAAAAAATTATTAAAAAATGTAGCCCATAGCGGAATCGAACCGCTCTTTCAAGAATGAAAATCTTGCGTCCTAACCGATAGACGAATGGGCCATCACACAAGCACTTATTTGTGTTTTGCGGTTGCAAAGATAGTACACTTTTTATAAATACAAAAAATATTTCCTGTTTTTTTGAAAAAAACTTAACTTTTTCTAAATACTATCATACACATCCATTAAAATTTCTTCAAAGTAATCGCGATAATCAATCATATTATCATTATTAAAATCATCAATAGAAAAAGACCCCTTACATATTATCTTATTTTCATTATTTAGTGATATTATTATATTATTAAACTCAGTATTCATTTATTATTTTCAAGGCTTTTAATCGTTCTGTTTTTTTAATACCTTTTCATATTTTGCACTTCCATTAGAACAATGGATCCATCTACCATCAATTTTAGACAAAAATCTTTTGAATAATTTTCACAAGCACAAACTCTGTTATTATCATCCATATTTCTTTTTGTTTCATATTAATCCGTTTATAAATATCATTTATTACTAAAAAATTGCTCATTAAGTATGGAAAAATACGATTAGCCTGTTTATCTATACATTCTTGAATAAATAAAGAATCCATCGTATACAATGTAGTACATGCCAAACGCCCCACACTATTATCATTTGGGACATAAATAAATTTTATTGTATGACCCTTCGCGAAGATTTAAATAATTAATAAATTCAAGAATTTCTTTTTCACTTTTATTCTGAATCAGATAAGGATAGAACGCACTAATACGCATAAAAAGAACACCATCAATTTGTTCTTGTTGAATCACCATAGGGATTGGGATCCCTTTGTTGAACTCGCCCTTACCCTTAATTGTAAAACCAAGAGAATTATCACTCTCCTCTACTTTCTTTATCCCAATTTCTTTTAAAAACTCTAACACCTGCTTCAAAGGTGATATAGAAAATGTTTTTATTGTTTTCTTTGCTATTAATATTATTTTGAATAAAACCTAGTTTTTATATGGCGGATGTCACCACGCTTTCGTAGCGATTTTTGCCACTTTTTTTGTCACAGCATTCTAAAAAATAAACAATTAACACTTTTATTTTTTATTAAATAAAAAAAGGAGGACACCAATCGTATCCTCCTTTGAAAAAAATTAAAAACAATTTTATTCAGCAGCTTCGTCTTTTTTTGCAGCCTTTTTGGTAGTTTTCTTTACAGGTTTTTCTTCACCTTCTTCTGCTGTTTTTTTTGTTTTTTTAGTTGCTTTTTTAGGAGCAACTTCTTCATTATCTACAACAACAGTTTCTTCTACTTTTTTAGCAGCTTTTGCTTTTTTTTCCTCTTTTGCTACTAATACTTTTTTCGCATCAGCCACCATTTTATCTTTCAATTCCGAAAGAACATCTAAATCACCTAAAGTTGTTTTTTCGATAATAGGTTCTGCATCTTTTTTAGACTTACGAGTCTTTTTAGGAGTGTCTTCTACACTTGCTGCTGCTTTTTGAGCATCTTCAAAAACACGGCTATGAGAAACAATTATACGTTTTGCATCTTTATTGAATTCTATCACTTTGAATTGAAGTTTTTCTTCTTGTTTTGCTTGATTGCCATCTTCTTTAACCAAATGTTTTGGAGTAGAGAAACCTTTTACACCATAAGGTAATTCAACAACTGCACCTTTATCAACCATTTCTGTAATAACACCTTCATGTATGCTACCTACAGTAAATATTGTTTCAAATACATCCCAAGGATTTTCTTCCAATTGTTTGTGACCCAAACTTAAACGACGATTTTCTTTGTCAATTTCAAGAACAACTACTTCGATTTCAGCACCAACATGTGTAAATTCAGAAGGATGTTTAATTTTGCTTGTCCAACTCAAATCTGAAATATGTATCAAACCATCGATACCTTCCTCTATTTCAACAAATACACCAAAGTTTGTAAAGTTACGAACCTTTGCCATGTGTTTTGAACCAACAGCATATTTTTCGTCAATTGTCAACCAAGGATCTTCTTTCAATTGTTTGATACCAAGTGACATTTTGCGTTCATCGCGATCAAGCGTCAAAATCACTGCCTCAACATCATCACCGACTTTCAAGAAATCTTGTGCACTACGCAAATGTTGATTCCAACTCATTTCTGAAACATGAATCAAACCTTCAACACCAGGAGCAATCTCGATAAATGCACCATAATCAGTCATCACAACAACTTTACCTTTCACTTTGTCTCCAACTTGCAAGTTAGCATCCAAAGCATCCCAAGGATGAGGAGTTAATTGTTTCAAACCTAATGCAATACGTTTCTTTTCATTATCAAAATCAAGAATTACAACATTTATTTTTTCATCTAAATGAACAATCTCTTCTGGATTTACTACTCTTTCCCAAGAAAGATCTGTAATATGAATCAAACCATCGACACCACCTAAATCGATAAATACACCATAAGAGCAAATATTCTTAACAATTCCTTCAAGAATTTGTCCTTTTTCTAATCTACTAATGATTTCTTTCTTTTGTTGCTCTAACTCAGCTTCGATAAGAGCTTTATGAGAAACAACTACATTTCTAAATTCATGATTGATTTTTACGACTTTAAATTCCATTGTTTTTCCAACAAAAACATCATAATCACGAATTGGCTTAACATCAATTTGTGAACCAGGCAAGAATGCCTCAATTCCAAATACATCTACAATCATACCGCCCTTTGTACGGCATTTTACAAAACCTTTAATTATTTCGTCATTATCCAATGCTTCATTTACACGATCCCACGAACGAGTAGCACGAGCTTGTTTATGAGAAAGAATTAATTGTCCTTTTTTATCTTCTTGGCTTTCGATGTAAACCTCTACTTTATCGCCAACTTTCAAATCTGGATTATAACGAAATTCACTCATCGAAACAATACCATCAGATTTAAAACCAATGTTTACAACAGCCTCTCGTTTATTCATCGAGATAATAGTACCTTCAACGACTTCTTTGTCTTTTACAATATTCAAAGTTTCGTCATACAACTTGGTCATTTCTGCTTTTTCTTCAGCAGAGACAACCGAACCTTTTTCAAATGCATCCCAGTCGAAATCATTAGCCGGAACTGCAACATTTTTTTCTTTAAATTCTTCCATTTTTTAATTTTTTAAAAGTGGGTTAGACATTATGTATTAAAATTTTGTGCAAAGATACATCATTACTCTCTAATTCACAAGTCATTTTAAACTTATTTTTATTGACTTTTCGATGCAAAATGCCTATATTTGCAAATCATTTTTTCATATAACATAATACAAAATGCCGAAAAAGCAAAACAAACACAAACTTCGATTCTCAAATATGAGAATAACATCTACTCTTAGTATAACACTAGTTTTATTCGTTATTGGAGTTTTAGCATTTACATTTGTTTTAGCCAATAAAATATCTGTCCAAACTAGGGAAAATGTATCCGTAATACTCGTTCTTAATGATTCTGTAAACACAACAGAAAAAGAGCGTTTAGAGAAATACCTTTCTATTGCTCCTTATGTAAAATCATTTCAATACATTAGCAAAGAGAAGGCCTTGGACGAATATATCAATGATTTAGGCGAAGATCCATCAACGTTTTTAGGATACAATCCCCTATTAGCATCATACGAGTTAAAAATGCGAGCCGTTTATGCCAACAACGATAGCCTAAACAACATTTCTCAACGCTTACAAACATTCAATTCAATCTATGAAGTTGTTTATCAAAAGGACATTCTTCAACTTTTAAATCAAAACATTCATAGAATAAGTATTATTTTTACATGTATTGTTGCAGTACTTCTATTTATTGCTATAGTATTAATGAACAATACGATACGTTTATCCATCTACTCAAAACGTTTTCTGATTAACACGATGAAACTTGTTGGTGCAAAACCAGGTTTTATTCGTCGTCCTTTTATCTGGCAAGCGATTAATACAGGTATCATAGCAAGTATTTTTGCTTTTGGATCTTTGGTTGGAACAATTTACTATCTCCAAAAGGATTATAACTTATTTCATGAATTTTTATCTACAGAATATCTGCTTCCAATAGCTGGTTGCATTCTTGTATTTGGCATCCTTATTACTTGGATATCAGCACTATTTGCTGTAAATAAATACATACGAACTACAACTGATAAACTTTATTACATCTAATAATTATGAAAAACAGCAGTTTCTCTAAAACAAACTATATCATAATTGGTATTGCAATTTTTTGCA
The DNA here is from genome assembly GCA_045602425.1 of Paludibacteraceae bacterium. Lineage (GTDB taxonomy): Bacteria > Bacteroidota > Bacteroidia > Bacteroidales > Paludibacteraceae > RGIG9608. Next base: position 10,826 of record JAZSBO010000004.1, on the reverse strand, counting down.
TTGTATTAGGATTTGTACTTATGCATGGTAGTACTACAAAATTAGAATTCAATCCTGAAGTTTTTAGTTTTCGACGTGTAACGATTGCTCCAACCATTGTACTTGGAGGTTTTGTTTTTATGATTTTTGGTATTTTATATAAAAAGAAATGAGTTGGATTGAAGCATTTATACTTGGCATTCTACAAGGTTTAACAGAATATTTACCTGTTAGCAGTAGTGGACATCTAATGATAGGTTCTGCACTTTTTGGAATAACAGATCCAGAAACTACTCTTCCTTTTGCAGTTGTTGTTCATATAGCAACAGTTCTCAGCACATTAGTAATATTAAGAAAAGAAGTCGTTTGGTTATTCAATGGATTTTTCAACTTCAAAAAAGAACGAAGTAATTACCAAGGAGCATTACATTGTTTGAATAATGAGCAGAATTATGTTTTAAACATTATCATCTCAATGATACCTATTGGTATTGTTGGAATATTTTTCAAAGATATAATCGAGAGTCTTTTTGCAAGTACTACTGTTGTAGGTGTTTGTTTAATTGTAACAGCTATCATATTAACATTTTCTTATTACGCAAAACCTCGTCAGAAGGAACAAATATCCTTACGAGACGCTTTTATTATTGGACTTTCACAAGCATTAGCATGTTTACCCGGATTATCGCGATCTGGTACAACTATAGCAACAGGACTTCTGATTGGTAATAAAAAAGAACAGCTTGCTCAATTTTCATTCTTGATGGTGATTCCGCCTATTTTAGGAGAAGCATTATTGGATATTATTGATATTATAACAAATGGCTTTGCTGAAGCATTTAGCAATATTTCTGTTACAGCATTACTTGTTGGTTTCTTTACAGCATTTTTATCAGGTTGTTTATCTTGCAAACTAATGATTAACATTGTAAAAAAAGGGAAACTGATTTACTTTGCTATTTATTGTGCTATAATAGGTATTGCAACACTAATCTTCTCATTGATTTAAGAAAATGGATTTTGAATCGGGAGAAATTCTATATTTTAATAAGCCTTATACTTGGACTTCCTTTCAGCTTGTAGGGCGAGTTCGTTGGATTATATCAAAAACTCTTGGAATAAAAAAACTAAAAGTAGGACATGCAGGGGCATTAGATCCTTTAGCCACAGGCGTAATGATTATTTGTACAGGAAAAGCAACAAAAAAGATTGAAACTTTTCAATATCAAACCAAAGAATACATAGCAACGCTACAACTCGGAGCAACTACTCCGTCGTTTGATATGGAACACGAAATAGATAAAACTTATCCATACGAGCATATTACATGCGAAATGATAAACAACATATTACCACAATTTATAGGCAAAATTATGCAAACGCCTCCAATATTTTCTGCTGTAAAAGTTGACGGGAAAAGAGCTTATAAATATGCGAGAAATGGAGAAAATGTAGAACTAAAAGCCAAACCTTTGGTCATTGAAGAAATTGAAGTTCTGAATTTCGATTTACCAAAATTAGAATTACGGATTGTCTGTAGTAAAGGAACTTACATAAGAGCTTTAGCTCGCGACATTGGTGAAGCACTTCATAGCGGAGCATATCTTACTGCTTTAAAGCGTACAAAAATTGGAAATGTTACACTGAATGACTGCTTAACCATCGAAGACTTTGAAGCAAAGTTTCTCACACAATTATCTTAAAAAAAGAAGATATATCATAAAAAACTTATATTTGTATATTTTTTTTCAAATTTTTAAAACATGAAACTCTCAAAATTTAAATTCAAATTACCAGAAAATCAAATTGCTCTCTACCCAACCGAACATCGTGATGAATCTCGTTTGATGGTTGTACATAAAAAAACTGGTGAAATTGAGCATAAAATATTTAAAGATGTCATTGATTATTTTAATGAAAATGACGTTTTAGTATTTAATGACACACAGGTTTTTCCTGCTCGCTTGTATGGAAACAAAGAAAAGACTGGAGCAAGAATTGAAGTCTTTTTATTACGAGAATTAAATGCAGAAATGCGACTTTGGGATGTATTGGTTGACCCAGCAAGGAAAATTCGTATTGGGAATAAACTATACTTTGGCGAAAACGATGAATTAGTAGCCGAAGTAATTGACAACACCACATCAAGAGGCAGAACTCTACGTTTTCTTTTTGATGGAGAACATGCGGAGTTTAAACGTGTTCTTTTTTCATTAGGAGAAACTCCACTTCCAAAAACTATCAATCGTAGTGTAGAAGAGATTGATGCTACTCGTTATCAAACAATTTTTGCAAAAAACGAAGGAGCAGTTGTCGCTCCTATGGCTGGAGCACATTTTAGCAGGGAACTTTTCAAACGATTCGAAATAAAAGGTATTGAAACTGGTTTTCTAACAGTACATTTTGGTTTAGGAAATTTCCGTTCTATTGATGTTGAAGACCTTACAAAACACAAAATGGATTCTGAACAACTTTTCATTGATGAAAAAATAACATCAATAATAGATAAGGCAAAAGATAATAGAAATAAGATTTGTGCTGTTGGTATTTCTTCGGTAAAAGCATTGGAAACTGCTGCAACTACAAATGGAAGAATAAAACCATACGAAGGTTGGACCAATAAATTCATATTTCCACCATATAATTTTTCAGTAGCAAATAGTCTTATCACAAATTTCCATCTACCTTACTCTTCACTACTTATGGTAGCAACAGCATTTGGTGGATTCGATTTAATAATGAATGCCTACGAAGTTGCAATCAATGAAAATTATCGTTTTGGTTCATATGGCGATGCAATGCTAATTATAGACTAAACATTTTTCTTTTTATATCTAAAAAAGAGTCGTATTTTTGGTTGTTTAAACCTATAGATACGGCTTTTTTTATGAATAATTTTCTACAAAACAATCCTTTTTTTCGACTTACAATAGCCGTTTCTGCTGGAATAATCGCTGTTTTTTTTAATATCCCAAATTGGTTATTATATTCTTCATTTACAATTGGAAGTATTTTGTTTTTGTGTTTTTTCTTACTAAAAAATGAGAAAAAAATTTTTCAATATAATTGGATTTTCGGATTAGCAACATTTTTAACTCTGTTTTCTATTGGAGGCACACTTACATATAAACAATTAGAAAATAGCGTTTTCCCATACACAGATAAACAAGGACTTTTTACTGTAAAAATCATCGAACAACCAATAGAAAAACCAAAATCGACAATGTTTAGAGCCGAAGTTCTTTCCTTTCGTGACTCTATAACTGTAAAAGAAATTTATAAAAAAGCTATTGTTTATCTTGAAAAAGATTCTATTTCTAATTCATTAAAACGTGGCGACATTATCGTTATGCAAACACGCTTTAATGAGCCACAGAATTACAACAATCCAGAATCTTTCAACTACAAAGAATATTTAAAACGCAAAGGCATCGGGGCTACAGCTTATTGTAAATCAGGCAATTGGATATATTTAACCAAAGAAAACGAATATACACTACTTTCTATTGCCGAAAAATGTCGGACTCATCTTCTAAATATCTACAATCAATTTAATATTCAAGGTGACGAGTTTGGTATGCTTGCTGCTCTAACTTTAGGTTATAAAGATGCTTTATCACCAGAATTAAGAGAGAGTTTCAGCACAACTGGAGCAATGCACGTTTTAGCGGTAAGTGGACTTCATGTTGGTATTATTTTCGTTGTATTCGGTTTATTTTTGAAGCCTCTCGGCAAAGGTAAAAAACAAGGTATTCTTAAAAATTTTCTTATCATTTTATTTTTATGGATTTATGCATTTATTACAGGACTATCTCCTTCGGTTTGTAGAGCAACATTGATGTTCTCATTAGTAGCCTTTGCAGATATTTTTAATAGAAAATCGTCTATTTATAATACTATTTTCTTTTCTGCATTTGTATTATTACTTATCAATCCCTCTTTTTTGTTAGACGTTGGCTTTCAATTGAGTTATTGTGCAGTTATTGCTATCGTTTATTTTCAACCGAAATTATCAAATCTATGGCACCCTGAAAATAAGGCATTAAAATGGTGTTGGGATTTAACTTGTGTTTCAATAGTTGCACAGATTGGCACTGCCCCATTCGCTATGTACTATTTTCATCAATTCCCGAACTACTTTCTTCTCTCAAATTTCATTGTAATTCCAGCAGCATCTATTATCATATACCTTGCAATTACATTATTTTTAACCTCATTTGTTCCTTATATTGGTGCATTTATAGCATTTATACTAAATTCAGTATTAAAAATTCTTTATTGGGGAATTTCGAGTATTGAACATCTACCTAATGCCCTTACTACGCTCTTTATTAGTAAAGAAGAAACATTGCTACTCTATGCAATTGTTATCGCTTGTATGTTTTGGTATGAAAGAAAAAATTTTACATCTATTATCACCATTTTAACTCTAACACTCATATTTTTTTCTTTACGATTATACAATCATTATAATGATTTTACGACACAAGAGGTCGTCGTATTTAAAAGCAATAAAGCTAACGTTATCAATTTTGTATCAGGAAAAGAAAATCTTATTATCACGAACGATTCTATAGAAGCTCAAAAACTTGCCTCAACTTTTTGGCTAAAAAAACAGACTACAAATCCTATTTTTATTACAGATTCTGTTTTACACAAAACAGCAATTGTCTGCAACAATCAACGATATTTATGCCTAACATCATCTATTCCTAAAAAAATAAATATCCAACAACCTTTGACGTTAGATAATTTAATTATTGGGCGTAAAATTTTTGTCGATACTACCCTTTTTACTTCCATTTTTAACATAAAACAAGTAACTATTTCCGAATGTATTCCTTTATATAATGCAAAAAGAATCAAGGATTTATCAGACTATTCTGGTATAAAATGTATAGGGAAAGATTGAAAGTTTTTTGTTTTAAGAAAGGATCTTAAGCGAACAAATTCTTGTTCAAAATTAGGTGTAAAAATATTTTTGCCTATTGCTGTTGTTATTTCATCAAGTTTCCAGAAACGTACATCGGAGATCTCTTGTAAATCATATTGGATTTTACCATCATAACATGAGACAAAAACATTTATCAACTCTAACTCTTTTGCAGACCTAAACGTGTATGAAAAAGCTTTCTCAAAAATAAAATTTTCTACACCAAGTTCCTCAAACGTCTCCCTTTTCAACGCTTCTTCTATCGATTCTCCATAACTGATATGTCCACCTACTGCCGTATCCCATTTATCAGGTTGGATATCTTTTGTCGTAGCACGTTTCTGCAAACAAAGTTCACCTCCCGAATTAAATAAATGCAAATGAACAACAGGGTGAAGCAGAAAAGAATAGTTATGACACGTAGAACGCAATGCTCGCCCTTTAACTAATCCTTTTTCATCAACTATAGGCAAGTATTCATCCATGATGATGACAACAATGAGTTACACAAAAATACGTTTCGTAACAAACATATAATCCAATAAGAATAAAAAGAATAGCCGTAATTTTTCGGACCCAATAATCAAATAGATTTAATTTATTTTGCATATTGGCAATTGTAGAAACACCATAAGCTAATAACCATGCAATAAAAAATACAGGAAGTACTGTTGCTATCGAAAAAACAACAACCAATAACAAATTCTGAAATTCTACACTCATCGGCATCAAGATACCAAAATAAATAAAACCGCTATACGGGCAAAATGCCAACGCAAATGTTAAACCCAACCCCAAAGCTCCTAAAATATCGAATGCTTTATTAGGCGAAAAATGTTTATGATTGCAATGCTCATCGTGTTTGTGAAATTTTATAATATCAAGCAAAAATATTCCTGTAAAAATCAATATAGGACCTAAAATTTTTTCTCCATACTCTTCGAAAAACTCACGAATGCTTAACATATTTGCTGTATAATAAACTACAAGCCCCAGCACAACATATGCCAACATTTTACCTAACATGTAAAGAAAACTATTTAATAATATTTTTTTTCGATTACCTATATCTTTACTCAAATAACCTATTGCAGTGATATTTGTACAAAGCGGGCAAGGACTTATATTTATCAAAATACCTAATAAAAAAGCTGTTAAATAGGGCGATGTCGAAGATGCTAATAGTGTCTGTATATATTCTTCCATTCTATTTATTTTTTCAAAACAATACAATCTTTCAGATTTTAGGCTCAAGTGTAGCTATTGGTACAAGCATTTCTTCAAGTGAAATACCTCCATGCTGAACCGTATCTTTATAATAACTTACATAATAATTGAAGTTGTTAGGATAAGCAAAAAAATCATTTTTTGTAGCAAACACATAAGCTGAACTCATATTTGGACTTGGTAAACCAAACTTTTCGGGATTACGAATCTCGAAGACTTCTTTTTCATTGTAGGATAACGATTTGCTTACCTTATAACGCAAATTGACATTAGTATTTTTATCGCCAACAACTTTTATAGGATTTGTAACTTTCACAGCTCCATGATCGGTAGTTATAATAAGTTTCACTTTGTGTTTTGCTAATTCACGAAACAAATCATGAGCAAACGAATGCTCAAACCACGAAAGTGTAAGTGTACGATAAGCTTCTTCGTTATTCGCCAACTCACGTATCATCTGCGATTCCGTACGTGCATGCGAAAGCATATCTATAAAATTCAACACACAAACATTCAAATCATTACGAAGAATTTGAGGCAATAATTCGACCATCTTTTCACCAAACGATGAAGCATTTACTTTTCGATACGAAAATGTATATGATTTACGGAAACGCTTTATTTGCGAAGCTATTAAAGCCTCTTCGTTCTGATTTTTATTCTCATCGCCCTCTTCTTCTATCCACAAATCAGGAAATATTTTTTGCAATTGAAGAGGCATTAAGCCAGAAAAAATTGCATTTCGAGCATATTGCGTTGCTGTTGGCAAAATACTACAATACAAATCATCTTCGACAATGGAGAAATACCGACTCAAAATCTTATCGCGAATAACACGCCACTGATCCAATCGAAAGTTATCAATCAGCAGAAAAAAAACCTTTTCGCCCTTATCTAGCAATGGAAAAACTTTTTTCTTAAACAAATCTGGACTTATCAATGGGCGATTATCTACATTTTCGAACCACGAAGCATAATTCTTTTTTATAAACTTTGCAAACATGTTGTTTGCATCGTTTTTTTGCATCATAAGCAAAGAGTCCATTTCATTTTGAGTATTAGCCAACTCCAATTCCCAGAACACCAATTTCCGATAAATATCGACCCAATTTTCATACGATAACGACTCGTTTATTTGCATTCCTATTTGTCCAAAATCAGAACGATAATTCGATGTTGCCTGCTCTTGAATAATATCCTTTTTATGAATATTCTTTTTCAAAGTAAGCAATATCTGTTTTGGATTTACAGGCTTTATCAGATAATCTGCAATTTTGTTTCCAATGGCCATATCCATCAGATTTTCTTCCTCACTTTTAGTTATCATCACCACAGGCAACGTAGCATCTATCTGTTTTATTCGTAAAAGCGTTTCTAATCCACTTATTCCCGGCATATTTTCATCAAGAAAAACTATGTCAAAGTTATGTGTCTGACACAACTCTATCGCATCTTGTCCATTAGTTGCAGAAAGCACCTCATAATTCTTTTCTTGCAAAAAAATCACATACGGACGCAATAAATCAATCTCATCATCAACCCAAAGTATTTTATCTTTCCTCATATTCATTTTTCTTGTAAAATGATATTTTTTTGATAAAAGTCAATATAGTCATCCCAAGTAAAATTCGGCATTCCAAGAAGTTTATAATTATCTTCTGATATAAATAAACTTTTCGATTGTAACATATAGAAATGTAATGAATTCTCTGCGTCAATCATTTTGAAATACCATTGTGCCTCTTTCAAATTTTCAAGCCCAGAGACTACCAACCAATAACAATTATCAGTACGTTTAACAACTTTTAAATCAAAATCTTTTATTAAAAACTTTGTAAAATTAAATGCTGCTATATCGTACAAAAATTTATTTGCAATAGTTTGTTCACCTCGAACTTCAAACACAATCACAAAAGGAGTTGCAATTTCATTTTGGAACGATTTTTCAGCATTATCAGTAATTTGTTCTTCAACAGCAATCTCTTCGCGACGCGTTAATAATGTACCATGCGAAGACCCCTGTTGAGCCTCTTTGCCTTGTTCCATCAATGCAAGAATATCTTTCGACATCGATGTCACATCACTTTGAGGATAGGAGGATACCAAATCTTCCAATGCTTGTTGGAAGATTTCTGCTGATTGAGTTTTCCCTATCGCCATAGCATTCAAAAAAGCAAATTTAGGCATCAACGACGACATCTGATATTTATCGTTCATATAATTATAATTTGCTTTCACAACGTCAAAATCACCAATAGAATACGCCTTATAGGTAGCCTCATAAAGAGAATCTTGCTTAAGATACATATCAGACATAGTTGATACATAATCAGATTTTGAGAGAACAAATGCGAAAGTACTTTCTGGGTAATTACGCACAATCAAATCACTATAACGCTTTGCCATCAACTCATCGCCACGTTTTTTTGCTATTTGATAACAATAATAATAACTTTCAGGAATTTTTTCATGATTAGGGAAACGCGTTTGCAATTGCTCAAAAGTCTCAAATGCCATCTCATCATCTTCTAACTTAAGCGAATATACATATCCCATATTGAACAAAGAGTTTGCAATCATCTCATTCGATTGTTTTATTTTAGCGGGAGTATTTGGTAATTGATTGAAATAAAATTCAGGTTTTTTATTATCCGTTATATTTCTGTCGGCAATTCTTAACGAATCTATTTCCTCATCGTCTGCGTACATATTTTCAGATTCATCTACAACCATCATTTTATTTTGTCGCCGCCAATTGTCTTCCAGTCGTCTGTTTCCCCACTTTCTCATAAACTCAGATTTACCTTTGTTTATTAAATTCGAATTATAAAAATACCAATCTGTCGAAGAGTTTTGAAAATTTGGTAAAGTCGATGTATTAGCAGATGCTCTCTGTGCAGCATAAGCCTCCTCCTCTTCACGTTGACGTTGCAATTCTTCTTCCTTTATAACGTTTTCTATTACTTTTTCTATAAAGGCTAACTGCTCATCTTCAGGCATCTGAGCAATACGTTGCAAACTATCTTGCAACAAAACTGTTTGATAATCAGCGGACAATTCTGACAACACCTCTGCTCTATTCGTAACACGACGATATTCATCATGCTCATTATTAAGTATTTGTGCTGCATCAGAATAACAAGGTTGAGCCTCTAAATAATTTCGTTTTTCATAATATAAATCTGCAAGTTTTATCTCTACTAAAGCCTTTTCTATACCATTTCGGCTACTACTTTCTATTGCTTTTTTATAAGATTCTATAGCAGCAAGTTCATCACCATTTTTCAAATGGATATTTCCTTCTGCAAAATATATTTGATCTAAGAATTCTTTATTTCGACCATCTTTAGCTAATTTACCAAGCGATTTCAATACCTTTTTCGTATCTCCATCAGCTATTAATTCTGCACTATTTATCTGAGCATTAAAATTCATTGTATACGATGTAGAGGAGGATTTTATTACTTGTTGGAAATAGTTGTTAGCCTCTTTCTCTTCACCTAATATCTGATAAAGTTGTGCCAAAACATACATATTTCGTGTTCGTTGTACTTTATTACGCTCATGTTCTATTGATGCGACCAAAAAAGGAAGTGCTTCTTTGTATCGTTTTTGTTTTAACAACAAATCGGCATTAGCTCCCTCGTAAAATGCAGACATTTTATAGTCGACTTCATTTGGATTAACTTTTGATAAAATTTCCTCTGCTTCGTACAACCAACCCATTTCAGCATAAGCTCTTGCTTGCCAAATTTTAGCTTCTAAAACAACATCAAATTCCGTTGAATAATGTCGCATAATATAAGAAAATGTAGCCACAGCTCCCATAAAATCACCTTTATGAAATTCGGCCTTACCTTGCAAAATCCATGCATATTTCAATTGCGAATTATATTCTTCTTTTTTTAAGAAAGCTTGATATTTGGCATCTTTCAGTTTTTTTCTATCTATTTTTGGTTTTTTTTGTATAGAATGTAGTTTTATTGCTTTGCGACATTTTTCTATTGCTTTATCCATCTCACTTTCTACAGACTTTCCATTATCTGGAATACTAATTGTGTATAAAGGTAAAAGTTTAGAATAATCATCTTTGGGATCTTCGTTAAGTCTTTTTAATCCTTCTTTGTAAGATTCATTTCCATTAAAATAGATATTATAATGAGTAATTAAAGCATGATAATTACGCGTTGCCCAATTATTTTTACGAACCGAGCAAGCCGATAAAAAAATCAGTAACAATAAACAGCTATAACAAATCTTCGTTTTCAAACAGTAGTTTCTTATTTAACTACAAAAATACAGATTTCTACACAAAATACCGTATGATTCAGCATTCTTTTCTGCTATTATAGAACAAAATCGTTCCACAGCCCAATAGGGTAGAAACGAAAATAATTGCTAAAATCGTTGCCATATTATTTTTTTAGTTTATTTTTGCAACAAACAAGAACGAAACCCACGCCACGCTAATGACGTGGGAAAATTCGGGTTATTTGCGTTTAATTATTACAACCCGAACTTTGATGCTGATTTTTATCATAACACCTCCGTTCTTTGTTACAGGGATTGCCCTGCTCACTGCCCGCTCGTTCGGGCTTTTTTAATGTTTATATTTGAAGTTGCAGGGGGAATCGAACCCCCACAATGCGACCACGCACAACCACCCTAAAAGGTCTATATATATAAT
>JAZSBO010000003.1:0-24269 GCA_045602425.1 Paludibacteraceae bacterium | reverse complement strand
CGACAATGTATGTTTATAAGCCGATGGCGGGGCACAACCTGATGCAGGCGATAGCGCGCGTAAACCGTGTATTTGGCGACAAGCAAGGCGGTCTGGTGGGCGATTATGTGGGCATTGCCTCGGCTTTGTAGCAGGCAATGAATGACTACACCATTCGCGACCGCAAGAACTACGGCGATACCGATATTTCAAAGACTGCATATCCCGAATTTCAGAAAAAGTTGGAGGTGTGCCGCGACCTGCTGCATGGCTTCGACTATTCGGCATTCTACGGCGAGTCGGATATGGCACGCGCTGCGGCGATTGCGGGCGGTGTCGATTTTCTGCAAGCACCTGAAAGAGCAGAAACCAAGCAACTATACATCAAAGAGGCGTTGTTGCTCCACCAGTCGTTGTCGCTCTGTCAGAGCCTTTTGCAGCGAGAGGAGCGATTGGAGGCGGCCTACTTTGAGGCTGTGCGCACACTGCTGACGCGCGTGGAGGGAAAGGGTAAGATTTCGTTCCGCGAGATTAACGAGCGCATAAACGAACTGCTCAAACAGAGCATCAAGAGCGAGGGCGTGATAAACCTCTTCTCGGATATTAAGGAGGAGTTCTCGATCTTCGACCCTAAATTCTTGGATGAGATTGCGCAGATGAAGCAGAAAAACTTTGCTGTGGAGTTGCTGCGCAAGTTGATAGCCGAGCAGATAAGGGTTTATCAGCGCACTAACACCGTACGAGCTGAAAAATTCTCCGAGATTTTGGCAAATGCGATGAGCAACTACCTCAAAGGTTTGCTTACCAATGAGGAGGTTATTGAGGAACTGTTGAAGACCGCACGAGCCATCGTCAATGGCGAGGAGGAGGGCAAAAAACTCAATCTTTCGACCGAGGAGTTGGCGTTCTACGATGCTATAACCAAGCCCGAGGCAGTGCAGGATTTCTATACCAACGAGCAACTTATCGCTATCACGCGTGAACTGACCGATGCACTCCGCACAAATAAAACCATCGACTGGACAATGAAAGAGAGTGCCCGTGCCGGTATGCGCCGCATCGTGAAACGACTGCTCAAAAAGTACAAATATCCGCCAGAAGGACAGGAAGCAGCACTTGAAACCATTATGACGCAGTGCGAAATGTGGAGCGAGAATAATATTTAGGATATGACCGAGATCAACCGCATAGAATATGAAATAGATTTGACCTTGCAGCTTAATTTGACCTGATATTTTGTGAGTGTATAATACTATAAGTGCTCATGATAGTGTCCATGATGGCATCAAGCAGGCACTAAGATGGAACTCGACTCTGCGAGACACTGCAAAATGGTGCAGAAATCAGGTGGAGCAATAGCGGGAGATTACGTTTGTTGCGATTCTTTAACGCGAAGATATAGAGCCATTTAGGAATGAAACTCATTTTCTGGTGGCACCACGACCAAAAAAAACGCTAACAGAATTTTCTGTTAGCGTTTTTTACAATCTTATAAGGATAGAGAATCTTATCTCAAAAAAAGAACATTCGTGGGTACTCTTTTGCTTTTTATGATTTCATTTATTTCACTACCACTTTGGTTGTTTTTTTATTGGTTACTACAAAGTAGATTCCTTTCGACATTTTTATTTGAGCATTGTCATAAACACTCATTTCTTTTACAATTTGTCCCAAAATGTTAACCACTTTTACACTTCCACTATAGTTATTTATGCGGATAGAACCCTCGGTGCCATAAATGCTTAAAGTAGGCTTTGTGCTAACAATAGGTTTCTCAATATCTACTGTAGCATCGACAAGTTCTATAATTTTGATAGCAGAAGTGAAACTCCCATTACAAAATGGAGTAGTAGAACCATCAAATGCACCGCTTGATGAAACTACGATTGGACCATAGACATCTTGATTTTTTCCGTTGTCGTATCCGCGATAGCCTTGAAGGTAAGTAAGTCCAAACAAAAACTCATTTGACGCGGTAACGCTTCCTCCGCTAAGAATTTTTTCCACGTCAAATTTAGTCACCGTACTCGACGATGCTTCAAGTCCCGTAACACTTTCATTGTCGAGCCAATTTTTTCCACCAATTGTTGGGTAAGCCATGTAGTAAGCGTTGTCGCTTGTTTTGAATTGATATTGTCCGTCTGTTATTTCGCAAGTGAATTTTGCTGATTCGGGCAAATCCATTCCTTCGGTGTAAGTGGCTAAAGAAAGTGTTCCACTACTATTGTAAATGTAGTGTTTTGCTCCAGTATTTACAGCCACAAACGCATATACGCAATTAGCCGTAGGAAGAACAATGTCAGTTGTAGCATAATAAGTGTTGATTGCTGCTTGCAAAGTTGTTCCAGCAGCAGCAGTCGGATTTGCTTCGGCAGTAGCAATTGCAGCTTGCAATGTTTGACGAGGAGCATCAGCAGGATAGCCAACACCAACGCCATCTAAAATGTCTTTTGCTGTTTCGATAAGTGCCAATGTTTCATCGCTTGGATCTGTTGCCGATGGTGGATCTACAATGCTTATTGTCATATCAACGATACAACCTCCGTTTGTAGCAATGTCGTTATCTGAAACTGTGCTTCCACAAGGGTCGGTATTGTTCCAATCAATTTTTATACGAAAACGATAGTTGCCATTGGCAAGTGTACTTGGAATAACAAATTTAGGAAGTCCTACACTTCCATTATATGAGTTCCTATTGGCATATTGCGCATTTGCACTATTTCCGAGACTATTGTAGTTATTGTAATAATTGTAACTTACAAGTTCACCAGTAGTATTTGTTCCATTAGCATTTACAGTGGTATTGAATACGCCGTCTTTGTTATAATCGACGTATGCGTATGCGTGCATCCATTGTCCTTCCCATGCAAAATTTGTAAATGTGACAGTAGAACCTGCTAATACTTTTATTGAAACCGCAGTTTTATCGATGTATACAGCAGATGATGTAGATGTCTGAATAGAAGAAACTTGTGATGAAAATGTTCCGTCTGATACGCTAAAAGAATCGAAACGGCGTCCGCCATTTGTCATATTTCCATTCCAAGTACAATATTCAACTGCATTTGGATCTTGGAAATTAGCTACGAATTCGGTGTTTTCGCTGATTGTTGCAACGTAAGGATTTTCGGTGCTGACAACCGAACCATTTACGGTCCAGTTTTTGAATGTATAACCATCTGCTGGTGTTGCAGCAAGTGTTACGGTTTTTCCAACAGTAACTACAACGTTGCTTGTTCCGCCATTGAGGGTTGCAGAACCGCCTTCGTTAGCCGATACGCTTACGGTGCAGTTAGCAGCTTCCAAAAGCCAATCCATTGTAAAATTGTAATAAGCAATGTTAAATCCGTCATCTCCAGCAATATTGTTATCCCATTTTCCTTCTTCAACAAGAATACCCACCGTACCATCATTAAGTACTTCTAGTGATGAGTAAGCAGAATAACCTTCGTAGATAACACGTTTGATAGGCCAAGTTTCGCCGCCATCTGCACTTAGGTAAACTGTTACGTTTTCGCGAGTAGTGGTGCTTCCGGGCAAAGAGTGCATAATGTAATAAGTGTCGTTGTAAGTAATGGACACTACATCGCCGTTACATGCTGGGTCCATAAGGTTGTTGTTTACCGTGGCAGTTGTCCAAGATTCACCTTGGTTGGTCGATCTTGCCATCAAACGATAACCCGAACCGTTAGATGAGTCGTCTTTACGGTTTTTGATACTCATCAGAAGGTCTCCATTTTCCAATTCCACAATTTTGGCTTCGTCGCCAGAGGTACATGCTGCGGAAGAAACGTTCCAAGTTGCTCCGTTGTCGTCGGAATAAACAGCATAGTTGCTACAATTACCGCCCCATGTAGAATTTTGACGAGCAGCTATCACAAACATCAACCGACCGGCATTGGTTCCTTTTTTCAGTTGTATGGCACTTCCTGAACCTGCAAAACCTCCGACCCAAGAATTTCTTGAACCATAAATAGCATTATAAATGCTTTCTGTAATGTCTTCTGGAGTGGTCCAACTTTGTCCGCCATTGGAGCTTTCCGATTTGTAAAGTCGCAAAGGATAAGAAGAGTTCGAAGCCCAAAGCCCTACACAATTATTCCCATAATTTTCATTTCCGACAAATACGGCAATAATTTTACCAGCTTGCTCGTCGTAAACAGCAGCAGCATCTCCGTATGTTGTCCCTGCGGTAGAATTGCCTTGAGCAATGGTAACCATGTCTTCCCAAGTTTGACCTCCATTTGTACTGCGTTTGGATACAATGCTAATGATGTTTGGTAAGTCGCCTAAAGATGTCCCTCGTTGGTCTGCAATCGCCACCAAGGTCCCATCAGCAGTTTCTACTAAAGCAGGGATTCTGTAGTATTGAGAGCTTGATTCGCCCATAGTAAATACGGCAGTTCTTGTAGGCTCAGTAATTTGAGCCATTGTTGCTATCGAAATAAACAACGTGATAAATAGTAAAGTTTTTTTCATAAAAATTAATTAGTTAATTAATAATTTGGCAAATATAAGAAAAGATTGGGAAAAACTCTTTGAAAAACGAATTTAGTTAAAATATACTTTTCTCTGTTTTAGAACTTTTTGTAACTTTGGAAAATTTTATTTTTTTTATTGCAAATAAGAAGATTTATGAAAAAATGTAATTGTTTAAAGAGTTTGCTTTTGGTGGTTTTTATGTTGCCATTGAGTTTTCTTAGTGCAGAAGAGATTAACAGTATGGATGTTTTTCTTAATGATGAGCCAGAACCGCAAGCAATAATCATTGATGAAATTTACAAAATAGTGTTTCCATCGGACGATGAAATGGTGGTGAAGACACAAGGTTCGGATATCAGTTTTGATATTGATGATGTAAGGGTGATTACGTTTGGGAACACCATTATCACAAAAGTGGAAGAAAGTGTTCTTCCTGCGGAAACAAGTATTGTTTATGTTCCTCAATCGGATAATGTACTTGTGGAAAGTGATGAGTTAATAAAAGTTGTTCAAATTTATAGTTTGCAAGGTGTATGTGCAAAAATGCAAATGTGCAATAGCAAATCATTGAGTTTGGATGTTTCTGATTTGCACAATGGAATTTATATTGTGGTGGCTCAAACCGCAAATGAAATAAAGGTAGAGAAGATTGTTAAACGATAAAAATAAACCAAAATAAAAATGAAAACAAAACTAACCACCATTGTTGTAGTGTTGATAACACTTACTACTGCAATTATTGCTCAACAATATGAGCGAGTAATGAAAATCTATAAAGGTAACGAGGTAATTACTTACAAAGTTGCTGAAGTGGATAGTATAAAGTTCGACAAAACTTTTTCTTGCGATGTTTCGGTGCAGGCTTTACCAGCTGTTGGCGGTAGCGTAACATTAAATGGTAGTTCGGCTTCACAAGCGGTTGATGTAGGTACTTTGGTTTCGCTTCAGGCTACTGCAAATGTTAATTATGTGTTTGTGAAATGGATGGTCAACGGAGTCGAGGTTTCTACTCAAAATCCTTATGTTACGACGGTCAATGAATCAACTGATTTTGTTGCAGTTTTTGAGAAAAATCTCACTTATTGCACTCCTTCGGGTAATATGACATTAAGTAAATCAAGAAAATTAAACTCGTTCACTTTGACCGATGGTGGCGAAAATTCGCTTTCAGTGACAAGTATTCAAGGAACCTATTCTGATGTTGTTTACAAAGATAAAACTACATCGGTTTTGAAAGTAGCGAGTGGCTCAACCTTGTCTTTCTCTAGCCTTGATTGGGAAGGATCTTGGATGCATGGTTTTGTTTATATAGATTACAATCAAGATGGTGTGTTTAATACCACTTCAAATGCATTGGGTCAAAATACTGGAGAGTTGGTAAGTTATAATTTTTACTCATCAACAGGGGCATCAACAGGAACTAATAGTAAGGGACAATCTTCAAGTGAATCTTGTGGGGTGACGAAAGAAAATATGCCATCGTGGACGTTGCCAACGAATTTGGCTCCTGGTGATTATCGTCTTCGTTTCAAAATCGATTGGGAATCGTTGGACCCTTGTGGATCAACAGTATCGGGAAATGAAATTGCAACTAATTCAGGTTGTATTTGTGACATCACATTGCGTATCGCTTCATCGGAACCTTTAGCTACGGTATCAGTGAACCCCTCTGTAGCGGGTACAGCACAAGTTACTGATGAAAATCCAAACGACCAATATATACAACTTTCTGCAGAAAGTAATATGGGCTATCTATTTGAAAATTGGACAGTAGAGGGAGCTGTTGTTTCGACTGAAAATCCTTATACTGCTATTGTAACTTCTCCAGTGGAGTTTGTAGCTAACTTTAGAACTGCACAAAACGTAGCAGTTTCTGTTTCGGTTGCCGAAGGTGGTTTGGAGGCAACTATTTCTGCTAACAACGTAATGGAAGGAGAAACAGTTACGCTTGAAGCGACTCCAGACGACGATCACGTATTTTCTCATTGGTCAGTAGGAGGAGTTGAGGTCTCTCGCGAAAATCCATACGAAGCAGTAGTCCTTGGTCCAACGGAATATGTTGCCAACTTTAAAATACCAGTTATGCATACAATTTTGCTTCAAGCTGGTAAGGGCGGAACGGTAGATGTTGAGTCAATAGAAACAATTGAAGGTGAGTATGTTACACTTGAAGCAACTCCAGATGCTGGTTATCAATTTGAGAACTGGACAATTGAAGGAAACGTAGTAAGTACCGAAAATCCTTTTGATTATTTAGTAAATAGCTCGGCTACAATTGTGGCAAACTTTAGTGACAAATATAGCCAATTGACAAATGTTCCAACAATCTACATCAATACAGAAAACGGTGTGGCTGTTACAAGTAAAGAAGATTACGTAAACGCTTATGTTTCAGTTCGAGGAGCAGAAAATGATGCTGACAATATTTCAGAAGTATTAACTGAAATTAAGGGTCGTGGAAACTCTACGTGGAACATGGAAAAGAAACCTTATCGTTTGAAGTTTGATAGTAAAATAAAATTCCTAGGCAATGAAGCAAAAGAGAAAAACTGGGTGTTGTTAGCAAACTATGCAGACAAAACGTTGATGCGTAATGCTTTGGCTTTTGAAACTGCGCGTGAGATGATGAATTTTGGATTTACTCCATCGGTAACGTTTGTTGACGTTGTTCTAAACGGAGAAAATTTGGGAAGTTATATGCTTACAGATCAAGTTGAGGTGAAAACGAAACGAGTTCCTGTAACTGAACAAGAATTGACTACTTCGCTTTCTGATCCTGAAATTACAGGTGGTTACCTGATTGAGGTTGACGGATTTGCTGATAGTGAGATCTCTTGGTTCCAAACTACCAAAGGAATGAAAGTAACTATCAAATATCCTAAAGATGATGAGATAAATTCGGATCAAAGCTCTTATATCAGTGATTATACTCAACAAATGGAAGATGCTTTGTTTAGTGCAAGTTATACTGATGCTGAATTGGGTTGGAGAAAATATATAGATGAGGCATCAATGATTGATTGGTATATTGCTTGCGAATTATTCGGAAACTCTGATGCATGGTGGAGCACGTATATGTACAAAGAACGCGACAGCGTATTCAAATTTGGTCCGTTGTGGGATTTTGATATTGCATTCAACAACGATGATCGTTTGGGCGACGCAACCACCAAATTGATTCGTACTTATGGGCACGATCCAAAAACATGGATTGAAAAATGGTGTAGTGATGCTGGATTTATGGCATTGGTAAATGCTCGTTGGTCAGAATTGCGTGAAAATGGTTTGGCTGTGTTTATGAATAACTACATTGACAATACTGCCGAATATCTTGAAGAATCGCAAACGAATAACTTTAATGTATGGAAAGTGTTAAATACAAAAGTTTATCGTGAACTTGCTGCAAGAGGATCGTATGCTGCTGAAGTTGAATTTTTGAGAAATTACGTAAATAGTCGTATTGCATTTTTGGATACTCAATTCCAACTTGAAGAACCTATCTATTCGGTGATAGCATCGTCTTCCGATAAATCTATGGGTTCGGTATCGGTTTCGGCAACTACCATAAATGCCAACGAAGTTGTTACCTTGACAGCTACACCAAATGATGGTTATGTCTTTGTAAATTGGACAATTGGTGGCGCAGAAGTTTCTACTAATAATCCGTATGAAGTTACTGTTACATCAAATATTGATATTAAAGCAAACTTTGCTCCAATCACTAAATCTTTGCCAAAAGTTTATATCAATACGCCAAATTCTGTGGCAATTACTAGTAAGGAAATTTGGACTGAAGGTAGCACAATGCGTATTTTAGACGAATATGGAGATGAAGTTTACAATGATACAATGAACATTCGTGGTAGAGGAAACTCTACATGGAACTATCCTAAAAAACCTTATGCATTGAAACTTGAAAGCAAGGCAAGCATTCTTGGTATGCCAAAACATAAACGTTGGGTGCTTTTAGCAAACTGGATGGATAGAACTTTGATGAGAAATGCAGTGTCGTTTGAAATGGCACGTTTGTGTATGGATTGGGCTCCACGAGGAGAATTTGTTGAGTTCTATTTGAATGGAGAACATCAGGGAAACTATTTCCTTTGCGAACAAATTAAAATTGACAAAAATCGTGTAAACATTACCGAATTTGAAGATGGTGAAGGAAATGGCGAAGATGGTGGTTTCTTGTTGGAGTTTGATACTAACTATCAAGCAGAAATCAACTATTTCTTCTCGAAAAACAAAAACTTCCCTGTTACAATAAAAGATCCAGACGAGGAGATTATCACTTCTTGGACACATCCTTATTATCTTTATATTCAAAACTATGTTGATAGTGTAGAAACTTTCTTGAAGAATGGCGATTTTGTTTCGGCTTTCGAACGGTTGGATACAGCAACCTATATTGATTATTGGTTGATTCACGAACTTACTACAAATGAAGAACCACAGCATCCAAAGAGTTGTTATATGTACAAAGATGCAGGAGGAAAAATCAAAGCTGGACCAGTTTGGGATTTCGATTGGGGAACGTTCCTCCCTAGCAAGAATGGTTTGATTATATCCAATCATTTGTGGTATGGATATTTGATGCAATCACCTGCTTTCAAGGCAACAGCTAAAGCTCGTTGGGCAGCCTTAAAACCAAAATTGGCGCAATTAGATGTATTTATTGATGAGACTGCTGAAAAAATACGAGAGTCAAATGAAGTGAATATTACAATGTGGCCAATCTCGGGAACCAAACCTAATGGTGACGAAAGTATGACATTTGATCAGGCAGTTGCTCGAATGAAACAAGCATTGGAACATCGTATTAGCGAAGTGGATACGGCAATAAATGCTTTATAAAAAGATGATTTTAATTGCCTTTCTTGAATAAGAAAGGCATTTTTTTTGTCTCTTTTTTAAGAATAGAGACTTGTTGGTTGTTTAAATATTTGTATTTTTGTCGAATAGAAAAATATTTAAAACTAAATAATTATGACACTTGACAATTTTAATTTTTCAGGCCAAAAAGCCATTGTTCGTGTGGACTTTAATGTCCCTTTAAATGAAAACGGACAGATTACGGATGATACACGTATTCGTGGAGCGTTACCTACATTAAAAAAGATTTTAGCTGATGGAGGAGCTCTTATTATTATGTCGCATATGGGTAAACCAAAGGGAAAGGTTAACGTGAAATATTCTTTAAGTCAGATTGTTGATGCTGTTTCTAAACATTTAGGTGTAGCAGTTAAGTTTGCTCCAGATTGTGCTAAAGCTGCAGATATGGCAGCAGATTTGAAAGCAGGTGAAGTTTTATTGCTTGAGAATCTTCGATTTTATGCAGAAGAGGAAGGAAAGCCGGTCGATGTATCAAAAGAAGATCCTGCTTACGAAGAAGCTAAAAAGGCAATGAAAGCAAAACAAAAAGAATTTGCAAAGACATTGGCGTCTTATGCAGATTGTTATGTGAATGATGCTTTTGGAACTGCACATCGTAAACATGCATCAACAGCTGTAATAGCAGATTATTTTGATGCAGATCATAAAATGTTAGGTCTTTTGATGGAGAAAGAAGTAATGGCTGTAGATAATATCTTGAATAATATTAAACGTCCGTTTACTGCTATTATGGGAGGTTCTAAAGTTTCAACTAAAATAGGAATTATCGAAAATTTGATGGATAAAGTTGATAACTTGATTCTTTGTGGAGGTATGACTTATACTTTTGCAAAAGCTCAAGGAGGGAAAATAGGTCTTTCTATTTGCGAAGATGATAAGTTGGAATTAGCTCTTGATATTATGAAAAAAGCACAAGAAAAAGGAGTAAATCTTGTGCTTGGAACGGATTGTTTAGCTGGCGATAGTTTTAGTAATGATGCAAATACTCAAGTAGCTTCAGTAATGGATGTCCCTGAAGGTTGGGAGGGTATGGATGCTGGTCCTGAAACTCAAAAAGCATTTGCAGAAGCAATTAAAGGTGCTAAAACAATTCTATGGAATGGTCCTGCAGGTGTATTTGAATTTGATAACTTTACGGCTGGTTCGCGTGCAATTGCAGAAGCAATTGCAGAAGCTACAGAGAATGGAGCTTTTTCGCTTATCGGTGGTGGAGATTCTGTTGCTTGTATTAATAAGTTTGGTATGGCAGAAAAAGTTTCTTATATCTCAACAGGCGGAGGTGCTTTGCTCGAAGCTATTGAAGGAAAAGTGTTGCCTGGTATTGCAGCCATAAAAGGATAATAAAGAGTCATTATTTCAAATCTTTTAAAAAAACGGAGTTGTACATATCTCCGTTTTTTTATTCCTGCTTTTTCTGTGAATTACTAATGCTATGAAATGTTTTTTATTAAATTTGCATTTTATTTCATTTGAAAAATTATGAGTTTAGAATTATCCGAACAAGAGATATTTAGAAGACAAAGTCTTAATACTTTGCGACAAATGGGTATTGACCCATATCCTGCAGCAGAGTATCCAACCAATGCATTCTCAACAGATATAAAAGCAGAATTTAAGGACGAAGAGAGTGGAAAACCAGTGTGCATCGCTGGTCGTATTATGAGCCGTCGTATTATGGGTAAGGCATCGTTTATCGAATTGCAAGACTCGAAAGGTCGTATTCAAGTGTATATATCACGTGACGATATCAATACCGAGGCTCAACCTGAGATGTATAACACTGTATTCAAAAAATTGTTGGACATCGGCGATATTGTAGGTATTAAAGGTTTCGTATTCCGCACACAAATGGGCGAAATCTCGGTACACGCACAAGAATTAACAGTGTTGAGCAAATCGTTACGTCCACTACCTATCGTGAAATATAAAGACGGTGTGGCATACGATGCTTTCGATGATGAAGAACAACGCTATCGTCAACGCTATGTGGACTTGATTGTGAACGACGGTATCAAAGATACATTCTTGAAACGTACGACTATCATCAAAACTATGCGTGCTGTGATGGATGAGGCTGGTTACACTGAAGTAGAAACTCCTATCCTTCAATCTATTGCTGGTGGCGCTTCGGCTCGTCCGTTTATCTCGCACCACAACTCATTGAACATCGACCTCTATATGCGTATTGCTACTGAGTTGTATCTCAAACGTCTTATCGTAGGTGGTTTTGAAGGTGTGTATGAGATTGGTAAAAACTTCCGTAACGAAGGTATGGACCGTACTCATAATCCTGAGTTCACTTGTATGGAGCTTTATGTTCAATACAAAGATTATAATTGGATGATGTCATTTACTGAACAGATGTTGGAACGTATCTGCGTGGCTGTAAATGCTTGTACTGAAACTGAAATAGATGGTAAAACTATCTCGTTCAAAGCACCTTATCGTCGTCTTCCTATTCTTGAGGCAATCAAAGAATTTACAGGCTATGACCTTGAAGGTAAATCGGAAGAAGAGATTCGTGAGGTATGCCAAAAACTCAATATGGAAATTGATGATACAATGGGTAAAGGTAAACTCATCGATGAAATCTTTGGTGAGTTCTGCGAAGGTAACTTCATCCAACCTACTTTCATCACTGATTATCCTGTTGAGATGTCGCCACTCACAAAAATGCACCGTTCTAAACCTGGTTTGACTGAACGTTTCGAATTGATGGTGAATGGTAAAGAGTTGGCCAATGCTTATTCTGAGCTTAACGACCCAATCGACCAAGAAGAACGCTTCAAAGAACAAATGCGTTTGGCTGATAAAGGTGATGATGAGGCTATGGTTATCGACCAAGACTTCTTGCGTGCTCTTCAATATGGTATGCCTCCAACATCGGGTATCGGTATTGGTATTGACCGTCTCGTGATGTTGATGACTGGTAACAGTGCAATCCAAGAGGTACTCTTCTTCCCTCAAATGAAACCTGAGAAGAAAGTAGTGAAAGATGGTGCTGAAAAATATGCCGAAATTGGTGTACCTGCAGAATGGGTTGAACCATTGCAAAAGCTTGGTTTTGACATAGTGGATAAATTGAAAGATTATAATCCTAATAAACTTCATATGGAACTTTGCGGTTTTAATAAAAAACATAAACTTGGTTTACAAAATCCTATACAAGTTGAAGTTGCAAAATGGATAGAAAATATAAAGTGATAATGAGTAAAGAACCGAAAATCGCTGTTATAGGTGGAGGTAGTTGGGCTACAGCAATAGCAAAAATCCTTCTTGTGAATGAAGAGTCTATAAATTGGTATATGCGTAGACAAGAACAGATTGATGATTTTATACGTTTAGGCAAAAATCCACGATATTTGTCAGCCGTGAAATTTGATACTTCTCGAATTAGTTTTACAAGTGATATTAATCAAGTAGTAAGGGATTCTGATGTATTAGTTTTTGCAACGCCGTCTCCTTTTTTGAAACAGCATTTAAAGAAATTGAGACGGAAAATTTCAAAAAAAATAATTGTTACAGCAATAAAAGGTATTGTGCCTGATGAAAATATGATTGTTTCGGAATATTTTCATGATAAATATGGCGTTCCTACAGAAAATATTGCTGTTATAGCAGGTCCATGTCATGCAGAAGAGGTGTCATTGGAGCGATTGTCGTATTTAACCATTGCTTGTAGCGATCGTGATAAAGCACGTATGCTATCGAAGAAATTTGAAAACTCATTTGTTAAAACAACAGTTTGTGATGATGTCTATGGTATTGAAGTATCATCAGTAATGAAAAATACTTATGCTCTGATAGCTGGTATTTGTCATGGTTTGAAGTATGGCGACAATTTTCATGCAGTACTTATATCGAATGCTTTACAAGAGATGAAACGTTTTTGCAATGCTGTAAATCCTATGCATCGGAATATTGATGAATCGGCATATTTGGGTGATTTGTTAGTAACTAGTTATTCAAAGTTTAGTCGAAATCGTCAATTTGGAACGATGATAGGAAAAGGCTACTCTGTAAAAACTGCTCAGTTAGAAATGGAAATGATTGCAGAAGGATATTATGGTACAAAATGTATTTACGAAATAAACGAAAAATATCAAGTAACGATGCCAATACTTGAAACTACTTATAATATTCTTTATAAGAAAGTATCACCAGTTATAGCGATAAAAAAACTTACTGAAAGTCTTTGTTAAAAATTAAAATATAGAAAATGAAAAATATTCGAATTGATATAAAAAATGTTTATGGTTTTGTAGCCGAAAAAGCAATAATGGATTATGAAATTTCCGTAAAAAACGCAAATGAATTGTTGCATAATGGAAATGGGAAAGGTAATGATTTTTTAGGCTGGTTGCATTTGCCTTCTTCTATTTCAGAAGAACATTTGATTGATATAGAGCAAACTGCAAAAGTCCTACAAGAAAATTGTGAGGTTGTGGTTGTTATTGGTATAGGAGGAAGTTACCTCGGAGCAAAAGCGGTTATCGAAGCCTTATCGAATTCTTTTGATTGGTTACAAAAAGATAGAAAATATCCTATTGTTGTATATGCAGGTCAGAATATCGGCGAGGATTATTTGTATGAATTACAAACGCTTTTGAAAGATAAGAAATTTGGAATTATATCTATCTCTAAATCAGGGACAACAACTGAACCTGCAATTGCTTTCCGTTTATTAAAGACACAACTCGAAGAACAGCAAGGCAAAGATGCTGCTCAAAAGTTGATTGTTGCTATTACGGATAAATCGCGTGGAGCTTTACGTACATTATCAACGCAGGAAGGATATAAAACTTTTGTAATAGAGGATAATATCGGAGGACGTTTTTCTGTACTTTCACCTGTTGGTTTGTTGCCAATAGCAGTGGCGGGTTTCGATGTTCGTAAACTTGTTGCTGGTGCTGTTGATATGGAAAGTGTTTGTGGATTGGAAACTTCTTTTACAGAAAATCCTGCTGCTATTTATGCCGCAGTTCGAAATGAACTTTATCGTCAAGGGAAGAAAATAGAAATATTGGTTAATTATAATCCAAAATTACATTTCTTTGCAGAGTGGTGGAAACAACTTTATGGCGAAAGTGAGGGAAAAGAGCATAAAGGAATATTTCCTGCAGCTACGGATTTTACTACCGATTTGCATTCTATGGGGCAATGGATTCAAGATGGAGAACGTACAATTTTTGAAACTGTAATTAGCGTTGAAGAATCAAAATATGAAAAAACTGTTCCTTTCAATGATGCAAATCTTGATGGATTGAATTTTTTGGCTGGTAAGCGAATTGATCAAGTAAATAAAATGGCTGAACTTGGAACAATGCTTGCTCATGTCGATGGAGGTGTACCAAATCTAAAAATATCGTTACCTGCATTGGAAGAATTTTATTTAGGTCAACTAATCTATTTCTTCGAAAAAGCGTGTGGTATCAGTGGATATTTGTTAGGAGTAAATCCTTTTGACCAACCTGGTGTTGAAGCATATAAAAAGAATATGTTTGCTTTGTTAGAAAAACCGGGTTACGAAAAAGAAACACAAGCTATAAAATCAAAAATAAAATAATGTTTAATTTAAAATTTAAAACAATGAGAAAATTAAGTTTTTTGGCATTACTTTTAGTAGTAATGGGTGTAACACCACTTTCCGCACAAACGGAAAATACGGATCGTTATCCAAGTTCGAGAGGTTTTATCACTAATCGCTTTTTTGACAATTGGGAAATCTCGTTAGGTGCAGGTATGCAATATTTTTCTATTCTTGGACCTAACAATTTGGAATACAATAACTATGGTGCGTTCAAAGATCGTATCTCTCCTGAATTTGAAATTTCGGTAGGAAAATGGTTGACTCCAGTTTGGGGTGCTCGTGCACAAGTGCAAGGTGCTTGGTTGTTTGGTTTCCAAAACAAAGTAGATTATACTACAGATGTTAAAGTAAACGGACTTTCTTATTACACTTCTGACCGTTTTTATGGTACAACAATGGGAAGCGGAGCTGATACCAGAGACATTTTACGCCATAGACTATATTATACCACAGCACAATTCCAAGTTATGTGCGATTTGACAGCATGGATTGGAGGTTATCGTCCAAAACGTGTGTATAATGCTGTTATATTTGGTGGTGTAGGTTGGATTGGGACGTTAAGTAAAAATTCTGATTATAAAAAAAGTGATGAGTGGTCAGGTTCATTCGGACTTTCGAACCGTTTCCGCACATGTGAATTTTTAGATGTTTACATTGATATTAAGTCATTGGCGGTGAAAAATACTTGGTATAATCCTGTGCCAACAAAAACAGGCGTAAGAACAACAATGATTCCTTCGTTGAGTGCAGGTTTGACTTTCCGTTTGCCACAACAAGGGTTTAAACGTGTTCCTCATTGTGATTATCAACCATTTTATAATCAAATTGATTCGTTGAACAATGCTCTTAATGCTGAAAAGGATCAAAACAATAAATTGACAGAAGATCTTAAGAATGCTCAAGATAGTTTGAACAATACTAAAAAAACTCTTGCTGATACGAAAACACAGTTGGATTCTTGTCAAAACGATTTGAAAAAGAAACCAAAAGTGGTTGAAAAAATCATTATTCAAAAACCAACTGAAGATGAGCAACAAAAATTGAAAGATGCGTTTGATGCAATCTATTTCCAAACAGGGAAAGCAAAATTGACTACGCCATCATATGCTCCTCTAAAACGTGCTGCTACTATTTTGAAAAAATATCCAAAGGTAAAGATTCGAGTAATGGGACATACTGACAATGTTGGTAGTGCTTCTGCAAATCTTAAACTTTCGCAACAGAGAGCTGATGCAGTTCGTCTTCAATTGATTAAGAACGGAGTTAATCCCAAAAACATTACATCGATTGGCTATGGCGATGCAAAACCAATTGCTGATAACTCTACGGCAGAAGGTCGTGAATTGAATCGCCGTACAGAAATTGAGGTTGAATAAAATAGTTTTTGATATCAATAAAAAAGAGTTTGACAATTGTCAAACTCTTTTTTTATGAATAAAGTTTATTTTGAACAATATATGTTACTACTGATTTCGGAACAAGATGCTCTATTGGTAGTTTTCTATTTATACGTTGACGTATTTCTGTTGATGAAATATTGAAAAACGGAGCTTGTGTGATCACTATATTGGAATGCTTGAATGTTAGTGTCGTATTGTGGCGAGGATAAACGTAGATTTTATAATTTGCAACAATCGTTTTGTAATCTTTCCATTTCTCAAAAACAGAAAGATTGTCTTCGCCGATAACAAGCGAAAATTGATGTTCAGGGTAGCGTTTTTTTAGTTCGTTGAGAGTGTCTATCGTGTAACTTGGTTTTGGTAGCGATAACTCTATATCACAGATTTTGAATTTAGGATTTTCCTCAATAGCACAATGCAACATATTCAAACGATCCTTGTCGCAAGTTTGTCGCAAGTTTGTTTTTAATGGATTTTGCGGTGAAAGTAAAAACCAAAACTCATCGACTTCGTTGTTTTGTACGATGTAATTTGCTATTGCTAAATGCCCATTGTGAATAGGGTCAAACGAACCTCCAAAAAGTGCAATATTCATTTCTTTTCTGGTAAAAAATCGGTTATATCTTTTCCAAATGCTTGTAGCTCTCGCACCAACGATGATGAGATGTTGACTTTGTCGGTTTCTGCAAACAATACAACTGTTTCGATGCCCGATAGTAGTCGGTTGACGTCTGCCATTTGGAGTTCGTATTCGAAGTCTTTCATTGTGCGTACACCGCGTAAAATAAAATCGGCACCTACTTCTCTTGCAAAATCTACGGTAAGCATATTGTATGTTTTTACGGAGATGCGTGGTTCGTCGATAAACCATTTCGCAATTTCCGAACAGCGTTCCTCTTCCGATTTTTGGGTTTGTTTTTCGCTATTTCGTCCGATGGCAATGATAATCTCATCGAAAAGCTTTAGCCCACGTTCCACGATGCTTTGGTGTCCTCGTGTAAACGGATTGAACGAACCAGTGAATATAGCAATGCGTTTTTTCATATATTTTTTTTGATAGCTTCGTCGTAGAATTTTCGTCGCAAAGCCTTATCGATGGTTATGTTTTGATAGGTTTGCGTGGTGAGGTCGCAGCAATAGAGTGATTTTATTTGTGAAATAAACAACTTGTGATAATGTTGTCGTTTGCCATATTGCAATTCGGAAATTTGGTCTATAGCGTTTGACACGTCTGCATTGTCTATGTCTTCTTTTGTGAAAATATAAAGCCCAAATTCTTCAAAATCGCCATAAAATCCGTTGGTTACTTTATCCACTTTACTACTGATGATTCTGCGCATAGGGTGAGCCAATGCCCAGTAGTTGTATTCCAGCGATCCAACCCAACCTTCGTTGTCGAGACCGTAGGCATAACCATTTTTGCGTATGTCACGAAAATCTTCACTCTCTACATCGGTTATTGGTTTACCTGCTATTTCGTTGATGAGGGCGTGAGCTACATTTTTGTTCTCACGAATAGCACGCGTAACTTCTATGCCGATGCTGCCGTCGGGCGATTGTAAGTCTGGACGATCGCTATTGATTAGCGACGCATATTTTTCTCCCAAAAGATTTTCGAGCGATATTTTTGCATAACGCTCGAAAAAGCATGTGTCAAATTTGTGTGTAATACTACTCATCTCTGCCAAAAATACACACCAAATTTACAAAAATTATATAGAAAAGAAAATCTCCCTAAGGTAAGAGAACTTAGAGAGATTTTTAAGATTAAATACTTTTGTTATGTTAATAACATACAGGGCGTATAGGCATTGCACTGCTTCTACCCATATTAATAGTGTAACAAATTATTTCGTCTTCGTATTGACTTGCAAAGAGGCGGTATGCAGAACTTTCGTCGTTTAATGTAGAACTCCATATACAAACCCAAGAATCTACTTTATCACGAGTGTTTTCGTAACGATAGCCAGAAGCAGGAATAAAAATAGAGTTACCATTTACTTTACTTGTAAATTTAATACCGTATTTGTCATTTTTCAATTCCCAAGATAAATCGCAACCTCCTATTAATTCGTTAATTTGTTCATTTGAAGGAATAAACCATTTTTCTTTGGTACGTAACATTGCAACATCATCTTCAGGAAGAAGATTTTTTAACTTGTCTTCATTATTATATTTCGAGTAATTACCATCAGAATAGAATGAATAGTTTTCCAAGAAATAAGATGATTTTGTTTCAGTTTCTCCCCAAGCATAGTAATTTCCATAATCTTCAGGACTTTTTGCTCCTACATTATATGTAGCCCACTTTAGTCCACTTGATAAACCTAAATCAACAGCTTCGAACTTTTCAGCCCATTGAGCATATAATGTAATATCTGCTACGATAGCTGTCGAAAAATCAAATTCATTTTCGCCTGTTTTTTCTGTATACCATTTGTAAAACTCAAATCCTGAACGTGTTGGGTTTTCTGGTTTAGTTACGGTTTTGTTTTTTTCAACCTCTATGGTTTTATAAACTCCACCATTTTCATAATTAAGGTCAAACGAAACAGTATATCCATCTGTGATAGGGTCACTTGGATTATTTGAATCGTCATTGTTTTTATTATCACAACTTACAACTGTAAGTGTCATTAAAAATAATCCTACTAAAAATTTGATATTTTTCATAAAATGTTTGTTTTTTATTTATTCTCCTACTCACTTTTTTCGGCTTTTCGGTTACTCCGTTTTTTTGTATCATTTTTTTCTCAAAAATACGTACATAAAAAAGCGTGATACTTTTTAGTATCCCGCTCTAACAAGGTGTTTGGCGTAACCTGAGAACTCGAAAATACCAAAAGTCCACGCCAAAACGTAGACATTTTAGGTATTACTCTTATCGTTCTCTTTCTTTTAGTCGCCAAACTTCTGTTAGAGATGAGAATAATGCTAAAACGCTTTTCCAAAAATTTCAAGATGTACCTATTGTACTATGTTATTTCTGTTTCGTAAAAATCAAGTTTTAAGGGTTAAACAATAAATTTTATTAAATCTTAAATATTCGCTATTCTTCGTATTTCGTCCATAATGGCGTGTGCAAACTTGTCGGCTTGCTCACGCGTAGGAGCTTCGCTATAGATGCGGATAATGGGCTCTGTGTTCGATTTGCGCAAGTGTACCCATCCTTGTGGAAAGTCTATTTTTACGCCGTCTATATCGTTAATCTTGAACTGCTTGTAGCAACCTTTTATCACGCACAATACGCCATCTACATCAATCGTGGGCGTCAGTTGGATTTTGTTTTTCGAGATGTGGTAGTTGGGGTAAGAAGCACGCAATTCTGACACACTTTTTCCTGATTTTGCCAAGTGCGTTAGAAATAGGGCAATACCTACCAAAGCGTCGCGTCCGTAGTGCGAAGCAGGGTAGATAACTCCGCCGTTGCCCTCGCCACCAATTACAGCGTTGGTTGCTTTCATTTTTGCTACCACGTTTACCTCTCCTACAGCAGCAGCGTTGTATTCGCAACCGTACTTCGTTGTTACATCGCTCAACGCACGTGTAGAACTGAGGTTGGAAACGGTGTTGCCTTTGGTGTGTTGCAACACATAGTCGGCCACCGACACAAGTGTGTACTCTTCGCCAAACATTTCGCCGTTTTCGCAAATAATGGCCAAGCGATCCACGTCGGGATCTACCACAAAACCAACATCTGCTTTTTTCTCCTTGATAAGAGCAGAAATGTCGGTCAGGTGTTCGGGGAGCGGCTCTGGGTTGTGAGGGAAATGTCCGTTAGGTTCGCAGTAGAGTTTATCTATTTGTTCTACGCCAAGTGCTTCTAATAGCTGTGGAATGGCAATGCCCCCAACGGAATTAACGCAGTCGCACGCTACACGGAAGTTGGCTTTGCGAATAGCATCAACGTCCACCAAGTCGAGCTGAAGCACGTGATTGATATGTTGGGTAGTAAAGTCGAATTTTTCGGTGAGCGAACCAATGGAGTCTACTTCGGCGTACGAAAACTCTCCACCTTCTGCAATAGCAAGTAGGGCTTCGCCTTCGGCTTTGTTGAGAAATTCGCCTCGCTCATTGAGCAATTTCAAAGCATTCCATTGTTTTGGATTGTGGCTTGCGGTAAGAATGATGCCACCGTCGGCTTGCTTCATAGTTACTGCAAGTTCGGTGGTAGGTGTTGAGGCAAGCCCAATGTTTACCACGTCGCAACCACAGCCAAGCAAAGTACCAACGACTAAATGGTTGACCATTTCACCAGAAATGCGAGCATCGCGCCCAACCACTACTTTGCAACGCTCCTTGTTGCGATAGGCCTTGAGCCAAGTGGCGTAAGCAGATGAAAATTTAACCACATCGATAGGCGAAAGTCCGTCGCCAACAGCACCCCCAATAGTGCCACGAATACCTGAAATACTTTTAATGAGCGTCATATATTGCTTAATTTATTTATGAAATCTGATTTTTAATTCAAAAAAATAAGGTGTTACGTTGTTTTGTGCTGTCGAAAATCCTAACATCGAAGGCACAATTATTTTACAATGAGCGTCTGAACGTTTCATATAGCCAATGGCTTCTGTCCAGCCAAGGCATTCGGTATCAATATTATATCGCAATGTTGTCGGATAAGGGGCATCTTGTGTGTCCCAATATTCCTCTAAAATAGCATTTTCGATCAAAGTTTTTTGTTTGTAACGAATATTTACTTCGTCGCCATGACGGATAGTGTCGCCACTACCTTTTTCAATTAAATTGAAATACAATCCTGATTCTGTTAAAACATACTCATTATCAGCAAAAAAAGAGTCTAACGGGAATTTCTTTAATACCGTAATTCCTTCACGCTTGATGAATTCTTCGATGAGTTTTTCTTGGTCTTTTAGTTGATCGGCGTAACTTATGGTTTCTTCGTCGCAAGAAACTGCAAGAACAGCAATACATACTAAAATAAAATTTATAACTATTTTTTTCATTTTTTTATCGAATATTAGCAATGCTTATAATGTCGGCAAAAACGCCAGCTGCCGTTACACTTGCTCCCGCTCCGTATCCTTTGATAATCATTGGATATTCGTGGTAGCGTTCGGTCGTTATCATGATAATATTGTTACTTCCTTCGAGGTCGTAGAACGGATGGTTTGAGGCTACCTCTTGCAATCCAACTTCGCAGGCTCCTTCCTCCATTTTTGCCACAAAGCGATATTTCATATTTTTCTCTTCCAACATTTGTCGCTTTTGTTCAAATTCATCATCCAAGGCAGGAATTTCTTTCCAAAAGTCGTCCAAAGAGCCTTCGAAAAATTTGTTTGGAACGAATAGGTTTTTTACTACATCTTCTTGTTCAACTTTATATCCAGCTTCTCGTGTGAGAATAACTAACTTGCGAATAACGTCTTTCCCACTCAAATCGATACGAGGATCGGGTTCGGAGTAGCGAGCTTCTTTTGCCATTGCAATAGCTTTGCTCAAAGGAATCTCGGCACTTATGGTGTTGAAAATATAGTTGAGCGTACCCGAAAGCACAGCCTCCATCTTCAAAATTCTATCGCCTGAATTTATCAAATTATTGATGGTGTTGATGATTGGAAGTCCAGCTCCTACGTTGGTTTCGAACAGATATTTTACACCATGTTTGAGGGCAATATTTTTCAGCTCGGCATAATCGTCGTAAGCCGATGAAGCAGCTATTTTATTTGCTGCAACAACAGAAATGTTATTCGACAACAAATCTTTGTAAAGTGTAGCAATATCAGCACTTGCAGTACAATCAACAAATACGGAATTGAAAATATTCATCGAAAGAATTTCCGATTTTAACAATTCAGGAGAATTGTTTTTCCCTTCGTCGCTAAGAAGGTCACGGTAATTGTCCAAATCAATTCCTTCACGTTTGAAAATGGCTTTTTTGAAATCTGCAATTCCAACAACGTTGAGTTTGAGTCGGTTTTTTTGCATCAAAAGCGGTTGTTGTTGTTTGATTTGCTCCAACAAACTTCCGCCTACAGTACCAATTCCCGCAAGGAAAATATTCAACTCTTGATATTCCGATAGGAAAAACGAATCGTGAATAACATTCAATGCTTTTCTCAACGACTTCAAATCGGTAACAAATGAAATGTTAGTTTCCGAAGCTCCTTGAGCACAGGCGATTACATTGATTCCATTTCGGCCGAGTGTGCCGAAAAGTTTGCCTGCAATGCCAGGTGTTCGTTTCATATTTTCGCCAACAATGGCTACGGTTGCCAAGTCGTATTCGGCAGCAATGTTACTTATTTCGCCTTGTTGAATTTCTTCTTCGAACTCTTGTTTCAACACTTCTACCGCTAAGTGTGCATCTGCATTTTTTACAGCAAAAGAGGTTGTGTTTTCTGATGCAGCTTGTGAAACTAAAAAGACGCTGATGCCATTTTTTGCTAATGCTTTGAAAATACGATAATTGACACCAATTACTCCAACCATTCCGAGTCCTTGTACGGTGATTAGTGAAGTGTCGTTTATCGACGAAATACCTTTAATCGACTTGTTTGTGTTGTCGTTTTCGTGCGAAATGTAAGTCCCAGCCGCTTCGGGATGGAATGTGTTTTTTATACGAATAGGTATATTTTTATGATAAACGGGATAGATAGTTGGCGGATAGAGTACTTTTGCACCAAAGTTGCAAAGTTCCATCGCTTCAATAAAACTAAGTCGTTCTATCACGTATGCTGTGTTGATAACTTTCGGGTCGGCAGTCATAAATCCATCGACATCTGTCCAAATTTCTAACACCGAAGCATTTAATGTTGCAGCAATGATAGCGGCTGTGTAATCCGAACCACCTCTACCAAGATTTGTGATATTCCCACTTTGTTTGTCAGACGAAATAAAACCTCCACAAACAACGCATTTTTTTTCTTCTGCAAATTGTTCAAGAATAAGTTGTGTTGTTGCGTTGAAATCAACAACGTGTTTGCCAAATTGGGGATTTGTTTTGATAAATTGGGTGGAATCTGCCCAAATGGCATTTTCTATTACATTGCTGATGATCACAGACGAGAGTCGCTCTCCATAACTAACTATTGTGTCAATAATTCTATCTGAAACATCTTTGATGAGGAAAACACCTTTGAAAATGTTTTGCAACTCATCGAGTAGTGTGCTTATTTGTTGTTTTACAGCATTTTGCCTTTCTGACGAAATGGTTGCCGTAATAATGTTATAGTGCTTTTCGGCAATTTCATTAAAAGCAGTTTCGTAAGATTCGCCTTGAGCAACTAATTTTGCTGTTTCGTAAAGTTTGTCAGTAATACCGCTTAATGCCGATACAACGACTACTATCGGATCTGTTTGCGATTCTGTTATTTCTTTTACTTTTAATATTGCATTTGCGGAACCTACGGATGTTCCGCCAAATTTCATTACTTTCATTGTCTTAATTTTTCGAAATGCAATATTACTAAAAAAACGCTATATAGATAATATTTCTCTGATTAAAATGGTTGAAAAATTTGCTTATTTGGGTAGAAAAGTGTTATTTTTGCATCGCTTTTTGAGAAAAGCATGGTCGAGTAGCTCAGCTGGATAGAGCAACAGCCTTCTAAGCTGTGGGTCTTGGGTTCGAATCCCAACTTGATCACGAAGGAATGTTTCGAAATTTCGAAACATTCCTTTTGTTTTTCGAAAAAACCACTATATTTGTCCTCGTATGATGAGCGTGTGCGACATATTATTCTTGACAGAAACCCGCTGCGAGCGTAGTGAGCTTTCTACACACACACACACACACAAGAAATAGGGCGTTTCAGGCGTTTTTGCCTGCGTTTGAATTATACATAAGTCGGTCGATTTCGAGGGAAGTCGAGCGACTTTTTTTGTGAAAAATTTATAAATGTCTAACCTTTAAAAAATTCAATGACTATGAAAAAATTAGATTTAAGAACATTGGTAAT
>JAZSBO010000002.1:0-34050 GCA_045602425.1 Paludibacteraceae bacterium | reverse complement strand
AAAACTTTTTTATAAAAAACAAATTTCATCTGTATATAAAAAAGAAAAGCAAACAAACTTAAAGTTTGCTTGCTTTAAAGTAATAGCATAAAAAATTTTATTAGAAGAATGCTTGTTTTAATTCTTCAACTTTATCAGTTTTTTCCCAAGTGAACAGCTCCACTTCGCAAGAAAAATCTTCACCATTACCATTTTTGAATGTTTTTGTTACAATTTTAGGAGTTTGACCTACGTGTCCGTAAGACGCTGTTTCTTCGTAAATTGGGTTGCGGAGTTTGAGTCGCTCTTCGATTGCTTTGGGTCGCATATCAAAAATTTGCTCAATTTTTTTTGCTATTTCTCCATCGCTCATTGCTACGTTTGCTGTCCCATAAGTGTTGATATACAGATTCATAGGTTTTGCAACGCCGATAGCGTATGCCACTTGCACCAAGACTTCGTTGGCAATGCCTGCTGCAACAATGTTTTTGGCAATATGTCGTGCCGCATAAGCTGCCGAGCGGTCAACTTTCGAAGGGTCTTTGCCCGAAAATGCTCCACCGCCGTGTGCACCTTTCCCACCATAAGTGTCAACAATGATTTTTCTTCCTGTTAGTCCTGTATCACCATGTGGTCCGCCAATTACAAATTTGCCTGTTGGATTGACAAATAGCTTGTAGTCGTTATTGAATAAATATTTGTATTGAGGGTCGTTTTCTATGACTTTCGGAATCAATATGTTTTGAACATCATTTTTTATGATTGCAAGCATTTCTTCATCTGCTTGCTGTTGAGTTTTGTCCTCTGTAGGCTTGATAAAATCATCGTGTTGAGTAGAAATAACAATAGTATCAATACGAATAGGGCGATTGTTATCGTCGTATTCAATTGTAACTTGTGATTTTGCATCGGGACGCAGGTAACGCATTACTTCTCCTTTGTTGCGAATATTTTTTAATTCTAACAATAAGTTGTGTGCTAAATCAAGTGTAATAGGCATAAAATTTTTTGTTTCGTTGCAAGCATAACCAAACATCATACCTTGATCACCAGCACCTTGTTCCATTGGTTCTTTACGCTCTACACCTTGGTTGATGTCGCTTGATTGCTCGTGAATTGCTGAAAAAATTCCACACGAATTGCCGTCGAACATATATTCGCTTTTGGTGTAACCTATACGATTGATGACTTTTCGTGCAACACTTTGTACATCGACGTATGCACTTGATTTTACTTCGCCAGCGAGCACTACTTGACCTGTTGTAACTAATGTTTCACAAGCAACTTTTGAAACGGCATCTTGTGCTAAAAAATTGTCAAGAATGGCGTCTGAAATTTGATCCGCTACTTTGTCTGGATGTCCTTCTGAAACGGATTCAGATGTAAAAAAATAACTCATAGAAAATGTTTTTTAAGTTAATAATCAAAATAATTATTTTCCTAAAAAAACGTGAAATGATAGAGTTGCTGTTTTGAAATAAAAAGATGATGTGTGTTTTTAGCATTTTTTATTGTGGTTGCAAGCATCCAAATTTGTCCACGTTCTCGTAAGAAAACGTTGCAAAGGTAAATCTTTTTCTTTATTGTCGTAAGAAAAAAATAAAAATGTTTTATTTTGTATTATTTTTGCAAGTATTGATATAGAAAATCTGATGAAAACGAATTTGTTGTTCAATATAGAAACCCCTGATGATTTAAAGAAACTTGATAAACAAGAATTAGAGCAAGTTTGTGAGGAGTTACGTCAGTTTATAATTGATGAATTGTCGCATAATCCTGGTCATTTGGGGGCAAGTCTTGGTGTTGTAGAGTTGTCTGTTGCATTGCATTATGTTTTTTCTACTCCTTATGATCGTTTGGTTTGGGATGTTGGGCATCAAGCTTATGCTCATAAAATACTTACAGGGCGTCGTAAGCGTTTTTCTACAAATCGAAAATTTAAAGGTTTAAGTGGTTTCCCTTCACCCAAAGAGAGCGAATATGATGCGTTTGGAGTTGGGCATTCGTCAACTTCTATTTCGGCGGCATTGGGTATGTCGGTTGCATCGAATTTGAAAGGTGAAGATGAGCGTCAGGTAGTAGCTATTATTGGAGATGGTTCGATGACTGGCGGTTTAGCTTTTGAAGGTTTGAACAATGCGTCTATTAATCCGAATAACTTATTGATAATTTTAAACGATAATGGAATTGCCATAGACCCGATTTCCAGTGGGATAAGTCGCTATTTGACAAATATTCACACTTCGACAGCCTACAATAATTTGCGATATAAAGTTTATCAATGTTTGAAAAAATTGCATCTTATTACCGAAGAACAAAAGAATAGAATTATACGCTTTACAAATTCTTTGAAAGGGAAAAAAATATCGAAAAATAATATTTTCGAAGGTTTAAACATTCGTTATTTTGGTCCGATTGATGGTCATGATGTGAAAATGTTGGTAGATACACTGGAAAAAATCAAAAACTTTAAAGGTCCAAAAGTTTTACATTGTATCACTGTAAAAGGAAAAGGATATAAATCTGCAGAAGAGGCTGCTACGCTATGGCATGCACCAGGTGAGTTTAATAAAGAAACAGGCGAACGTGTAAATAATAAAAAGCAAGGAATGCCTCCTTTGTTTCAAGAAGTTTTTGGTTATACTTTGCTTGAACTGGCTCAGCTGAACGAAAAAATAGTTGGTATAACTCCAGCTATGATGTCGGGATGTTCTATGAATATAATGAAAAATGCTTTACCTGAACGTGTTTTTGATGTTGGTATAGCAGAGGGGCATGCTGTAACTTTTTCAGCAGGATTGTCGAAAGAAGGATTATTACCATTTTGTAATATTTATTCATCTTTTATGCAACGTGCTTATGATAATGTAATACACGATGTTGCTTTGCAAAATTTGAATGTTGTGTTATGTTTAGATCGTGCAGGAATTGTTGGACAAGATGGTGCAACACATCAAGGGGAATTTGATTTGGCATATTTCCGTTGTATCCCAAATTTGACAATAGCTTCGCCATTTGATGAATCGGAATTAAGAAATTTAATGTTTACAGCACAATTGCCTGACAAAGGAGCTTTTGTTATTCGATATCCACGTGGAGCAGGCGTTTTAAAAGAATGGAAAACACCGATGCAGGAAATTGAAATTGGTAAAGGACGTTGTGTAAAAGAGGGTAGTGATGTGGCGGTAATAACTATAGGTCCTATTGGGAATGTTGCTCTACAAGCAATAGAATTGTTGGGAAAAGATGCCGAAAAAGTTGCTTTGTATGATTTGCGGTTTTTGAAACCATTAGACGAAAAATTGTTAAGTACAATAGGGAAGAAATATAAAAATATTGTAACAATAGAGGATGGTGTTTTAAAAGGTGGAATGGGGAGTGCCATCTTGGAATTTATGTCGGACAACGGATTGTCGCCACAGATTAAGCGACTTGGGATTCCTGATATATTTGTTGAACACGGAATGCCTTATGAACTTTATGAAATGTTAGGACTTGACAGCAAAGGAATTGCTGAAACTTTGAAAATGATTTTTAAAAACAACCACTAATGAGAATAATAATAGCAGGAGCAGGAGCAGTAGGCACGCATTTGGCGAAAATGTTGGTTCGAGATAATTTCGACATTGTGCTTTTAGACGAATGCGAAGAACGTTTGCGTGGACTTGATAGCAATTATGATTTGATGACTAAAATTGGGCGTCCAACTTCGTTGGAAGTTTTGATGGAATGCGATGTGAAGAATACCGATTTATTTATTGCTGTAACACCAGACGAGAGTGTAAATATGACTGCTTGTATGTTAGCAACTAATTTGGGTGCAAAAAAAACTGTCGCTCGTATCAACAATACTGAATATTTGAAGCCTAAAAATGCAGATTTTTTTAAAAAACTTGGGGTTGATTCGTTGATTATGCCAGAGCGTTTGGCTGCTAATGAGATAGTTGATTCTCTAAAAATAGGTTGGCTTCGTGAACAACGCTATTTTTGTGATAAAGCTTTGGTGTTGATTTGTATAAAAATTCGTTCGTCAGCACCATTAGTAAATAAATTGTTTTCCTCAGGGTATTTTAATCATGAGAAATATCGTATTGTGGCAATAAAACGACATTTGAAAACAATTATTCCAAAAGGATCAGATGAGGTTAAAGCTGGTGATGTGGTATATTTTATAACAACTAAAGAGAATTTGGAATTTGTACGTCAAGATGCAGGAAAATCCCTATTTACCATAAATAAAGTGATGATTATGGGAGGCGGCTCGATTGCTCGTAGAGCGATGCGTGATATACCGAAAGATATTGAAATTACTGTAGTTGAAAGTAATTTAGAGCGATGCCGGAAAATGGCAGAAATGGGACTTTCAAATTTGCTTATTGTGCAAGGTGATGGGCGTGATTTGGATTTGTTGAAAAGTGAAGGATTGCAAGATATGGATGCATTTGTAGCTATTACAGACAACTCTGAAGCTAACACATTGACTTGTTTAACTGCAAAAAGTTTTGGTATAAAGAAGAGTATTGCCGAGATAGAGAATCTAGATTATATTGATGTTGCTGATAATCTTGATATTGGTACGATAGTAAATAAAAAACTAATTGCAGCAAGTTATATTTATCAATTAACATTGAACGATGATGTTTTGAATGTTCAGTGTTTGACTTATTCGGATGCTGAGGTAGTGGAATTTATGGTAAGAGAAAATGATAAAATAACACAATATAAGGTGAAAGATTTGCGTTTACCAAAAGATGTAAATATTGGTGGAATTGTGCGAGATGGTAAAGGTTTTGTCGTAAATGGTGATACTCAAATACTTCCGAATGATCATGTTGTAGTTTTTTGTACAGCTGCAAGTATTCGTAAATTAGAAAAGTTGTTTAATCCATGAGAAGTGTTTTCAATTGGAAATTGATATTTTTTTTGGTAGGTGTATTTTTATGCATTGAAAGTGCTTTGATGTTTTTAGCATTTTTAGTTGCATTAAGATATAACGAATACGATTTCCCTTATTTGTTGTGTTCTACGTTGGTAACATTTTCTTTTGGTATTGTATTAATGTTAGCAGGGCGTAATTATTCTATGAAAATGGATAAACGTGTTGGAATGTTAACAATAACGATCGTTTGGATTTTATTCTCATTATTTGGAACATTGCCATTTTGGTGGAGTGGAGCAATTCCTTCGTTTACAGATGCTTTTTTTGAAACAATTTCAGGTTTTACAACAACGGGAGCTTCTATTTTAACTAATATAGAATCGTTACCTCACGGATTACTTTTTTGGAGAAGTTTGACACAATGGATTGGTGGAGTGGGATTCGTTTTGATGTCAATGGCAATACTCCCATTTTTGAATGGTGATGTACAATTGTTTTCTGCAGAAGCAACAGGACCAATACAAGATAAACTTCAACCTCGAATAAAATCGACTGCTCGACGTTTGTGGGTGTTATATGTCGTGCTGACGTTGTTGGCAATGTTGTTGTTTTGGCTTGGTGGAATGAATTTGTTTGACGCTGTTTGTCATTCTTTAACGACCTTATCAACAGGAGGTTACTCGACAAAACAAGAAAGTATTGCATATTGGGATTCACCATTTTTGCAGTATGTTGTTATTGTATTTATGTTAATTGGTGGTACAAAATTTATTTTGCTTTATTTAGCTTTGATAAAAGGTAAAATAAAACGATTGTTGCAAGATGATGAGTTTAAATTTTATATTGGAATAGTAATTTTTGCAACTATAATATTTGTACTCATTGTTGGTTGTACAACACGTATTGATACTATTTCTCACTTTGAAAAAATTTTTAGAGATTGTTTGTTTCAGGTGGTGTCAATAATTACAACTACGGGGTTTTCTACCTACGATTATCAGTTATGGAATAAAACAATATTTGTATTTGTTGTTCTTTTGATGTTGACAGGAGCTTCTGCTGGTTCAACGAGTGGTGCCCTAAAACTTTCGCGTGTTGTTATTTTGCTTAAGAATAGTTTTTATGAATTTAAACGACGCTTACATCCAAATGCTTATTTACCAATAAAAATAAATGGTCATGTTATACCAGAAACTGTGGTGAATAGTACGTTCTCATTTCTTATTATTTATCTATTTTTGATAATGATTGGTGCTGTTACGATGTCTTTTGTGGGTTTGTCGTTGAGTGATTCATTAGGCATTTCTATATCAATGGTAGGCAATATTGGACCTGCGTTTGGTGATTTCGGACCATCAGGTACGTTTCTCGCTTTACCTGCTGTTGCAAAATGGATTTTGTCGTTTCTAATGTTGGTTGGTCGTTTGGAATTATTTACAGTTTTACTATTATTTTCTCCAGCCTTTTGGAAAAGATAAATGTTGTTTATGAAGAAACTTTTTTTTCTGATCTTTTGTTTGCTACTTTCATTTACATTGTTTGCTGAAAGCAAGCGTGAGATGCGTGCTGTTTGGGTTGCAACGGTGAAAAATATTGATTGGCCGTCATCGCCTGAGCTTACTTCATTGGAACAGCAACAAGAAATTTTAGTGATGTTGAATCGTTTTCAACAACTGAAAATCAATGCTATATTTTTGCAAGTGCGTCCATGTTCGGATAGTTTTTATAACTCTGATTTAGAACCTTTGTCAATGTATTTAACAGGAGAACAGGGGAAGCCCCTTGTCCCATATTATGATCCGTTGCAGTTTATCATTGACGAAGCACACAAACGTTGTATAGAAGTGCATGCGTGGATGAACCCTTATCGTGTAGCAATGACTGCCGATACAGCAACATTACATCCAAATCATTTGTATTTCAAAAAGCCTTATTTGTTTGTTGAATATGGTGATAAACTCTATTTTGATCCGGCCTACGATGAAACAAGGGAGTTCTTAAATAAGGTTGTTGCCGATGTAGTAACGCGTTATGATGTAGATGCAATTCATTTTGATGATTATTTTTATCCTTATCGTGTATCAAACAAAGATTTCCCTGATAAAAACTCGTTTGCTCAATATCCACGAGGATTTTCAGTAGAGAAAAAAGATGATTGGCGTCGAAATAACGTAAATCTTGTCATTGCAGAACTTCAGAAAACAATCAAATCATTGAAACCTTGGGTTGAGTTTGGTATTAGTCCTTTTGGTGTTTGGAGAAACATAGACAAAGACCCGAGGGGTTCACAAACAAAAGCAGGAATAACTAATTATGATGATTTGTACGCTGATATTCTAATGTGGCTGAAAGAGGGGACTATTGATTATGTCGTACCTCAACTTTATTGGGAAATAGGAAAGAAAAATGCCGATTACGCAGTGTTGATAGATTGGTGGAATAAGAATGCTTATAGTAAAAATCTGTATATCGGTTTGTTTGCGTCTGGGCTTGGTGTTAACAAAACATCTGCTTGGCATAGCGGTAATGAACTCATACGACAAATGCGTATGAATGAGGACTTTGATAATGTGAATGGTGTTGCTTTTTATAGTGCTGCTCCATTTCTGAAAAATCCGCAAGGATTGCTTGATAGCCTTGCAAGTGATTTTTATCAGTATTGGGCAATACCTCCCGTTGCTACGTCAATGGTAGAGAAAGATGAGGCAGAATCGCCTATAAATATTCGTTTGCAACGAAAAGAAGACAAGTTGATGCTTGTTTGGGATGATGCTTGTACAGAAAATAAAAATATACTGACAGCATATTATATTGTTTATGCATTTAAAGCTAATGCTGTTGCCGATACAGAAAATGCTGAAAATATTTATTGTTTGACACCTGAAAAGTCAATTGATATTTTGTCTATGACCTCGTTACGTGGGGAATATGTTTTCGGCGTTTCGTCTGTCAATCGTTATAAAAAAGAGAGCAAGTTGGTTTTGCTCAAAAATAAATCTTTTCATTTTTAGTAGTTATGATATACGCAAATTTAATTGCAAAAGCACTTGTTTTGACTCCAAAACAAGTGAACAATACTATACAATTATTGGTCGATGGTGCTACAGTTCCTTTTATTAGTCGCTATAGGAAAGAAATGACCGATGCGTTAGATGAGATACAAGTGGCTACAATAAAAGAGCATTATGAAAAATTGTTAGAAATAGAAGCCCGTAAAAAAACGGTGATTACTGCTATTGAGAAACAAGATAAAATGACACCTGAGC
This sequence comes from Paludibacteraceae bacterium, assembly GCA_045602425.1. Classification (GTDB taxonomy): domain Bacteria; phylum Bacteroidota; class Bacteroidia; order Bacteroidales; family Paludibacteraceae; genus RGIG9608. The sequence goes on along the minus strand of JAZSBO010000002.1, from coordinate 25,926 downwards.
TTCAAGAACGTATTGCAACTTGCTGGGATATAGTTGCTTTAGAAGATATTTATTTGCCTTATAAACAAAAGAAACGTACTCGTGCCGAAATTGCTAAAGAAAAAGGACTTGAACCTTTGGCAAAAATAATAATGATGCAAAAGGATAATGCGTTGTCGGTGCGTTTGCGTAGTTTTGTTAATGACATGGTTGAAACGGAAGAAGACGCTTTGAAAGGTGCACGTGACATTATTGCTGAATGGATAAATGAAAGTGAGTCGGCACGTAATGCTGTTCGAAGTGTTTTTAGCTCAAAGGCAACGATTTTTTCCCGAGTTGTGAAAGGGAAAGAGACGGAAGGTGATAAATATGCTGATTATTTCGATTTTTCGGAACCTTTAAAGCGATGTTCATCGCATAGATTGTTGGCAATGCGACGTGGAGAGGCGGAAGGTTTTCTTAAAATAACAATTCAGCCTGACGATGAACCTTGTTTGGAACGTTTGAAGCGAATTTTTGTGAAAGCAAATAATGATGCTTCGGAGCAAGTTACTATAGCGATAGAAGATGCCTACAAACGCCTTTTGCGACCGAGCATTGAAACTGAATTTGCAGCGAAAAGTAAAGAACACGCCGACACAGAAGCTATTCGAGTTTTTGCCGAGAATTTAAGACAGTTATTGCTTGCCTCTCCATTGGGACAAAAACGAGTGTTGGGAATTGACCCCGGATTTCGTACAGGTTGCAAAGTCGTTTGCCTTGATGAACAAGGTAATTTGTTGCACAATGAAACAATTTTCCCTCACCCCCCTCAAAATGAAATGGCTCAAGCTATTCGAAAAATGCAGAAATTAGTCGAAATGTATAAAATTCAAGCGATAGCTATTGGCAATGGAACTGCTGGGCGTGAAACTGAATTTTTTGTGCAAAAAATTCGTTACGACCGTAAAGTGCAAATTTTCTCGGTAAGCGAAAGTGGTGCTTCTATTTATTCTGCATCTAAAATTGCTCGCGAGGAGTTCCCCGAGTATGATGTTACGGTACGTGGTGCTGTCTCTATTGGCCGACGCTTGATGGACCCTTTGGCAGAATTGGTAAAGATTGACCCAAAATCTATTGGTGTAGGACAGTATCAGCACGATGTTGACCAAAATCGATTGAAAAAAACGCTTGATCAAACTGTTGAAAGTGTTGTGAATTCTGTTGGTGTGAATCTTAATACAGCAAGTAAGCATTTGTTGGTTTATGTGTCAGGTTTGGGGAGTCAATTAGCTCAAAATATTGTGGATTATCGTACTGAAAATGGGGCATTCTCGTCGCGTAGTGAATTGATGAGTGTTCCAAGAATGGGGGCAAAATCGTTTGAACAATGTGCTGGATTTTTACGTATTGCAGATGCGAAAAATCCCCTTGACAATTCTGCTGTTCATCCCGAAAGTTACGGGGTTGTGGAGCGTATGGCAAAAGATTTGAATTGCTCAATAGAGGATTTAATGCACGATTCGGCTTTACGTTCAAAAATCGTTTTAGAAAAATATGTTACAGAAAAAGTTGGATTACATACATTAAAAGACATAATGTCGGAGTTGGAAAAACCCGGACGTGATCCGCGTTCTGTTATCAAGGTTTTTGAGTTCGATCCGTCTGTGAAGAAAATCGAAGACTTGAAAGTCGGGCAGTTGCTTCCTGGAATTGTTACGAATGTTACAAATTTTGGTGCATTTGTTGATATTGGTATTAAAGAAAACGGATTGGTACACGTTTCTAATATTTCTGATAATTTTGTAAAAGATCCTGCAGAAGTTGTGCATTTGCATCAGCATGTAAAAGTGAAAGTTTTGGATGTCGATTTGCAACGAAAACGTATTCAATTGTCAATGAAAGGTTTGTAGGATATTATTCAATAAAATCAGAATAACGCTCATAGTCGGCATTTGTGAAAGAAATACGGAAATGTTTTGTTTCGTGATGTGGTGTTTGAATTTTTTCAACATAAATACTGTCAATCCCAAAATATATCAAATCATTCATTGTTACAAGTTCACCAACTTTTTTCTTTAATATTTTCCTTAAAATCCATTCGCCTAAATCGGAATTTGGATTGGACATTAAGGCTTTTCCATTATCTTGACAAACTTTTGCGTTGAGCATTTTTCCATCAGGCAGTTCTAACAAAAAAGGTTCATCTCGTTTAGGAAAAAACGTAGGATATAACTGATGAATTTTTATAGGAATTGGAATATAAACCTCGTTTTCATTTCGTTTCCGACCTCCTGCATTCCATTGATTTAATCCACTTTTTTCAGGTATTTGATATGTTTTTTCATTGTATAATGGTAAAACGACATAATCAATACCTTTTTGTTTTGCTTTGTAAGTTTCTAGTTTATCACTTTTGGAAAGATTTAATAATAAATTAAGAGGTTCATCAATAATTTCTACATTAATGTCTTTGAATATTTTTGGAACCTGAAAGCGTTTTTGTAAAACACTTTTACTTTTGTTGAAAGTGTAAAAGTTTTTATCGTCGTAAAAAGAAATTGAAGCAGGAGTGTCTTTATCTAAATGAATATTTTCAATATTAATTTTTTCGTAAGGGACATTAAAAATTCGTAATTGACCGATTTGTCGTCCGACAATATGATAAATGCTGTCAGTTACGTTAAAAGTGTCAATTGCCAATTGTATACGAGAATTTCTAAATTCAGCAATTTTTATTGCAAGCTCCTTACCTGTGTGTAAATTTAATTCGGGACGCAGTTTGTTAAATTCAGCAATTTTTTCAGTAGAAGAATCATTGCTTATTATGAATGTTTTAATGCCAATTCCTAAAGCTTTAATTCTTGCATCATATGCAGTACAAGAACGAGCGTCATTGATAGCATCGTAATATTTACAAAAAAGATTCTCTGTCAAACGGTAATCTAAATAAGGTATCTCATTCTCTGAAAATAAACGTGAAAGCTTTGCCATCACCTTCAACATTTCAAAATATTGGCTATTATTTTGCCAATTATTTAGAAAATCGGAGTAATTATTTTCATTATTTGTTGGCATACCTTTTCAACTAATGGAACAACAACTGAATTACCTGCTTGTTTGTAACATGCAGACAATGGTATTGAATTTGGGAAATTATAGTCGTTTGGAAATCCTTGAAAATTAAGACATTCTCTTGGTGAAAGTTTTCTAATCCCTTTGTCTGTTAGAATGAGAGGAACATTGTGTCCTCCTGTTCCCATATTTGCAGTTAATGTCGGGCAAACTTGACTTTTGTTTTCACGGACATAGCGTCTTCTCCATTGGTAAATGGTGTCTTTCTTTGTAATTCCTGCTTTTATTTCATCAAAGTGAAGTACTTTTTCGGTATAAAAAAGCCGTTGATTATTTTCCTCAATATCAATACAAGAATAAATATTTTTTGTAAGATGAATTTTTGGAGGAAACTTAAATTTAGAAAAGTTTGAAACTTGGTTTTTATCAAAACAAACAATAAATATTCGTTCTCTGTTTTGCGGAATATTTGCATATTCCATGGCATTTAGAATTTTGTAATGCACATGATAGTTGAGTTGTTCTAATGATTCTTTTATAACCTTAAAAGTTTTTCCTTTGTCATGTGAAGTTAGATTTTTGACATTTTCAAGTAAGATTACTTTGGGTCTTTTTTGCTTTACAATGTCTAAAATTTCAAAAAATAAAGTTCCTCTTGTATCTTGAAATCCTTTCCGAAGTCCTGCAATTGAAAATGCTTGACATGGAAAACCTGCACATAGAATATCGAAATCATCAGGAATTTGGTTTTTGGTTTCTTCTAAAGTAATATCTCCAAAAGGAGTCTCTCCAAAATTATGCAGATATGTTTTTTTGCATGTGCATCCCATTCAGAAGAAAATACGCATTGTCCGCCTACATTTTGCATCGCAATGCGAAAACCTCCAATTCCTGCAAATAAATCAATAAAAGTAATTTTTCCCATGCTTATATTTTATGCTCTTAAAATTTAAGCATGAAAAAAAACGCAAACCGTTTCGTTTCTCGCTTATCAAACTGAAGGTATCGCCAAACACCTATTACACAATAAGCACGAAACGGTTCACGCCTTATGACGTGAACCCCTCGCCTACTTATTCTTGTGTAACTTAAAAATTGGCGATTTTTCAGTTTAAGAATAAGAGCGTTAGCTCAATTATTATATTTCAAAAAATACTGAAGTACTTTTACTTCAAAGTATTGCAGCAAATTTAATATAAAAACTATTGCAATTGCTAAAAAAATTAAAATAGATAAAGTCGGTCAGCTTAATCCGATGAAAATTACTACTTTTGCAATTAAATTAAAAATAAAAAAATAATATAATTATGAGTAAAAAAGCACTTTTGATGATACTTGATGGTTGGGGGATTGGCTCTCACACCAAAGCAGATGTAATATATGAAACGCCAACACCTTATTGGGATTATTTGTTGAAAACATATCCTAATTCACAATTGCAAGCGAGTGGAGAAAATGTAGGTTTGCCTGATGGTCAGATGGGTAATTCGGAAGTTGGTCATTTGAATATTGGTGCAGGGCGTGTGGTTTATCAAGATTTGGTAAAAATAAATCTTGCTTGTCGTAATAATACCATTATGCAAAATCCTGAAATCGTATCGGCATTTTCGTATGCAAAAGAGAATGGGAAAACTGTGCATTTAATGGGTTTGACTTCCGATGGTGGTGTGCATAGCTCGCTTGACCATTTGTTTAAGTTGGTGGATATTGCTAATGAATATGATGTCCCAGCTTGTGTACATTGTTTTATGGATGGTCGTGATACCGATCCAAAAAGTGGAAAAGGATTTATAGAAAGTTTAGAGAAACATTGTGTAGGTACAACTTCTCAAGTAGCAACAATTATTGGTCGTTATTATGCAATGGATCGTGATAAACGTTGGGAACGTGTAAAAGAAGCTTATAATTTGTTGGTCAATGCTGTAGGTAAACCTGCTGATGATATGGTTGCCGCTGTTCAAGCGTCGTATGATGAAGGTGTTACTGATGAGTTTATGAAACCAATCGTTAAAACTTCTGTTGATGGACGAATCAGGCAAGGAGATGTGGTGATATTCTTTAATTATCGTAACGATAGAGCAAAAGAGTTGACTGTAGTTCTTTCGCAACAAAATATGCCAGAAGAAGGAATGACGACAATACCAGATTTGTATTATTGTTGTATGACGCCATACGATGCATCTTTTAAAGACGTACACATTTTATTTGATAAAGAAAATGTTGCAAATACTTTGGGTGAATATCTTTCTTCGTGTGGAAAAACACAATTGCATATTGCAGAAACTGAAAAATATGCTCATGTTACATTTTTCTTTAATGGAGGAAGAGAAACTCCTTACGAAAACGAAGATAGAATCCTTGTACCATCGCCAAAGGTAGCGACATACGATTTAAAACCAGAAATGAGTGCTTACGAGGTGAAAGATAAATTGGTAGAAGCTATTGTTACTCAAAAATATGATTTCATTGTTGTGAATTATGCTAATGGCGATATGGTAGGGCATACAGGTGTTTATTCTGCAATAGAAAAAGCTGTAGTGGCAGTAGATGCTTGTGTTGAGGCATCGGTAGAAGCTGCTAAAGCAAATGGCTATGAAGTGATTATTATAGCAGATCATGGTAATGCTGACAATGCGATCAATGCTGATGGAACACCTAATACGGCACATTCGTTGAATCCTGTACCTTTTGTGTATGTTACCGAGAACAAATCGGCTATAGTTGAAAATGGTATTTTGGCAGACGTAGCTCCTTCGATTTGTTATATAATGGGTATTGCCCAGCCAAAAGATATGGACGGGAAAAACTTGATTCATTAATATAAAAAGACAAGAAAGTATGCGTTCGTTTGTTTTTGTATCGCTTTTTGTAGTGTTTTCTCAAAATATATTTTCAAGTGAAAATGATACATTGATGTTGGTAGGGAAAAAAACTGTTACTGTATCTGAATTTGAATATGTTTATAAAAAAAATAATCAGAATAATACTAAAAATGCAAAAACACTTGATGAATATTTAACCTTGTATGGAAATTTTAAGTTAAAAGTCGTTGAGGCAGAAAGTTGCGGTTTGGATACATTGGAGACTTTTCGTCATGAATTGTTAGGTTATCGCAACCAACTGAAAGGAACTTATTTGACTGATATTCAGAAATTCAATGCGTTTGTTGAAGAGGCTTATCAACGTTCATTGGAAGATGTAGATGTTAGTCATATTTTTGTACAATTGAGCCATGATGCAGCTCCCGATGATACTTTGCAAGCATATCAGAAAGCTTTGCAAGCAAAAAAACGCTTGGAGACAGAATCGTTTGATGTTGTAGCTCGTAATTTATCAGATGATGTCTCTGTTTCTCGTAATGGAGGGCACTTAGGATACATTACAAGTATGATGACAATCTATCCTTTTGAGTCGGCAGTTTACAAATTACCTATAGGAGTTGTTTCTGATCCGATACGTTCGCAAATAGGTTATCATATTATACTTGTTCACAATCGCCGTCCTGCAGTAGGCGAAATTCATGCGAAGCATATTTTGAAAATGACAAATCAACGAATGTCGGAGTTTGAAAAAATGCGTGTAAAGCAACAAATTGATTCCATTTCAGATTTGTTGAAACAAGGTGCTAATTTTGAGGAGTTGGCAAAATTGAATTCTGATGATAAACAAACGGCAATTAATGGTGGAGATTTGTCTTGGTTTGGTTTGGGACGTATGGTTCGTGAATTTGAAACAGCAGCTTTTGCTTTGAAAAATATTGGTGATGTGAGTGAACCTATATTATCTCCGTTTGGTTGGCATATTATAAAGTTAGAAGAACGAAGAATCCCTTCTGCAGAAGTGAAAAAGAAAGAGATTGAATCTGTTTTGCAACGCGATGTTCGAATATTGGAAGTGCGTAAATCTTTTGTCGAGAAATTGAAGCAGGAATATAATTTTGTTATTAACGAAATTGCACTAAAAGAGTTGAAAAATGTATTACTAAAAAGTAAACAAAATGATTCTCTTTTTAAATTGAGATGTTCGACTTTGACAAAAATATTATTTTCGTTTGCCAACCAAAATGTGATGCAACAAGATTTTGTATCGCACGTTGTTAGTGTCGGGATAGAAAATTTAGATGATAAAATATTTGAAAATTCTTTGCAGGATTATATTGCAACGCGATTGATTCGTTATGAAGATTCGCTTTTGGAACAAAAATATTCTGATTTTGGCAATTTGATGCGTGAGTATCATGATGGTATTTTGTTTTTTGAATTAAGCAAAGAAAAGGTTTGGGACAAAGCAACGAATGATACAGTTGGGTTGATGGATTACTTTATACGAAACAAGTCGAATTATAAATTTGAAACGCCTGTTTTTAAAGGTTATATGGTTGCTTGTCGTGATAAAAAAATAGCAAAACAGCTAAAGAAAATATTGAAAAATGCAAATGTGGATTCAATTCCAAGTTATATAAATCGTCGTTTGAATGTAGATTCTATTCCGTTGGTTATTTTCGAGAAAGGATTGTGGAAAAAAGGTGATAAATCTGTGATTGATGAATTAGCATTTGTAAAAAAGAAGCAGATAGCAGAGGAAAAACAAGAATATCCATTTGTGTTTTTACAGGGAGAAATGCTATGTTATCCGAATGATTATCGTGATGTTCGTGGTCGTCTAATATCTGATTATCAAGAATATTTGGAAAAGGAATGGGTGGAACGTTTGCGAAAAAAATATCCAGTTATAGTATTTAAAAATGTGAAAGAATCAATACAATAAAACGTGTAGATATGAAATTCTCATTAGGCATAATTTTTTTAGCAACAGTGATATTCTCTACCTGCCAAAAAGAGCATATCAATATAAATAAAACGCCAATATTGGAAGTGAATGGGCAGTTTTTGTATAAAGAAGATTTGCCTAAAATTTCATCACGTACGCAATCGAAAGAAGATAGTATAATTGCTGTTGATACCTATATTAAGCGTTGGATAATAGATGCAATGATGTATGATTATGCTAAGAAAAATGTGCAAAATCCTTCTGAAATAGAACAACTTGTAGATGAATATCGAAAAATATTAACGATACAATATTATCAGCAGAACCTTGTAAACCAACGTTTGGAGCAGCCGTCTGAAGATGAAATAAAGAACTATTATGATAAATATTCTTCATTGTTTTTATTGGAAGAGAGTATTATAAAAGGTGTTTTTATAAAAATTCCGAAAAAAACACAACGAATGAAAGATTTGTATAAATGGCTGAACGACATAGATACCGATAATCTTGAAAAAATGGAAAAATTTTGTGTTCGTAATTATGGGACGTTGGATTATTTTCAAGAAGAATGGTTTTATGTTTCTGATGTTTTGAAAAAGATACCAGATTTATCTACTACTGATGAAAAAAATATAATTACTTCGCCAAATATCTTTGAACGAGAAGATACTGTGTTTACCTATCTGTTGAAAGTGACAGACTATAGATTGGTAGGGAATACTGCTCCTTATGATTTTGCTAAGAAAAAAATAGAGAGTATTTTATTGAATCAAAAAAAGATAGAATTTATACGTACGTTCGAAGAAGAACTTTATAATGATGCTTCGAAAAATATTAAGTTTTTAAAATAATGTTGAATAACGAATGAAAAGATTTTGTTTCTTAATACTGTTTTTGTTGCCTGTTGTAGTTACGATTGTGGCTCAAAATAATATGATTGATGGGGTCGTTTGGATTGTTGGAGACGAAGTTATTCTTAAATCTGAAGTTGAAGAGCAACGTATCCGAATGCAATATGAAGGAACTCGTATGCAGGGCGATCCTTATTGTTTGATTCCAGAGCAGATCGCTATTCAGAAATTGTTTCTTCATCAAGCAAAGATTGATAGTATTGTAGTATCGGAAAGTATGGTTTATTCACAAGTTGAGGCTCGAATGAACTATTTTATTTCGGAAATAGGTTCGAAAGAAAAAATGGAAGAATATTTCAAAAAATCTGCTACGCAAATACGCGAAGATTTATATACAGTAACAAAGGAGCAGATGATTGTTCAACAAATGCAACAGAAACTGACGGGCGATGTAAAACTCACTCCCAATGAAGTGAGAAAGATGTATGAACAGATGGATGCAGATTCAATTCCAATAGTTCCAGAAACAGTGGAAATACAAATCTTAACAATAGAGCCTCCAATAAAACAGACAGAAATAGATCGAGTAAAAAGCCAGTTAAGAGAATTTACAGAACGTGTGAATTCGGGTTCAACTGATTTTTCGTTATTGGCACGTTTGTATTCAGAAGATAAGGAATCTGCACTTAGAGGTGGTGAACTTGGTTTTGCAGGGAGAGGGCGTTTTGTCCCTGAATTTGCAGCAGCTGCTTTTGCTTTACAAGAACCCGGAAAAATATCGCGAGTGGTAGAAACTGAATTTGGTTATCATATTATTCAATTGATAGAAAAACGTGATGATAGAGTGAATTGCCGGCATATATTGTTGAAACCTCGAGTTTCTATTGAGGAAAAACAACAAGCTATGAAGCAGTTGGATTCTATTGTGAATGTGATTCGTAATGGAGAATTGACATTTGAGAGTGCAACATTGAAGTTTTCGGCAGATAAAGATTCGCGTATGAATGGAGGTTTGATGCCTAATCAATATACAGGCTCTTCTAAATTTGAATATCAATCATTACCTTCTGAAATTGCTAAAATGGCTTATAAGTTGAATGCAGGAGAAATCTCAGAACCTTTTGCAATGATGGACACAAAACTCGGTCGTGAGGTGTATGCTATCATCAAAGTTAAAACGAAGGTAAAAAGTCATAAAGCTAATTTAGTTGACGATTATCAGGAACTTAAATCGTTTTTGGAAGCGAAACGCGGACAAGAAATTCTTCAGGAATGGATTACGAAAAAACAGAAAGAAACTTATATTCAGATAGATGAGGAGTGGAAAAATTGCAACTTTAAACACGAAGGTTGGATTAAATGATGAAGTTTACTTTTTTTTATTTTCAAAATATTGGGCGAAAGATATGTCTCTTATGCCTGTTGGCAACAATTGTGAGTATTACTGCATCAGCTCAACGTCCTCAAAAAAAAATGACGTTAAAACCTTCTGCTACAATAGAGAAACCCGATTCTGAAAGCCAAAAAACATTAGATAAAAAACAAGTAGAAACAAATGCTGGGACGAAAAATTCGATGATTTATCTCGAAAATTCAGACATTCTTTTGTTTGATAAAGAACGTTTGCCAGATGTTCAAGTGTTAGTAGGTAATGTTTGTTTTCGTCATGATGATATTTATCTTTATTGCGATAGTGCTTATTTCTACGACTATAAAAATTCGTTAGATGCATTTAGTAACGTAAAAATTGTTCAAGGTGATACGCTTTTTGTCTATGGCGATGTATTGTATTACGATGGAAATACACGAATGGCACGTTTGCGAAAAAATGTTCGGATGGAAAATAAATCTGCACTTCTAACTACTGATAGTCTCAATTACGATAGGATGCGTAATGTAGGTTATTTTTTTAATGGTGGTCAATTAGAAGATAGTTTGAATGTTTTGGTTTCGGTTTTTGGTTATTATTATCCTTCAACAAATACGGCAAATTTTAGACGTAAGGTAAAACTTACGAATCCAAATTTTGTGATGTATTCCGATACGTTGAATTATAATACTAATACTAATATTGCTAATATTTTAGGTCCTACTCATATTGATTATGCAGAAGAAACACATATATATTCTGAAAAAGGTTGGTATGATACAAAAAATGAACTTGCCGAGTTATTGTATAATTCTTATATTGAACATCAAGATACAAAACGTCTAATTGGTGATACTATTTTTTATAATAAAAATCGTGGACTTGCTCGTGCATATCACAATATAGAATTAGCTGATACACTAAAAAAGGTTTCTCTTTTTGGACATTATGGTTATTATAACGAACTTACAGAAGAAGGATTAGCAACGGATTCTGCTATGATGATAGAATATTCTGGTGGCGATACGCTTTTTTTGCATGCCGACACACTTTTTACTTATGCAGATTCTATTTATAAAGTGGTAGAAGCTTATCATAATGTTCGGTTTTATCGTATTGATTTGCAGGGGATAGCAGACTCTGCATCGTATCAAACTCGTGATTCTATATTGCAATTGATGTATGACCCAATAGTTTGGTCCGAAGATCAGCAAATTATAGGTGATACAATTCGAGCTTATATGAAAAACGGAACAATGGAAAAAGCTCATGTTATTGGTGCAGCTTTTGCTTGTCAGAAAAAAGATTCCTTGCATTTTAATCAAATGATAGGAAAAGAGTTTTGGGCCTTTTTGCAAGATGGAAATTTGTATAAAATAGAGTCTAACGGAAATGCACAATCAATATTTTATCCTATTGATGAATCCGATGGTTCTTTTATTGGTTTAAATACTACACAAAGTAGTTATTTGCATGCTTATTTCAAGGAAGGAAAAGTTGATAAAGTTCTGATTTTCCCTTCACCTATGGCAACAATGTATCCGATGGATGAGTTGACAAAGGAAATTATGTTTTTCCCAAATTTTGTATGGAAACAAGAGTATAGACCACTACGAAAAGAGGATATATTTCTTCGTTTTGATCGCAAAAAAGATGAGGTTGGAAATTCTTCAAGAAAACGCCATTCGTCTAAAAGTGGTACTAAATAACAATGTTTACATTTAAACAATTTGCAATTAAACAGCAACGGAGTGCTATGAAAGTTGGTACCGACGGCGTTTTGTTAGGAAGTTGGGTTCAACATCCTTCTGTATGTGAAAATATTTTGGATATTGGTACGGGTACAGGACTTCTTGCTTTGATGTTGGCACAGCGTTTTCGTTTGCCAATTGATGCTGTAGAAATAGATGTAGATGCAGCATTGGAGGCAACAGAAAATGTGCAAAATTCTCCATTCTCAGATTATATTACGGTTGTTAATTCGGATATTCGTCTTTTTGAAACGACAAAAAAATATGATTTAATTGTTTGTAATCCTCCTTTTTTTGTGAATTCTATGCGTTGCCCGAATGAAAAGCGTTCGCAAGCACGTCATTCAGATAAATTGACTTTTGAAATATTGCTTTCTGCAACAGAATGTTTACTTGCTACAAATGGTTTTCTTTCTGTAATTTATCCTATAAATGAGGCCAATTTATTTATGGAGTTAGCAAAAAGTAAAGGTTTAAATTGTGTACGAGAATTGATAGTTTGTCCAATGCCACGACATGTACCTAAAAGAAAGTTGATGACTTTTTCGTTTCAAAAACTTCCATGTATTTCAGAATCGTTGGTAATAGAGCAAACAAGACATTGTTATACAGATGAATATAAATTTTTAACAAAAGATTTTTATTTGAATTTCTAATGAGTTTTTTTGAAACAAAATATTTGTCGATAGGATATGCAAACAAAATGGTACAAAACAATTTAAATTTATGTGCCGAAAAGGGCTCTTTAGTTTGTTTGTTAGGTACGAATGGCTGTGGAAAATCTACATTATTACGAACAATCGCTTGTTTGCAAAATCCTCTTTCTGGATCGATTTTTATAAATGATAAAGATGTGTCGGTATTGAAAGCATCAGAGCGAGCGTTGTTATTTTCTTTAGTCTTGACAGATATTATAAATGTAGAAAATTGTAGAGTATATGATTTGGTGGCATTAGGTCGTACTCCTCATACTGGTTGGTTTGGCAATTTGTCTTTGGCGGATAGAGATATTGTTCAGCGTTCGATAGCAGATGTAAACCTTTCTCATAAGGATAGTGATTTTTTGCAAGAATTGTCAGATGGAGAAAAACAGCGTGCTGTTATAGCCAAAGCTTTAGCTCAAGATACACCTTTGGTGTTGCTCGACGAACCAACAGCTCATCTTGATTTGCCTAATAGAATTGAAATTATGCTTTTGCTTAAACGTTTGGCAGAGGAGACAGGAAAATGTTTTATCGTGTCAATGCACGAATTGGAATTAGCAATGCAAATGGCTGATTGTGTTTGGCTAATGTCTGAGAATGGTGTTGAGTCTGGAATTCCTGAAGATATGATGATGTCTGGGGCTTTTCAGCGTTGTTTTGCTTCAAAAAATTACAACTTTAATAATAATAACGGACAATTCGTAATTAATCATCGTTTTTGTGGCAAAAAAGTTACTATACGAGGTGACAACTATAAAAAAACATGGTTAGAGGTTGCTTTGAAACGTACAGGATATGAGGTAGTTGATGATTCTGATTTAGTAATTGTAGCAGAGCAATCGCATTTCCTTGTAAACGGATTTTCTTGTAAAAATATCGCCGAAGTACTAAAAAAAGTAGCTATCTTTTCCCAAAATAAATAAAACTATTATTATGAAACGAATCATTTTATTTTTATTCTGTATTCAACTTTGCTCGATGACAAAAGCTTTTACATTAGATCAACGTTTGGAATCTCGGCACGAGATAAGTGTTGGATATGGCGAGCAGTTGTGGGATGCTTTCAGTCCTAAAGGGAAAATGATAGGAGAGACTTATTCTCGTTATTCTAATCAAAAAGTAACGGGTAATATTTTTGTGGAGTATATGTATCAAGTAAATAAATTGATTTCATTAGGTATCAATGTGAATTTTAATGGTTGGAAAGCGGATTATGCAAAATTAGAGCCAATTCCTGTAGAGCCTGGAACAGAACACGAAGTCTCACCTGAAATTGGGCAGGAAGAGTATTATACTTACTCTTTTCTTCCTACCATTCGTTTTACATATTTCGATCACCCGAATGTAAATATTTATTCAGGATTAAGTGTTGGTGCTACGATGTTTAGCTATGGTAAAGAGATTTCAGGAATGTTAGCGTTGGATGTTTGTGCGGTAGGTGTGGCTTTTGGGAAAAATCAATGGTTTGGCAATGTGGAAGTAGGAGCTTTGTGCAGTAGTTTGTTGTTAGTGAATTTTCTACCGACACGTATTTTTAGTGTTGGTTTTGGGTATAGATTTTAGTTGATTGCGGTATAAAAAGAAGAGTTTGAAATTTCAAACTCTTCTTTTTTGGGGGTAGATTAGTATTATTGTCTCTTAATCCAATCAACAATCCATTGACCCACTTCGCTACATTTATAAGGACGAACACCTTCAACTTGAATTTCTCCAGTACGTACATTCGCATCTAATGAAGCATTTACAGCATTTCGTATCAAAATACCTTCCTCTTTTAAATCGAAATATTCAAATAGCATTGCTACAGAAAGTATTTGAGCTAACGGATTTGCAATATCTAATCCTTTAGCCTGTGGCCAAGAACCGTGAATTGGTTCAAATACAGGTGTGTGTTCGCCAGTAGAAGCCGAAGGCAATAACCCCATAGATCCTGTAATACATGAACCCTCGTCGGTAAGAATATCTCCAAACGTGTTTTCGGTAACCATAACATCGAAGAATTTTGGATCTTGAATCATACGCATTGCTGCATTATCTACGTACATATAATCAGTTGTAACTTCTGGGTATGATGGTGCCATTTCTTTTGCAATCTGTCTCCACAGACGACTACTTGCTAACACATTTGCTTTGTCCACAACGGTTAGGTGTTTATTGCGTTTCATTGCATATTCAAAAGCAACTTTTAGAATACGCTCAATTTCAGGACGAGTATAATAATTGGTATCGTAGGCTTTTTCATTATCTTGGTATTTTTCCCCAAAATACATCCCACCAGTTAATTCTCTAATACATATAAAATCAGCACCTTTTACTAATTCCTCTTTCAAAGGCGACTTGTGAACTAAACAATCAAATGTTTCTACAGGACGAATATTTGCAAAAAGTCCTAATTTTTTACGCATTGCCAAAAGTCCTTGTTCTGGTCGAACCTTTGCAGTGGGGTTATTGTCGAATTTTGGGTCGCCAACAGCCGAAAATAATACTGCATCGGCATTCATACAAATCTGAAAAGTTTCTTCGGGGAAAGGATCTCCTACTTTATCAATAGCATCTGCTCCACAGATTGCTTCTGTGAAAATAACGTTATGTCCAAATTTTTTGCAAACTGCATCCATAACAGCAACACCTTGTTTGCTGATTTCAGGACCGATACCATCACCTGCTAATACTGCAATTTTTAAATCCATAGTAATAGTTTTTTAGTTTATTTATTTGATTGTAACTTGAGTAGCTCCAAATCCATATTCAAGAAATGAAGCGTCTTGATAATAACACGATTTATATTTTGTTTTGAGTTGTTTCTCTATTTCTTTGCGTAAAACACCTTCTCCTTTCCCATGAATAAACACAATTTTACAACCTGTTTTTTTACGATATTCGTTCATCGTGTCATGAAATTTCTGTAATTGAAAGTTTAGTATATCTGCATTTGACATTCCCGAAGTAGAGTCGAGCAATGCGTTTATGTGTAAATCAACTTCAATAGGAGAATTTTGTTTCTTTTTGGTTGTATGTGTTTGGCTTACAACTTTTTTGTCAAAAAATTTTTTTGCAATAGATTCTGTTACAATGAAGTCGTTGTCAGAAAAATCTTTTTCCATCAACGTTATTATAAAAGCCTTTTGATGAAAAAAATCATTGTCAGAGAAATAATGTAGTTTATAGAATTTTGTCAAATCCAATTCTTTATGAATATTGATAGTAGGCTTTATGGAAAAATTCTTTTGTTTTTTTAATGCAATAGCTTGAAAAATTATTTTTCTAAAGTCATTTAATTGTTCCTTTTTTACATCTTGTAAGAACAATTTTGTTTGTGGTTCTATTTCATCATTTTCTAACAATAAAGGTTGCTCATCGCCAGCGAATAAAGAAAATTGAAGATAATAATTGCTGTCATTTATAATAAAACATTCACAATCAGTGACTTGTAGCTCTTTAATATTTTTTGGGACAAACGCTATGTAAACAGAAAGTTGGTCCTTATCAGGATTATCATCTTTTTTATTAAAATCAAAACTTTCATTTTTTCTGTTAAGTGTATTTTGTGGAATTTCTGTTTTTACTTGTTCTGTAGGAAAATTTAGTTGATTGACACTATCTATTACAATGAGTTCTGAAATCATCGACGGAATTTCAAATCCGTCTTCTTCCAAGACTGTTGCAATACGACCATCAATTTTAATGACGGTACCTCCGCCTATAGCGTTTAAAAAACGAACCCTATCACCAATTTTAACCATTGTAATTTTTTAATATTTGCAAAGATACGGATTAGAATGAATTGTTTGAACATTTTTCTTGTGCAAACTGTTTTTCTATGGAGGATGTCTAAAAAGTGTTAAATAGAGTTTTCTGAATAGTTTTTTACTATTTTTGCAATCAAAATGCAGATATTATGCAGTGGTTAAAAACAGTAGGACAATATTTTATACTGATAAAAACAGTATTTACAAAACCTGATAGATGGCGTATGTTTTTCCGTCAATTGCCCAAAGAGATGGAGAGTTTAGGCGTTAATTCGTTAGGCATTGTTATTATTATCTCGATTTTTATAGGAGCGATAATGACGATACAGACGAAGTTGAATACAGAAAATCCGCTTTTGCCTCGTTATAGTACGGGTTTGGTAACTCGTGATACATTGTTGTTGGAATTTTCTTCGACAATTATGTGTTTGATTCTTGCTGGAAAAGTTGGATCAAACATAGCTTCGGAAATTGGTACGATGAGAATAACAGAACAAATAGATGCACTCGAAATAATGGGAGTCAATTCCGCAAATTATTTAATTCTTCCGAAAATTTTAGCATTTGTATTACTGATGCCTTTTTTGGTGATTTTTAGTATGGGTGTAGGTTTGTTAGGCGGTTATTTTGTTGCTGCATTTACCGATGTTATTACGGTGTCCGATTATGTTTATGGTATTCAATATGCATTTATCCCTTATTATGTTACTTATGCAATTGTAAAATCGTTGGTGTTTGCTTTTATAATTACATCAGTTGCAGCATTTTATGGTTATTATGCTTATGGTGGAGCCCTTGAGGTTGGAAAGGCAAGCACGAAGGCTGTAGTAAATAGTAGTATTCTTATATTGTTGTTTAATTTGATTTTGACAAATTTGATGTTGGTATGATAGAAGTGTGTAATTTGAATAAATCGTTTGGCAACAAGCAGGTTTTGAAAGACATCTCGGCTGTGTTTGAAAATGGGAAAACTAATCTTATTATTGGTCGAAGTGGTTCTGGAAAAACTGTTTTGATGAAAAGTATAATAGGATTACATCAAGTCGATAGTGGAAAAATTTTGTACGATAGCCGTGATTTGACAAAGATGCGATTTTACGATATAAAAGAGTTGAGAAAAGAGGTTGGAATGCTTTTTCAAGGTTCTGCACTTTTTGATTCGCTTACAGTATTAGAAAATGTAATGTTTCCGTTGGAGATGTTTTCATCGATGACAAAGAAAGAAATGATGGAGCGTGCGGCTTTTTGTATCAATCGGGTAAATCTTACTGAAGCCAAAAATAAATATCCGTCGGAAATAAGTGGAGGTATGCAGAAACGTGCTGCTATTGCTCGTTCAATATCGTTAAATCCAAAATATCTTTTTTGTGATGAACCTAATTCGGGATTGGACCCGCAGACTTCGTTGGTGATTGATCAATTGATAAAAGAAATAACCGAAGAATTTGATATTACAACTATCATCAATACGCATGATATGAACTCTGTGATGGGTATAGGTGATAATATTATTTTTATTCACGAGGGTAGAAAAGAGTGGCAGGGTAGTAAAAATGAAATTTTTAGTTGTGAAAATCAGAATCTTAATGATTTCGTTTTTGCCTCGGATTTGTATAAAAAAATAAGAAATGTAAATAGTGATTTTTAATAATAACAATTTAAACTAAAGTAATTATGCAAGAAAAAACAAGATATTCAGACGAGGAATTGGAAGAATTCCGTCAGTTAGTACAAGAAAAACTTAATGCTGCTCAAGAGTACTACGATGAGTTACGTTCGGCAATAACGAATGTAAATGATGTTTGTGATACGTCACCAACCTTTAAAGTAATGGAAGAAGGTGCAAATACATTGTCGAAAGAAGAACTTGGACAATTAGCTCAACGCCAAATGAAGTTTATACAACATTTGCAAGCTGCATTAGTACGTATTGCAAATAAAACTTATGGTGTGTGTCGTGAAACGGGCAAGTTAATTCCTAAAGAACGTTTGCGTGCTGTTCCTCATGCAACTTTGAGTATTGAAGCCAAAGAAAAACGTAAATAATACTACGTAATATAAATGAGCAAGAAACTAAAAACGTTATTATTTGTTGTTACTATTCTTTTGATAGATCAAATCTCAAAAATTTTAGTAAAAACAAATATGACTATTGGCGATACTGGTAGTATTTATATTTTTGATTGGTTTAGGATTTATTTTATTGAGAATCCTGGAATGGCATTTGGTATGACTATCGGTAGTAAATTACTTTTGACATCGTTTAGACTTGTTCTTATAGGTGTAATTGTTTATTATTTAGTTCAACTTTTAAAAAAAAATTACAAACTGAGTTATATACTTTGTTTGGCAACGATATTGGCAGGTGCAATAGGTAATGTTATCGATTGTTTGTTTTATGGATTGATTTTTACAGAAAGCACTCCATTTCAAGTTGCAGAATTTACACTTACCGAAGGTTATGCTTCGTTTTTTCAAGGGAAGGTGGTAGATATGCTTTATTTCCCACTTTTTGAGTTCCCGAGTTGGGTACCAATGCTTGGTGGTGAAGTGTTTTTTAGTCCTGTTTTTAATATTGCTGATTCTGCAATTACTGTCGGTATGTTTATGTTAATTTTGTTTTTCAGAAAAGATTTCGAACAAACATTTGATTTCGGTAGTAAAAAAGATAAAATCATTGACCAAAGTGCTGAATAGATTAACTATTGTGTTTGTTGGAGTGGTGTTGGCTACTCTGACTCTTTTTTCTTGTGAAAAGCGTGATTTTAAATTGCTTTCGGAAGAGGAAATGGTAAATATTCTTACAGAATTGTATTTAACAGAAGCGTCTTTTGATGTAATGTTTATTCGTAATGAGCAAAAAAAGAATCTTTACTACAATAGTTTGTTTCAAAAACATAATACAACGCGTAATGATTTTGAAAAATCAGCAGCTTATTATGCTAAAGATTCAAAATCGTTAACTTTGATTTATGAGATTGTCCTCGATAGTTTGAAGTCAAAAGAATTGTTGGTGCGAAATAATTATTATCATCCTCAAGAAATAGAAAAGATAATAGAAACACAACAAAATGATACGATTAATATTTGGACATTGCCACAAAGAATCGTTTGGCATCCTGATTCGGCAAAGCGTGAGGATAAATTCTCTTTCGAATTTTTAGATAGTAATTATTTTGCGAAGGGTGATAGGCTGATACTTTATTTTTTGCAAAGTACTGCTTGGTGTGATTCACTTCATGGAGCATATGCTAATATGTATGTTCGATATTCAAATGATGATGTTGATACGGTTTCGGCAATGTTAATCCCTGATGAAAGAGTACGCCGTTATACGATGTCTGTAAACAATATCGATTCGTTGCGCCCTGTGGCTGTTTATGGCGATTTACTTTGCTATGATTCAATTGCAGGAATACCTGATCGTTGGTTTGATAGTATTGCTATTTTTCGGATTTTTGATGCAAAAAAAAATCCATTGCCAGATTCTATAAAAACAAAATTTCTACGAGAAAATTCTGAAAATTTGCAAGAGATTTCTCAACCTATTTTGAAAAAGGAAAAAAATCTTAGGTTAGGAGATCGAATAGAATTAAAACAGCTAAAATAGGTTAAAGTCTTCTTCTAAATTCAGAGCAAACAATTCCTGTTGCAATAGCAACATTCAACGATTCAGATGTGGAATCTCCTTCAGGATAATTCGGGATAAAAAGTTTTTTTGTGATAAATTGCTTGGTGCTTTCTGCAATACCATTTCCTTCATTTCCCATTATTATTATTCCGTTTTTTGACAATTCAGAGGAATAGATATTTTCTCCTTCGAGAAATGTCCCATAAATCGGTAATTTGGTATTTAAGGTGTTTATTTGTTTAAAAAAAGTTTCTTTAGTTGTATAATATAGCTTTACTTGAGCCAATGCTCCCATCGTTGCTTGTACAGATTTTGGATTGTAGATGTCAACAGTTTGTTCAACACAGATAATATTATGAATGCCAAACCAATCTGCAATTCGAACAATCGTCCCGATGTTCCCTGGATCTTGTATCCCATCGAGCAATAGCACTAAATCATTTTTTAGTTCTTCAATGTTAAGAGTGTGATGGGGCTTTTTGAAAACAGCAACAACGGGAGATGGTGTTTTTAAGAAAGTGATTTTTTTGATTTCATTAATACTATCAACTGCAATGATTTCTTCGGCATGTATATGATTGTTTTCAATCCATTGATTGGTTGCAACTAATGTTTTGCATTCAAATGTTTTGAGCAGTTCGGAAACACATTTTTCTCCTTCGACACAAAACAATTTTTGCTCATCTCTGTTTTTTTTAAGGGAAAGTGAATTGATAAACTTTATTTTATTTTTCGAAAGCATAGGATTATTTTTAACGTCAAATTTAAAAAGATTTTTGTGCTGTACAAAAGTATTTTTTTTGTTTTATATAGTTTTGAGTTATTACAAACGAAAGTGCGAAAATTTATGGTTATATTTGCATATTTATAGCGAGTTTTAAACGACGAAACATTAGTGCGTAATTTTTTTATACATAATAGATTTCTGATTTTGCCTATCGTGCTGTTGTTTTTTGCTTCGTGTAGTGTTGTAAAATATGTTCCCGAAGGTGAAACTTTGTTGAAGAAAAATCGTATAAAGGTAAAAGAGCGTGATCAAATTGCAGTTGAAGAACTAAAGCCTTATCTACATCAAGTACAAAATCAGGAAGTGTTGAGTTTTATGAAAGTGAAACTCGCTGTTTATAGTTTATCTGGTCAAGATACTACAAAGCGTATAAATCGTTGGTTAAGAAAGATAGGAGAGCCTCCTGTGATTTATGATCCCTATTTGGTAGGACGTTCGCAAAATGAGCTATTACGCCAATTGGCAAATAAGGGTTATATGCGTGCAACTGTTGATACGCTTACAAAAAACAAACGTAGGCGTACAATGGTTTTCTACAAAGTACAACTTAATGAACCATATATTGTAAATAAGTATGATTTGCAATTAGACGATGATTCTGCTTCGTATTTTGTAACCATGGCTCGTGATTCTTTGAAGCGAATAAAGGAAGGTGATATTTTTGATTTGGCAATGATGGATGCGGAGCGTAATCGTATTGCAACTATTTTGCGAAATAGGGGATATTATAATTTTAATAAGGATATGCTTTATTTTGTGGCAGATAGCTCTGCACGCGTGCGAACTATTGATTTGAAATTGGCATTACACCCAAAGTATGTAGTTAATGATTCGCTTTCGCCTTATCATCGAAAACGTATCCGAAAAGTTACGATTGTAATGGAAGATGACCCTAATGAGGTTGAAGTGCGTTCAAGTTTTACTGATACTGTTAACATAGATGGTTATTTGGTAGTATATGGAGCTAAACGTTTTGTTGATGCAAAAACATTAGTGTCAAAAGTTTTTATTACGCCAGGGAAATATTTTAGTGAATTTATGGTAACGCAAACGTATAGTGCTCTTAATTTTTTGTCGCCAATAAAATATGTTGATATAGATTTTCGACAAGTAAATAAGGATGAAATAGATTGTCGCATTGTGGTTAATCCTGATCGTGTTCATGTTGTTTCAGCAGAATTGGAGGGAACAAACTCTGCAGGTAATATTGGTGTGGCAGGAAGTGTGGGATATCAGCATAAAAATATTTTCCGAGGAGCGGAAATATTTAAATTCTCGGTACGAGGAGCCTATGAAACAATGGGACATATAGGTGATGCGTTTTATAGTTCGATAGAATTTGGAGGAAATTTAGGGTTGGATTTTCCCAAATTTTTGTTCCCGTTAGGTTCTCGATTTAAGAAAAAACTGAAAGCAAATACAGAACTTTCTTTGGGGTACAATTATCAAAAGCGACCACAATATTCGCGTAACATCGCTAGTGCAAATTTTCGATATGTTTGGAATGCATTTAGAAAACCACGATTGAGATATTCGTTTGATTTGTTAGATTTTAGCTATATTTATTTGCCATGGATAACGTCTGAATTTAAAGATAAATATTTAAGTCCTTCATCGTCATTGCGATATAGTTACGAAGACCATTTCATTATGCGAATAGGTTTTGGTTTGACTTATACTACAAAACGTGAAAATCGTTTACAGGATTTTTATACGTTGCGTGCAAGAGTACGAACTGCAGGAAATTTACTTTATGGCATTAGTAATATGATAAAACAAGAAAAAGTTGATGGTGCTTATAAAATTTTTAAGATTCGTTACGCACAATTTGCTAAAGCAGATATAGATTTTGCTTATACAAAAGTGTTCGGTGAACGACATCAATTAGCTTTCCATACGGCTTTGGGAGTGGCTTATCCTTATGGTAATGCAGACATTTTGCCTTTCGAAGAACGTTATTTTAGTGGGGGTGCTAATAGTGTGAGAGGTTGGTCGGTAAGAACGTTGGGACCAGGAGAATTTAAAAACACTTCGGGTGATATTGACTTTATGCGGCAGTCGGGTGATATAAAATTAGATTTGAGTTGTGAGTATCGAGTAAAACTATTTTGGTTGTTAGAAGGGGCGTTGTTTGTTGATGCTGGAAATATTTGGACAATAAAAGATTATGCTGATCAGCCAGGAGGTGTATTCCGATTCAATCAGTTTTACAAACAGATAGCATGCAGTTATGGTTTGGGATTACGAGCCGACTTTGATTTCTTTATTTTGCGTTTCGATTTCGGATTTAAACTTTATGATCCTTCGCGTACCGTATCTGAAAAATGGCGTACGCAAATTACAAAAGATGATTTTGCATTTCATTTTGCAATAGGATATCCATTCTAAAAATAAAAATACGATGAGAAAAAAAGGTTTTTTATTATTGATTGTTACGTTATTGGTTACGACTGCCGAAGCTTCGCAAGATTTGCTTCAAAAAATTACATCAAAGCATTATGTTCCACGAACAATATCTTCGGTAATCCCGCTTTTAAATTCAGAACAATATGCCCAAGTAACAGAAGATGGAAAGAAAATATTAGCATATTCTTATAAGAAAGGCAACGTTTGTGATACAATTTTTGATATTGAAAAAACAAAAAATTGTCCTATTGATTCTATAGAAGGTTTTTCGTTAGACTCGTTGGAACAACGTGTGTTGCTTTATGCTAATAGCGAAAAAATCTATCGTCGTTCGTTCAAGGCAGAATATTATGTGTTTCATCGAAAACGCAATACGCTTGATGCACTCTCGGAGCAAGGCAAACAGCAATGTGCAATGTTTTCTCCTAACGGGAGGTTGGTTGCTTTTGTACGTGATAACAATCTTTACATAAAAAAGCTCGATTTTAATACTGAAATTGCTATAACCAAAGATGGAGAATACGGGAAAATAATAAATGGTATTTCGGATTGGGTTTATGAAGAAGAATTTGGAATAACACGTTTGTTCGCATTTTCTCCCGATAGTAAGTTGTTGGCATTTGTGCGATTGGATGAGACAGATGTGAATACTTTTTCGTTTCAATGGTTTGGAGGTGAACATCTTGAAAGTGATGGTTATCCTGTAACACAGATGTACAAATATCCGCGTGCTGGAACAAAGAATGCAAAACCAACGTTGCACATTTACGATGTATTTTATAAATCGACCAAAATGTTGGACTTGGGAATAGATACGGATATTTATTTGCCAAAAATAACGTGGGGCTTAACGGCTGATGTTTTATTTGCTTTTCGCTTGAATCGCAATCAAAATCAATTGGATATGTTTGCTTTTAATCCACGTTCTACGATAGGTAAAATTACACTTACCGAGCGAAGCGAAAAATATTATTTTGATTACAATAATCTTAAAGCATTTGAAGTGTTGCCTGAAAATCGTATGATTTGGATGAGTGAAGCTGACGGTTATCGACATTTATATTTGTATAATTGGAAGAATGGGCAGAAGTTATTGCAACTTACTTCTGGTGATTGGGATGTGACTGATTATTATGGTACAGATGTCGCTAAAAAAAACTTCTATTATCAGTCGGCAGAATCATCGCCTTTGGAGCGAAAGGTGTATTCGATTGATTTAAAAGGTCGTAAAAAATGTTTAACTACAGAGGCTGGTACACATACTGCTTTGTTTAATTCTGCATGTAGCTATTTTATTGATAATTTCTCGTCGCTACAACAGCCAACAAATAGCACTGTTTTTAATACTTCTGGAATAAAAATAAGAACTATTGAAGATAATGCTTCGCTGAAATCTGAAGTCGAAGATTTGAATTTACCATCAAAAGAATTTTTTACGTTTGAGACTCCTGATGGAGTAGTGTTGAATGGGTGGATGCTTAAGCCATCTGATTTTGAACAAACAAAAAAATATCCTGTTTTGATGGTGCAATATAGTGGACCATTGTCGCAAGAAGTTCGTAATCGTTGGTCGATAGACTGGGAATATTATCTGTCCAAAAAAGGCTATATAGTAGTTTGTGTTGATGGGCGTGGAACTGGAGCAAGAGGCGAATCTTTTCGCAAATGTACTTATCGTAAATTAGGCGAATTGGAAACAACCGATCAAGTGGCTACAGCTAATTATCTTGCTACATTGCCTTTTATTGATGCTTCGCGTATTGGTATTTGGGGTTGGAGTTATGGTGGATATGTGGCATTGTCTTGTATGATAAATGGCGGTGGCGTTTTTAAAACTGGTATTGCTGTTGCTCCTGTTACTGATTGGAAACTTTATGATTCGGCATATACGGAACGTTTTATGCGTCGTCCTCAAGAAAATTTTAAGGGTTATGATGCTACTTCACTTTTAGATAAGGCTCAAAACTTGAAAGGCAATTTGTTGATTGTGCATGGCACTGCCGATGATAATGTGCATTTGCAAAATACTATGTTGTTTGTAGAATCTTTGATAAATACAGGTGTTCAGTTCGATATGATGCTTTATCCAAATAAAAACCATAGTATTCTTGGCAATGAAACGAGGTTGCATCTTTACATAAAAATGTCACAATTTTTGTTGAAGAATCTTTAAAAATATGGATAGTAATTTAAACTTTGTACAATATATTATCGACCAATGCTCTTTTGCTGGAGATATTGCCGTTAAAAAAATGATGGGTGATTATTGTATTTCTTGTGATGGAATATTATTTGGTCTCATTTGTGATAACAACCTATATATAAAATGTACAGAATTAGGACGTTCTGTATTAAAAGAAATAGTGATGCGTCCTCCGTATGAGGGTGCAAAGGACTATTTCTACATAAGCGATGTAGATGATAGAGATTATTTAACCACGATAATTAAGGTTACTCTTCTAAATTTATCAAAACTTAAGGAATAAAAAAGAACGGTTATAGGATTATACGTTTTATTTTAGTTCTACAAAAGAAAAAAAGCGACAAATAATTTGTATCGCTTTTCTTCTAATGTCGGGATGAGGCGACTCGAACGCCCGACCCCTACGTCCCGAACGTAGTGCGCTACCAACTGCGCTACATCCCGATATTTGCAAAGGTATGATTTTTTTCTCTTTTGTCAAATTAATTTTGTGAGAGTTATCTATCTCGTTTTATGATTATTATATCATCCTCATTTAGATCATATTGATAGAAAAACAAAAAAGATTCATAAAAGATTTGTTTTGTAATAAAAAAGTATCTACTTTTGCACCGCTTTTCTGGGGAGAGGGGTTGTGAGGGTAGTTGAAATATTGATAAAATAAACTTTTTT
>JAZSBO010000001.1:0-2359 GCA_045602425.1 Paludibacteraceae bacterium | reverse complement strand
TATAACGATTTACAGTCACAATCCCCCGATTTGGCTGCTGAATGGAGTAACAAAAACATTATAAAACCGACTGAGGTTACAAAATATTCAAAGAAAAAAGTTTATTGGGTTTGTCCCCTTGGACATGACGATTATTTGATGTCTGTCCAACAGCGAAGCAATAGGCAAGGCTGTCCTATTTGCGCACAGCAAAGTCAAACATCTTTTCCAGAGCAAGCAATTTATTTTTATCTTAAGCAAGCGTTTCCAGATACGGTAAACAGATATATATTTGAGAATCGAGAAATCGACATATTCATTCCATCAAAAAATATTGGTATCGAATATAACGGCTATTTTTCACATAAGAAAAAGGCCAAGAAGGACATTCTCAAAAAAGAGTTTTTTAAATCTATGGGGATTACTTTATTTGTGGTAAAGGAATACAAGTATACTGAAGAAAAGGAACACGCAGACTTTTATATCCATGAACGAACCACTTTCAATGATTTAACTCGCCTTATCAATGATATTATCAAATCCTTAGATATTGATATTTCTGTTGACGTGGATTGTTCAAGAGATTCTATTGCCATCAAAAACCAATATGTTATCTTGCGAAGAGAAAATAGTATTGCCGCTGTAAGACCAGATTTAGTTGAAAGGTGGGATTATGAGAAAAACGGTTCTATAACACCTGAAATGGTTACACTCGGTACAGGACAGCGATTTTATTGGAAATGCAAAATATGCAATAGATCATATTTGGCGTTGCCCAGCAAAATTGCTGAAGGAAGCGTGTGTTCTAAGCATCGCAATCTTTTAAAATATGATGGTAATGATTTAGCAACAAAACATCCAGAGCTGCTCAAATATTGGGATTATGAAAAAAACGATGTCAATCCATCAGAAATCTTTGGAGGTGGCGAAAGGGTTGTATATTGGAAGTGTGAAAAAGGACACAGTTACACCAAATCAATAATAAAACATGTGCGAGGAGAAGGGTGCCCAGTTTGTGCCGGCAAAAAAGTATTAGTAGGCTTTAATGATTTATCAACCGTTTGCCCTGATGTCGCTAAAACGTGGAACTATCCAAAAAACGGGGATGCACTACCTACGCATATTACAGCACACAGCAATAAGAAATTTTGGTGGATATGTGAACATGGACACGAATGGGAGGCAAAAGTTTGCAACCGAGTAAACGGCAGAGGGTGTCCATATTGTGCAGGTCTTTATGTTATTAAAGGTGAAAATGATCTGCAAACAATTAATCCGCTTTTGGCAAAAGAATGGAATCATGAAAAAAACGGCAACTTAAAGCCAGAAGATTTCACAGCAAGCAGTGGTAAAAAAGTTTGGTGGAAATGTTCCAAAGGGCATGAATGGGAAACAACGATTTCTAATAGACATAGAGGTACTGGTTGTCCATATTGTTCGGGGAATAAAGTATTAACTGGATATAATGATTTGCAAACGCTTAATCCAGTTTTAGAAAGCGAATGGAATTATGAAAAAAACAATGATTTAACACCTGCGGATGTAATGCCTAATAGCGGCAAGAAGGTATGGTGGAAGTGTAGCAAAGGGCATGAGTGGCAAGCAAGAATAGACAACAGAAATAATGGCAATGGATGTCCTATATGCAGAAAAAACAAAGACAAAAAGTAATTGTTGAAAAGGTGAATTATGCAGAATACTTTAACACAATTAGAAGAAAAGTATTTATTAGAAACCAAGGAGTTCTATTCCCCGTATTTTTCTGAAAAAGAGAGTTTGAATTCATTTGTCAACCGCATTTTTCAATTTGATTGGGATGATAGAAAGCCAAGACAAATGCTTTTTCAAGTACAACGTTTTGTTACATTAGCTACTGAAATTGATAAAATTCGTCCTGCGAGAGATGGGCTGCGAATGCTATTCCTAAAGTGCTGTATGGAATCTTTAGCTAAACTATCAGATATGAAAACAACAGCATTTTACAACTCTTTTGCAACATTGTTTAGCGAAGAGGGAAAAAAGCATATTTTGGGCAACTTTTCTCTTTCCTTTATTGAGCATTCAGAAAACGTCATAGAAATTGATGAAAGTTTTGATCTTTCAATTGATGACATTTTATCAATAATAAAAGCAATGAGAGATATGGTTGTACACGAGGGGAATTATTGGGAACTACAAATTTTTGCATATGACGACGACTCTACATGGTTGACACATATAGAAACAAAAGAACCACTATTATCTAAAAACACATATGCAAATGAATCAAAACAATTAGTTACATATCACTTTGAAACTACATTGCAGTATGAGAGTTTTAAGTTCTATTTTGTTGAAGCGTGCATTAATTTTATTAACAATTATATCGATCAATTAGCGT